>NZ_JBSHLM010000022.1:14522-176512 GCF_053644375.1 Streptomyces sp. NPDC055400 | reverse complement strand
CGGTTGAAGGGCTTCCGAGCCGTCGCCACCCGCTACGAGAAACGGGCCTACATCTACCTCGGCACCGTCACACTCGCAGCACTCCTGATCTGGCTACGCACATGATCCGAGAAACAGTTCCTAGGAGTTGTCCGGCGTGCCGTCGGGCGTGCGTGACCTGAGTTGTCGTTGCGTCGTTAAGGCGGTCGGACTGAGGCGACGGTCCCGGCAGCGCTGAACCACCCCGCGAGTGGCGCAGCGAGAAAGCCCGAAGGTGCTCCGCATCTCGCCCTTCCTTCCTACGCGTCTGATCTGCCGATGCGTCAGGTCGCGGGACGACGCACGAGCGAGCCAGTGATGACGAAGCACCACGCACCCAAGAAGGGCCACCGCCGCCGCATGAAGGAAACCGGAAAGACCTACCAGCAGCTCCTGCGCGAAGCCGTCACCCGCGACGGCTCAGTCCCAGCTGCCACCTCGGCCTCCTGGCGTGACGATGTACCTCTGCCCGAGCCGTTGCGCCGGGCGATGCAGTCACTCACCTCCGAGGCTGTCATGAACTGTGAGGAGGTCCTGCGCTACACCGAGCCGGAACTCGCACACGACACGCAGCGCATGACCCTGTACCGGGCCACGGACGCCGCGGACACCATGAACTCGGTAGCCCTGCTGATGGCTGCCTTCAGCCAGCGCTCAGGGATGCCCCTCAAGGCTCTCGACTCCTACCTGCAAGCCCCCTATCAGCGTGATCGCTCGCTGGGGCCGACCGACAAGCACCAAGCGCAGCTGGCAGCTGTCCTCGGTGAAGCCGCCCCCGCTGAGGGCGAGGGCGTCTTGGCCAGGTATCTGCGCTCTGTGCATAGCGGGAGCGCCGGAATGCCTCGCGCCGACGACACCGAGCTGGAACGTGTGTGGACCGCAGCCAGTCTGCACGGTCTGCGCGCCGCGCTCTGCGACGACGTAGACGCGCTCGACGACTATCTCCCGTCCCACATCGCGCATCTCGCGAAGCAAGTGGCGACGGTTCTCGGCTCGTTCCAACCGCCGTCCGTCTGAGTCCTCAGAGCCGAACGCGGCGGCTCGCTTCGGTCCGCTTGGAATGCTGAGGGCCCCGATCCTCGGGAGCGTGCCCGGCTGGCACGCTCCCGGAATTCGGGGCCTCAATCGTCCGTTCTCAGGGCCGCAGCGCGGCGACGGAACGTCGTGAAGTCCGTGAACCGAAGCTCAATCGCGGCGCTCGCCTCCTCATCAGCCACTTGCTTCTGGTGAGGAGAAGCGTCCAGGACCTCGTCGCCGAAGGGCACGGCGTGCAGCGGCAGTCCGAAGTCCGGGTCGGTGAGAGCGTCGAGGATGGGGTTGGTATCGCGCGCGGCATCGGTGGCGTGGTCGAGCTCGATGCACCAGATGAGCGCATCCGACAGGCGGCCCGAGGGATGGGTGAGCCAGGCCGTGGTGGACTCGGCGGTGGAAAGCTCGCTGAACAGGGCCATGCGTCGCAGCAGGCCGCTGGTGCACCAGGCGCCGCGCTCGAAGCGCTGGGCCCATGCGTCGGTGAAGTATTCGTGGTGGAAGAGGATCTCTGCGCGGGTCCAGGTGGTGCGGTCGCGCCAGCACGGTTGCCAGCCCCGCTCCGTGATGGAGGCGAGCTGATCCTGTTCCGCGTGACGCCACACCCGGGGCGGCACACCGGTGAGCCACAGTGAGGTGGTCTGGCCGAGGCGGTACAACTCAATGCCGGTCTCGGTGCGTTGCCGGATGCGCAGCCCGGTGATCCCGTGAACGTCACCGGCGGGGTCGTGCACGGGAAGCAGGGTGCGCAGGAAACGGCCCGCCTCGCTCGCGTTGGCAACTTCCACCCTCACGGAATCGTGGAGCGGGCGAACACGGCACACCCCGAAAGGCCGCGTGGTGTCCGAGCGCACGGGTGAGCCGGCAAGCTCGTAGAAGACATACGCTTCCAGGATCTGCTGGTCGCATCAGATCAGCGGCCGCCAAGCGGACCTGCTCACGCCGAACCCGCTCCTCAGCCGTCAGCCCGCCACCATCGGGATACCTCATCCCTCCGGCATAGCGCAGCCCACGACATCCGTCACGACCCCACGTAACCCAAACTCTTAAAGATCTCTAGCTCCCAGTCGAGGCGGTCCTTCAGCTCGTCGAGGTCTGCATAGGGCACTTTTCGATCAACCTCCCATCTGATCTACTACGGTCGGATGTTGTGAATGTTCGATCGCAGAGGGTTCGCATACTCGTGCGATCGCACCCCGTTCGTACGTTTTACGTGACGGCAGTCGGTATGAGGGGGGCAGGGGAGCATGCAGGAAGAAGTGGTACACATCGCCATCAAGGGCGACATGGTCGCCATGTGTGACACACCGATTGACCGTTCAGCGCCTCGAGCGGAAGAACCCGAGCAAGCGACCTGCCAGGAATGCGTCGACACCTACATTGAGGGATGGGCCGCTTCGCAGGACGAGTACCCCGCACCCGCAGGTACGTCCCCTATGCCCACGTACCCGCCTTCAGCAGGTAAGCGACCGGCCTGGCTGATGGGCGCGGTTGGAACCGGCTTGGCTCTTGTAGTCGGCGGCGTCGTGTACACGTCCACAAGCGGAGGGGGCGCAAGCATTCCCGTGAGCGGCTCGGTTGTCGACTGCTCCCAGACCAGGCTGTTCCAGGCCGAGGGAAGCGCGGCGATGCAGCCCGCACGGGTTGCGCAAATCCGCTTCGTCAATGACGGGGATGAGCAGGAGACCTTTTCGCCACAAGTTGATGGCGTGACGCTCGTGAAGAACAACAGAAGTCCAGCCAAGTACACCCTCGATCCCCACGGCTCGACGGTGATTTCCTATTCCATGAACCCCGAGAAGTACGGCTCCAGCGAGGGAAGTTGCTACGCCCTGGGCATCACGGCTGTCCCGTGACGTCGCTGTCCCGTTAGGCGGGCCGCGCTCCCGGTCTGCCCCAGGGCGGCCGCTACCAGACCCCGTAAAACCACCCACCATGCGGAAACAGCAAAGGGCCCAGCACGCGGATTGCGTGTCAGGCCCTTTTCCTGAGGGCAGGGGTGGGACCGGGGACATCCCTCCCCTGCCCCGCCACGCTAGGCGACTCCGGTGCTGCTGGCGTCTTGGGTACGGCGGCTGTGGGGCGGAAACGCGAAAGTGCCTTCCTGACCTGGGACGATGAACCTTGCTGAGGGGTTCTGTCGGTCCAGGCGGAGGGCACAATCGGCGACGCCCGCCGGTGTTTCAGGGGTGGTCGCTCATGAAACATCCGGACACGCGGCGGTGGTCTGGCCGCTGCCGAGTGGGGTGAGTTCGAGGGTCTCGGCTTCGAGGGCCTCTTTCATGTCGGTGAACACGACCGGCCCTCCTACGCGGCGGTGGTGCGGGGCTTGCGCTGTGCAAGGTCCAGGAGCTCGCAGTTGCGCTTCTTCTGGGCGTCGGTGAGCGGCCGGGTCGAGCGGACTTACGCCTCTTCCGCGGGAATGGTCGGCCGTACGAAGGACCGGAATCAACCCGCCAACACGGTAAGGAGCGCTTCATCTGGCGGGGTCCGCCAGATGAAGCGCTCACGCCGAACCGGAGCCCCCTGAGGTCAGGCCTGATCTTGGGGGTATCGAGCTGCGTACCAGCTGGAGTCGATGGCGGGGTTGCGTAGGGTCTCCCAGAAGCGATCGTCCGGTATCGGTGGCAGGGGCGGGTTGCCCAGGTCCGCGTGCAGATCTGCACGCCATTCGACAGTGAGGTGACGGCGGATGCCCGCGCTCTCGCACACGGACCTGTAGGGCGATCCCCAGATCCCGTGCGCCATCTTCTCCGCGGCCCACCTGCGATGGTCGTCTCGGTGAGAGTTCGCCTGGACGAGCACCGTGCGCAGTCGCAGGGCCAGCGGGCCGGCCTGTTCCGGCCGTGGTGGGGCTTCACCCCGTTCCAACGCGTCCAGCGCCGACTTGATCTCCGGGTACTTGTTCAGGCCCGTTTCGACGGCCACTCTGCGCAGCTGCTTCCGCGCGCCCTCGGCCACCTGCTCACGCGGCAGGACCGCGAGCAGCGCACCGAGTTCCTCAAGCCCGCCCAGGAGACCCACAGGGAGGACGTCGGTGGGGCTGCAGGACAGGTTCAGCTCCGGCAACGGCGCATTCGGCCCGGGAAGGGGATCGTCGGCACTGCCCCACTCCGGGCGGGGAGGCCGGGTCCGTTCCCAGAACAGTCGGCCGTTGAAGGTGACGGCGCCTGCGGCCGGGCCGCTCTCAAGCTGGTCGGCCAGCTCTGCCAGATACCCGCCCAGCGAGTCGGCCCGCCCGAATTCGGTGCCGCTCTCGTCGAAGAACCGTCCAATCGCACCGTAGGAGTCCCGCCCACGGCGGCAGTCGATCGCGAGACCGTCAGCCGTCACCCCGTAGGAACCGAACTTCAGGAAGGCGTGGCTCCAGTAGTACTCGGCCTCCTCCTCGTCCAGGTCCTCGGCGATGCCGCGCATGAACCTGGTATCCCCGAGGATCTCGCTCACTGCGAGCAGCCGGTCGTGCGTGCTGAACCGGAAGGCTTTCGCCCCGTCCAGCGCCCCGTTGTGCCGGAGAAGTGACGCGACCAGGTCGGGAGGGAAGGCGACGCCCAGTTCCTTCTCCGCTGCCGCTATCTCCTCACGTCCCGCGGGCGGCCCGAGCGTGGCGAAGGTGCGAGGCGCATGCTCGCGCAGCCACTCGTCAATGCGGTTCCATGAATCCTGGACCAGGTCTTTTGCCATGCGCTGACTCTAGAGACAGGCACTGACAGCTTGATCACCGCTCGCCAGCCGCGGTAGCGGGACCACCGTCGTCGCCGTCCATGCCGTGCCCGCCACATCTGCCGCTCAGCCCCGCCAACTCCAGTGCTCACTCGCCAAGTGAAGCGCTCAGTCACAACAACGTCAGTCACAGGACATGTGACATTGAGCCGCAGGTGGCGAGTCGTACGCACGGGACCGCTGGTCAGGCGGAGTGATTGATTCGTAGTTGGCGGATCCGTTGCCTGGCAGTTGGCGAGCACCTAGCGGACTGCTTCGGATTGCAGCACCGGAAGAGGCAGGGTGTCAGTCCAGCCCGGGTGGCGGTGGTGCCGCAGAGAATCCCTGAAACATCCTATTCTGCCATGCCAAGTCCGCAGCCTCTTCGGCAAGCAGTGCCTCACGTGCCTCCAGCAGGGCGAGCTCCGCGTCCAGTTCTTCGCTGGACAAGCCTTCCGCCATCACGAGATACGCCTTCGTATCTTCATCCAGGTCTTCATCCACGCCGCTAGTGTGTCGCGCCGTCACCGCGTTGGCAGTCCGCCGATCGGCGGGTCGGCTGATGGCCCAAGGTGACTTGCGCTGCGGGTATTTCGCCCTCGGCAGGCCTGCCACCCGTATCGATCAGCGATCAGCAGAGTGCGTGTTCGTCGGTGCTGACCTGGCGGCGATCAGGGCTGCGATGCCGGAGAGGAGGGCCAGCACTGCGAAGAGGGTTGGGTAGCCGCCCAGTGGGGAGGCGAGTGCCGCGGCGACGAACGGTGCAAGGGCGGAGGCTGCCGTGGCGGGGGCGGCGAGGAGTCCGGAGAGACGGCCGTAGTGGGTGGTGCCCCAGCGGTCGGCGATGGCGGTGGCTTGCAGAAGGGTGAGGTTGCCGCGGACCATCCCGGCGGCGACGGACAGTACGACCAGAAGGGCGTACGGACCGGGGACTACTGCGAGTGCGGCGGTGGTGGCACCGCCCAGTGCGATGAGTGCCGTGGTGCGGGCGGTTACTGCGGTGCGGCGGGCGAGGGCGGCGTAGAGGGTGCGGCCGAGGGTCTGTCCGGCGCCGCCCAGGCCAAGGGCCCAGGCGGCTTGGGCGGTGGTGAGACCGCGCTCCAGCAGGAGCGGGACGAGGGCGACGACGACGGCGTACACGGCGAACGCCGACAGCGTGAGGGCTGCGGCCAGCATCCAGAACGGCCGGCTCCTGGCCACAGCGCCTGCCCCGCCTGTGGCGTGGGCAGGCGCGGAGGCAGCCTTCGGCCACGGCGCCTTGAGGGCGAGGGCGTGAGCCGGAATGGTGACGGCGGCGAGAATCAGGGCCAGAACCAGGTACGCACCGCGCCAGGAAAGACGGTCGGCGAGTACGGCGGTCAGGGGCGCGAAGACGGTTGAGGCCAGGCCGCCGGCCAGGGTGACGATGGTGAGAGCGCGGACATGGTCGGGGGCCCACCACCTGGTGAGGGCTGCGAATGCGGGCTGATAGAAGGTGGCCGCCATCGCGAACCCGGCCACAGCCCAACCGGTGAAGAAGACAAGCAGGTTGGGGGCGGCGGCGATGATGAGGATGGCCAGGACGCCGAGGGCGGATCCTGCGGTCATGACGGTGCGGGGGCCGCGGTGGTCGATGATCCGGCCGACGCGTATCCCGGCGATGGCGGAGATCAGCAGGGCGGCGGAGAACGCGGCTGTGGTCGCCCCGACGGGCCAGCCGGTCGTCGCCGTGATCTGCGGATTGAGGACCGGGAAGGCGTAGTAGACGATGCCCCAGCTGGTGATCTGGGTGGCGCACAGCGCGGGCAGCACAGCGCGCGGTCGCGACCGTTCCCCGGTTCCGGTCGCGACCGCGGTTGAGCTATCCAAGTCGGTCACGGGCAGCAGCCCCCGGCCGGCGCCGGGACGCTCTCGCTCTCAGCGGCCGGGTCCGCGCAGCACTGGGCAGCCTTCTGCTTGGTCATTGCTTCGGCGTCGGCCTTGACGACGTAGACCTCCCAGGGCTCCTGGCCAGGGCCGTGGACCCACACCTTGTCCTGCAGGGCGTAACAGCAGGTGGTGTCGTTCTCGACGTCGGTGGCCAGACCCGCGCCGGCGAGGCGAGTGGTGGCGGCGTGGACGGCTTCGGTGGTCTCGACCTCGACGCCGAGGTGGTCCATGCGGGTCTCCTCACCCGGGACGCCTTGGACCAGCACGAGCTTGAGCGGGGGCTCGGCGATGGCGAAGTTGGCGTACCCGTCGCGGAGTTTGGCCGGCTCGGTGCCGAAGAGTTTGCTGTAGAAGGCGATTGAGGCGTTCAGGTCGGGGACGCGCAGGGCGAGCTGTACTCGGGACATGAGAATCCTCCTGACGCGGGGATGGTGCCCCGGCCGGGTGGCCGGGGCTCTGGTGCGGATCAGCAGCAGCCGCCCGGGGACGACTCCTCAACGGTGAGGGCAGCGGCGGCTCCGACGCCGATCTGCACAACGGCAGGCACCGGAGCACAGCAGCCGCCACCCTCGCCCTGCTCACCGGCGGGATCGTCGAACAGGCCTGCGCCACCGCACACCCCGGTCTCGGGCAGAGCGAGTTCGACGCGGTCGGCGGACTCGGTGTCCCCGGCAAGGGCGGCGACGACGGAGCGGACCTGCTCGTAGCCGGTCATGGCCAGGAAGGTGGGGGCGCGGCCGTAGGACTTCATGCCGACCAGGTAGAGGTCCTGCTCGGGGTGGGAGAGCTCACGGTGCCCGTGAGGGTAGACGGTGCCGCAGGAGTGCTGGTTGGGGTCGATCAGCGGGGCCAGCTCGACCGGGGCCTCAAGGCGCTCGTCCAGGCCCAGGCGCAGTTCGGACAGGAACGAGAGGTCCGGGCGCAGGCCGGTCAGGACGATGACCTCGTCGACCGGGTCCAGGCGCCGGCCGTCCTCACCGATGAGGATCAGCCGGCCGTCCGCATCGCGCTCGACCGCGTCGGTGCGGAAGCCGGTGACCGCGTCGGCGTAGCCGTTGTCCACGGCGGCCTTCGCCGCCAGGCCGAGTGCGCCGCGGGCGGGGAGCTGGTCGGCGCTACCGCCGCCGAAGGTGGAGCCGCTGATCCCGCGCCGGAGGATCCACACCGCGTGCGTGCCGGTCTCGTCCTTGGCGAGGTCGGCGAGGGACGCCAGGGCGGTGAACGCGGACGCGCCGGAGCCGATCACGGCGGTGCGCTTGCCCGCGTAGCGGGCATGGACGGCCGGGTCCTTGAGATCGGGAACGCGGTAGGTGATGCGGTCGGCGACAGCCTTCTCGCCGAGGGCAGGCAGGCCGCTCGCGCCGGCGGGGCTGGGCGTGGTCCAGGTGCCGGAGGCGTCGATGACGGCGCGGGCGAAGACACGTTCCTCGCCTGCGGGGGTGGTGAAGTGGACGACGAACGGCTGGCTCTCACGGTCGGCGTCGACGATACGGTCACGGCCCGCGCGGGAGACCCCGGTGACCGTGGCCTGGTAGCGGACCTGCTCGCCCAGGGCGTCGGCCAGCGGCTGGAGGTACTTGTCGGCCCAGTCGCCTCCCGTGGGATAGGCGGCAGCGTCGGGCTTGGTCCAGCCGGTCGGCGCGAGGAGCTTCTCGGCCGCCGGATCGACGAGTTCGCCCCAGGTGGAGAACAGCCGCACGTGCGACCACTCGCGCACGGCGGACGCGGCGGCCGGACCGGATTCCAGCACCAGGTGCCCGATCCCGCGCTCGTTGAGATGGGCTGCGGCGGCGAGCCCGGCGGGTCCGGCTCCGATGACGACGACGGGGAGCTGCTGCTCGCTCATGACGGTCGGTCTCCTCAAGGTTGGTGGGGCGAATCAGCGGGCGAGGGAGAGCGCGGACATCTGGTTGCGCCGCTGATGGGCCGTGGCCCGGCAGGAGCTGTCGCAGACCTGAGCACGGCCGTCGCAGAAGCTGACGCCGGCCAGGTGACGAGCCGTGCGGCGGGCCCGGGCGGCGGTGAGAGCGGTGCGGATCAGTGCGGTCACGACAACCCCTTGTTTCGATGCCTGTCTATGCCTGGAGCTTGCCACTCGCATCGACGAGTGTCAACATAGACGCATGTCGAATTCAGAGGTTGTCGAGCTGACGGTGCTGGACGCCGAAGCTGTGGTGCCGTGCTGCCCGCCGATCACCGCCGGGGAGCTGTCGCAGGCGGACGCGGAGAAGATGGCCGTGATGTTCAAGGCCCTGGCCGATCCGGTGCGGCTGCGGCTGTTTTCCAAGGTCGCCTCGCACGCGGGCGGCGAGGCGTGCGTGTGCGACATCTCCGATGTCGGTGTCTCCCAGCCGACCGTCTCTCACCATCTGAAGAAGCTGCGTGAGGCCGGTCTGCTCACCTCGGAGCGACGCGGCACCTGGGTGTACTACCAGGTTGCCCCGTCCGTTGTGGCGGCGATGTCCGCCATGCTCGACCTGCGCACCTGAGCGCCGCGCGGCCTGCGGGCGACGCCGGTCAGCCACAGCCGGGCGGGCAGCAGCGCGCCAGGTACTCCTGCAGGGCGCCGAGCCGTTCGGCCATGCTCGCGCCGTCGGCGCGGTAGAAGACCTGCTTGCCCTCCTTGCGGGAGAGGACCAGGCCGCCGCGGCGTAGCAGGCTGAGGTGTTCCGAGGCGGTCGACGGCTTGAGGGCGCACCGTTCGGCAATCTCGCCGACGGTCAGCTCGGCGCCGCCCGTGAACTGCTGCATCACCTTCTGCCGGGTCTCGCTCGCCAGTGCCTTGAGGAAGTCGGCCGTGGCCGCATCCACTGCGGACTCTCCTCCACTGCTCTCGTTCACACCACTCCCCCCTCTCCGATCAACATTTCGTCACTTCCCGAAACAACGACTTGTGAAGGGTTCACGATCTCATGGCACACGCCGATCTCATCGTCATCGGCGCCGGACAGTCCGGCCTGGCCACCGCTGCCCTCGCACCCAGGCACGGCTTTGACCGCATCGCGGTCCTTGATTCGGCCGATGCGCCGGGCGGGGCCTGGCCGCGTTACTACGACAGCCTCACCCTGTTCTCCCCCGCCCGGTACTCGTCCCTGCCCGGCCTGCGCTTTCCCGGAGATCCGGGCCGCTACCCGACACGGGACGAGGTGGTGGACTACCTGCGCTCCTACGCCCGCCAGCTCACCGCGGACATCCACCTCAGTACGACCGTCACCTCCGTCACCCGCCGGGGCGATGCCTGGTCGGTGCGCGCCGGAGACGGCCGCGAGTTCACTGCACGGGCAGTGATCGCCGCGACCGGCGACTACGGCACCCCGCACCTCCCCGACCTGCCCGGGCTGGCGGAGTTCACCGGCCGGGTGCTGCATGCCGCCGACTACCGCACTCCGGACGGGTTCGCCGGGCAACGGACCGTAGTTGTGGGCGCGGGCAACTCCGCGATCCAGATCGCCGCCGAGCTCGGCGCGGTCGCCGACACCACGCTGGCCACCCGGCGGCCGATCGGATGGATCCCGCAGCGCCCGCTGGGCCGCGATCTGCACTGGTGGCTGAAGCACACGCGACTCGACATCGCCCCCATCCGGCAGCTGCTGGAGAAGGTCCCGGTCTCGGTCCTCGACGACGGCCACTACGCCACCGCCCTCAAGCAGCATGGCGTGGAGCGGCGGGAGATGTTCAGCCGCCTCACGGCCGAGGGCGCCATCTGGGCCGACGGCACGCCGGAAGCGGTCGACGCCCTTGTTCTGGCGACCGGTTACCATCTCGCCTTCCCCTACCTGACCAGCAGCGGCGCCTTGGACCCCGACGGTCGGCCGCTGCACCGCGGCGGCATCGCCACCGCCGTGCCCGGCCTCGGCTTCGTCGGCATGGAGTTCCAGCGCAGCTTCTCCTCCAAGACCCTGCGCGGCGTGGGCCGTGATGCCGGGTACGTGCTGGACCGCCTGTCGCCTCGCCGCTGAGCGTCAGCCACCAGCAGGCCGGTGGTTCCACAACTGGCCGAAGTCCCGCACTTCTTCCGCAGTGAGACCGCTGGGCCCGTGGGTGCGGATCATCGTGGTGTCCCAAGGGCGGCTGCCGTCATAGTTCGGCGTCAGCAGCACCCCAAGGGTCGCCAGATCGTCGGGACGGCCAGTGCGTTCGGCAACCTCGTGATGGCGCAGCATCACGTAACTGGCGAAGCTCGCCTGGACGTCTTCACCAAAGCGTGTGGCGCAGGAGAAGAGCGTCTGACGGGTCGCGTCCGCGTCGAGCTGACGCCTGAACCGCCACTTGACGTCGCCTTCAGGGACCTGGGCCACGTCGTCCAGCATGCTCAGCAGCAGCTGTCCCCACTCCTCCCGGATCCCCACCGGAAGGCGGTCGAGGTCGGAGAGCACGATGAGCCGGTCGTTCTCCGACACCCAGTTCCGCAGCATGCTGGTGGCCACGTCCTCCAGGATGAACCGGAGCACCAGGTGGGCGCGGGTCTCACCTGATTCAGCCGGGACCTGCGGCAAAAGAGGTGTGGAGAAAAGCGTGCCGCCGGGTCCGACTAGCTCGGTGTCGATGTCGGCCGGTGGGGCTGCGGCGTCGGCCGCGGCGCATTCGTAGTAGCGCACCGGCTCGTGGCCCAGTGCGATCTGTGGCTCGTCGGCGACGCGGAAGAGGTAGTCCAGCACGGCCGTGGTGGAGCGCAGCTGGTCGAAGAGGAAGTCCCAGTCGCGTCGGGTGAGCGCGAGCGCAGGCATCCCGATGGGCTCCCAGGTGGCCACCGTGTCTTCCGGCACCTGGTCGTGGTCCAGCAGGAACACGGCCATCCACTCGTAGGCCTCGCCCTTCAGCGGCAGAGTGCGGTCGCGCCCGTTGATCACGTCGGCCGGCTGAAGTCGCAGCGTGCGGACCGTTCCTTTGGCCTGCCGCATGGCCTTGGCCGTCACCTTCTGGATCCAGACCCGTTCCTCAGGGTCGGCCTTGGGCTTGATCGTCCGGCTCTTAACCTGAACCACCGCGCCCCGGCCGCCGCTGAGCAGAAGCCGGTCGCCCAGCTCGCGTTGGCCAGATCCTTTGCTGGCCAGAGCGGAGCGGAAGACGAAGTCGGGCAGACCCCAGGTGGCCGCGGCGACATGGGCTGCTTCCTCTGCGCCTATGCCGGGCTCGACACCGGCGGGCCGGGGCATGGCCGGCGGTATCTGGCGCACGTACGGGCCCTGAGGCGTGTCCACGATGAGCGTGAGGCCCGTCGGGTCATCTTCGTCAACGAAGCGCCACAGGGACGGAGTTGTGGATTGTTCGGTCACACCAGCCATTAGACGCGCCGGCCCCCTGCGTGCACGCGGAATTCTCCAGCCTGGCGTCGCCCGGACGTTCAGTGCGACACAAGTCGTGCCACGTCACGGGCCATCTCCCGGGCGGTGCGGCCGACGCCGATCAGGGTGGCGGACGCCGGGCCAGTCCAGTCGCCGTAGCCGAGCAGGTGCAACCGGGGCTCCCCTGCAGCGCGGGTGCCCTCGGTGGCGATGTGACCGCGCGGCCCGCGCAAGCCCAGCGGGGCGAGGTGGGAAAGGGCGGGGCGAAAGCCCGTACACCAGATGACCGTGTCCGCACGCACCCTTGTGCCATCGCTCCAGCGGATGCCGTTGGCGGTGAGCTCCTCGAACATCGGCTCCGCCTTCAGCAGGCCGGCATCCCGTGCCGCGCGCACCGGCGCAACGGCCACGATGTCGCCGAGCGAGGCGACGCCACCGGTGTCCGCAGTGCCCTCGTCCAGGGCCTTGCGGCGGGCCGTGGCGGCGTCGAACAGGGCACGGCCGTCGATGTCGTCGGCCAGGAAGCGCGGCGGGCGCTGGGTGACCCAGGTCAGGTCGATGCCGGGCTGGGTGGCGAGGTCTGCGGCGATCTGCGCGCCGGAATTTCCCCCGCCGACCACGACGACCCGCTGGCCGGTGAAGTCGGCGGGCCGCCGGTAGTTCACGGTGTGCAGCTGCCGTCCCGAGAACAGTTCCTGCCCCGGCACGGCGGGCAGGAACGGGCGCCACCAGGTGCCCGTCGCCGAGACAACTGCCCGTGCCGACCAGGTGCCCGAGTCCGTCTCGACCCGCAGCCGCCCGCCGTCCCTGCGCACCGCCTGCACGCGGACCGGTCGTTGCACAGGCAGCTGGTAGCGCTGTTCGTACTGGCTGAGGTACTCCACGACGTGGCCGGCGTCCGGGTACTCCTCGCCGCTCTGGGCGGGCATGAGCCATCCGGGCAGCGAGGAAAACGCTGCCGGGGAGAACAAATGCAGCGAGTCCCAGGTGTGCTGCCAGGCACCGCCGGGCGTGGACTGTGCGTCGAGGATGACGAAGTCCACGCCTTGGCGGCGCAGGTGGTAACCGGCGGCGAGCCCTGCCTGGCCGCCGCCGATCACCACCACGTCCACGGCGTGCGTCACGCGGACGTCGTCAGCGCGCGGGCGTCGAACTTCTTGCGCCAGGCGAGCGCGACGTAGACCAGGCCGATCAGCACCGGCACCTCGATCAGCGGCCCGACGACGCCGGACAGCGCCTGGCCGGAGGTGACGCCGAACGTGGCGATGGCGACCGCGATGGCCAGCTCGAAGTTGTTGCCGGCCGCCGTGAAGGCGAGGGTCGCGGTGCGGTCGTAGGCCAGGCCGAGACCCTTGCCCAGAAGGAACGTGCCGAAGAACATCACGGCGAAGTAGACCAGCAGCGGCAGCGCGATCCGCACCACGTCCACCGGCTGCGACGTGATCGTCTTCCCCTGCAGCGCGAAGAGGATGACGATCGTGAAGAGCAGGCCGTACAGCGCCCAGGGGCCGATCTTCGGCAGGAACTTGGCTTCGTAGTCGTCACGGCCGAGCTTCTTCTCACCGATGCGGCGGGTCAGGAATCCGGCGACCAGCGGGATGCCGAGGAAGATGACCACGTTCAGCGCGATCTTCCACATGGAGATGTCCAGGCTCTGACCGTCGCCCAGGCCCAGCCACTTCGGCAGCAGGTCGAGGTAGAACCAGCCCAGCAGGCCGAACGCGATGACCTGGAAAACGGAGTTGAGGGCGACCAGGACGGCCGCCGCCTCTCGGTCCCCGCACGCGAGGTCGTTCCAGATGATGACCATGGCGATGCAGCGGGCCAGGCCGACGATGATCAGGCCGGTGCGGTACTCGGGCAGGTCCGGCAGGAAGATCCACGCCAGGGCGAACATCACTGCGGGGCCGACGATCCAGTTGATGACCAGCGACGACACCATCAGCTTCTTGTCGCCGGTGACCGTGTCGAGCTTGTCGTAGCGGACCTTTGCCAGGACTGGGTACATCATCACGAGCAGGCCGAGCGCGATCGGCAGCGAGACGCCGCCGATCTCGACCTTCGCCAGGGCGTCGTTCAGCCCGGGGATCAGACGCCCCAGACCCAGCCCGACACCCATCGCGATGAGGATCCACACCGCCAGGTAGCGGTCCAGGGTGGAGAGCTTCTTGACGATCGAGTCGTCACTGCTGGCGCCGGGTGCTGACGCCTGGGTGGTGGGCTCGGTGGAGGTCACGGGCAGGCCCTCTTGTTCTCGGAGGCGGTACGGGCGGACTCGGCGAGTGCGGCGAACTGCTCGGACAGTCCGGCCAGGACCTCGGGGCGCAGCTTGTAGTAGGTGAACCGGCCGCACGGCTCCGTCTCCACCAGGCCGGCCTCGCGCAGCACCTTCAGGTGGTTGGAGAGGTTGGTCTGCTTGGCTCCGGTCTCCTCCACCAGGTGCGTCGTACAGAGCGTCTCCTGGGCGAGGAGAGTGACGATTTTCAGGCGGAGTGGGTCGCCCAGAACCCGGATCACATCAGTGTCGACTGAAGTCAGCATGGACTGATACTCTCACATCACTCGGTGCTGATACCAGTCGGTGCTGATCTTCTGGAACCCGCCGAAGGGGGTTCTCGTGTCCCCGTCCCCCGTCCTGCCCGACGAACGTCTCGCCGCAGGCGCCGCCCGCCTGGCCACCGCGCACCGCGGCCGCTTCTGCGCGGAGACCGTGCAGCGGGTCATCACCGACTCCTACGAGCGCCTGGCCGCGACTGCTCGCGTCTCCACGCACTTGGTCGTCCTGGCCGAGCGCCTGGCGGCCGAACGCCTGGATGCCCTGGCACACATCGAGGGGGCGCCGGGCAGCGGACTGCCCCGGGTGCTGTTCGTCTGCAGCCACAACGCCGGACGCTCACAGCTCGCCGCGGCCCTGCTCGCCCACCGCGCCCAGGGACATGTGACGGTGTCGTCCGCCGGCACCCATCCCGCCGCGGCCGTCGAGCCGGTGGTGGCCCAGGTCCTCACCCAGGCAGGCGTCCCGTCCGCGGAGAGCGCCTTCCCCAAGCCGCTGACCGACGAGGTGGTCCGGGCCGCCGACATCGTGATCACGATGGGCTGCGGCGACGCCTGCCCCGTCGTGGCCGGCCGTCGCTACCTGGACTGGCCTGTCGCCGACCCCGAAGGCGCCCCGATCGCCGTCGTGCGCACCATTCGCGACGCGATCGACGCGCACATCACCGAGCTGCTCGACTCGCTGCCGAGCACCGCCTGAAATCCCCTTTCACCCCGCCTGTTGAACTACACACTCCACACTACGAAGGAAGAACCGATGTCCTCCTCCCCGCTCGCCTCTGTGCTGTTCGTCTGCGTCCACAACGCCGGGCGCTCGCAGATGGCCGCCGGATTCCTCACCCACCTCGCGGGCGACCGGATCGAGGTTCGCTCCGCCGGCTCGATCCCCGGCGACCAGGTCAACCCCGCCGCGGTCGAGGCCATGAAGGAGGTCGGCGTCGACATCTCCGACCAGAAGCCGAAGATCCTCACGACCGAGGCCGTCCAGGCGTCCGACTACGTGATCACGATGGGTTGCGGCGACGCCTGCCCGATCTTCCCCGGCAAGCAGTACCTCGACTGGGCCCTCGAAGACCCGGCGGGCAAGGGCGTCGACTCCGTGCGCCCGATCCGCGATGAGATCAAGACCCGCATCGAGGCCCTGATCGCCGAGATCGACGCGAAGCAGGAGGCATGAGCGGCGTGACCGACTCCGGCATACGCGAGGTCGTCATCATCGGCTCCGGCCCCGCCGGATACACCGCCGCCCTCTACACCGCCCGCGCCCAGCTCAAACCCCTGCTGTTCGGCAGCTCCATCTTCGTGGGCGGCTCACTCACCACGACCACCGAGGTCGAGAACTTCCCCGGCTTCCCCGAGGGCGTCGATGGCCCGGCCCTCATGGAGAACATGCGGGCCCAGGCCGAACGCTTCGGTGCGGAGATGGTCGACGACGACATCGTCGAGGTCGACCTCACCGGCGACATCAAGCTGCTCACCGATTCGTCCGGCACCGTGCACCGGGCAAAGACCGTGATCGTCGCGACCGGGTCCGGCTACCGCAAGCTCGGCCTGGACAAGGAGGACGCGCTCTCCGGGCGCGGCGTCTCCTGGTGCGCGACCTGCGACGGGTTCTTCTTCCGTGACCGCGACATCGTGGTTGTCGGCGGCGGCGACACGGCAATGGAAGAGGCCACCTTCCTCACCCGCTTCGCCAGGTCCGTGACCATCGTCCACCGACGCAGCACGCTGCGTGCCTCCCAGGTCATGCAGAACCGCGCTTTCGCCGACGACAAGATCTCCTTCGCCTTCGACAGCGAGATCGCCGAACTCCGCGAGGAGAACGGCATGCTCGCCGGCCTGACCTTGCGCGACACCTTCACCGGCAAGACTCGTGAACTGGACGCGACGGGCCTGTTCATCGCGATCGGCCACGACCCGCGTACCGCGCTGTTCACCGGCCAACTCGACCTCGACGACGAGGGCTACATCCAAGTCGCGACACCCTCAACCCGCACCAGCCTCGCCGGTGTCTTCGCCGCCGGGGACGTCGTCGACCACACCTACCGCCAGGCCATCACCGCCGCCGGCACCGGCGCAGCCGCCGCCCTCGACGCGGAGCGCTACATCGCTGCCCGCACAGCCGATCAGACCCAGGACAGTAAGCCCAGCGTCACGGTCTGACCACGCCGACAGGCACAGCCCCCGCTTCGTGAATCCGAGCGGGGGTCTGTGCTGTTGTGACTGAGCGGTTCAGCTCGCCAGCGAGCACTCCTCCAGTCCTTTGGCACAGGCTCTGATCACCAGGAACCGCCAGGGCAGGGCACAGATGGGGCGGGGTTCCGCGGACGCGAGCCTCAGCTCCGCAACCGTCGACGTTGTTCGAACGCCCCACTGATCTCGCGGCGAATCTCCGCCGAGCCGTGTCGCTCAACGTGGCGCCACACGTGACCCCATTGCCCGGAATCCTTCTCTGGCACGGCCGCGGCCAACCCTCGTAGCGTGTTGCGGAAGTCGGTCCGTCCGAGTGCGAGCACTTGATCCGCGGCGTGCAGCAGCGCGGCGGTAGCGGCTGCCGAGGGAGGCGGGTGGTCCCAGTTCAGGGATGATGCCCGCTGGCCGCGGTGATCGAGCCGTGCTGCGGTCTGTCTTCGTCGATCTTCGATGTAGTGAGCCATGCTCTCGGTGGTCGCGCTCGTCGTGAACTCTCGGCCCTGCGGCCAGCTGGCTGCAAGAAGTACGGACAGGGCTCGTAGCTCTGTGAAGTAGCGGCGTGCAGCGCTGGCATCGGAGGTCTCTTCGAGTTGCTCGCGGATCCGGTCTTGAAGCCTCAACAAGGCGGGCGGAAGGGGCTGGTTGGGGAGTAATGCGGTATCGAGCCGGGCCCCGCACAGGGTGAGCCGATTGGGGGTTGGTTCCTTCTTGGGGTTTCGGCATTGGGCCGGGTGGAGGCCGCTGAGCCTCATCAGCGGCAGCAGTTTGCAGCCGACGTTGTCGAATACGTGCGCCGACCTGGAGCAGGAGGGGCAGGTATGGCGCAGGAAGGTGGAGTGGGTGGGGCAGGTGAAGATGACGGCCAGTCGCCATTCGGCTTTCCAGGGCCCGCCGTGACGCCGCTGGATGACGGAGCCGTCCCCGGCCAGGCACGCAGGGCAGTAGCGGGTGAAGGTCGAGAAAACCCAGGCGTCGATCGGGGTACGGCTGGACTTCTTGCCGGGTGCGACTTTCAGGGACTCGCTGATGGGTGGGTAGCGGTCGGCGTGGGTTGCCAACACGAGCCGGGATGCTTCGGCGGTGGAGAGGCGTGTGGCGTGCGCGAAGGCTTCGAGCCGGTCGTCGAGGGTCACCAGCAGCCTGCCGGGAATGTAGGTGGCGTCGCTCTTCTGGATGCCCGTTCGCTCGATGAGGTGGGAGGGCGACAGGTCCAGGCGGTGGGAGAGCCGCAGCAGCGGGCCGGGCAACCCCTCGCCGGACAGGGGCGACAGCGTGCGGGGAAGTGGGTCCGGGATGTGGTGGATGGCGATCAACCGCCCGCGTGGGCGGGTCCGTGGTCGTCGAAGACCGTGTTCCGGCGGCGGCCGGAGGCTCGGCCTTTGGCCGGAGCCGGACGGGACGAGCCGGGGATGTCAGGGACTTCGCCGGCTTGGGGGTCGCGATCGGGGTCGTCGAGGCTGAGGACGATGTCGTCGAGAAGCGCTTCGTCCAGCAGTTCCTTACCGCTGTCCATGGCTTCCTGACAGCCGTCCTCGATGAGTCGTTCGAGCAGGCCGAGGACTCCGTCGGTCCGGCGCATGAGGTATTCGGGCATCGCGCCGCCGGTGAGCATGCCCGGCGGGGCTTTCAAGAGGCGCAGGTTGGCCTGCAATCCTGCCAGGTGATCACGGAAGGCAGTGATCTGGGCTGGGCTGGAGTAGCGGAACCGGTCGAGTTCGACCAGGTCGAAGCGGCGTTCAGTCTGGGTTGCCTCCAAGCCATGGACGCGCGCGTGCTGCGAGGAGGGCAGTACCCACTGACGGGTCTTCTCGTCCCAGTGGCCTTGGCGCAGAAGGCCTGAGCCCAGAATGTCGACGCCCACCAGGACCAGGGTGACGTTCATGCTCATGAAGGCGCGGATCAGGTCGAGTGTGTCCTGGTCGTCGGCCCGGTGCATGCGCAGCCGGGTGATGTCGTCGAGGATGAGGGCCTTGGTGCCGTGGTCGTCGAGGGAGTCAGCGACCTGCCGGATCAGCTGTGGCAGCGTGAGGCGTTTAGTTTCTGCTCCGAAGAAACCAGCACCGCCTGGCAGGTGCTTTTTGGCTTCGCGGTGACGGGAGTCTGTGCGTAGGCGACAGGTGCGTGCAGGTCACGCGTGCCGTCCACAGCCCGTGGGTGGGCGTGGCTGTGCACGGCGAGCCAGGCGTCCTCAAATGCTGCGGCCACTTCACAGACCGTTTCCGTCTTTCCTTGGTAACCCCAGCCGGTGACCATCACACCAGCCCGGGCCGAAGGGCGGGCCTTGAGCGCGTTGTTGCGGATGCGCCGGTTGACCAGGCGGGAGACCTTCAGCGACATCGGCGTCTCCTGCAGCGGCAGGTTCACGTGCGTCGCGGTGCGGTGCAGGTCATAGAGCGATCGGTCCCGCGGGCTCAGCGCTCGCCATTGCTGGAACGTGAGCTGGGGAGCGGGAGTGAACCGGCCTCGGCTCGTGCGCCATTGCTGCCAACCGGCGTAGGTGTCCCGCCGTGGGGACGGCTTGATCAACTGGGCAAGGCTGCCGGGATCCAGGTCATGACTCACGTGTTCTCCTTCGGCTGGCCAGCAAGGTCTGCGTCCTCGTCAGCGGGAAGCAGGAACAGGGCCCGGCGTCGCAAGGAGTCACCCAGCCGCGGCGGGGGTACGGGGCCGGGCCGGTCCCGTACGGCTTCCTCGCGCCGGCGCCGCCGGTCGCTGTCCACGGCGTCGCTGACATTGCGGGCCTGCTCCGGCCAGCTCAGAACTGTCCCGTCTCCGTCATGCGCGGATGCGGCAGGCCGGTCACTGCTGGCGGATCGAGCCTGGTGGGCCTGCCGAGCGCGCCGGGTGCGCTCGCGCTTCTTGTCTTGCTGAGTCCGCCATTCCTTCACTGGAGTCACGGACCCCAGCAAGTCCAGGAGGACTGGGAGGAGTTCGGCCTCTGCCTTGGGCGCGAGGCGTTGCCGCCTGACTTCTGCAAAGAGTTCTTCGACGGTGCGGTCGGAGAACGCAGGGACCTCACCCTCTGGCGGGAGACCGGTCCAGCGCAGGACGTGCCATTGGTCGTGATCGGCTGCGTCCTGGAAGAACACGGTGCGGCGGTCACGGCGGTCACTGTGGACCACCCACTTGCCCTTGTGCCGTCCACCGCGGGCGGAGGGCTGCTGGTGACGCGGCTCGTCGAGGACCTCGGCGTGGTACCAGAGGCCGAGAATCTTCACGCCGCGAGCTGGGTGGATTTTCACGTAGTGCTTACGGAGCAGCTTGTAGTAGAGCTCCGGTTTGGGGATCTGCAGGGCGATCCCGCCCTGGTGCATCGACGCGGCGAACAGCGAGTTCGGGCTGTGTTCCTCACCTGGGCCCCATGCGGGCGCATACTCCCCCAGCACGCGGTTCTGCCACACCTTCACCATCCAGGTCGCGAGTAGGTGTTCCATCTGCGCGATGGTCAGCGCCGCGTCTGCTTCCGGGTCCGCGCCGCGGTCGGCGACGTCGGTACCCGTATAGCCGAGCAGGTGCTCCAGGAGCAGGGTGTTGATCGCGCCGAAGGCCCACTCGACGGCGGACTTGTCGGTCGGCCGCAGAGCCCGCGCCGGCAGGATCGTGCAGCCCAGAGTCCGCTCGGCTTCCACCACCTCGTGGTTCTTGTAGGGCCCGCCGTGGTCAGTGGTCACCGTCTCCGGCGGGAAGAACGGCAGCGCAGCGACC
The DNA here is from genome assembly GCF_053644375.1 of Streptomyces sp. NPDC055400. Lineage (NCBI taxonomy): Bacteria > Bacillati > Actinomycetota > Actinomycetes > Kitasatosporales > Streptomycetaceae > Streptomyces > Streptomyces sp. NPDC055400. The sequence goes on along the minus strand of NZ_JBSHLM010000022.1, from coordinate 156,119 downwards.
TTATGCCCCGCAAACTGGGCGACAACGGCGGCCGGGACGCCCGGGTAGGGCCACTCCATTTCCTCGCCCCAGCCCTCGCGCATCGGGAGCGGCATCATCACGTCCCGCAGCAGCATCGCGACGTCGACCGACGTGTCCGACACCATCGTCAGCCGGAACGCGACGATCGAGTGCGTGTAGAGGTCCAGGGCCAGAGTGAGCATCACGGTCACTGGCTCTCCGAACACCAACTCACGGACCTTGACGGGCAGCGGCGTGGTGTCCAGCGCGACCACCTGCCCCGGCCTGTGTACGACCACCCGTTGCGAAGCGACCTTTGCGGCCTCCGCCGAGCGGACGTAGCGCTGGCGGGCCCCGCCGGGCCCGAACCACTCCGGCCAGACGTTGCGCAGGGTGAAGTAGCTGGGGATCTTCTCGGGGGGAAAGTCGGGGAAGGTCTCACGGACGTACTGGTGCACGAGCCGGTGTCGGGCTCGCATGCTGATCCGCGAACGCTCCAGACACTCCTGCCGCACCGCGAAGATGGCCTCCCGGATCTCCTCGGTGATGCTCGGACGCCCTCCGCTCTTCCGCGTCCAGCGCCCGTCCGCGCAGGCCACGACCAAGTCGTCGGTGCTGCGTGCTGCCAGTCGCTCCAGCGTGCGCAGGCTCATGTTCGCGAGGCCGAGCATTGCGGCCTCCTCCGCTCCGAGCTCGGCCAGCTCTGCCGCCTTGGTCCGGCGGCGCTCGCTCACCGTGGTCCGCTCCGGATCGTAGGTCGGCCGCGGTTCACCTGGCAAGGCCCGGGTCGCATGACCGGACCGGAAGCCGGTCTCAGCCTCCAGCACGTGGGCGGCCCGTAAACGGGCCCGCTTCAACTGGTCCTCGGTCAGGTCCATGGCCGTGGTCGGCTGACGAAGAGTCTCTCCCGGGGCACCAGGTTGTGTCGGCGTCACGGGCCGACAGTCCGGGTGGTGCATGAGCCAGCGAATCGACCGGACCTCACTGCGTCCCTCTGCGCAGTGGAGAACGACCTCGCCACGCTGAGGCGTGATCTCCTCGACAGTCCAATGAACCCCGTGAAGCCGCAGTCTCACACCCGGAGCAAGATCCAGCAGAGGCGTCATCCGTCCACTCCCGTCTCCCTCACCGGGCTGCCTCCGCTCTCCCAAGCAGGCCAGACCACGGACGCGTCCCTCAACGGGAGGCCGAGCTCCACACTCAGACGGCGATGCCAGAGCATGTGCAGAGCGTGAGCCCGGGCCACCGCCGGCAGCGACGTCGCTTCCACCAGTCGCCCGAACTCGATCGGCCCGGCACCCGCTGCCGATTCCAATTCGTGCTGCAGCTCGAGCGGATCCTGGAGCGGACGACGCTGAGCCGACAGCTGGTCCAGCACGCTATGGACGTGAGGCGCCCATCCCGACACCACGGCGTAGCGCCACCCAGTCGCCGCAGCCAGCTCCTGGGCAGCGGCGAACTTCAGCTCATCGCTCTCCTTGACCAGGCGCCACGGACGAACGTCGAGCAGCCACCGGCCACCGTCCGGCATGACAGCCAGGAAGTCCGGCGTGTGTTCCGCCCGCCCATTCGCATGTTCAAAGCCGAGCCGGAACGGCTGCGGAAGAACCTCGGCCACCGTCACGAAGTCCAACGCGAGCAGCAGCCGGGCCTCCTCCAGAGACTCGAACCCGTGATGACGGTCGGTGGACACCATGTACAGGAGCCCCGGCCGATGCCGCTGGCGCGCCCTCCAGGTGAACCGCCGAACCGGTTGAGACGACAGCAACGGCACCGCCGCCAAATCGCGGAGCGGCCAGGTCACCTCATCCCCCGACCACCGGCGGAGCCAGGTGCCGCCCACCGCTAACCGCCGACGTACGGCATGGCGGATCTCGTACGCGAGGGCCAGATGGTCCAGCGTGCAGACGTGCGAACGAATGCCCATCCTTCCGTGTGTCACCACACCAGCACAGCAGCACAGAAGGCGCGGTAGGTCCGCATGTTCGGCCGCACCACGCCAGCCGCGACGCCGGCCCAACCGGACACCTCCCCCACTCCCGCGGCCACTCGAACTCTCAGCGACGGAACCGCGGGCTCGGAACTGCACCCCTGGGCCGATCTCCAGCCCGCAGGGACCCGCTCCGCAGACCTGCGCCGCCTGGGCCACCGCTCCCCCGGATCCGCAGGATGAGCACCGTGCCGGCGCCCAAGGCCCTGCGCGAGGGGGGAGCGGGCACCAGCACGTCGCGGCCGCCGCCCCCGCCAGGTCCTGCGAGTCCATTTCCATCTCCACCACTTCCAGGACCCGGACCTGATGTTCGAGCAACTCCTCCTACTCGTCGAAGACATCACGCCGGCGCATCAGCCCTACCCTCAAGATCACAGCGTCGACCTGGACATCACCGGCGCGCTGAGACTGTTCGACCGCTCACCCCACGAACTGGCCCAGCTCCTGCGGCTGAGAACGATCGCCCTGTTCGGCGTGCGCGCCACCGTGGCCGGCGGCCCCAGTTCGCTCATCGCCGCCATGGCCGCAGCCGCCACCCCGTTCGGTCACATCACCGTCAGCGCGGACGACGACGCGTCGGTGGCCGCGTTCCTGCGGCCGCGACCGCTTGCCGCGCTCCCCGGTATCGGGCCCGCGACCGCCAAAACCCTGGTGTGTGGCGGCCTCGACGCGCAGGATGACCCGCTCATCGGCCCAGCCGCGCGGCACGCGCACGGTGCGCTGGTACCAGACCCAGCCGACGTGGTCGCGGATGGCGCTGTCGGTGAACAGGTCGTTGTAGCTGGCCGGCACAGGGGCTTCGAGCGGGGTGCCGAGGGGGCCGGTCCACGGCTGGTCGCCTGCGCCCGCCGCGGTGGCGAACTTCCACAGGCCGTCGAGGTTCACCAGTTCGCGGGTGGCGGTGGAGCGGGGTTTCAGCATGGAGTGGTCTTCTCAAGGGTGGATCGCGGCGGGCGCTGGGACCGTCTCGTGGCACCTGACGTCATCGGCTGCGAAGGCGCCCTGGACGGTGATGTCGCCGGCTTCGAATCCGCGGCTGCCGTCGGGGACGGCGCGGGCCGAAGCTCGGGATGAGTCCGACGCGCGCCTTGGCCCGCAGGACGCGGTGCACGGCCTGGTCGACGACCTTCTCGTCGAGGCGCCCGGACTCCACCTCGGTGCCGAGTTGCTCGTAGATCTTTCCGTGCGGAAGGACCACGTCGATGCCCGCCGTCAGCGACTGGACGGCGGCCTGCCCGGGCGTGGTGGCGGTGTGGAAGTCCTGGACCAGCATGGGCAGGGCGTCGTAGTCGCTCACCACGAGCCCGCCGAAGCCGAGCGCCGCGCAGCAGGTCGCTGAAGAGCCAGCGGTCCGCGATGGCCGGGATGCCGTCGATCTCGTTGTAGGAGTTCATGACCACGTCGAGGCCAGCCTCGCTGATGGCGCGCCGGAACGGGAGGGCGTACTCGTCGACGAGCGCGCGTCGGCCCAGCTGAGTGACGGCCTTGTTCAGCCCGCCTTCTGAGGTGCCGTACCCGAGGAAGTGCTTGCCCGTGGCCAGGACACCGGTCTCGTCGTCGGCTCCCTGCATGCCGGTGACGAAGGCGACCGCGAAGCGCGCGACCAGCTCCGGGTCCTCCCTGTAGAACTCGTGCACGCGGCCCCAGCCGGGATCGCGTGCGAGATCCATCAGGGGCGAGAGGGCCAACTGCATTCCCGCGTCGCGCAGATGGGCCGCGCTCACGGCGGCCGCGCGTCGCACGAGGTCCGGATGCCAGGTCGCGGCCTGGGCCCAGCCTGTCGGAAACTGCGTGACGCAGGCGGGCATGAATCCGTTGACGGCCTCGTTGTGGATCAACGCACCGATCCCGAACGGCGACACCTCCCGTACCGCCTCGCACTGCAGCGACAGCCGATCTCAGACTGTCCGCGTCGTGGCCGAGGAACCACGCCATCGCGAGGTGGCCCACGCCGTGCGGCCGCAGCTCGGCCAGCTTGGCCGGATCGGTCTCGGGCCCCTTCTCTTCCGGTATGAGCTTCTTACGGTCGGTCAGGTGCATGACGCTCAGGCCCGTCAGCTGGGCGATCTTCTGCTCCAGCGTCAGCCGTAACACCAGCTTCCCGACCGAGTCATCGCTGTGCAGGACAGACATGTGTGCTCCATGGTTCAGAGGATGGTGCGCCAGGCGCTGCGGCCCGGGCCGACCGTCAGTTCCTCACCGTCGGGCAGGACGACGGTGGCGGTGGACGTGGGCGGGACCTCGACGGTGAGGTCCAACTCCCCGTCCTGGATGTGCCATTCGACGGCGATGGTGCCGCGCGGGCTGTCGAAGGTGCCGCGCGCCCAGCCGACCGACCCGTGCGGTACGGGCGCGACGACGAACCGCTCCCAGGCCACGGACCCTTCGGCCTGACGCAGCCCAAGGGTGTGGGTGTGCAGGAAGTGGATGACGGCGCCCTTGCTGTAGTGGTTGAGCGATTCGTGCGCGTCGCCGTGCTCGTCGACGCCGTCCCACTCCTCCCAGATGGTGGTGGCGCCGCGGTCGAGCATGCCGAGCCAGGACGGCGAGGTGCGCTGGAGCAGCACTTCGTACGCCAGGTCGGCGTGACCGTTGTCGGCGAGGGCGGGCAGCAGGTCGGCGGTGGAGAGGAAGCCGGTGCCCAGGTGGGTTCCGGCCTCGCGGATCAGGTCGACCAGGCGCCCGACGACCGCGTCGCGCAGCTTCTCGGCGGCGAGGTCGAGCGACAGTGTACGGACGTAGCTCGCCTGGGTGTCGACCGTGGTGCGGCCGGTGTCGTCGAGGAACTCCGTACGCCAGGCCTCCTTGATCCGTTCCGCGAGGCGTGCGTACCGGGCGGCCGCGTCCTCACGGCCCAGAACCCCGGCGACCTCGGCCAGGGTGGCGGTGGAGCGGTACAGGAAGGCGGTGCCCACCTCGCCCTTGTCGGTCGCCGTCCAGTCCTGTTCCGGTTCGACGATCGAACCGTCGGCGGCGCGGCGCTTCGGCTCGCACCACTCCCCCCAGTGGAAGGAGCCGTCCCAGATGAACTCCTCGTGCGGCAGGGGTTCCGCGGACCTGGCCACGCGGGAGGGATGCCGTGCCGTGCGGGCGGTGGCCAGGGCCCATTCGACCCAGCGGACCATCGCGTCCCAGTTCTCGTCGAGGCCCCGGCGGTCGCCGTACGTCTCGTACAGGAGCCACGGTACGAGGACGATGGCGTCGCCCCAGCCGGCGGATCCCGTCATGCTGTCGAGACGCTGGTCGGTGCGGAGCTTGCTGCGCCGCCCGTCGGGCGAGAAGTTGGCGATGCGTCCGTCGTCGAGCTGGTCGTCGCGGACCGAGCGCAGCCACTTGCGGCTGAAGCCGTGGATGTCGTAGAGGCGTGCGGCGGTGGGCGCGAAGACCTGGTAGTCGCCGGTCCAGCCGATGCGTTCGCGGGTCGGGCAGTCGGTGGGAACGTCGACGGCGTTGCCCCGGAAGCTCCAACGGGCCACGTCGTACAGGCGGTTGAGGTCCTCGTTGCCGCAGGCGAAGGTGCCGGTGGAGCGCAGGTCCGTGTGGACGACCCGCATGGTGAGGCTCGACGTCTTCAGGGGTGCGTCGCCGCGCTCCAGGCGGGCGTAGCGGAATCCGTGCACGGTGTGCCGGGGCTCGAAGACCTCGCCTTCGGCGCCGGAGGAGACGACCTCGTCGTGCTGGACGAAGACGGTCACCGGGTCGCCGGGACGCTGACAGTCGAGGTGGGTGGTGGTCAGGTCGCCGGTCGTGGGGTCGACGTGCTCGCCGTAGTCGATCACGGTGCGGGCACCGGCCGGGCCGAGGTCGGTGAGGGTGAGCCAACCGGAGGCGTTCTGGCCGAAGTCGGCGACCCAGGCCCCGCTCTGCAGCCGGGTGAGCGAGACGGCGGGGCGGTCCTCGATGCGGCGTACAGGCGGCGCCGGCGACCAGTCGATCGGGGGTGCGGTCACGGCGCCGACAAGGACGGGCCGTCGCTCGGCGACCGGGGCGAGGAAATCGGTGATCTGGCCGTCCATCAGGTCGGCGCGGGTGACAGGGCAGGGAGCGGAGGTCCAGCGCTCGTCGGTGCGGATCACCTCGCGGGTTCCGTCGGCGAGTTCAAGATGCAGCTCTGCGCGGGCAGCGAGCAGTTCTCCCCATCCGGCCGGTTTACGGAAGGCGCCGACCTGGCCGCGGTACCAGCCGTCGGAGAGCACGATCTCGATGGTGTTGACGCCGGGGCAGACGGACGAGGTGACGTCGGCCGCCTGCGCGTACAGGGTGCGGTCGTACGAGGTCGAGCCGGGCGCGAGTTCGACGGTGCCCACGCGCTCGCCGTTCACGAACGCCTCGTACACCCCGAGAGCCGTGGAGTACAGGCGCGCTCGCACCACCTCGGAGGTGTCGAACGCGGCGCTCAGGGTGTGCGCGGGCCGCGTTCCGGGCGGGAGTCGGGAGGCCCGCTGATCGTCGGCCGGGGTGATCCAGGAGGCCGTCCAGTCGCCGTCGAGCAGTCCCACCTCGAAGGCATGCCAGGAACTCCACGCCGAGGGCTGCGTCGCGGCGCGGGGTCGCACGCGCCAGCGCACCCGCTCGCCGCTGCGCAGCGCACGCACCGGCCAGTCGACGAGCAAGTGGCCGACGACGAGGGCGTGTTGCTGCGGCTGCCCGTCGACGTGGATCTGCAGTTCGTACTCTTCGCCCGCCGCCGCGGTGTTCCACGGCGGCTTCCAGGAGAGGCGAGGGCGGCTGCCGGACACCGGAAACCGGTCGCCGCCGCTGTCGATCGCCAACTCGTAAGAGATTTCAGGGGTGTTGTGCGTCATCCGGTTCGTTTCCTCCGGTGTCCGGATCTGGATCCGCTGGGGATCCGCCTGGTTCAGTGGCCGTTGGCCGGCTGTGCGTACGTGGTGCCGTCGATGGTCGTGGTGAGCGTGCCGACCGCTTGGAAGTCGTTGCCGAGCATCACGGACGGGCCGAGGGTGAACCCGTCGGAGCCGGTCTGCTTGGTTCCGGTGTGCTTGCCGGACAGCTTCAGGTCCTCGGTCCAGGTGAGGCAGGCGAACTCCGAGGCCGTGCCCGGTGTGCAGCCGAGCGCCGTGTTGGCCTTCCGCTCGACCTTCTCCGTGCCGTTGATGATGTTCGTGCCGTCGTCGCTGTAGTTGCTGTAGGCGACAGCGACGCTCAGCGGCTGGGTGACGGTGCTGTTGTTGGTGATCTGTACGGTGGCCGTGCCCTGGGCCTTGCCCTGCATCGTGTACGTGCCGGCCGGGATCGCCTTCGCCGCTGCCGGAGGATTGTCCGGGTCGTAGGGTGTGCCCCAGGTCTTGTCGGACACCGGTGCGGGCGTCACGGGCGCGGTGGGCTTGAAGTCAGGGAAGCGGGCGATCATCAGGCGGCTGTTGCGGCCGCCGGGTTCGGTCGAGTCGGCACAGCGGTGCGGGGTCGGGTTGGCGCCGCAGGCCAGGTTCTCGGTGTAGACGACTGCGGTGCTGTCGGCAAGCCAGGCCGGGTCGGCAGCCATATTCCAGTTCCGGTCGGACCCGGCATTGATCTCGAATCCGTCGCCGGTCTTCGGGTCAACGAGCCAGGGCGAGAAGTAGCGGCGGTTGCCCTCGTTGCGGATCCCCGCGATGTACGGGGCGGTGCCTCCGTGCGCAGTGAGTGCCGGGATGCCCGGCATGCCGGAGATGAAGTCGAGGCGGCCTGAGCCCTTGACCTCTTCGGCGAGCAGCCACTTGCCGTTGGGCGATGCCGCCATCGGGTCGGTGTACTGGGCGTTCCGGGTGATGGGCTGGGAGGCGCCGGTGGCCAGGTCGGTGGCCCAGGCGTCCATGCTGTCGGAGTTCGCGCTCTGGATGCCGAGGATGCCCTGCCCGTCGGCGGTGAAGCCGCGCGGTTCGCCGATCATTCCGGCCTGGTTGAAGCGCAGTTGGTTGCCCTTCTCGACGACCAGGGGCTGGTACGCGGCCGAGGGGTTGGCGAGGGCCGAGACGCCCACCAGTTCGTAGCGGCCCTTCTCCTTGTCGTAGCTGATCCGGCCGACGTACCCGGTCTCCGTGAGTGCCCGATAGTCGAGGACGTCCCACACCAAATGCACGCCGTCGTTGCTCAGTCGCCATTCCCGGCCGTTGTTGATGCCGGAGCTGTCGGCCTTGAAGAGCGGCCTGTCGTTCCAGTAGATGGGGGTGATCTTGGTGTTGGCGGGGGTGCAGCGCGGGTCGGTGACCGCGTACTCGGTACCGTTCGCGCCGCACGACAGGATGCCGTTGCCCACCAGGACGCGCTTGCGGTCGGGCAGCTCGTTCGCGGGCGGGTAGACGAACTGGCTCGTCTCGATCTCAGACCCGTAGGCCACCCCGCAGGTGACGCACTTCCACGCCTCACCGTTCGGGAAGGTGCTGCCGTCGGTGCGGACCGCCAGGACCTGGTTGCCGCTGTAGACGCTCGCCGGGCCGAACTCCGGTGCTCCGGCATAGGTGAGGCCGAGGAACACGTACTTCGAGCTCCTGGCGGGGCCCGGGGTCCCGATGCCGCTCCAGTCGGCCGAGACGCAGCCGGTGGGGTGGGTGCAGACGCCGTCTTGCGGGACGGTCGGCGGCACCGGCAACTCACTTATATTGACTCGCGGTTGAGTGGTGCCCGACGTGTCCACGGCCGTGGACACCTGGGCGCTGGGCAGGGCCGCTGCGAGCGCCAGTACGGCGGCCGCGCTTCCTCTGAGGAGGGTGGAACGCACACTCCGAACTCTCATGATCTCGGCAGCTTCCTCACTGGTCGTTGCGTGGTCACTTGAGACGTGGTCACTTGAGCGCTCCCGCCGAGAGGCCGCTGATGATGTGGCGCTGCGCGATCGCATAGAAGACGACGATCGGCAGTACCGCGATGAGCGACGCGGCGAGCAGGATCTGTTGTTGCGGGGTGTCCGCGGACATGAAGTTGGTGAGTCCGCGTTGTACGGGCATGAGCGAGCTGTCGTTGAACAGCACCAGGCCCATGAGGTACTCGTTCCAGACGCCCATGGCCTGGATGACGGCCACCGCGATCAGCCCGGGCCTGGCCAGCGGCAGGATGATCCGCCAGAAGGTGGTGAACAGGTTGGCGCCGTCGATGGCGGCAGCCTCTTCCAGTTCCTTGGGCTGGCTGGCGAAGAACCCGCGCATGATCAGGATGGAGATCGGCAGCCCGCCCGCGATGAGAACGAGGATGTAGCCCATACGGGTGTTGGCGAGCCCGAGCGTGATCAGCAGCTTGTACTGGGCGATGAACGACGCCGGCAGCGGGATGATCATGATGACGAGGATCGCGCCCACGATGGCGCCCCGGCCGGGGAACTCGATGCGGGCGAGGGCGTATCCGGCGAGGCTCGCGATGACCAGGATCCCGAGGACCGCGGCCGTGGTGTAGAGGAGGCTGTTGGGCAGGTACTGGCTGAAGCCTCCTTCGTTCCAGGCAGTGGCGAAGTTGCCCCATTCGAAGGGGCGGGGAATGAAGTCGGTGCCCTTGTACAGCTGCTTGCCGCTCTGCAAGGAGCCGCTGAGCACCCAGAGCACCGGCACAAGAGCCTCGAGCGCTCCCGCGATCAGCAGTGCGTACAGGGCTATGCGCGGCAGACGGCCGACGCGGCGTTTCGCCTTCGACGATGGCGGTTCCGGCATCGACGGCGTATCGGACTCCCGTGCGGGGTCGAGAAGCGTGTTCATCGTCAACGTCCCTTCTCCGTCCGGGAGTCGGCGCTTCCGCCGAGCCGGCGGGAGACCCACAGCTGGACACAGGCCAGGGCGACCAGGCACAGCCCGAAGATGACGGACATCGCTGCCGCACGGCCGTACTCGCTGTACTGGAAGGCCTGTTGGTAGATGTGCAGGGTGGGGACCTCGGTGTGGCCCGCGGGGCCGCCGTTGGTCAGCACCTGGACGGTGCCGAAGATCTGCAGGCCGCTGAGCAGGGTCAGCACGCTGACGATGCCGGTGACGTGGGACATCCCGGGCCAGGTGACGTAGCGGAACTGGGACCAGCCTCGGGCGCCGTCCAGTGACGAGGCCTCGTACAGTTCCTTGGGCACGTCCTGTCGGCCGGCCAAGAAGAGGATGAAGCCGAAGCCCCAGTGGTACCAGACGAACACGGCGGCGACCGCGATCACAGCCGTCTTCGGATCGCCCAGCCAGTTGTGCTGCAGACCTTCGAGGCCGACCGTCTTGAGCATCTGGTTGACGATCCCGATGTTCGGGTCGAGGAACCACGAGAACATCACGCCCACCACCACCGTGGAGAACACGCCAGGCAGGTAGAAGACGGTGCGGAAGAACGCCGACCCGCGGCGGGCCCGGTGCACGGCAAGGGCCATCACCATCGACACCGCGTTGGCGACGATCAGGCCGACCACGCCGTACAGGACGGCGTTCTTCATCGAGCCCCAGAACTGGGTGTCGTCCAGCACGTAGCGGTAGTTGTCGAGCCCGACGAACGGCGAGTCCAGGCTCACCCCGTCCCAGGACTGGAAGCTCAGCAGGATGCCCTGCACGAACGGGACCACGGTGAACAGGCCGATCACGGCCAGTGCCGGCGCCAGGAAGAGCCAGGCCGCCAGCATCCGATTGCGGCTGCGCATTACGCGCTCTTCTGCGCGGCTTCGAGGTCGCCGAGGACCTGGTCGACCGAGCGCTCCTTGAGCACGAGTGCCTGAGTGCCCTTCTGCAGGGCGGTGTTCACCTGCTCCATAATCTGGTTCTGGACGAGCTGGAAGTCGGAGATCTTCGCAGTGATGCCCGCTAGCTGTTCGGGGATGGTCTTGTTGGACACGGCGCGCGCGGAGGGGATCAGCGGCACCCCCTCGGCCCAGGTCTGCTGCTGCTGAGCGGCAGTCAGCCACTTGAGGAACTTCAGTGCCTCGGCGGCCTTCTTGCTGCGCGGGTTGACCGCGGCGCCCTTGGCGGCGCCGCCGACCAAGCGCGGGGTCTGGGTGGCGTCGTCGGCCTTGGGCAGCGGGAAGGAGCGGAAGTCGGTGAAGTCCGGGGCGGTGGCACGGGCCACGCCGACGGCCGAGGTGCCGTCGAAGATCGCGGAGACGCCCTGGGTGTTGAAGAACGCCTTCTCCACGGTGGGGTTGTCGGTGTTGCCGCTCGGAATCGACCCGTTGTAGATCACGCCGGCGTCCCGCAGGTCGGCCACGAGCTGCAGGGTCTTGCGCCAGCCCTCGCTCTTCCAGCTGTTCTTGCCGACGAAGGTGGCGTTCAACTCCTCGTCGGACATGTAGTTGGACGCGTACGACTGGATCACCTGGTTGGACAGGCTCGTCGCGAACCAGAAGGGGCCCTTGCCCGACTTCTTGATCTTGCGCATCTGCTCGATGAACTCGCTCATGGAGGCGGGCGCCTGGTCCGGGTCAAGGTCGACAGCCTTGTACATCGCGGCGTTGACGAAGACTCCCAGAGCCGGGGTCTCCCAGTGCGCGCTGTAGACGCCCGGCTTCACACCCTGCGGGTTGTCCGCCCCGAACGTCGTCGTCTTGAGCGTGGCGGGGCGGAAGCTGTCGCCCCAACCGCCCTTCAGCTGGTCGGTCAGATCCATGGCCCAGCCGGCCTTGTAGTAGGGCGCCATGGAGTGCCCGTCGACCACCGAGAACATGTCCGGCATGTTCCGGGACTGCGAGCTCGACTGGAGCTTGGTCAGGAAGTCGGCGGGACCGACATCGTCGATCCTGATCTTCACACCGGTCTGCTTCGTGTACTGCTTGGCCAGCTTCTTCAACGTCGCGGCCTGACCACGCGACTGGTTCATGAACACGATCTCCTTGCCGCCGCCGGAGCCGTCCGAGTCGCCTGAACCGCAGGCCGCCAGCGAGGTGGTGGCGAGACCGGCACCGAGCGCCCCCAGCAGGAGGCCGCGCCGGGAAGGTCCGGTGGAAATGGTCGGCCGCGTCGGGCCCGCCGTGTGGAATCGCGTCATCTTGGGTCTGTCCCTTTGAGTGAGTGGCGAAGACGTCGCGCGAAGAACCGCCGGCCACAGAGGTCCGAAAAGAAGTGACCTTGGTGCTCGAAATAAATTTCTGCCGGTCGCGCTGGCGGTGAACGCTAGAGCCGTGCCACCCGTCCGTCAATCCCTTCCGCATGGTTAATTTTCCACTCCAGCAACAGTCTTGACCTGGAGGGTTAACGAAAATATTTTCGGTGCTACGGTGCTGCGCAACGCGGGCCGCTGGCCCGCCACTTGCCCCTGGGAGAGCTATGGCATCCGAGCCCCAACGCGTCACCCTTGCGCAGGTCGCCGAGTCCGCCGGCGTGTCGGTCGCCACCGTCTCCAAGGTCATCAACGGCCGTCCCGACGTGGCCAAGGAGACGCGCGACAAGGTCCTGGACCTCCTGCGGGACCACAACTACGGCGGCTACCGGGACGATCTGCGCTCACATCCCACCGTGGAGCTGTTCTTCGGTTTCGAGCGGCTGAGCATCTACCACACCGAGATCATTCAGAGCGTGGTGGACGCCGGTGCCCGTGAGGGCATCGCCGTGGTGGTGGGCCGGCGCGGCGACCAAGATCCGACGACCGATCCCGTCGCCTGGGCCCGCGGCCTCGCCGCCGCAGGACGGCGCGCAGTCATCGCCGTCACTGCGAACTCCTTGCCGACGCCAGCCCGTGAAGCCCTCGCCCGGTACCGGATGCCGCTGGTGCTTCTCGACCCGGAAGTGCTGCCCGACCACTCGATCGTCAGCGTCGGCGTCACCAACTTCTCCGGCGGCCACACCGCGGCCGCGCATCTGCTTTCCCTGGGCCACCGCCGTATCGCCTACCTCGGCGGCACCGAACGCGCTGGCTCCAACCAGGCCCGGCTGCACGGCTTCCGTAGCGCGATGGAGGCGGCAGGTGCACAGGTTGCGCCCCAATTGGTCCGTCACGCCGGAACGTTCCACGCCGCCGAGGGCATCGAGCACGGTGGGCGGCTGCTGGCGGAAGACCCCGCGCCCACCGCAGTGTTCGCCGCATCCGACGAACTGGCCGCCGGGGTCATCGAGGCCGCCCGGCGGCGCGGGCTGCGCGTGCCGGAGGACCTGAGCATCGTCGGTTTCGACAACACGCCCCTCGCCGAGGTGACCTCCCCGCCGCTGACCACGATCCACGGCCCCGTCCGCGAGATGGGCGCCGTGGCTCTGCGCACCGCCCTCCAGCTGGCCGCCGAGGAGAAGATCGACTCCCACCACGTGGAACTGGCCACGCAGTTGGTCGTACGAGACTCCAGCCGCCCCCCGCGCGACTGATCCAGGCAGCCGCGAGACCCCCAACCACCGCCCGTCGAAGCCCCTGCCGCTGCCGCTGCCGGCGGCTTCGGTGGCATGCCGTTACACGCCAGGGCACCATCCGATGCGAAGGAAAGCCATGTTTCAACCACCCGACAGGGTCCTGTTCGGCGCCGCTTACTACCACGAGTACCAGCCCTACGAACGCCTCAAGGACGACCTCGACCTCATGGCCGAGGCCCGCTTCAACCTCATCCGCGTCGGCGAGTCGGTGTGGTCGACCTGGGAGCCCGACAACGGACACTTCGAACTCGATTGGCTCGAGCCGGTGTTGGACGGCGCGCACGAACGCGGCATGGCCGTCGTCGTCGGCACCCCGACCTACGCGATACCCCCGTGGCTCGCCCGCCAGTACCCCGAGATCGCGGGCGAACGCGGCACAGGGCAGCGCATCGGCTGGGGCTCGCGGCAGGAAGTGGACTACACCCACCCGGCGTTCCGCTTCCACGCCGAACGCGTCATCCGCAAGGTTGTCGCCCGGTACACCGACCACCCCGCCGTCATCGGTTTCCAGGTCGACAACGAGCCCGGCCTGGAGCTGTTCCACAACCACGGCGTCTTCCAGCGCTTCGTCGACCATCTGCGCCACACCTACGGCGACGTGGACACCCTCAACCGCGAGTGGGGCCTTACCTATTGGTCGCACCGCCTGTCGACCTGGGCCGACCTGTGGAGGCCCGACGGCAACACCCAGCCGCAGTACGACCTGGCCTGGCGCCGCTTCCAGGCCCAGCTCACCACCGAGTTCATCGACTGGCAGGCCGGGATCGTACGCGAGTACGCGAGCCCCGAGCAGTTCGTCACCACGTGCATCGCCTACGACCGCCCCGGAATCGAGGACGACGCACTCACCCGCCGCCTCGACGTCGCCGCAGGCAACCCGTACTACGCGATGCAGGACTCCCTCGCGCTACCAGACACGCGCCCCTCGCACGAGGCCACGATGTCCAACGACGGAACGTGGGCCCTCTACCGCATCGCCGACCGCATCTACGCCTCCCGACAGGAACCGTTCCTGGTCACCGAGACCAACGCCCAGAGCGTCGGCCCCTCCTGGCGCAACCAGTCCGCCTACGACGGCCAGTGGCGCCAAGCCGCCTGGGCCCTGATCGCGCGGGGCGCCTCGATGATCGAGTACTGGCACTGGCACACCCTGCATTTCGGCACCGAGACCTACGTGGGCGGCATCCTCCCGCACAGCGGCCGGCCGGGCCGCATCTACCGCGAACTAGCTGCCCTGGGCGCCGAGTTGGAGACGGCTGGCGATCTGGTCGCCTCCCTCACCCCGGACGCGGACGTCGCGTTCCTGTTTTCGCTGCCCAGCAAGTGGGCGCTGCAGGCCAAGCCCGCACTGGCCAAGCCGGGTGGCTCGCCGGACCAGCGCTCGTACGAGACCGTCTTCGACGCCTTCTACCGCGGCGCGTTCGACGCGGGTCTGCAGGCCCGCCTGGTCCATCCCGACCAGCTCGGCACTGTCGACCTGCCTCCGCTGCTCGTCGTTCCGGCCTTCTACGCCGCGGACGACGCGACCCTTGACCGGCTGCTCGCCTACGCGGAATCCGGCGGCCACCTGGTGATCGGGCCGCGCACCGGCTATGCGGACCCCGAGGCTCGGGCCCGCACCGACGTCCAGCCGGCCCGTCTGTCCGGGGCCGCGGGAGTCTCGTACGACGAATTCACCAATCTGGACACGCCAGTTGAAGTGCACGGCAGCGCCGAACTCCCGCTGCCGCCCGGAGCTCGGGCCCTGCACTGGGCGGATGCCCTCGTCCCGGACGGGGCAGACGTGCTGGCCTCCTACGACGACCCGCACCTCGGGCGCTGGCCCGCCGCCACCACCCGACAGCACGGCGCCGGGCGCATCTCGTACGTCGGCACGGTGCCCGACCCCGCCTTCGGCGAGGCCCTGTTCAACTGGGCAGCGCCAGACGACATTGAGGGCCGCCCCCACCCGAGCGTCACGGCGTCCTCGGCCACCGCACGTGACGGCCGCCGCGTCCGCTTCCTGCACAACTGGTCATGGGACCCGGTGTCCGTTCCGCTGCCCAACGGCGCGCACGACGCCCTCACCCACGTCACCTACGAGGCCGGCCAGTCGGTCGAGCTCGGCCAATGGGACGTGAAGGTGTTCACCGACCGCGACTGACCCGACCCGCCGCACTCACTGTCCACTGTCACTCACTGCAGGAGACCTCTCGATGCGCTCTGCCCAGCGCGTGCTCTGCAATCCCCTCGATCTCCCCTACCGCTACCAGGACATTCGCACGGGCGACGGCACGCGTCGATCCGTACACCGGGAAGCAGCGGACCCCTCCATCGTGCTGTTCCAGGGCCGCTTCTACATGTTCGTCTCGATGTCGGCGGGCTTCTGGCACTCGGCCGACCTCGTGGAGTGGGAGTACCGCCCCACCTCGAAACTGCCCGCCCTCGACTACGCGCCGGACGTCCGGGAGGTCGACGGGGCGCTGTACATCAGCGCGTCGAGGAAGACGGACAACTGCCCCTTCTTCCGCAGCCTCGACCCGCTCGCCGACGACTTCACCGAAGTCACGCCCGGCACCTTCCCCTTCTGGGACCCGAACCTCTTCCAGGACGACGACGGCGACGTCTACCTCTACTGGGGGTGCGACAACAAGACCCCCCTCTACGGGGTGCGGCTGTCGGCGGCCTTCGAGCAGATCGGCGAGCCGACGCCCCTGTTCCTGTCCGATGTCTCGACTCACGGCTGGGAGCAGGTCGGTGAGGACTACCTCTCCACTCCGGCCCACCCCGACCAGGAAGCCGCCCTCGTCCGGCTCCAGGGCAAGCCGTATATCGAGGGCGCGTGGATGACCAAGCACGACGGCACCTACTACCTGCAGTACGCGGCGCCCGCCACGCAGTTCAACACCTACGCCGACGGCTACTACACCTCGCCGTTCCCGCTGGGCCCGTTCACGTACTCCCTCGACAGCCCCTTCTCCTCGAAGCCGGGCGGCTTCATCACCGGGGCAGGTCACGGCAGCACGTTCCAGGACCGGCACGGCAACTGGTGGCACACGTCGACCATGCGGATCTCGGTGAACGACGACTTCGAGCGGCGCGTCGGGATCTTCCCCGCCGGCTTCGACGACGACGGCGTGCTGTTCTGCAACCAGAACTTCGCCGACTACCCGATGGCTGTTCCGGACGCGCCGTTCGACCCGTGGACGCCGCCGCCCTGGATGCTGCTGTCGTACAAGGCGGATGCCGTCGCCTCGTCCTCGGCGCCCGGCCACGGTCCGGAGCATTCCGTGAACGAGGACATCCGCACCTGGTGGGCGGCCGGGACGCGTGCACCGGGCGAGTCGCTGACCCTCGACCTCGGCGAGAGCAAGACGGTGCACGCGGTCCAGGTCAACCTGGCCGATCACCAGCTGGGCGACAGCGCCCCCGAGGTCCCCGAGGGAGCGGACTGGAACCGTCACATCTGGCGCGGCATCTTCCCCACCCATGAGTCGGCCGAGACTGCGGTGGAGGTCTCCGAGGACGGTCGACAGTGGACCGTCGTGCGCGATTCCCGGGGCATGGACACCGATGCCCCGCACGCCTTCCTCGTCCTCGACACACCGTTGCGGGCCCGGTTCGTCCGGGTCACCGGCGGTCGCATGCCGTTCGGCGGCGTCTTCGCGCTGAGCGGTGTACGGGTCTTCAGCACGGGCGACGACGCGGCTCCGCACGCGGTGAGCGTTCGGGCCCGGCGGGTCGACGGCCGCACCGCCGCGGTCGAATGGGACGCCGTCGCCGGGGCCACCGGGTACAACGTCCGGTACGGCCGCGATCCGCAAAAGCTGTACCACAGCTGGCAGGTGCACGAGCGGACGTCGCTCGACCTGCGCTCACTCAACGCCGACGCGACGTACTGGGTGGCGGTGGACGCCTTCGGCGAAGGGGGCATCACGCCCGGGGAGACCGTGCACGTGAAGTGATCGCGCTCGCCCGCCGCACCGCTCTCCGACCGAAAGGCTCCTATGCGTCACGACGAACACTGCGCTCAGTGAGACGAGTTCGAGATCGAGCTCGACGGCCCCTCGCGTGGCCATGCGTTCACCTATGTCGAACTCGCCGCCGTGTTCAGCGACGGGCGGCGCGAGGTGCGCGCGGGTGGCTTCTATGACGGTGACGGAGCGTACCGGTCCGATTCATGCCTACGACCACACGAAGCCGTGGATCACGCACTGCCCCCGCGTCATCCGCGAGTCCCCCACCGGCGTTCTCGACCCGCTCCCCTCCGACTGGGACCTCCCGCGTGGTGGAGCCGCGGGCACGTACGAGCTCCTCTACTGCGGCTTCGGCCGTCCGCGCTTGCGGAACATCGACGTGCCCGAAGGCGGGCGCTTCGCAATCGACGTGATCGACACCTGGGCCATGACGATCGACCGCGTCGGCGTGACGGAGAGCACCAGCGTCCGCGTAAAGCTCCCGGGGCGTCCCTACATGGCGGTGCCGTCTGTCCCGGCTGCCCGACGACACCGAGGCGGGTACCTTGCGCTCTTGATGACCATCGTTCAGACTCCCCGCAGGCGGCCAAATGCCGACCCTTGGAAGGTTTTCGGGGTGGGCGAGCAGGGAGAGGTAGCACACAGTGACGGAGCCCAAGGCCCGCGGCCCGTACGCGAAGTCGGCGGCGCGGCGGGCGGAGATCGTCCGGGCGGCGCGCGGCAGCTTCGCCGAGAACGGGTTCACGAAGGCGTCGCTCCGGGACATCGCCGTGCGGGCCGGCATCACCCATGCCGGGCTGCTGCACCACTTCCGCAGCAAGGACGAGCTGCTCGCGGCCGTGCTAGCCGAGCGCGACGAGGCGGAGTGGCAGCTCGGCATGGCGAACGTCTCGGGCATGGATGAACTCGCGTCCTATCTCGGCACGTTGTTGCGCCATCACCAAAAGACCCCCGAGCTGATGCGCCTGTGGATCGAGCTGGCCGCGGCCGCCTCACGCCCGGAGCATCCGGCACACGCCTACTTCGTCCAGCGCTACGACAAGAGCCGCGAGAGCTACACCCAGGGCATGCGGGGCCAGGCCGACCACGGCGCACTGCACGAAGGCCTCGACCCCGATCACGCGGCCACCCTGCTCCAAGCCGTGCTGAACGGCCTGCAGTTGCAGTGGCTGCTCGACCAGGACCTCGACATCGTCGGGGCGATGCTGGCCTTCATGCAGCTGGTGTTTCCGGAGGACAGGCAGGAGGCCGGGGCACCCACCGCTCCCTGACGTCAGGCGTCGCTCTCATCGGGCTCGGGCCCGATCACCGCCCGCATGAAGATCTCCAGCAGGCGCAGCGCGTCCTGTGACGGGTCGAGCAGGGTCTGGATCCGCAACCCGTCCATCATCGCAAGGACCATCACCACCTTCTCGTCCGCGGTCACCTCGGGGCTGTCGTACGCCGTGCGCAGACTGCTGGTGCGGAACCGGGTGCGCATCCGCTCGCGCCGCTTGGAGAAGAAGTCGTGTGCCGGGTGGTCGGGGCTGGTCGCGGCGACGGTCAGCGCCATCCAGTTGCGCTGGTAGTCCGGGTCGGCGAACTCGTCGGCGAGGACCGCGCTGAGCACCGCGGGACCGGCTGTCCCCAAGGCAATGATCCGGGCGGCCTGCTCCTCCTCGTCCGCCTCACGCTGCGTGAGGGCGGCGAGGAGCAGTTCCTCCTTGCCCGCGAAATGGCGCAGCAGCGCGGCGTGCGTGACCCCGGCGCGGGCGGCGATGTCGCGCAGCGAGGCCCGCTCGAAGCCGTGCTCGGCGAAGCTCGCCAGGGCCGCCCGGACGATCTGCAGCCGCCGGGCCGGCGTGGTGGCGTACTGCCCCCGGCGGTGGGTGCCGGTGCTCGACGAACTCATGGTGCCTCCTGCGCCGTTGCCCCGTGACCACTGATTCGTACCAGGGTCTTGCTCTCTGCCGCTGCCCGGGAGTTTAATCTCACTCGAAAAGTAGCCAAGGTGGTTACATTCCAATCGGCGCCCGCACAGCACGGGACTTCGGCACTTCAGTCCCGCCCTCCTCCTTCCTCCTTTCTCAAGGACCACTTCATGGACATGTCGACCTTCCTCTGGGGCGCCGCCACCGCCCCGCACCAGATCGAGGGCAACAACGTCAACAGCGACTGGTGGGCCCGCGAGGGCCAGATGCCCGGCATGGAACGCAGCGGCGACGCCGTCGACAGCTACCACCGCTACGAGGAGGACATGCGCCTGCTCGCGGACGCCGGACTCAACGCCTACCGCTTCGGTATCGAGTGGGCGCGTGTGGAGCCGGTTCCGGGACACTTCTCCCGCGCCGAGCTCACCCACTACCGCCGCATGATCGACACCGCACTCGGCCTCGGCCTCACGCCCGTGATCACCCTGCACCACTTCACGAATCCGCGCTGGTTCGCCGAGGAGGGCGGGTGGCTCGGAGAGCGGGCCGTCGACCACTTCGTCTCGTACGTCGAGCAGGTCACCGGCATCCTCGACGACGTGCCGTACGTCGTCACCATGAACGAGCCCAACATGCTGGCGATGATGCTCACCATCGAGCGACGGATGCGGGAGCACCCCACCGACAGCTGGCAGAGCCCGACCGTGGACAACGACTCACGCCCCACCCTGCCCGCGCCGGACCCGGAGATCGGTGCCGCGCTCGTCAAGGCCCACCACGCCGTCCGCGACATCGTGCGGGCCCGCACCGGCGCGGCGGTCGGCTGGAGCGTGGCCAACCGCGCGTTCGCCGCGCGCCCCGGCGCCGAGGAGAAACTGCGGGAGCTGGAGCACATCTGGGAGGACCTGTACCTGGAGGCCGCGCGCGGTGACGACTTCGTCGGTGTCCAGTCGTACTCCAGTCAGTGGGTCGGCAAGGACGGCATCGAGCCGCACCCGCCGCACCCCGACAACACCCTGGTCGGCACCGCCTACCGGCCCGACGCGCTCGGCATGGCGGTGCGCCACACCTGGGACGTGACGGGCGGCGTCCCGGTCCTCGTCACCGAGAACGGCATCGCGACCGCTGATGACCGGCGCCGCATCGCCTATACCGGCGAGGCGCTGCGCCAGCTCTTCGCGGCGGCCGACGACAGCATCGAGGTACGCGGCTATCTGCACTGGAGCGCCCTCGACAACTACGAGTGGGGGCACTGGGAGCCGACGTTCGGTCTGATCGCCGTCGACCGGGAGTCGTTCACGCGCACCCCGAAGCCGAGCCTGGCATGGCTCGGCGAGGTCGCGCGCCGCGGCCGCCCCTGACACCTCCCCCTGTCCGATCCCCTGCCCGAACCACACCCCGTGAGCACCCCACAGTTCATGCACTTGACGCACCACACTTCCCGCACCTCCCACATCGCACACCCTCGTACCCCTTTGACAACGGAGTCACCGTGCAGGACGAGACACCCCTGTCCGGCAGCCGCACCGGCCCCGCCACGGCCCTCGAGCCGCCCACCCCCGCCACCGGCCCGCACCGGGTCGGGCGTGGCTACCTGATCTGGATGGTCGCCGCCAACTTCGGCGTCTCCATGGCCTACGTCCTGCCCCTGACGTACACCCTGGCCCTGCGCATCGATCAGCTCGCGCCGGGCTGGGAGGAGGTGCTCGGATACATCACCGGCATCGCCCAGGCCGTCTACCTCGTCGCGAGCCCGCTGCTCGGCATCTGGAGCGACCGGACGCGCAGCCCCTTCGGCCGCCGGCAGCCGTTCCTGATCGGCGGCAGCGTCCTCGGCCTGCTGGCCCTCACCGCCATCTCCCTCGCCCCCAACCTGCTGCTCATCGGGGCCGGTTGGATCGTCGCGATGCTCGGCTGGGCGACAGCGTCCCAGGCGATCCTCACCCTCCAGGCCGACCGCGTCCCCGATGAGCAGCGCGGCAAGGTCTCCGGGCTGACCGCGGTCACCGGGCAGATCGGCCCGGTCGTCGGCATCGGCATCGCCGCGGTCCTGCCGGGCACACTCCTCGTCTTCGTCGTGCCCGGTGCACTGGGTCTGGCCCTCGCGATGACGTTCGCGGTGCGCGGCGCTGAGCCCGGCTCCCGTACGACGGCCAGGGCGGCGGAGCCGGTATCGCTCAGGAGGATCCTGGCGAGCTACGTCTTCAATCCGCGCAAGCACCCCGACTTCGGCTGGAACTGGCTCGGCCGGTTCGTCTTCTTCATGGGGCTGTACTTCAACACCACCTTCAGCACCTTCTTCTACTCGCAGCGCCTCGGCCTTCCGGTGAAGGAGGTCGCCGGGGCGGTCGCCACAGTCGGCATAGTGGGCATCGTCGCCGCCATCGCCGGGGCAGTCGGCGGCGGATTCCTCTCCGACAAGCTGGGCCGCAGACGACTGTTCACGATGATCGGCGCGCTGGTGTTCATCTGCGGCGCGGTCGTGGAGGCGTTCGCGTACTCCTTCCCGATGCTGTTCATCGGCTCGGTGCTGATGCAGCTGGCCATCGCCGTCTTCTCCTCGGTCGACCAGGCGATCGCCATGGCGGTCCTGCCGGACCGCGCCGAGGCGGGCCGCTACATGGCGATGGTCGCCTTCTCGCAGAAGATCCCCAGCGCCCTCGCCCCCCTGGTGGCACCGGTCATCATCGCCCTGAGCACGACGGGCGACACCAAGAACTACACCGCGCTCTATCTGACGGGCGCCGTCTTCGCCCTGGTGGGCGGCTTGTTGATCGTGACGTGCGTGCGGTCGGTCCGCTGAGCCGCACGCCCCACCACCCTTGTGAACGGTTCGGAGAGAACGAAATCCATGTACGCAGATGCTCCGGTGAACCTGAGCACGGACGGGCCCGCCGTCCGCGACGCCCAACCCCGCCTGTCCTGGCAACTGCCCGCGGGCCGGCCGGCGCAGGACGGCTACGAACTCCGGGCGCACGTGAACGGCATCGCCCTGCTCCTCGTCGGCGTCACGTCGCCACGCCACCTGTTCGTGCCGTGGCCGTGGCACCCGCTCACCAGCAGGGACCGGGTCAGCTGGCAGGTGCGTACGCGTGCGGGCGACACCGTCACGCCCTGGTCGGCGCCCCATTGCTTCGAAGTGGGGCTGCTCGCCCCCGACTGGACGTCGTCCCGCTGGATCTCCCCGCCCGAGGCGGAACCCGGTTCCGTGCACACACTGAGCGGCTCCGTCGTCCTCGACGAGGATCGGTCGTGGACCAGGGCCCGGCTGTACGCGACCGCCCTCGGGGTGTACGAGGTGTTCCTCAACGGCCGCCGGGTCGGTGACACCGAACTCGCACCCGGCACCACGTCGTACGCCGAGACGCTCCACGCCCAGGCCGAGGACATCGCCGCTGACCTGCGTCCGGGCCCCAACTCCCTTGAGATCGTGCTGTCGGACGGCTGGTACCGGGGCAAGTCGGGTGCCTGGCGACGGCCGGCGCGATGGGGCACGCGGACAGCCGCCCGTCTGGAGGTGCACATCGAGTACGACGACGAAGCGTGGTCGGCTTCCGGCACCGGGCCCGCATGGGTGTCACGGCCGAGCGCGATCGTCCGGGCCGATCTGATGGACGGGCAGACCACCGACTTCCGCCCATCCACCCGTGCTCCAACTCCGGTCAGTCTATGGACCGTTGAGGCGCCTCATGTCGACTGGTCCCCTGCCCCACCCGTACGCCGGATCGAGAGCATCGCGCCGGTCGGCGTGACCCGGACGCCGGACGGCTCCTGCGTCGTCGACTTCGGACAGAACGCGTCGGGCCGCATACGCCTGACAAATCTCGGCCCGACCGGCACATGCACCGTCATCGAACACGGCGAACACATAGACGCAAAGGCTGACTTGACGACCAGCCACCTCGACAGCTCCCGTCCAGGCGAACCACCGGTTCCGTTCGTGCAACGCGACGAGGTCGTCTCCGACGGTTCCATCGGCGCCGCATTCGAACCACGGCACACCGTCCATGGGTTCCGCTACGCCAGAGTCTGGCGCGACGGACTCGACGCCGCCACTCTCGCGCAGGCGATCTCGATGCAGGTCGTCCACACCGACCTGCGCCCCACCGGCGCCTTCGCCTGCAGCGACGCCGACCTGACGCGCCTGCACGACGCGGCGCACTGGAGCTTCCGCTCCAACGCCGTCGACGTGCCCACCGACTGCCCCACCCGCGAGCGGCTCGGCTGGACCGGCGACTACCAGGTCTTCGTCTCGACCGCCGTGCGCCTCTTCGACGTGGACGGGTTCTCCCGCAAGTGGCTGCGCTCCGTGCGCGACGACCAGCTGCCCGACGGGCGGATCGTGAACTCCTCCCCCGACCCGAACCACCTCAAGATGCACCCCGACCCCATGGTCGACCACATCACCGGGTCCGCCGGCTGGGGAGACGCGATCGTCCACGTGCCCTGGGTACTTCACGAGACGTACGGCGATGACGTGGTCCTCGCGGAGAACTGGGATGCAATGGTGCGCTGGGTGGAGTTCGCGCTCGCCGCGGCCCGCACCAAGCGGCACCCGTCCCGTGTCGAGCGCTCCCAAGTACCGTGCCCGCACGAGGAGTTCGTGTGGGACGGCACGTTCCACTGGGGCGAGTGGTGCGAGCCGAAGCGACGCGCGACGGACGGCACGCTCATCGATCCGGTCGCTTCCGACCCCAGGGGGTGGTTCATGGCCGACAAGGGTGAGGTCGGAACCGCATACCTCTACCGCTCCGTACGCACGATCGCCTCCATCGCCGCGGTGCTCGGCAAGAATGAAGCGGCCAGCAAATACGGCGAGTTGGCGCGCCGCATCCGGGAGACCTGGCGTGCGGAGTTCTTCGACGCCGAGGGCCGCACCGTTGCCGGGACTCAGGCCTCGTATGTACGGGCGCTCGGCTTCGGCCTGGTGCCGGAGCAGTTGCGTGACGCCGCGGCCACCCATCTGGTGGACCTGGTGCACGCGGCGGACGACCACCTCAGCACAGGGTTCCTGTCCACCGCCGACCTGCTGCCGGTGCTCGCCGACTCGGGGCACGCCGATGTCGCGTACACCGTCCTGACACAGCGCACCTCGCCGTCCTGGCTGGGCATGCTCGACCGGGGCGCGACCACGATCTGGGAGGACTGGGACGGCGTCGACGCCGACGGCAGCGCCACCGCCTCCCTGAACCACTACAGCAAGGGCGCCGTCGTCCGCTTCCTGCACACCCACACGCTCGGCCTGCGGCAGGCGCCGGGGTCGGTCGTCTGGGAGACGTTCGTCGTGGCGCCCGTGCCGGGAGCCGGACTGACCTGGGCGTCCGGTTCGTTCGACAGCCCGCAGGGTCTGATCACGGTCAAGTGGTCCATCTCCGCGGGCATCTTCCATCTCGACGTGGACGTGCCCGCCGGGTCGACCGCGACGCTGGCCCTGCCGGACGGCACACACGTCACCGCCGGGCCCGGCTCCGTACACGCCGAATGCGCACACCCCAGCCCCATCACCGACTCGAAGGACGTGTCTCATGCCCATGCCTGATGTCTCCGCCGCTTCCCTCTCAGAGCTGATCAGTCTGCGCGAGCGCCGCGTCGTCGTCACCGGAGGCGGCCGTGGTCTCGGCAAGGCGATCGCCATCCGGCTCGCCGAGGCCGGCGCCCGCCTGCTCCTCGGCGACATCGACGCCGAACTCGCCAAGGCCACGGCCGCCGAACTCGCCGACCGATACGGCACCGACGTCGTCGGCGTAGAGATGGACGTCACCGACTCCGACGACGTACGGGAAGCGGCGGATCTCGCCGCGACGCGCTGGTCCGGGCTCGACGCGTGGGTCAACAACGCGGGCGTCTTCCCGAGCGTGTCGATCGCGGACCTGGACGACGCGACGTGGGACCAGGTGTTCGCGGTCAACGCGCGCGGCACCCTGGCCGGTACCCGCGAGGCCGCCCGGGTCTTGAGCGAGGGCGGCGTCATCGTGAACGTCTGCTCCACCGCGGGTTTCCGCGGCAGCGCGCCCGGTCTCGCCGCCTACGTCGGCTCCAAGCACGCGGTGCGCGGCCTCACCCGGCAGAGCGCCCTGGAGCTCGCGCCGCAAGGCATCCGCGTACTCGCCGTCGCGCCCAGTTACGTACCGACCGAAGGCAACCAACTGGCCATCGCGGCAGCCGGCGTCCCGGACCTCACGGCCGATGACGTGGCCCTGATGATGCCCAGCCCGATCGGCCGCACCGGCACACCCGACGACATCGCCCGCGTCGTCTTCTTCTGCGTCAGCGACCTGTCGATGTTCATGACTGGCAGCACGCTGCTCGCCGACGGCGGCACGACAGCCTGACCTGGACGGGTGATGCCGCACGTCGCGGCGGTCCTGACAAGCCGCCGCCAAGGCTCGCTTGGGGAACGAGGCCACCGTACGAGCGACTTCTCGACGTAGCTCGTCCATGCCGACCTCGGGGCCGAGGACCAGGCGCCGAAGCTGCGGCATGGCAACGCTCCAGCCCGTCAGGGCCAGCGTGAAGATCACCCGCACGCGGGCGTCGTCCTCGGCGTCGCCCGCCTGTGCGGCCCGCACCTTGTCGCCGTAGGGCGCGGTGCGCTCCGTCTCGGCGGGGACGGCCCGTCCCCGATCTCCAGCGCCTCCCACATCACCAGGCGCAACGCCTCGGGGTGGGCCCCGGTGGTAGTCAAAGAGCCGCTCCGCGTAGCCGGGCAGGTCGTCGGAGGGCGGGGCCGTCGCGCGGTCAGGCGGCGGGATGAATGCTGCGAGCGCGATCCATCTCAACATCTTCGGGATGCACCCGGTCGTCGTGCACGGCTCCGAGGAACTCAAGCGGCGCACGCTGCCCCGCATCGCCAAAGGCGACTTGCACGTCTGCTTCGGCGTCACCGAGCCGGGTGCGGGTCTCGACACGACGCGGATCACGACGTTCGCCCGCCGGGAAGGGGATCACTACGTCGTCGACGGGCGCAAGGTGTGGATCTCCAAGGCGGTCGAGTCGGAGAAGATCCTGCTGCTGACCCGCACCACCAGGGCCGATGAGGTGGTGAGGAAGACGGACGGGATGACTCTGTTCCTCACCGACCTGGACCGCGCGCACGTCGACGTCCGTCCCTCGCCAAGATGGGGCGCAACGCCGTCACCTCCAACGAGTTGTTCATCGACGGTCTGCGCGTGCCCGTCGCCGATCGGGTCGGCGAGGAGGGGGAAGGCTTCCGGTATCTGCTCGACGGCCTCAATCCGGAGCGGATGCTGATCGCCGCCGAAGCCCTGGGCCTGGGCCGTGTCGCCCTGGAGCGCGCGGTCAAGTACGGAAATGAGCGCGAGGGGTTCGGACGGCCGATCGGGATGAACCAAGGCCTGCAGTTCCCCCTCGCCGACTCCCTCGCCCGGCTCGACGCCGCCGAGCTGGTGCTGCGCAAGGCAACATGGCTCTACGACAACGGTCGACCGGCCGGCCGCGAAGCCAACACGGCCAAGTACCTGTGCGCGGACGCCGGGTTCGACGCCGCCGACCGTGCACTTCAGACGCATGGCGGTATGGGATACGCCGAGGAATACGCCGTGGCGCGGTACTTCAGGGAAGCACGGCTGCTCAAGATAGCCCCGATCAGCCAGGAGATGGTCCTCAACTACCTTGGCTCGCATACGTTGGGTCTGCCGAGGAGCTACTGACCAACTGACGCCGGCACTCAGACCTTTGCCATCCGTCGTCGTCTCTACGGAAAGGCGTGCCACGTGGCCGCGAAGGACAGCGCAATGGCCTCCGACGGGCCGCGTTTCACCACGCTGTCCGTGCCGAAGGCAGCCGACGTCCTGGCGGCGGACGTGCGCGAGCGCATCCTGTCCGGAGAGCCGGCCGAGGGTTCGGCGTTGCCGTCGGAGCGACAACTGGTGGAGCAGACCGGGTTGAGCCGGGCCACCGTGCGCGAGGCGTTGCGCATCCTGACCGTGGAGAAGTTGCTGAGGATACGGCCTGGTCGGGGCGGTGGTGCGTTTGTCCATCGCCCCGACCACGAGTCACTCGCCAGCACCGTGCAGTTGGTGATTCGAGGTCAGCACATCCGGCTCGACGCACTGCACGAGACGCGGGAGGCCGTGGAACCGGCTTGCGCCTCGCTCGCTGCCAGTCGGCGCACCGATGCCCACTTGAGCGAACTGGACTCTGCTCAAGATGAGTTGGTGGAGGCGGGAGCCGAGGGCGACGTGCCGCGATTTCTGCGGGCCAATGTGCGGTGGCACTCGGTGGTGGCGCGAGCCTCCGGCAATGAGTTGCTGATCGGTTTCATGAACGCTCTCGCACGCTCGATCTACACGGCCACGGACATCGACCGCTTCCTGGACGACGACATCCGCCGGACCACGGCCCGCGCCCATGCGCGGGTGGCTCGTGCCATCCGCGACCGGGACTCCGCCGCGGCCAAGCGCCGCATGGAACGGCATGTGTGCGCGTTCGCACGGGCCGCGGAGCACATCGACCGACGTGAGCTGCTCGACCTCGGGAACAATTCGCGCGAGCCGCTCCACTCAGCCTTTTCCATCCTCAGTTTGAGCAGGTCAGGTGAAGAGTGAGGACGGATTGAACGACCCTGGTGATGCGTGTGGTCGAGCATCGGAGCTTGCGCAGGAGGCACCAGGTCTTGAGGGTGGCGTTGGCCGGTTCGACCAGGGCTCGGATGGATCTTGGCCTGTGACCGGTTCACGGCCTGCTGGCCGCCGGAGAGGTTCTCCCAGCGGCCTCGGCAGGGGACGCGGGCAGCCGGACCGGCGCCCTGGTAGCCCTTGTCCGCCCAGCAGTTGAGGTCCGCTGCGGTGAGTACGTCGAGAATGCCGTGTTCACGTGCGGCGCGGATGTCATGAACGGCCCCAGGCAAGGCGGGTGAGGCCCAGAGCAGGCGTCCAGCCGAGTCGGCAAGGACTTGGACGTTCATGCCGTGCTTCTTGAGTTTGCCTGAGTAGAAGGGCCGGTCGGCGGCAATGCGGTCGATGGTCAGGAGCGTGCCGTCGAGCAGGACGAATGCCTTCCTCGATGCGTCACGCACGGCTTGTTCGAGGGTGGGTGCCAAGGCCGCGAGTAGGCCGATGGCTTCGGTGATGTACCGGTACGCCGTGGCTGTGCCGATGCCGAACCCGGCGGCGAGCTGGGCGTAGGGGTGCCCGTTACGCAGGTGAGCGAGGGTGAGCAGGGCTTGTCGGCCGGCGCTGAGCCGGCGCCATCGGCTCCCAATCGCGCGGCGGCGGTCGCGTAGGCGGGAGGTGAGGAAGCGAAGGTGCGAGGTGGACAGGTCAAGTCCAGACGGGTAGACAAGCACGTGAAGCCTCTGGTTGAAACGGGTGATCTTCGTCGTGAACCCGTCTACCAGGGGCTTCACTTATCTGTCACGTCAACTGCCGGACCAGCACGGCAGGTTGGAAAGAGCTCACTGCTGCGGCAGCCAGGTCGGATCGCGACCCCATGGGGGCGTTCCGGCCAAATCACCCGCACCTTTCACTCATCGTGTGCCCGGCAACGCCGAGTTAACTCGCCGGACACCTTTGCATAGTTAATCTGGCTCTTGACCTTCAGTTGACCGTACGATGGCGAGCTCTTGGTGAGGGCGCGCGAGGTGGAGACATGTCCCGAGGTGGCAGGATGCGAGCGGCAGTGACCCTTGTGGTCGCCGCGCTGCTGGCGCTGCCGCTGCTCGCGTCCACCCATCAGTTCGCGCCCGCACACACCGCGGCGGTGGCGTCGGCGTCGGTCGAGCCGAAGGCCTGCCACGGCGACGGCTCGGGGCCCGAGGGACAGCTCGAGGCGATACGCAGTCGGAACCGGCAGCCAACGACATCGGGATCGACCCCGCTGCCCCACCCCCGTGCCGCGTCACCCGCGCCCGACACCGCCGCACCGGCGACCGCCCTGCGTCACGCCTCGTACCTCCACCCGGACAGATCCATCGACGAGCTGACGGCGGCGAGACTTCAGGTCTTCCGCTGCTGAGTTCGGACAGAAGTTCCCACCTGTCCTGCACGTCCGATCCTGCACGTCCGACGCGCCCTGCCGCGCGCCAGGAGGAATCACCACATATGCAGCCCCTCATCGACAACGCCCGAACGTTCGGCTCGCGCCCTGAGGAGTTCGCCAGCCACGCCGCCGGTCAGTCACCTCAGGTGTTGTTCATCACCTGCTCCGACTCCCGCGTCGTCCCGGCCCTGATCACGGGCGCCCGCCCCGGCGAGCTGTTCGAGCTCCGCACCGCGGGCAACATCGTCCCCCCGTACACCAGCGGCAGCCCCAGCGGGGAACGGGCCACCATCGAGTACGCCGTGGAAGTCCTCGGTGTCCAGGACATCGTCGTGTGCGGTCACTCGCACTGCGGCGCGGTCGGCGCCCTGGTCCGCGGCGACGACCTGGCCGCCGTGCCCGCCGTGCGGGACTGGCTCGCGCACGCGGCCGACGAGCCCGGCGAGTGCGATCCGTCCGATGTGACGGTCGCCTCCGCGGTCCAACAACACGTCCTCGCCCAGCTGCTGCGCCTGCGCTCGTACCCGTGCGTCGAGAAGCGGCTTGCCGACGGCCGCCTCACGCTGCGCGGCTGGTACTACGAGGTACACACCGGCGGCGTACGCGAGCACCGTGCCGGCACCGACGCCTTCGAGATTCTGTGAGCGCCGCCATGACCGACTCCACCCCCCACTCCGAAATACCCACCCCCACACCCCGGTTCCCGCACCTCAAGGCGGACTTCACCGCTTCGCTCGTCGTGTTCCTCGTCGCGCTGCCGCTGTGCGTCGGCGTGGCCGTCGCCTCCGGGGTGCCGGCCGAACTCGGCCTGATCACCGGCATCGTCGGCGGCCTCGTCACCGGCTTCATGCGGGGCAGCAGCCTCCAGGTGTCCGGCCCCGCCGCCGGTCTCACCGTGCTCGTCTTCGAGGCGGTGCGCGAGTTCGGCCTGCCGGCGCTCGGTGTGATCGTGCTGGCCACCGGCGTGCTGCAGATCGCGATGGGCGCACTCAAGGTCGGCCGCTACTTCCGGGCCATCTCGGTCTCGGTCGTCGAGGGCATGCTCGCGGGCATCGGCCTGGTCCTGATCGCGGGCCAGATGTACTCGGTCGTCGACGCCAAGGCCCCCGAGTCGGGGCTCGGCAAGTTGGCCGGGCTGCCGGCAGCGCTGTTCGAGGCGCTCGGCAGCACGCGTGCGCTGGTCTCGCTCGCCCTGGGCGCCGGCACGATAGCCGTCCTGGTGCTGTGGAAGCACATGCCGCGGCGTGTGCGGGTCGTGCCGGGACCGCTGGCCGCGGTGGGCCTCGCGATGCTCGCGGCGTTCGTGTTCGACGCACCGGTCGCCATGGTCGAGGTCAACGGCCTGCTCGGCTCGATCCAGCCGCCGCCGCTCGACGCGTTCGGCTCGCTCGGCATCGGTGTGCTCGGCACGATCATCGCGTTCACGCTGATCGCGTCCGCCGAGTCGCTGTTCAGCGCGGCGGCCGTGGACCGGATGCACGACGGTCCGCGTACCGAGTACGACAAGGAACTGCTCGCGCAGGGCGCGGGCAACGCGGTCTGCGGTGTGCTCGGCGCGCTGCCGATGACCGCGGTGATCGTGCGCAGCTCGGCGAACGTGCAGGCCGGGGCGAAGACGAAGGCCTCGCGGATCATGCACGGCGTCTGGCTGCTGCTGTTCGCGGCGCTGCTGCCGGCGCTGCTCGCCTACATCCCGATCCCGGCGCTCGCCGGCGTCCTGGTGCACGCCGGGGCCAAGC
The DNA here is from genome assembly GCF_053644375.1 of Streptomyces sp. NPDC055400. Lineage (NCBI taxonomy): Bacteria > Bacillati > Actinomycetota > Actinomycetes > Kitasatosporales > Streptomycetaceae > Streptomyces > Streptomyces sp. NPDC055400. The sequence goes on along the minus strand of NZ_JBSHLM010000022.1, from coordinate 125,249 downwards.
TGGTTCCCGCACGGGCGCTGGTGGGGCTGTGGCGCGAGCACCGCGGTGAGGCGCTGATCCTCGTCGTCACCGCGGTGTCGATCGTGGCGATCAGCATGTTCGAGGGCGTACTCATCGGCCTCGCCCTGGCGATCGTGAAGACCGCGTGGGACGCCTCGCACGTCAAGCTGGAGGTCACCGACAAGGGGGCGGGCCCGATCCAGGCCCACCTGACGGGCAACGCGACGTTCCTGAAGCTGCCGAAGATCCTCGACAGCCTCGAGGCGCTGCCGCAGACCCACCCGGTCGAGCTCAACCTGACGGGAGTCCACCACCTGGACCATGCGTGCCGCACGGCCCTGGAGAACTGGGCCGAACGGCATAGTACGGCGCAGACCGAACCGGTGAAGGTCACCACCGCGGCCTGACGGCCGCTCTCCACCGGGCCCCGACCCCGTGCGCAACACGGGAGTCGGGGCCTTTCGCATGCCTACAGGGCGACATGCCGCCCTGTAGGCGACCGCGGGCTTGCCTTCGGGCAGGTGCGGTGGGGTGTCATCGCGGCACGGCGCCGCAACCGCCCATACGGTCAGCGCTGGGCGGGGAGTTCGGCGCAGGTGGAGGTGGCAAAAGTTCAGCACCTGGGGCTACGAAAGCTACCCGAGCGGGCAGGTCCACCTGTACGCGCAGCTGATCCATAACCAGGACGGGCCGGACGCCGCACCTCGGGTGTGGATCACTCCGCCCGCTCATCTCGTGAGTTCCATCGACGAGTTGGCGGAGGCCGTTTCCCTGGCGATCGCTCCGTACGGGCTTGTTGCCCCTCCCGCCGTATTGATCAAGCGGTGGGTGACGGTTCCGCCCTTGTACTGAGAGCGCACACCACGAAGCCCCGGCCCCCCGGGAGGTCAGGAGGGCTGATGGCCGTCACGGACGTGTGGGTGGAACTGCACAGCGAGGCCCTGGGTGTGCGGATGGTGCGGGCCGACACCATCGAGCAGGTGAGGTGGGACGTGAAGGTAGGGGTACGCCCGGCGGATCATGCCGCTTGAGCGGTCGCTCTGCGCAGATCACCGTCCCTCGCCGTGCCAGCCGGCACGATCTCAGTTACGCGCCGTCGTCGGTCCTACGCTCAGCCGCATCCGGGTCTCGTGGAAGTGATCCCAGTCCATGACCAGGCGGAAGCGCTGATGCGCCTCCAGCCGTTCCGCGTCGGCCTGCTTCTGCCCTCGCTGCACCTGGGCGTCGCCAGCCTCAACCAGTTCCGCAGGGGCGATGCGGACATCATTGGCATCCCGACCTGTGGCAGCCGCCAGGCGGTCCAGGGAAGTGAGCACCTCCTGCGGCTCGCCCAGATCATCGACCAGGTACGTGATGAGGCCGACGAGCGGGCCGGTGCGCATCGTCCACCGGATCCAGTCGAGCCGCTTGGCGAGGTCGGCATCCAGAGGCAGCAGGTCGCCGGGCAGCGGCAGCGCGGCGGGCATTGACCATCGGGAGCCGCCCGGCGTCTCCTCGCGGAACGCCAGGCCCCACGTCAAATAGAGCTCGGACAGATCCCGCACGGTCGTGGGCACCGAAAACCCGGCGGCCGTGAGCATGGTGGCGAACGTCTCCCAGCGGTTGGCCTCGGATGCTTCGCGTCCCTCCGGCGCCTCGTCGTAGTCCCATTCCTCGTCGGGCCACGAGAACGTGAGCGCACCGTCCAGGTCGCCGCCGATCATGTCCCAGTGCCCTTCGAACACCTCCTGCAGGAGGTCGTCCAGGGAGCCGGTGAAGCCGGGCTGGCTCGCCGTCCCGATCAGCATCGCAGCGGGAAGCCTTGGCGGGGCAGGACATGGTCCCAGCCAGAGGCCCACCAGTCGTTGTGCATCGCCAAGTCCCGGCGCGGCCCGGGCAGGCACGGATTCTCAGTCATCCGCAATTCTTTACTCCCAGACCAACCTCGGGCTCAGGACGTACACGACAGCAAACCGCCCAGATGGGTATACGGGTAAGACGATCGTGGACTCCACACTGAATAAGGTCATCTACTTCGACGGGAAGAAGTGGCGCGACACGGCAGGAAACCCCGTATAGGAATGCCAAGAGTGACACCGGCGCACCACACCGACCGTCCCAGGATCCTGCTCAATCCAGTCCGGTCAGGGACTTCGCCACCGCCAAGTCCCTGACCGGACTGGATCAAGGACAGGGGACCTGCTGGAACTCCTGGATGCGCTGGAGCCTGGTCAGCCTGGTCGCCGCCACGCTCCTGACCTCGGTCCTCGCCCGCACCAGTCACTGGGCCGCCGCCCGCCACAGGGCTGGTTCCTCTCAGCGGCCTGAAGTGCTCGGCTTGCTCCAGGCCACCATCCTGCCAGCACCCTGCCGCGCGCTGCACTGGCGCACCCTCAAGCCGCTCGCCGGCGGACTGCACCCCAAGTCCGTCGGCGCGGTCGTCACCAAGTCCAGTGAGGATGCCGAGCGCGGCGTGAAGCACACCGGGCACTCCGCCCGCCGCGGCGACATCACTGAGGCAGCCCGCGCCGGAATCGACCGCAAGGTCATCGCCCGCCAGTCAGGCCACCGGCCGGGCTCGCCGACGCTGGAGGGCTACATCGAGGAGGGCGGCATGTGGGAGGACAACGCCCTGATCGGGATCGGCCTGTGAGCGGGCCTTGGGGGAAGGCGTCGTCCTCAGCTCCGGGCTACTACATGGCGCATTCCCGAAGGGTGGCACCGGCGTAGGAGCTGCCGCCGTCCTCTGCCTTCACAACGACGTAGCGGAGCTTGCCCTGCTTCAGCGCCTCCTCCAGGTCGTCCGCCAGCTTGCCGTCCCGCGGGGACTTTGCCGCACGCTCCCTCATCGCTTCGATGATCGTCTGTGCGTACTCCCTGGTGCACTGCTGGACCATCTTGTTCTTGTGAGGGCCCTTTCCCTGACGCCAGCCGAGGTCACCCGTTGGCGCCTTCGCCTCGACAACGAGCAGATCGCCGTCCTTGAGCTGGTACAACTGATCGAACGCATCGGAGCCATTGGGGGTACTGGGGGGCAGCGGGATCCACTCGGCACCCGGGAACTCCTTTGGGACTACGTGATAGCGGGCCGCGCTCTCGCCGAGCCGCTCGGAGATGCTGCTGTTGTTGGGCTTGACGCCTAGGCCGTTTCGTTTGGATCAGCGAGCGGACCAGAGGAAGATGCCCGCAACATGGAGTCCGGCCAGGTAGATGGTCGCGGTCTTCTCATAGCGGGTGGCGATGCCTCGCCACTGCTTCAAGCGGTTGATGCACCGCTCAACGGTGTTGCGCTGTTTGTATGCCTCGCGGTCGAAGGCGGGCGGCCTGCCGCCATGGCTGCCCCGGCGTTTGCGGTGGTTGCGTTGGTCGGCCGGAATAGGGATCACCGTCCGGATACCGCGCTTGCGCAGGTGCTCGCGGATGGCACGGGAGGAATAGGCCTTGTCGGCCAGGACCACATCGGGTCTGGTGCGGGGCCGTCCGCGCCGCCGGGGAACCCGTAAGCGGGCCATCACATGCGTGAAGACGGGAGCGTCTCCGGCCTGTCCGGCGGTGAGAACAAACGCGAGGGGCCGGCAGTGGGCGTCGGCCGCGAGATGAATCTTCGTGGTCAGCCCGCCGCGGGACCGGCCGATGGCATGGTCGTCCGGCTCGCCGGCCGGGGCCCCCTTTTGCGGGCTCCGGCCGCGTGCTGGTGGGCACGAACGATCGTGGAGTCCACGGAGACTGCCCAGTTCAGGTCCTCGTCGGCGTCAGCCTGGGCCATGAGCGCGGTGAACACACGCTCCCAGGTGCCATCGACGGCCCACATGCGAAGCCGGTTGTAGACGCCTCTCCAGTTGCCGTACTTCTCGGGCAGGTGGACCCACTGCGATCCGGTCTGGAACTTCCAGGCAATTGCATCGATCACCTCACGGTGGTCCCGCCACCGGCCACCACGCTTCGGCGTCCGGTCCGGAAGTAACGGCTCGATCCGCGCCCACTGCGCGTCAGTCAACGGCACACCCGGACCAACGATCAGATGATCCGAACGAAACGGCCTAGGGCTCTGTCCCGCCGCCCCGGGCTCGCGGGGGTCTCCACGTGACTGCGAACAGCGAAGATCGACCGTGGTTTGTCAGTGCTGCCCGGTAGGTTCACCGTCGCTAAGTCCTTGAGGGGTGGGCAAGTTGACGACATCAGTGGAGCTGTGCGCCTTCCGCCCGTGCGGTAGGGTCACGTCCGCGGGAGTGGTGTATTGACGGCCACTCGGTGATCTCGATTTGAGGCTATGCGGTGAGTTCGGTCGGCAGGTCGGTGTCGTCGGTTTCTGACTCGATCGGGTGGAGGCGGGCCTTGGCCAGCAGGTCGAGTCCCATGTAGCGGCGGGCCTCGGTCCACTCGTCGTTCTGCTCGGCCAGCACCGCGCCGACCAGCCGGATCAGGGCGGTGCGGTCGGGAAAGATCCCGACCACGTCGGTGCGACGGCGGATCTCCTTGTTCAGCCTCTCCTGCGGATTGTTCGACCAGATCTGCCGCCAGATCTCACGGGGAAACGCGGCGAGCGCCAGCAGATCGTGCTGGGCTGTGTCCAAGTGGGCTGCGGCCTTGGGGAACTTGGCCTCCAAGGCGTCCAGCACGTGCCGCATCTGGGCCTGGACCGCGTCGCTGTCGGGCTGTTCGAAGACGGTCCGCAGCAAGGTGGCCACCCAGGGCTGGGCCGATTTCGGAACCTGGCTGAGCAGGTTGCGGGCGTAGTGGGTGCGACATCGCTGCCATGAAGCTCCGGGCAGCACTGCACCGATCGCGTCGACGAGGCCGGCGTGTGCGTCGGAGGCGACCAGTTGGACGCCGGACAGGCCGCGGGCGATCAGGGACCGCAGGAAGGCAAGCCAGCCGGCACCGTCCTCGCAGGTGGCGACGTCGAGGCCGAGAATCTCGCGGTGTCCGTCGGCATTCACACCGACCGCGATCAGTGCGTGGACGTTGATGATGCGGCCGCCCTCGCGGACCTTCTGAGTCAGTGCGTCGACCCAGACGAACGCGTAGGGCCCGGCGTCGAGGGGCCGGTTGCGAAAGGCGGCGACCTGCTCGTCCAGGTGCTTGGCCATCGCGCTGACCTGGGACTTCGACAGCTGGGTGACGCCGAGGGACGCGGCGAGCTTCTCGACTCTGCGCGTACTCACACCGAGCAGGTAGGCGGTGGCGACCACCGAGATGAGAGCCTGTTCGGCCCGCCGGCGCCGCTCGAGGAGCCAGTGCGGGAAGTAACTGCCCTGGCGCAGCTTGGGAATGGCCAGTTCGACGGTGCCGGCCCTCGTGTCCCACTCGCGTGGGCGGTAGCCGTTGCGGTGGTTGACGCGTTCGTCGCTGACCTGCCCGTATTCGGCGTTGCAGAGGGCGTCCGCCTCCGCGGACATGAGCGCGTCGGCGAACGTCTTCACCATCGCGCGCAGCAGATCGGGACTCGCCGTGGCGAGGTTGTCTTCCGCGAGGGCATGCAGGGGCAGACTGTCTGGTGCGGTCATCGTGCTGATCTCCTTCGAGGCTTCGACACTTCGAAGATCAGCCGGTGGCCGTTCATCTATGCGGGCACCATCCCGATGCCGGAGCAAACCCCCGGATCAGGTCGAACCCGTACACCACTTCCCAGGACGCAACCTGCGGTAGACCGGGCAAGAACAGACGCGAGGGGGTGCTGTATTGCAAGAGCCACTACGAAATGGCTCGCACCGGCAGACCTCTTCGTCCGATCAAGCCGATGGTCAAGCGAGGTCAGTACACCGGCTGTTTCTTCCCCGGCTGCGACAGGAAGCATTCGTCGAAGGGGTACTGCGGGACACACGCTCAGCAGCTCGACGATGGGAAACCGCTGACGCCGATCCGGGGGTGGGTCTCCCAGAAGGTCTGGGGCCCCACATGCCGTTACTGGGAGTGCGCGTCAGATACTCACTCCCGGGGCCTGTGCATCGTTCACTACGGGCGAGGGATCTCACAGTTCGCCCGCGACGCGATCCTCGCTCTCCAGGGAGGCCGGTGCCTCTGCGGCACCACCGATCCCGGTCCTGAGGGATGGGAACTCGACCATGCACACGACTGCGCAAGGGGCCACAGGTCAGTCCAGTACTGCGTCGAGTGCGTCCGTGGGATGCTCTGCCCTCCCTGCAACCGGCGCGCCGTCGCCTGGTACGAGGGAACATGGATACGGCAGGAAGGCAACCCCTCGTTCCCCGCGCTCGAAGACTGGATTCGACGCCGCGTTCTCTTCGAAGGTCCGCCCGATTCCACTGAAGTAAAGGTCCGCTACGGCCCGCCACGCAGCTAACGCAGCCAGCCTTGCCGGGCGGACCAGTCACTCGCTTGATGAAGTACCGCGCCCTGTGGCACTGGCATGAGGACGGCGAGCGCTACGACCTGGAGCACTTCCAGCTCATCCCCGCGGAGAACACCTGGCGTGTCCGAGTCCGCCGGAGCACCTACTGGGCGCTGACGCGCCCGCAGATGACAGAGTTCGTGACTGAAGCTGGCTTCACCAACATCGCCTGGCACAGTCCGGCCTCCAGCGGGTACTACCAGCCCGTGCTCACCCACAGCGCGCTCCCTCAGCGCAGTAGTCCAGACATCGGTTCCGCCCTGCCCAACTTTCCGTTCACCCATGGCAAACCGGTGAACGTTGCCGGTCACAGCATTAGTAGGACTCCGTTAGGTCTTTCGGCTCGGCCTCTTTCTGGGCATGTTGGATGGATGGACGCACATGAAGTGAACCGTGTCCGGGCGAAGTTGGCGTTATACGTGGCTGACGCGTTCGCGTCGGTGCCGCGCAAGGATCAGCGAGCCAAAGGCGACTGCTACCTGCGGGGACTGATGCTGGACGGCCGCCGCAAGGCGATCCAGGCCATGGCCTCGCGGCTGCCGGACGGCAACGAACAGAACCTGCAGCAGTTCGTGAACCAGTCCAGCTGGAACCCGGTGCCGGTGCAGCGCCGGATCTGCGAACGCATGCTGCCGCTGGTCAACCCAACGGCCTGAGTGATCGACGATGTGCCGTTGCCCAAGGACGGAAGAATGTCGGTCGCCGTGGCTCCCCAGTACTGCGGAGCCCTGGGCAAACGCGCCAACTGCCAGGTCGCGGTCAGCGTCCACTGCGCCAGTGACACGGCCTCCTGCCCACTGCAGTGGCGACTGTTCCTGCCCAAGGAGTGGGCGGCGGACACGGACCGCAGGACCGCTACCCGCATCCCGCCCGAGGCCGGGCACCGCGAAAAGTGGCGGCTGGCTCTGGACATGCTCGACACGCTGGCCGGCTGGGGCATGAGGCCGCCGGTCGTGGTGGCCGACGCCGCCTACGGCACCAATGCCCGCTTTCGGGCCGGCCTGGCAGAGCGGGGAATCGACTACACGTTGGCCGTCCGCGCGGATATGACCGCCCACCCATTCGACGCCAAACCGACAGCCCCGGACCGCAAGGGCCCTGTCGGCTGCTGGCCCCAGCCCCGCTACCGCCACCCTGCACCCTCAGTGGCAGCCCTTGCCACCGGTCTCGGGCCAGAGGCGTTCACCTCCCTCACCTGGCGGCAGGGCTCGCGCGGCGAGCTACGTTCCCGCTTCGCGGCCGTGCGCGTCCGCCCTGCCAGCAACGCCGTCGAACGTCCCATTCGGGTCGCCGCCTCGGCCGAACAGGGCTGGTGGGACGGCATCCTGCCCGACTGCTGGCTGCTGGTCGAATGGCCCGAACAGGCCGAGGCTCCCACCGACTACTGGTTGTCCAGCCTGCCGGCCGACACTCCGATCGCCGACCTGGTCCGTCTGGCCAAGGTTCGCTGGCGCATCGAACACGACTACCGCGAACTCAAGCACGGACTGGGCCTGGACCACTTCGAAGGCCGGTCCTGGCCTGGCTGGCACCACCACGTCACCCTCGTGACCGCGGCCCACGCGTTTCTTACCGAACAGCGTCTGGCCCCAAAAGCACCTGGACTGCAAGACGTCGCCGTGGTCACGGGCGGCGGCAGCGGGATGGGGCGGGGGCTGCGCGGACGCCCTCGCCGAGGCGGGTCACCGGGTCGCCGTGCTCGACCTCGCCCCGGACACCTCGGGTCCGCACCTGCCGGTCGTCGCGGACGTGACATCGGGTGCCTCGCTCACCGAGGCCGTGACCGAGGTGGAGCGCGCGCTCGGCCCCGTGTCCGTACTCGTCCACGCCGCGGGCATCAGCGGACCCTGGACCGGCCTGCTCGACCTGCCCGAGTCGACGTGGAACCAGATCATGGACGTCAACGCCGGGGGAACCTTCCGGACTTGCAAGGCGCTCTTGCCCGGTATGGTCGAGCGCGGCTACGGCCGGGTCGTCCTCGTGGCGTCGGTCGCGGGCAAGGAGGGCTCGGCGCAGCTGCCCGCGTACAGCGCCTCGAAGGCCGCCGTCATCGCCCTGGCCAAGGCGCTGGGGAAGGACCTCGCCAAGACGGGCGTCCTGGTCAACGCGGTCACGCCGGCAGGCATCGACGCGGGGATGACCCATGAGAACAGTCCCGAGATCCAGGACGGCATGCGCGCAGCCATCCCGATGGGACGCCTGGGGACCCGCAGGAGGTGGCGGCCCTGGTGACGTGGCTGGCCGGCCCGGCGTGCAGCTTCTCCACCGGCGCGGTCTTCGACCTGTCCGGTGGGCGCAGCACGTACTGATACGACCGGCTCGCAGTCGCTACGGACAGGGAGTACGCACATGACCGTGGACCACATCGGCGTGTCGGTCGGCGACCTGGAAACGATGACCGCATGGTGGTCGACCGCGCTGGACGCCCGTGTCGAGTACACCGTGGACCGGCCCGCGATCGCGATGCGGGCCGCCGTACTCATCGACTCAACAGGTTTCCGGCTGGAGTTGCTGCACCGTGAAGGCAGCCGGCCCACCCACCCACGGTGGGACATCGCCACGTCCCTGCTCAGCCACGGATACGGCCACCTCGCCCTGCGGGTCGACGACGTACGGGCCGCCTTCGACCGGCTCGTCACCCTGGGAGCGACGGCGCTGGCGGAGCCGTCCGCGGGCAGCCGCCCAGGCATGACCATCGCGTTCGTCGCCGACCCCGAGGACAACCTGATCGAGATCGTCAGCCGCTGACCGGGGGCCAGCGTCCTGTTCACGCCGCCCGGGGAGCGCAGCACTCCGCGTCCGTCGGACGGGCGGGTGTGCGGCGCGCCAGTCGGCCACAGAAGTCAGGGAGTCGGGTCACGACGGCGAGCTCGGCGGCTCTTGCGTTTGATGAGCATCGCCATCGAAGAGGAGCCGGCTTCAGGCTCTGTCCTCGCAGCCCTTGCGGAGCCACACCAGGCGACCGGCGCCGAGCAGCAGGATCAGGAGGGCGGCAGCGCCGGCGACGACGCCTGCGAGTTGCACGCCGCTGAGACCGCCGTCCGCGTCGCCCACGACCGCGCCCGACTGTGCCGGTTCCGCCACCACCTTGCTGTTCTTGCCTTCGCTGCCGTACAGCAGCGTCCTGCCGTCGGTCGTGTACGTGATCGCCTCGCCCTGCTTCTGCTTGGGCACCTCCAACTTCCGCGGGTCGGAGGGTTTCCCGTCCCGCCACGCGTACATGACGCCTTCGTCGCCCCGGACGGCCAGCTCGGTGCCGTCCGGGGAGAAGGCGGCGTCCGTCACCCACAGGTCGATGTCGGCGACCCGGTCGAGGACGTTGTCGCCGTGCGTGCTGAGCTGTTCCGGGGCCTCGTACAGGGCGCCCCCGTCCTTGTCCTTGGTGATGACGTAGACACGGCCGGTCTCGGGATGGACGGCGATCGACTCGGCGTTGTGCGCCCCGTCCTCGTACGTCACGTGGTACTCGGTGGCCGACACCTTCTGGTCGGTGAGGTCCGACGGCTCCTTGAGGCGGTAGATCCAGACGTGGTCCTCGTTCTTCTTGTTGTCACCGATCGCGCCGACGTAGAGGTGGCCGTCCCGGCCGACCGAGATCGCCTCGACGTCGTGCGGCTTGCCGACGCCGGTGTACGTGATGCGGGCGACCGTCTCGCCACTGGCACCGTCAATCGCGTACAAGTACGTGCCGTCGTCACCGTCGTTGTGCGTCCAGTAGATCCCCGGATGCGCGCGCGAGGCGGCGAGCCCACTCGACTCGGTGATCCGTGGGTCCCTGATCGTGAACCCGTCCTCACCCGCGACGGACGCGGAGGCCGCTCCCGCGCCCGCGGCCACCACCAACAAAACGGATGCCGACAATGCGGTGACGAGACTCAGGGCGTGACGCATCAACACGATGCGCGGTCCTTCCTGTTGCCGGGTGGGAGATGTCCTCACGATGCGTGCAGGTTGCCGACGCGGCCGCTCTCGTCGGGGTCGCGGTCGCCGCTGAGGCGGATGTCGATCTCGTCGAGGCCCTTGATGCCGAGAGTGAGAAGTTCACCGGGGCCAAGGGGTCGGTCGAGGGTGCCGCCCGGCGTGCCGGTGGTGAGGAGATCGCCGGGGCGCAAGGGTGTGACGGCGCTGGCCTCGGAGACGAGGGTCGCGACGTCGAAGTGCAGCTCCGAGGTGTTGGCCTTCTGGACGAGTCGGTCGCCGAGCCTGCTCGTGAGCGTCAACCCTCGTGCGCCGGGCGGAAGTTGGTCGGCGGTGAGCAGGACGGGCCCGACCAGGAGAGCGTCGTGGACGTGCGCCGTCACGATGTATCCGGCGACGCACCGGAAGGCCTCGGACGCGGGAACGCGATGGGCGGGCCGCGCGACGACGACGCCGAGCTCCACGCCCCAGTCCAGGGACTGCCCGAACCGGGCGGGGAGTGACAGCGTGGCTTGCGCGCCCGCGGTGCGGGACGGTCGCACGATGCGCAGAGCAGGCGCCTGTGGGCGCTCCTGCCTCAACTCGCGGCTACGCGTGGGGTAGTTGGGTCCTACGCGGATGACCCTCGTCGCGGTGAGGAGCGGCTCGGCCGGCGTGGCCGCATGCAGCGGGAGCTGTTCACCGCCACTGTGGGCGGCGGCGCCGCGCTTCCAGTCGGGGCCCGACGCGATCAGGGCGCCGACGTCCGCATGAGGCAGGAGCGTCAGATGCTTCTTGTCGATACGGGCGGCGGCGGTGCGGTCACGTGTGAGCCGGATCGTGGTCAGCCTCATCGGTGTCGTCCTTCGGAGCGATGGTCGAGTCGGGCAGGAGCAGGCGGAAAGTGCAGCCTTCGCCCGGACGATTGTCGAGTTCGAGGCGCCCGCCGTGCGCCGTGGCGATGGCCGAGGCGATGGCGAGGCCGAGCCCGGCACCCGGTTCGGCCTCGGTCGCGGCTTCGGGCTCCGCTTCCACTTCCGCTCCGGCTTCCACTTCCGCTCCGGCTTCCGCCTCGGCAGACGGGTCCGACGGCCCGAGCGGTGTGGCCCGGTAGAAGCGCTCGAAGACATTTGGAGCCTCATCGGGTCTGATGCCGGGTCCGTTGTCGGCAACCTCGATGACACAGACCGGGGTGTGGGGCGGCATCGGCGGACCGGCCCCCAGGACACCCCGGGTCGCGGTGCGGGCGGCGCCGACCCGGACGCGGACGCGGGTGCCGGCAGGGGTGTGGGTACAGGCGTTGGTCAGCAGATTGCCCAGCACTTGGGCCAGTTGGTGCGGGTCCCCGGACGCCTCAATGATGTCCAGATCGCCCTCGGGGCTCGTGGACGGGGCCTCCCCCGGCCGCCCGGCCACGGGAGTCCGGGACACGGGCGAGAGCGGATCCAAGGTGATGCCGTGCCGTGGGTGACGTATCGCGGTGGTGGCGATTGCGTCGGCCGCCAAGGAGAGCAGGTCGACGGGTTCACGGTGCTCGCTGCGCGTACCGCTGTCGCCGGCACCCAGTTTGGCGAGGAGGAACAGGTCGTCGACGAGGCGGCTCATCCGATCGGCGTTGTGGGCGATCAGAGCGTGCGCCTCACGGCGTCGGCCGTCCGCCATGCCGGGTTCCTCGATGAGCAGTTCGGCGAAGCCCTGCACGGCGGTGAGCGGCGTACGCAGCTCGTGCCCGACGTCGGCGAGAAAGCGGCGCAGCTGCTGTTCGGAGTGCTCCGTGCGGTGCAGTGCGGTGCGCAGCCGGTCGAGCATGGTGTTGAGGGCCAGGCCGAGCCGCCCGACCTCGGTGTCGGGAGTGGTGACGGGAACATTGAGTTCCAGGGCACCGTCGGTGATGCGCTGGGCGGTGCGTTCGACGCGGGTGAGCGGACGCAGGCCCAGGCGGACGGCTCCGTTGCCCAGGACCACGACACCGACGGCGACCGCGACGCCGAGCCCCAGGCTGAGCCAGAGGAGTTTGGTGGTGGCACCGTCGACGGTGTCCAGGGGCAGTGCGACGACGGCCCGCATGCCGTCGGACCCGGAGTAGGCGACCACGCGCCAGCCCGATCCTGCGGCACCGTCCTTGGACGGAACGGTGCTCGGCTGCCCCGTTGTGAGATGTACGTCGGCAGCCCGGGCGGGAAGTTGGGGCCCCGGCTGATGTCCGTTACCGAGGGAGGTGCCCAGCAGGCGGCCGTCCTCGTCGTAGAAGTAGACGCGGTAATCCGAAGGGAGCGCGTTCTCCGACGCGGGCGGCCGCAGCCGGTCACCGTCGGCCACGTCCTCGTAGACCCGGTCCGGAGGCCTGAAGTGGGCGAGCCGGTCGTCGACCTGGTCGGTGAGCCAGCCACGCAGCACGGCCAGACCGGCGAACTGGCACACAAGGACGGCGCTCGTGGCCAGCAGCCCGGCGATCAGGACGAGGCGGCCGCGCAGGGAGCGCGGGCGCGGCAGCCTGAGCCGGAAGCGCGACAACAGGCTGGGCCTCCTCATCGCGTCGCCGCGTCGGCCTCGTCGCGCGGCAGACGCAGACAGTAGCCGACGCCGCGCACCGTGTGGATCAGCGAGGGCGCGTCGCGGTCGATCTTCCGGCGCAGGTTCTTGACGTAGGTGTCGACGATCCGGGTGTCGCCGGAGAAGTCGTACCGCCACACCTGCTGCAGGATCTCGGCCTTCTCGAAGACACGTTCGGGATGCGTCAGCAGGCAGGACAGCAGGCGGAATTCCGTCGGCGACAGCTTCAGCAGCCGGTCTGCGCGGCGTACCTCCCTTGTGTTCTCGTCCAGCGTGAGGTCGGCGTACCGCACGGGTGGGCGGATGCCCGCGGGGGCGGCGGATGTGCCGGTGCGGCGCAGGATGGCGCGGACCCGCAGCAGCACCTCCTGGACGTGGAAGGGTTTGGTGACGTAGTCGTCACCGCCGGAGCTGAGCCCGATGATGCGGTCCTCCACACCGTCACGCGCGGTGAGGAACAGTACGGGCGTGTAGACGCCCTGTGCGCGCAGGTCGCGCGTGACCTGGAAACCGTCGGTGTCGGGCAGCATCACGTCGAGGACGATCAGATCGGGCCGTCGACTACCGACCCCGAACATGGCCTCCTGCCCGCTCGCGGCACTCGCCACGGTATAGCCTGCCGCGCTCAGCGCGGAGGTGAGCAGAGTGCGGATGCTGGCGTCGTCCTCCACGACCAGGACCGTGTGCCCGGCGGCAGGCGTACGTGTTGGGGTGTGCGGGTCGATCACGTTCGGGCACCTCTGGATACCGATCCTGGTCAAGGAGGGCCAGGCTAGGCGGCAACCCTGTCATTAGAAGCCGCGAAACCTTTGAAAAATGAATGAATCCGGCATCCCGGACCGGGGATCGAGGCCGTGGGCGTGGGCGGTCCGGGATGCCGGAGCTGTCAGCCGGTCACCTCCTTGTCCTTGGCCAGGGCCGCGGACCGCTGGGTGACGGTCTTCTGCAGCTTGGCCACGGCACTGTCCAGCGTCTTGGACCCGGCACCGGCCTTGCGTGCCTGCGCTACGACGTCCTTGAGGTCGTCGACCGCGGCACCGGAGGCGTAGAGCTTCTGGTACTGCTTCTTGTACGCCTTCTTGTAAACCTCGTCGAAGGCGTCGGACTTGAGGAACTTCTCCTTCAGGATGTGGCCCTGCATAGTGCGCGCACCATTGCCCGGACCTTGGGCCTGGCCCTGATCCTCACCGCCCTGACCGCCGCCGCCGGCCATGCCCTGGGGCATCCCCTCGGGCATGCCGGAAGGCATGTCGGTGGGCATACCGGAAGGCATGCCTTCGGGCATCTTCCCGTCGCCCGCACCACCGGCCGCCCCGCCCGCAGCACCACCCGCGGCCCCGGCACCGGCGCCACCGGCGCCGCCGCCCATCATGGAGCCGAGGCTGACCTCGTCGTCGGGGCCGGACGTCGCGTCCCCGTTGAACGACAGGTTGTAGTCCCAGCCCAGAACGGAGAACTTCTTGGTGTCCAGGTCATACCACAGCACGTAGTTCTTGCCGGGTCCGGCCATGTCGTCCGGGTTCAGGATCAGGTTCTGCAGGGCGACGTAGTTGGCCAGCGAGTCCACATCGACGTACTGGTGCAGATCGCGGGCGAACTCCTTGTCCGAGGCGCTGTTGATCCACTTGATGAACTTCATCACCGGCTCAAGATCCTGGCTGCCGATCTTGTTCAGCTGCTTGAAGGACGTCTCGTAGTCGGTCGGATCGTCACCCTTGTACTCGAAGCTGCTGCTCGCCCGCGCCTTGTAGGCCACGCCGTTGCCGCCGCCGACGCTCTCGGCGTAATCGGTGTCCGGGCTCTCGACCATCAGGCGTGTGGAGGTCGGCCGGTTGTTCACCGTCACCTTGGTGAAGGCGTACCGCTCGGCCTTCTGCCCGCTCTCGTCGGCCAGCTGCAGCGACAACGCCTCGTTGACCGGGACGTCGCCGTTGCTCCCGGGGCGCAGCGAGATCTCCCGCTCGCCCTGGTAGGCACGGCCCTCGACGAATTCGTCGATCTTGACGAGCCAGGGCAGTTCCTCGGGCTTCTTGGCGGAGAGGTCGTAACTGATCATCCCGCCGATGCCGGCCGTGCCGCCCTTGGCATTGCCCTTGCCCGCTCCCTGGCCTGTTCTGCCCGCCTTACCGGCGGCGCCACCAGGGGCGCCGCCGGCCGCGGCGCCCTGCCCGGCACCGGGCAGGGCCCGGCCGCCACCGGGCATGCCCTTGTTGCCGCGCAGGGACGACAGGGTGGAGTTGCCCTTCAGACGGATCCCGACGTCATTGAGGTAGACCCCGTCGATGGTGAGGTCGGCCTCGATGTAGTCCTTGGTCCCGTCCTCCTTGTACTCCTTCATCATCTTGTTGAAGTCGGTCTGCTGATAGGCGAGTTGGATCGAGTGCCGCGCCGACGTGTCGTACAGGTCCACCGTCCCCTGGACGTCGTCCGTGATGGCATCCGCCTCCGCGGTGGAGGACGAGGTCACGTACGGGGATATCCGCGCCTCACCGGCGAAGACGACCATGGCGGCGAGCCCGACGCCCAGCGCCGCGACCGGCTTCCAGTGGTGGCGCAGGCGTACGGGCAACCGGTCCCGCAGCCGCCGCCTGCGCCGCACGGAGCTCTCGCCGCTCATCACAGGTCCGTCGTGTCGTAACCGGTCAGCACCGTGACCCGCTGGCCGGACGTACGTTCCTGAAGAGCGCCCACCAGGTCACCCGGCTCGGCACCCTTCTTCAACCGCACCGTATAGAAGACCTCGTTGAGCGCACCGCCGCGGATGGTCTCCGTGCTGACGAGCTCGAACTCGCTCGTGTACTTGATGAGGACGTCACGGATCTGCGGCGTGTAGTCGTCACCGGCCGGGACCTGGACCTTGACGACCTGACGCGCCACGTTCAGGGCGAACCAGTTGAACTTGAACATGATCAGGATGACGACGCAGATCACGACGGCGCCGACCGCGGCCAGCGTGTAGAACCGGGCACCGCAGGCCATGCCGATCGCCATGGCCAGGAATATGAAGCCGACGTCCCTGGTCTCCTTGACCGCGTTGCGGAAGCGGACCACGGACAACGCACCGACCAGCGAGAACGCGCGGGCCAGGTTGGACCCGACGATCAGCATGATCAGCGCGACGATCATGCCGACGATGATCAGCGTCTGCACATAGGACTGGCTGTAGGAGACATTGCGGTGCGTGTACCGGTACGTGTAACCGATCAGCGTCGTCAGGATGAACGACAACGCCATCGCCGCCACGACATCGGCCACGCTGAACGTGCCGCTGAGTTCCTGTAGATCGAAGTTCACTTTGCTCCTACCTTCAACGGCGCATCAGGCTGCGCCGACCGCTGCTCCAGCGGCTGCTCTTCAATGGGGGTGGGCGGGGGACAGTCCGCCTCGTTGATGTGGAAAATCGAACGCGGTGCGAGCCCGAACGCCTCGATGGACTGCACGTACTTCGAGACCCGGATCAGGTTGAGATTGCGCCGCGCGGCCAGATCGGTGATCCAGTACGGGGTGCGCTCGTTCACCTTGATCTCCATCACCGACAGGTGCGGCGGGATCGTGAACCGGTTCTCCGCCGTCGCGATGCCGAAGTGGAAGTCCCGGTCACGGCCTCGGATGCGCCGGTCGAAGGTGACCCGAAGGCCGGTGTCCTCGGCCCGGCCGACGAGCGCCTCGCGCTGGTAGCCGGTGATGGCGGCAGGCCGCAGGTTGGTCCGTACGACGAGATCGAGCACCTCGTGGATGAAGGCGCGCTCCTTCGGCGAGTGGTCCACCAGCTCCCGGTCGTCGCACAACTGCCGGGCCGCGCCGTAGGGGAGCATGATGCGCCGCTTCTGAGTGACCCGGTTCACGCGCTGCTTGATCTCGACACAGACCGTCGAGTCGTCGGTGACCCCGTCGAGGTTCCCGTAGTGCCGGATACGCAGCTTGCGGCGAAACTTCAGACCCTCGATCTTCTCCCAGTAGAACTGGAGTTGAGGGCTGTCGTAGTACAGGCTCCACACGCCGTACCCGCCGACCGGACTGTGGTCGTCGGCGTCCATCCGCTTGGCCAGCTCGTCGCGGATGTCAGCCGCCTCATCGACCGGGACCAGGTACTTCAGCTCGAACCTGTTGAACGCGTGCAGCCGACTGGCCACCTGCAGGGGTTCCTCCCTCTCCTGAACCACCATGCGCCTCCTTGCTCGTACGTTGCGGACCGACCGGCCACGCACACGCAACCAACGGCAGATGAGGAGCCCATGAGAAACGCGGGTAGATTCCAGGAGACTTCCAGGCAACGAGAAAGTGAACAAAGAAGGTGGCCCAAGTGGAACGACCTCGGTGAACAGGCGATGACACTCCGCACCTACAGTGACCTGCTCCGGGGGAGATCCCATGCCCGCGTTATGACGGGTGACGCGAGAGGAACCACTCAGTGAGCTGGCACTACGTCGTCGGGAACAAGTTCAGCGGCGAGGTCATCGCGTTCAAGGCGCACGACGACCATGTCCAGGTCCACCTGGAGATCCGCAAGGACAGCGGAACGAGCGGATTCTGCACTATCCGGTCCCAGTCCGAGGACGGCGCCGAGGTAGGCCGCGCCGACTTCCACTTCACCGAGCACACCGGCCGCATCGACAAGGTGATCACGCTGCGAACCATAGGACGGGGCACAACAGGGGAGCTGGTCGGCTGCCGCGCCTCCTGATGGTGGGTTGGCGCTATCTGCGGGTGGGGAGCCGGACGGGGTGTTGATGGCGAACGTGCGCTGGCTGGCGGGCTATCGGCACCGGCGCGTGTACCGCAAGGAGGTCGCGGACCGGATGGTGAGCGTATTCGCGGATGGCAGCGGGTTGTTGGCAGGGGCGCGAAGCGGGCCATCAGATCGCGGTGTTGCTAGTAGGGCTCCGTTAGGCCTGTCTCGCCGTCCTATTCGGGGGCATGTTGGAGGGTATGGACACGCATGAAGTGAACCGTGCTCGGGCGAAGTTGGCGTTGTTTGTGGCTGATGTGTTCGCCTCCGTGCCGCGGAAGGATCAGCGGGCCAAGAGCGACTGTTATCTGCGGGGGCTGATGCTGGACGGGCGGCGTAAGTCGATCCAGCCGATGGCGGAGCGTCTGCCGGATGGCAACGAGCAGAACCTGCAGCAGTTCGTGAACCAGTCGACCTGGGATCCGGTGCCGGTGCGGCGGCGGATCGCGGAGCGGATGGTGCCGCTGATCGGCCCGGATGCCTGGGCGGTCGATGATGTGTCGTTCCCTAAGGACGGGATGATGTCGGTGGCGGTTGCGCACCAGTACTGCGGGGCTTTGGGCAAGCAGGCCAACTGCCAGGTCGCGGTGAGCGTGCATGCGGTCTCCGACACGGCGTCCTGTCCGCTGCAGTGGCGATTATTCGTGCCCCAGGAGTGGGCGCACGACGCCGGACGGCGGCAGAAGACCGGGATACTGCCAGAGGTCGGGCACCGGGAGAAGTGGCGCCTGGCCCTGGACACCCTTGATGAGCTGGCCGGGTGGGGGCTGGTGCCGCCGGTGGTGGTGGCCGACGCCGGCTACGGGCAGAACGCCGACTTCCGCGACGGCCTGAGCGAGCGGGGCATCGGCTATGTGGTCGCCGTCCGTTCGGATGTGACTGTCCACCCGCACGACGCGCAGCCCACCGCCCCGGCGTGGTCCGGGAACGGCCGCAAGCCGCAGTCCCGCTACCGGGACAAGCCGTCCTCGGTGGCCGCGCTGGCGGCCGGCCATGGCCGGCAGGCATTCACCGAGGTGACCTGGCGGGAAGGCTCCCGCGGACCGATGCGCTCGCGCTTTCTGGCACTGCGGGTGCGGCCGGCCGGGGTTCGGGCCCGCCGCCTGGCCCAGGCCGCCGCCACCGCGCGGGAGGGCTGCTGGGACGGTGTCCTGCCCGAGGTCACGCTGCTGCTCGAATGGCCCGAAGGCGCCGAAGCACCCACCGACTACTGGCTGTCCAACCTGCCCGCCGGCACCCCGATCACCGCACTGGTCCGCCTGGCGAAGATCCGCTGGCGCATCGAGCACGACTACCGGGAACTCAAACACGGTCTCGGCCTGGACCACTTCGAGGGACGTTCCTGGATGGGCTGGCATCACCACGTCACCCTGGTCACCGCCGCCCAAGCGTTCCTCACCGAACAGCGCATGGCCCCAAAAGCCGATACAGCGGACTCACCCTCTACCAGATCCTCGACACCATCCAAGACCTGCTGAACTGCTGGACCAGCACCTGCACCACCTGCCACCGCCCCCTGCCCAGAACATCAACCACCAGCCAGAACCCAAGATCCAGAGGAACCTAACGGAGTCCTATTAGAAGGGTGCACACCAGGTGTAGGCGCAGGCCCCAGAAAAAGCGGCTGTGGCTGGCGCAATAGCCGTATTCGGCCCAGCCTGCCAGGTCGGAGCGTTTGACGGTCTCGCGGGAGCGGCCGCATTCCACCGGGGTGGAGTCCACGACCCATACGTCGTCGCTCCGCACCGAGGTGGTGGCGGCCAGGATCCGGTTGACGCTTCGCATCAGACCGGCGGCCTTGCGCACCCGCTTGTTGTAGCCGGGCTGCTGGGGCAGTTAGGGGAAGAGGTGGCGCAGGCGGGCACGGGCATGGCGGAGCCATTTGGCCTCGGAGGTGAAGCCGAGTACGGCCTGCATCGTGGCGAGGATGACCAGTTCGGCATCGCTCAGGCGGGGCGTAATGCCGACCGGCGGGCGCCACGCCGCCAGCTCGGGATGCTCCCTCAGCATGTCGTCGGTCGTCGCACAGAGTGCTGTCGCGAGGGTGTCCACGTCGTTCGCCATAAGACGATCTTGGACACTTTCATTCTCGTCTCCGCAGGCACCCCTTGGACCACACCACCAGGAGGAACCAGTGTCATACCCTCAACCGCTCACCCCCGAGGAGAAACTCGCCGACGCAAAGAAGCAGCTGAGCCTCCCGCGTATCGTCGTGATCTGCGGCTCCACCCGTTTCATGACCGAGATGAACGAGGCCGATCTGCGGGAGACCAAAGCCGGAAAGATTGTCGTCAAATCGGGCTGCGACATGAAGTCGCCGCACGAACTTTGGTCCGATCCTGCCGAGGCCGCAGCGCTGAAGGTTCGACTCGACGATCTGCACCGAGCGAAAATCCGGCTCGCTGACGAGGTCCTCGTAGTCGGCGACTACATCGGAGACAGCACCCGAGCCGAAATCGCCTACGCCCGGTCACTGGGCAAGCCCGTGCGGTTCACGCACCACGACGTCGACCCCGACGCCTGACCAGCCGCTGCCACCTCGACAACCAGGACCGGCAGCCCGCCGCCTGACCGCGGCAAACCACCGCGACGCCCACCGCACCCGCGTCACCGAGGACTCCGTCCGCGTGGCCTTCGTCCTCGAAACCCTCCTGGCCGCCCGCGACGGCCACCTCCTCAAGGCGGCCGCCGAGGAGCTCCAGGGCCTGCTCCTGCCCCGTGCCGCGCAGGCCCAGGTGCACTACCTCAGTCCCCAGCAGCCCGCGGTCACGGCATGAGCTGAACGGGCGCCACCCTGCTGTGTCAGGTGCTCGACATCGGCAATGCTGTGTCAGGTGCTCGACATCGGCGTGGGGGCGGGGGCGGCGGACCGCGCCTTGGGATCTTCCACGTGCCGCGTCTCCCTCGCCAACGCCACCGTGCCCGCCGTGAGGGCGCTCATCAGCGCGATGAAGACGACGACGCCCATCACGCTGTGGTCGAACCAGAGCAGCAGCGCGGTGGCGAGCATCGGCGCGAGCCCTCCGGTCAGGACGGTGCCGATGTTGTTGGCGACACCGACCGCGCTGAACCGCACCTTCGTGTCGAAGAGTTCCGCGAAGAACGCGGGCTGCGAGCCGAGGATCGCCGACTGCCCGATGCCGAGCGTGACCAGCAGTGCCACCCAGATGAGCGTCGTGTTCCCGCCGTCGACGATCGTGAAGAACGGCCACGCCGCGAGCAGCAGCACCAGCGCCCCGCCGATAGACACCGGCCGCCGCCCGACGCGGTCCGAGAGCGCGCCGAACGCGGGCACCGTCACCAGCTTCACGGCCGCCGCGATCGAGATACCACTGAGCAGTGCGGCGGTCGACATGCCTCTGTCCTCGGCGTACGCCACCGAGAAGGTACCGAAGATGTAGTAGCCGGCGTTCTCGGCGGCGCCCGCGCCGATCACGATCAGCATCTCCTTGGGGTAACGCCGCCAGGCCTCCACGAACCGGGTGCGGGCAAGGCGCTCGCGCCAGGTGCCGGTGCGGTCCCGGGCCACGGTGGCGCCGTTCTCCTTGAATTCGGCGGTTTCGTCGAGCGACCTGCGCACCCACAGGCCGAACAGGGTGAGTACCGCGCTCAGCAGGAACGGGATACGCCAGCCCCAGGACAGGAACGCGTCCTCGCTCAGCAGCCCGGTGCACAGTGCGAAGACGCCCGTGGACAGCAGGGTCCCGGTGCCCGTTCCGATGGCGGGGAGCGAGGTGAGCAGTCCGCGCCACTTCGGCGGTGCGTTCTCGAACAGGATGATCAGTGCCCCGGTCTTCTCGCCGCCCGCCGCGAAGCCCTGCACGAACCGCAGCGCCGTCAGGAGCAGCGGTGCGGCCACGCCGATCTGCCCATACGTCGGCAGCAGCCCGATGGCGGTGGTGGCGAGGCCCATCAGGAGCAGCGTCGCCACGAGGACCTTCTTGCGGCCCTGGGTGTCGCCCTTCTCGCCGAAGTAGGCACCGCCGAGCGGGCGGGCGAGGAAGCCGATGGCGAAGGTGCCGTATGCGAGGACCGTGCCGACGAGCGGGTCACTGTCGGGGAAGTACACCTTGTTGAAGACCAGGGACGCCGCAGTGCCGTAGAGCGCGAAGTCGTACCACTCGACGGTCGTGCCGAAGACCGCCGCGATCGCCACCCTCGGCTGCAACAGCCGTCTCCTGCTTGCCACTTCGCTCATGGGACTCCCTCGTCGCCGGATGACTGGAGCGGGAGGAGAATCACCGTAGTACCGCCTGGTGGTTCTCTTGTGCCGCTGAATGGTTCGGTGATGTTATGGAGGGGCCCACCTCGTGGCAAGGGGTCGGCGCCGATGTGTTCTGTTTCCGGGAGGAGACCCATGCCCGAGTCCGACGCAGGGGGCGTACGCAGCGTGCAGCGCGCGGTCGACCTGCTCGCTCTGTACGACGCCGAGCACCCCGCCCGCACCGTCCGTGAACTGGTCGACGAGACGGGGCTGGCCAAATCCACCGTCGTACGTCTTGTGCACACGCTGGAGCAGTGCGGCCTGCTGTGGAGCCGTGGCGACGGCCGAACCGTCCCGGGCCCCGGGCTGCTGCGCTGGGCCGAACTGGCGAGCTCCACCTGGCAGTTGCCCGAGCCGGCGCTCGCCTTGATGAAGCAGCTGAGCGAGGCCAGCGGCGGCGAGGCCGTGCATCTGTACGTGCGTCAGCAGGGCGCCCGCGTCTGCATCGCCCGGCACGAGGGAACGCGCACGCTGCGGCATGTCGTCCGCGTCGGCGAACAGATGCCTCTGTGGTCCGGCGCCGCCAGTCACGTCCTGCTCTCTCGCGCCGAGCACGCCGACGTCGAGGCGGTGGCCCAGGCCGCCCCGCACGAGGACTGGCCCACGCTGCTGTGGGAGCGGGCGCAGCGGGCCGCCGTATCCGGCTGGTCGGCCAGTGACGGGGAGCGCGAGGCGGGCGTGTCCGGTGTCGCCGCGCCCGTCTTCGACCGGTCCGGCCGCGTCGCCGCCGCCCTCGCCCTGGGCGGGCCCACCACACGGTTCACCGAGGAGACCGTCGCCGCATTCGCGAAACTCCTCGTCGAGTCGGCCACCGCACTCACCGTCCTCGACTGCATCGGAGGCACCGCCCGATGAGTACGCCGCTCCTTGAGGGCGTACGCGTCCTCGACCTCACCAATGTCCTCGCCGGCCCCTTCGCGGGCTACCAGCTCGCCCTCCAGGGCGCCGACGTCCTCAAGATCGAGATGCCCGAATCCGGCGATCTGGCCCGGCAGTTGGGTGCAGATCGCGAGCTCAGCGAAGACCTGCTCGGCGCCTCGTTCCTCGCACAGAACGCCGGTAAGCGCTCTCTCACTCTCAACCTCAAGGAGACGGCGGGCAAGGAGTCCCTGCAGCGGGCCGTGCGCGACGCCGATGTCCTCGTGGAGAACTTCCGGCCCGGTGTCATGGACCGCCTCGGCGTCGGCTGGGAGGTACTCAAGCGCGAGAATCCGAGCCTCGTCTACTGCGCCATCTCGGGTTTCGGGCAGACCGGGCCGATGCGCGAACGCCCCGCCTACGACCAGATCGTGCAGGGCCTGAGCGGCATGATGAGCGTCACCGGCACGCCCGACGTCACCCCGCTGCGGGCCGGGTTCCCGGTCGCCGACACCCTGGGCGGCATGGCCGCGGCGTACGCGATCGCGGCCGCGCTCGTGCGCCGCGCGCGCACGGGTCAGGGCGCCTTCCTCGACGTATCGATGCTGGAGGCCGCGCTCACGGCGATGGGCTGGGTCACCTCCAACTACCTGATCACCGGCCGCACTCCGCAGCCCATGGGCAACGAGAACTTCACCGCTGCCCCCTCCGGAACCTTCGCCACCGCCGACGGCCACCTCAACATCGCCGCCAACCGCCAGCAGCAGTTCGCGACCCTGTGCCGCCTCATCGACCGAGACGACCTCCTGGCCGACCCGCGCTTCACTCACCCGGCCGACCGCAAGACGCACCGCGATCAGCTGCGCACCGAGATCGAGACCGGTCTCGCGCTGCGCACCGCCAAGGAGTGGGAGGAGATCCTCTCCGACGCGGGCGTCCCCGCCGCCCGCGTCCTGTCCGTCCCGGACGCCCTCGGCCTGGAACAGCTGGCGGCACGCGGCTTCCTCCACCACCTCTCCTTCCCCGACGGCCGCGACCGGCCCCTGGAGGTCCTCGGCAGCGCGTTCCAGGTGGACGGCGAACCGGTCGGCCCGGGGAGCCCACCTCCATTGCTCGGCGAGCACACCGGCACGGCCCTGGCCGAACTCGGTTACGGGAAGCGGGAGATCGAGGAACTACGCGCGAAGGGAGCGGTGTGATGATGCAAACGACCGAGGGCACACTGATCGAGCAGGACAGGGTCACCGACTGGTGGTCCACCGCCGTGAGCCGCATCCGCCCCGGCGAGATCCTGCTCCGCGGCTACCCGGTGGAACAACTCATCGGCCATGTGACCTTCGCCGAGCAGATCTGGCTGATGCTGCGCGGCGAACTCCCCACCCCCGTACAGGGAAAGCTCCTTGAGGCCGCCCTCGTATCCGCCGTCGACCACGGCCCACAGGCACCGTCCATCGCCGCCGCACGGATGGCCGCCACCTGCGGGGTCGGCCTCAACAGCGCGGTCGCCACCGGCGCGGGCCTCCTCGGCGACACGCACGGCGGGGCGGGCCAGCAGTGCATGGAGGTCCTGGAACGCATCGTCGCCGGCGCCGAGCCCGCAGACCTGGTAGCGGAGTTCAGAGGACGCAAGGCGTACGTACCCGGCTTCGGCCACCGCTTCCACCCGCACGACCCGCGCCGCGACCCCCTGCTCGCACTGGTGCGCGAGGCGGTGGGCGCAGGGGAAGTACCAGGCCGAGCGCTGGCCGCCGGACTCGCCCTTGAGGAGGCTCTGGCAAAGGGCCGCGCCCGCCCGGTGCCGATGAACATCGACGGGGCAACCGCCATCATCTACGCCGAACTGGGCTTCCCCGCCGAACTGGGCCGCGGCCTGTTCGTCCTCTCCCGCAGCGTCGGCATCCTCGCGCACGCCTGGGAGGAGCACGAGGCCGGCACCCGGATCAAGGGCCCGCTGCCCAGACCCTTGCTGGCCGGGTACCACGGTGTGCGACCGCGCGACCTGGAGCGCGGGCGCCCTGCGGGGTGACGTCACCGCCACAGGCCAGGGACCGGCCGCCCGATCGCGTCCAGCGATGGGGCGGCCGGTCCGAACGGATCAAGCCCTGTGGCACCCGACGGTCAGCCTGGCTGATCTCGCAGCCTACGGTCGAAACCCGCGTAGGCGAACGCGGTTGCGAGGATGCGACTCCTGGGCAGATCTCCTGCGCGACTGCGCTCGGCGAGGAATGCGCGCTCCCTTTCTCGCGGTCGGCGATGGAGCGCTTGGCTTCTGGAAGGCCTGGCCGAGGTCTTCCCTGAGACGCGCCGTCAAAGATGCTGGGTTCAGAAGATCGCCGATGTCGCGAACGCCCTGCCGAAGTCCGCCCAGCCCGGTGCGAAGAAGGCCCTGCACGAGATGTACAACGCCGGGGACCGTGAGCACGAGGTGGAGGCGGTCGGGGCGTTCTCCACGACCTACGGGACGAAGTTCCCCATGGTCAAGGCCGTCAAGAAGATCACCGACGACGTGGACGAACTACTGGCGTTCTACGACTTTCCCGCCGGACACTTGATCCATCTGCGGACCACGAATCCTATCGAGTCGACCTTCGCGCGGCCGCAAGGTCGTCGTGCCACCGTCCGCCTGCGCACGAAAGTCACCAAGGGCGCCGGCAGCGCGGCCGCCGCTCTGGCCATGGTCTTCAAGCTCGTCGAGTCCGCCCAGGCCCGCCGGCGGGCCGTGAACGCACCTCACCTCGTCACCCTCGCTCGTCCGTGCGGGCGCCCGCCGGCATTCTCATCCTCCAGACCCTGCTCTGGCAGGACGAACTGCGCGCCCCCGGAGACCTCGCCTCCTCCGCACCAATCACCCACCGGGAACTGGAACTCGCCGAGATACTGATGCGCGAACTCACGGGCGTCGAGGTCGACCAGCTCCAAGACGAGTACCAACACGCACTCGAGCAACTGGTCGAGGCAAAGGTGACCGGCGGCCAGCTGGCCACGCCACCCGAGCCCCGCCGGCGGTGGACCTGATGGCCGCACTCGAAGAGTCGGTGCGAGCCGCACGCACCCACCAAGACGGCGCCTGAACGACCGCCGGGACGGGGCGGCAGCACCGCCAGGGAGTACGGGTGATCCAGTGCCAGCCGGTGTCGTTGGCGGCAAAGGCGTTGCCCTTGAGCACAGACAGCAGTGACCGGCCGGAGGCCTCTCACGTGCCCGGAGAGTCACGGAGGTCGGCCCCCGGCCGGTGTCTCTGCCGGGAACTACCGGTACGCCGGGTCGAAGTCCGGCTTGCCCGGGGCGCATGCGTGCTCGCTCTGCTCCTTGAGCTGGCGGGCCTGGTCCTTCAGACGCTGACGCTCCTGCGGGTCAGCGGCACGTTCCGCGGCCTGTTCCAGGTCCGCAGCCCGAGCACGGATCTGCTCGGCATCACGACCGGACTCACCTGCAGCGCTCATGATCACTCCTTGGGTGACGAGGAAGAGCGGGCCCCATCAGAGAAACAGGACCCGACACCCCCTGCATCTCGATCAATCACCCACCGTTATCCATGCCGTTGGGAAGCCGTCAGGGCCCGGCACGCGTGGTGTGTGCCGGGCCCTGGTTTCGCGCGGTCACCGGGACGTGTCCCAGCGGATCGGGTACGAGACGGTCGGCGTCGGCCGGGGCGCCGGCTTCCCTTGCCGGCCCTCGCTGCTGGCCCCGGTGCCGCTGAAACCGACGACCACCAGGACGACCACCGCCAGGGCGGACATCTGCGACCGGACGCCCGCCGCCCACCGGGAGTGCGCCAGGACCCTCGTACCGTCCGCGCGGACGTACGCATTCACGTGCACCACTGGCTGCTCCCCCATCCAGACCCTGGTCCGCTATGGGCGCACGGGACCCACCAGGAAAGCAGCCACCACCGACAACACATCAAAAGTTGTCGGGAGTTGAGGTTCGACAGGGACCAGATCCGGTCACGGTCTGAGCCCTCTTACCCGCCGCGCCTGACCCGCCAGAAGCCGCGCATGCTCCTCGCCCCAGAGGTAGGACAGGTGGAACCGCCCTCTGGCCCTTGGTCGGCGAGTGCCAACCGTTGCGCCACCGCTTGCCGGTGCGCAGGTTGATGCCGACGATCCGCGCCGCTTCCCGCGTGCTGTAGCCCTGCTCCATGAGCTGGAAGTATGCGGTCCGCTCACGGGTCAGCTTCTTGCCGCCCCCTTGCGGCTTCCTGTCCGTGCGGATCTCGAAGTCCATCGCACCCCTTGAGCTGGGGTGTTGCGACGACCACTAGAACTCGAGCGCCGGAGGGGGCTGCTTTCCCATGCCTGAGGCCACTGACAAGGGTCTTCCAGGGGGTACAGAGCGACTGCCGACCCGGCGTGCCCAGACGTTATGAGCCGGGCTTGCTGCGGGGGGCACCGCCGCGTTCGCGCAGCGTGGCGCCTGCCTCGGTGAGGATGCGGTGGACGAAGCCGTACGAACGCCCGGTGCTCTCCGCGATGCTCCGGATCGAGTCGCCGCCTTCGTACGCGGCCTTCAGTTCGGCGGCGAGCTGGTCGCGCTCCGCACCTGTGATCCGCTTGCCCTTGTCCATACCCGTCTCCCTCGTCGCGACCGGAGGGCGATCATCGCGCACCCTGCGGCGGCCTGTCAGGGAGTCGACCGGGTTCGACAGCCGGCCGTTCGCATCGGATGCGGGCGCATGCCTGCGAGAGGGGACGGCGACCCCGGAGGCGGCGCTGTCATTGGTCTCGCTGCCCAGGCGCGGGTGCGTCGTCAGGACGTCGGGGGCACGGCGCGGGCCAGGGGCTCGACGTCGCCGTAGAGGGCGGCGTGCAGGGCCGCGGCCAGCTCGCGGGCCCGCCCTTCGCTGTCGATGTCGTACAGGACGAAGCAGACAGGGCCGGCAAAGGAGTCGGGGCGGATCTCGTGTGCGTGGATGAGGCGGATGACAGCCTCGCGCACCGCGTCGTACCCCGAGGTGTCGATGGTGTGCTGCGGGGCGGTGAGCGTGTCGGCCTGGACCGTCCACCGCGGGCCCTGGCGCTCCACGGCGATGAACGCGACGCCCTGGTCTTTGGCGGCCTTGCACGCATCGCGGAGGGCGTCCAGACCGGTCGCGTCCGGGATCCGCTCGGCGGGGCAGGGCGTCGGCAGCGGCTCCATGCCAAGCATCCTCCCAGGACACAGACAAAGACGCCGTGCGGTGACGCGGCGCGTCCCCGTAGCAGGCCAGACGTTTAGATCGTGCGCGACAGCGGGCCCGGTCTCCCCTTCCCGGACCGCGTGAGAAAACAGCCCTGGCCGCACCCGTGCGGGGGCAGGGCCAGGGCTTTGCGCTGGGGGCGGTGTTCCGGCGAGCCGGCCGCGGTGATGGACTGGTGGGGCTGCCTGGGGCGGCGGGGCCCAACCCCGATGCCACCAGCGGGCAGCCTGCAAAAGTGTCCCCCGGGGGACACTTTCAAGACGTGAGCCGGGCCCCCTGCCGCAGAGCGCGAGATCAGTTGGCAGGGGACCCAGGTGTTGCCCGCGCCCACGGGGGGGGAAAGCGACGGGCGGTCGATCGGCAACCGGTTCCACAAGTCGCAGGCCGCGAGTGCGCTCGTCTCGCATGCGGGTTACGGCAGTGCGGCTCCTGGGCCGGCCACTCTCCCGGCTTCGACGTCGACCTGCGCAACGTCGTGCAGGGCGGCCGCCGCCACTGCTCGCCATCGAGCGGCCGCCCCGCCCCGCCGCCGGTCACCAGCTCCCGGCGCGTCGCCCCGGCGGGAACACCGGCGCCCCTTCAGCCCGTCGTCCGCGCGTGCGCCACCGCATCGTGTGCCTGCCGGACTACGGCATGGCCATGGCGCAGAAGCTCTACCCGGGCTGCGACATCTGGCTCAACAACCCGCTGCGCCCCCTGGAGGCCTGCGGGACGTCCGGTATGAAGGCCGCCCTGAACGGCTGCCTCAACCTCTCCGTCCTCGACGGCTGGTGGGACGAGTGGTTCACGCCCGACTTCGGCTGGGCGATCCCCACCGCGGACGGCACCGATCGGCAGGCCCAGGGAGGCGAAGGCACCCGCATCGTTGCACCAGAGCTCCCAGCAGCTCAGTCCGCCGGGGCGCCTTCACTGCGATCCACAATCGAGATGACCTCGAAGCCTGTGACGGGCCGCAACGAGCCTCTAGGGTCACGGCATGATCAGACCATTCATATGGCTTATCGCGTGCGCCGGGTTCGGTGTGACCCTTTGGCTCCTGACCAGCGCACCCGACATCAGCTCGGGCTACCCCCTCTCCAAGTGCCACTCCATCCTCGGCACCGAATGGACCCCCAATTACGGGTCGATGGAGAAGGGAGCGGAGACGACATGCGCCTCGTTCCAGACACGACGTCTGGGATGGGCTGTGTTGGTGTCGGTGCCGACGGTGGTGGCGGCGGCCGCGGGACTGCGCAAGCGCGGTGCCTGAGCCTGTACTTACTCGCCTGGACCACAGAACCATCATGGCTACGCGCGCGTGGTTCTGGTCGTAGGGCGCCGACACTTGCCCGCGTCGATGCCCTGCTCGCAGGACATTGGTGGAGGTTTGATGCTCAGATGATCGATTCCAAGGGATCAGTGGTCATAGGCGGTCAGTGAGCGCAGGACGAGCTGGCCGGTGTGGTCGTTGTGCCAGATCGCGGCGGTCAGCGCGAGGATGCGCTGCATGACGCGGGCGATCACGTCGGCCGGTGTGCGGCCTCGGTGCTGTTCGAGGTTGAGCTGGCCCTTGAAGGTCTCGTTGACCGACTCGATGACCTGCCGCAACGGCTTGAACAGCGGGGCCCCGGGCCGTTCCGGCTTGCCATTGCGGGCTGGCCGCAGCAGCCGGATGTCCTGCTCGGCCACCTGGTGCTCGAAGTCGCGGCCGAAGTAGTTCTTGTCGCCGATCAGCGTCTGTCCAGGCCGGGCAGCGACGACGTGCGGTTCGGCGGCGAGCAGGTCCAGCAGGGTCTCGCGTTCGTCGGCCTTGGCCCCGGTCATGGCGAAAGGGATCGGCAGGCCCTGCAGGGTACACACCAGGTGCAGGCGCAGGCCCCAGAAGAAGCGGCTGTGGCTGGCGCAGTACCCGTACTCAGCCCATCCGGCAGGTCGGAGCGTTTGACGGTCCCGCGGGAGCGTCCGCAGTCCACCGGCGTGGAATCCACGATCCACACGTGGTCGCTCCATACAGAGGTGTCGGTAGCCAGCAGCCGGGTCACCCGCCGCAGCAGCTCGGCGGCCTTGCGCAGGCGCTTGTTGTAGCCGGGTTGCTTCGGCAGGTAGGAGAAGAGATGCCGCAGGTGGGAACGGGCATGGCGAAGCCACTTGGCCTCGGAGGTGAAACCCAGCATGGCCTGCACCATCGCGAGCGTGACCAGCTCGGCATCGGTCAGTCGCGGAGCGATCCCGTCCGCCGGACGCCAGGGCGCCAGGGCGCCAGATGCGGCGACGCCTTCAGCAGGTCGTCGGTCTTCACATAGAGGGCGGTGGCGAGGGAGTCCAACTCTGTCTTCACACACTGACGTTGAGCTCCCCCCCTTATGCGCGCAGCCGACCCCTTGGAATCGATCATCTAGGGTGCGGCTCTTCCTGAGTGAGTGGTAGGCGGCCGGGTCCTGGTCTGCGGTGGCTGTTGTTCAGACGCCGGGTGTCAGTGCCGCCGCTTACCATCCGCGTCATGCGTATGCGTGAGTTCTTCATGGTTGACGGTCGGAGACTGTCGTATCTGGACTTCGGCGGTCCGGGTGCTCCGCTTCTGGCCCTGCACGGGCACTACAACGAGGCGTCGACGTTCGCGTCATTGGCCGAGGCGTTGACGCCGCAGTGGAGGGTGATCGCGCTCGATCAACGTGGCCACGGCGAGTCCGACCGTGCTCGCAGCTATGAGCGGGACGACTACGTCGCGGACCTCGCGGCCTTTCACCGGCACCTGGGCACCGGCCCGGTGGCGGTGCTGGGCCACTCGCTGGGCGGGGTGAACGCGTACCAGTACGCTGCCCAGCATGCGGATCGGGTCTCCGCGCTGGTCGTCGAGGATATTGGCGCGGTCGTAGACAGCGACTGGTCGTTCACCACGCGCCTGCCCCGCCGCGCACCGTCACGCCAGGCGCTGATCGCGGCGCTGGGTTCAACGGCCCCCTATCTGGAGTGCTCCTTGCGCCGCTCGGAAGAGGGCTGGGGCTTCTCGTTCGACATCGAACACACCGTGGCGTCCCAGAAGGCCCTCAACGGGGACCACTGGCAAGACTGGACGGCGGTGACCTGCCCCTCCCTGTTGATTCGGGGAACGCGCAGCGACGAGCTGGCGGCCTTCCATGCGCACGAAATGATCGCCCGCCGGGCTGGCAAAGCCCGCCTGGTCGAGCTGTCTGCCGGTCACGTCGTGCATCATGACGCTCCGGGTCAATTCGCCGCCGCGGTGCGGGACTTTCTGTCCGATCCGGGCTGACCCAAGGGAGCCTCGGATCAGGCTGTCAGACGATATCCGTCCTGGTCAGGCCCGCGCGCTGCGGATGGACGAGACCGAACGCGAACACCTCACCGACCTTCTGCGGATGACCGTCGGGCCTCAAACCCGTCAATGCCGGGACCTGGGTCCTCCCGCAGGACGGCTGGGCCCGCATCTTCACAGAAGTCAGCCACCACCAGAACCGCGGCCAGCAGCCGCTGACCAGCTGGCCCGACGAACTGCACATCGCCGCCACCATCTACGTCTGGAGCCAGGTCGCTCAGGGCGAACGCATGCTGCACCCTCTCCTGAACTCCGGGGCGCGGCCACGCCCGACAAACCCACCGACTCGCCGGTGGCGCTCGCTCGGTTGATCAGCAAGCGCCGTCCCCTCAAGTACGCGACCCTCTGGCGCCGACTCGACACCTACAGCGCAGACCTCGCCGCGCACATCAACGGCTCCGCCATCGCCTCGACCGGACAGCGAAATCCGGATACCTAAGGTCACCCTCGGCTGCTCCTCCAGCGCCGCCGGACGGCACGTCCCCGGCCAGTGACATCTGGCGCGACCAGGTGTCATGTAGCTCGCCAACTGGAGTGCTCACAAGGCCAGTTTGCCCAGAGCTCGTGGTAGCCGGTTGGCTCAGCGCAGGGCGGTGGCGTTGGCCGGAGAGCCGACTCCGCCGGTCAGGTTGAGGGGTTTGACGGTCAGGAGACTGTCCCAGCGTCCGGTGGTGCGGCTGTCCTGTACGAGGGTGGTGAGGTTCCACAGTTCGCCGAGTGGGAGGCCCAGTTTCGCGATGAGTTCCTGGTGCATCATGCCGCCGTCTTCGGGGGCACTGTCGTGGAAGTCGCCGTCGGAGAGAACGGGGAGGACTTCGACGGCGAAGGTGTCGGTGGCCATGAGGGCGATGCGGTGGTCCCAGCACCAGGCGGCGAAAGCGCGTGTCTGGGCGAAGCCGGTGGCACGTCGTTCGGCCCGGGTTTCGGTCCGCTGTTCGGGTGTGGTGGTCAGGTACCAGTGGGCCCACCCGGTATGGACCATGATGAGGTCGCCCGGTTCGACGCGGCAGTCCTGAGAGGCGAGCGCGTCGTCGAGGAGGTCCGGGGTGAGAGCCGGGGCGGCCCGGTGGCACAGCGGGGTGCCACGCTGGCGGAGTAGGCCGTCGATGTCGATGAGGAGTCCGCGGCCGGCCAGTGGTTGTTCGGCCCAGAGTTGGACTCCGAGGCGGGGGCTGCGTGGGGTGATCTCTTCGTCGGGAACGCCGTTGTAGAAGCCGTGTCCGGAGGCGCGGCGGTGGCGCAGGCCGTCGATCTGGGTGGTGGCCTGGAGGTGGAAGTCGTCCAGGTGGTCGTCTCGGGCCTGGTCGTGTTTGGCGGTGATGTGGTGCCGGGGGATACCGCGGGCCTTGGACATGGGTGGGTCGAAGGCGTCCAGCGCGTAGTCCAGGTTGAAGGCGTGGCCCCGGGTGACGCAGTCGGCGGCGCGGCGTATTTGATGTGGTCCGGCGAAGTTGGCCATGCCGCGTTCGGGGTGTTCGCTGAACAGGTGCCAGCTGGATCCCGTGGGTGCGTCGGTGCGCTGGGTGAGCTGTTGGTAGGTGGGCATAGGCATGGGGATGTTGGGGCTTTCTGTCAGGGGCAGCGTGTAGCGATCTCGTCTGCTGCCCTGCGGACTTCGCTGATGAGGCGGGTGTGGTCGGCTTCGCTGAGTTCGCTGCCGGTGCCCGTGATGCTGAGTGCGCCCAGGACGTCGCCGCCTCGGCGGATGGGCGCGCTGACGGCGGTGACGTCGAGGACGCGCTCGCTGGTGGACAGGGCGAAGCCGTCCTTGCGGACCTGGTGGAGGTCGTCCTCAAGGTCCTTGGCAGTGACGTGTTCGCCCGAGATTCGGGTGAAGGGGGTGACCTGCTCGATGAGGGTGTGGAGCTCGCTGTCGGGGAGCCAGGCGGCCAGGGCCTTTCCTGCACCCAGGTGCAGGGGGAGCTTCTCGCCGATCGGGAGCTGGTAGCGCAGTGGGTTACGGCTCTGGACGCGGGCGATGAGGATGCGGGCCAGGCCGACGCGGATGTACAGGCTGGCGGCTTGGCCGACGGTGGCGGCGAGTTCCTGGAGTACGGGGAGCGCGACCTGGCTGAGGCGATTGTTGACGAGGAAGGCGTGCGCGGTGGCAACGGCGGCGGGTCCGGCGACGTAGCCGGTGTCGTCCTTGGCGGCGTAGCCGCGGTCGATGAGAACGTTCAGGATGCGTTGGGTGGTGGCGACGTGGAGGTCCGCTCGGCGGGCGACGTCGCTCAGGCGCAGGGGCTGTCGGGTGTCCTCGAGTACGGCGAGGACGTCAAAGGCCCGGTCGAGGGACCGCATGGCGGAGGCGGGGGCGGGGGCGGGGGCCATGGAAGCTCCTGGATGGTCTGCTCGGCGTCGAGTGCCTTGATAGGACTTCTCACCCTACGAGCAGAGGTGGGTCGCACGGGCCCCATCCAGGAGGCCGGTCGCCTGTCTACTTCGTGGAACCCACGGCGCGGGTGTTTTCGGGCAGCGCAGGGCTCTGTGCGGCGGGGCCTTCGGTCGTCCGGTAAGACAGGGCGAAGGAGAGGATGCCGGCGATGCTGGCGGCGATGCAGGTAGCCGGCTGGAGGGTGGCCGAGACCTGGTCCAGCCAGTGGGCGTTGCCGCGGACGATGCCGGCGGCCTGACCGAGGACGATGGCCGCTCCCCCGGTCAGGAAGACGGCGATGCTCAGGCGGAAGAGGGACTGCAGGAGGCGGGAGGCCATGGCGTTGCCTTTCTCTCGTGCGGGCTGCTAGACGGGCAGGAGGCCGGTGGCGACACCGGCTCCGATGAGGAGGATGGGCAGGCAGTAGTAGGCGACCAGCGGCAGGAAGGTGCGGGAGGGGTCCACGCCGGCGATGCCGCTGGCCACGTAGATCGGCGCCCCGGACGGGGGCGAGGCGCCCTCGGTGGAAGCGAAGATGAGGACGGCGACGCACGCAGTGGCGGGCGGTACCCCGGCGCCGACCAGGGACGTCACCGCGACGGGGCCGATGGCGGCCATGGTGGCGCTGGCGGTGAGCGGGATGGCCACGCCGACCACGAGTACGCCCACGATCAGGGCCATCGCCCACAGCGGGGCGTCGATGCCGGCCAGCAGGTCGGTCAGTTGCTGCGGCAGCCCGAGTTCGCCGAGGACGTTGGAGGCGGAGAACGCGGCCACGATGGTCACGCCGATCACGCCGAACTGCGGGGCGGCGCCGCCCAGCACCTGCCACCACTCACGGCTCGAGCGCGGCAGATGGCGCCGGCCCAGCAGGAGCACGGTGGCGATCAGGAGGACCGGGATCCAGGTGATCAGGCTGATGGCGTCCGACATCTTCGTGCCGACCCACTGGGTCACGGCGCCGCCGGACGGCCCGCGGGTGAGCAGCAGCGGCACGATGATCGCCGCGAACAGGAACAGGCTGGTCCAGCCCGCATGGAAGCTGGTGCGCAGGGGCAGCCGGTCGTCACGGTCCATGGGCTGGATGTTGTGGCGGCGCACCATGATGAAGGCCGCGAACATCCGGTAGCCCAGGCACCACAGGCCGCCCAGGAACAGGGGCAGGACAATGTCGTCGGTGGTGGCCAGGGATGCCACACCGGCGGTGCCCATGAGAATGAACATGGTGGAGCTGAAGGGGAACGTCACGCCCATGCCAGCACCGCCGGCGGCCACGGTCGCAGCGAGTTCGCCGCTGACCTTCGAGCGCTTCATCCAGGGGATGGTCACGGAGCCGACCGCCGCGGTGACCGCCGCGCCGACGTGGGCGATGGCACCGAAGATCCCCGCGGCGAGAGTGGAGGTGTAGACGGGGCCGCCCCGTAGCCGGCCGAGCAGGGAGTTGAGGATGCCCAGCAGCTGGTCGAGGACGGGAGTTCTCGCGAGGAGGTAGCTCATGAACACGAATGCCAGAGCGGCGAAGGTGACCTCCTCCTGCATCGCCTCGGCGAAGCCGGCCCACATGGCGTGGCCGATGTCGCCGCCCGCGAACAGGCCGGTGACCAGGAAGCCGCCGATCAGGGCCTCGCCGATATTGCGCTTGAGGACGGCATTCCACACGATGATGGCCGCTATGTAGCAGCCCAGTGCCCAGACAGCGGTCACGATGCACCTCCTGGCATGGCGGCGGCGGCAGCGCGGATGTCGGCGCGTCGCCGTGCTTCTTCGGCCTCCACCTCGCGCGCAGCGGCCAGCACCGTGGCAGCGTGCTCGGCGGGGACGATCGCGATGCCGTCGCCGTCCGCGGCGACCAGGTCGCCCGGCCGGCAGACGACTCCGCCGACCGCGACCGGTACGCCGACCCGGCCGGGGCCGAACTTGTAGGGGCCGGCCGGGGTGACGGCACGAGCCCACACCGGGAAGCCCATCTCGGCCAGGACCTCGACGTCGCGGGCGGCGCCGTCCAGCACCATGCCGACCACGCCGCGGGCCCGCGCGCGCTCGGCGATCAGCTCACCGACCAGTGCGCGGGACACATCGCCCTCACCGTTGACGACCAGGACGTCGCCGGGTTCGGCCACCTTGATCGCCTGGTGGAGGGCCTGATTGTCACCGGCCCGCGTCCACACCGTCAACGCGCCCCCCACCACCCTCGCTCCCGGCCACAGTGCGCTGATGCCGGAGTCGAGCAGCCCGAGCCGCTCGGTGGCGTCCCCGATGTTCGCCGTGGGCAGGCCCTGGTAGGCGGCCACGAGCTCCGGCGTGACCCGGCTGGTGTCGCGTAGCCCTTCGGTGCGCGCGGCCAGGAAGTGCAGCTGGCTAATCTCGCGGACCAGCCCGGTATCGAGGCCGAGTTCCGCTACGAGTTCCGCAGCAGCCGCAGCCTCCCGACCTCGCCGGTCACCGTGCTTGAACGTGCCCTGATAGAGCCGCTCCAGCGCGCTCTCGCCATCGACGAGTTCCTTGGCGATCTGCTCGCGCACCCACAGCTCGTCGCCGGCCGCCCGGCTCGCGTCCACCGCCTCCACGATCACAGCGCCGAGCCCCTTCATGAACAGGCTGCGCAGCAGCTTGCGCGCGGAGGCCGCACCCGGCTCGGATCCCAGGTCCTCCACCGGGGCACCCAGCGAACCGAAGTAGTCCGCGATCACGGAGGCCCCTCGCCCGCTGGCCACCAGTGCCGTGCGATGGCGGTACTTCGGCACCGAACCGATCACGGACACATCCGCGAACACCGCCTGAGAGGCCCCGGCGATGACGCCGGCGATCTGCCGCTTCAGCTCCGGTGCACCGGCGTTCATGTCCGCATACACCGTCGCCGCGCCCAAGTACCCGGCAACCTCCTGCGCGACGGTCAGCGCCGCCTTGGCGCCCGTCAGGCTCAGCACCAGATCGCAGCCCTCGGCCGCCTCGACCGCCGCGGCCACACGGGTCACACCCGCCGGGGTCGGCACGTCACCGGGATCGAACCCGGTCACCTCCCAGCCATGCTCCGCGAAACCCGCCGCATACAGAGCTCCCGCCTCACCCAAGCCCAGAATTCCGACCCTCATACCCACGCCTTTCTCATACAATGAGAACTTCTCTCATAAGGTGCGGGAGGATGTTGCTCTGGCGTAACGCGCACGTCAAGAGCTCGGGAATGATCGATCAAAATTAGCCACGGCAGCCGGACCCGCCGAAGGCCGGACGACGCGCGCGACCGGCGCCGCGCGACGGCGACCGCTGTCCTCAAGGCCAACGCTGAGCACGACATCGTCTCGCAGGCATGGTCGCCGATCGGCGGCATCACGTTCTATCCCGGATGGGGCGACAACCGCCGCAGCACGCTGGACGACCCAACCGTGGGCGAGATCGCGGCCGCGCACGGGAAGACGCCGGCGCCGGTGATGCTGCGCCGGCACCTCGACCAGGGGCGCCAGGTCATCCCGAAATCCACCAACCCGGCCCGGATCGCCGAGAACCTCGACGTGTTCGGCTTCGCCCTCACCGGCGACGAACTCGCCGCGATCGACGCGCTCGACACCGGCCGCCGCAGCGGACCCGATCCCGAGTCGATCACGCTCGCCGAGCACAGCGCGGAGATCCCGGAAGCCTGACCGGCGTGACTGCTGGACGGCGGGGCGCACGGGCCACGAGGCTGATGCGCCCCGCCGCCCTCAACTCCCCACCTCTGCAAGGAAGGACTCCATGAGCCACGATGCGGCCTCGACCGCCCACGTGCTCGTCATCGGCGGGTCCTTGGCCGGAATGATGGCCGGGATCGCGCGGGCCGGACAAGGCCATGAGGTCACCCTCCCCGAGCGCGCTGCTCGCCACCGGCCGTCCGGCGCCGCGCTGTCCGTCAGCGAGTCGGCGCTGCGCCCCATCCTCGGCCCCCAACAGGCCCGCGCCGCCGTGCGCATGGCCGCGCCACGCGATGCCCATGCCGCCGCCGACGTCCCCTCGACATGGGCGAGAGGGCCTGCACGGAGCTTGTGCCGGGCTGCCGAAAACGCCCCCGCCTCACCATGCACCACCACGCCTGAAGTCTGAAGACTCGCGCGTCATAGAGCGAGTGGCGGAGACCCTCACGTGCTGGGGGCGAACGATCAGGGCCGGTGTGTGGCGACTTGGTCGTTGCTGGGTTCGCCGTCCGGTTGGTGGTTCCCCTCGAGTGTAGTGGCCCAGCTGGCGAGCAGTTTGAGGCCGTCAGCCGACGCCGTGCCGGGTTCGGCGCTCATGGCGGTGAGGGTCAGGCCGGGGTCGGTCGGTACGGGCAGCGCTTCGAAGGCGAGGGTGAGGTCGCCGACCGCGGGGTGGTGGAAGCGCTTGAGACCGGTGTGGTGCAGGCGCACGTTGTGTGCGGCCCACAACGTGCGGAAGTCCTCGCTGCGGGTGGAGAGTTCGCCGATCAGGTCGCTGAGGTCACGGTTGTACGGGTCCTGTCCGGCCTCGGTGCGCAGGAGGGCTGCGGCTGCGGCCCTTTGGTGGTCCAGTTCGGTCATGTACTGCTCGGCACCGGGGTTGAGGAACTGGTAGCGGGCCATGTTGACCGGCCGGGCGGGGTCCTGGAACAGCGGCCAGTACAGGGCCTTACCGAGGCGGTTGGTGGCGAGGATGTCGAGGCGGCCGTTGCGGATGAAGGCGGGCGCGTCGGTCATCGCGTCGAGGAGCTGTTGCAAGGCGGGCCGTATGGGCTGTGCCGTGCGGCGGCGTGCGGGCCGGCGGGTGGTGCTGGCGGTCCGGGCCAGGTCCATGAGGTGGGCACGCTCGGATTCGTCGAGCTGCAGTGCACGGGCCAGGGAGTCCAGGACGGCTTCGGAGGTGCCGGAGAGGTTTCCGCGTTCCATACGGGCGTAGTACTCCGCGCTCACCCCGGCGAGCATCGCCACCTCTTCGCGGCGCAGTCCCTTGACCCGCCGGTGTCCGGCGGCCGGCATGCCCGCCTGCTGCGGGGTGATCTTCGCGCGGCGGCTGGTGAGGAACTCGCGGACCTCGCTTCGGTTGTCCATGTCTTCGAGGCTACGACGATCGCAGCATGTGAGGGGTGCCCTGCCAGTACATGTAACAGCGGGTCCTTCCGCACACGCGTGACCTGCCGTTTCATCGATATCAGGCCGGCAGACGACCGCCCTCGCGCCAGGTCGACACACCGCCCAGGCAAGGCGGAATGGAAGGCGACGCCCTTCCCGCGCGAGTGCGGGAACGCGTTTGGCCTCCGCACGGAAAGGAGTCAGTGATGGCGGAACACGAGCAGCCCGAAGGGCCGCGTCAGCGGTTCGGGAATCTTGCCCCGGCACTGACGCGATACAGCGAGGAGATGCTGTTCGAGCAGGCGTGGGAGGACCCCGACCTCTCCCCGCGCGGCTGGAACCCGATCACCGGCGGCCGCAGCGAACAGCTCGCCTTCCGTGTGGGCAAGAACCGCGAGAACAGGCTCAGCGACAAGGAGCTGATCACGACGCCACCACATGGCGTTCTACGCCGGATGCCCCATGGCCATGTCCGCGCTCACCGCCGCCCGCAGTGTCCTGAGCGACGACTGATTCGCCCTCCCTCCACCCCAGGGACGACGAGTACTCGGGGCCTCGCTGCCCCGCCCGCACCTCCTGACCTTCTCCGGGCGCCCGGAACCATCCAGCGCCCCGCACTCCTCCTCTCACGATGACGGAAAGAATCATGCGCGCAACTGTCCTTCACGCCCCCCGCGACGTACGGGTCGAAGACCGGCCCAACGCCGCCCTCCAGCAGCCCACCGATGCAGTCATCCGCACCGTCGCCACCTGTGTATGCGGCTCGGACCTGTGGGACTACCGAGGCATCAACGAGATCGCCGAGCCCACGCCCGGCGGCCACGAATACGTCGGCATCGTCGAAGAAGTCGGCAGCGAGGTGACGAGCATCAAGCCCGGCCAACTCGTCGTCGGCTCGTTCTTCGCCTCGGACAACACCTGCCCCAACTGCGAGAACGGCTACCAGACCAACTGCCTGCACCGCGAGTTCGTCGGCGGATGCCAGGCCGAGTACGTCCGCATCCCGCTCGCCGACGGCACCCTCGTCCACGTCCCCGGCGATGTGACCGAGGAGCACATCCCGAGCCTGCTGGCCTGCTCCGACGTGATGGGAACCGGCTGGTACGCGGCCGTCGCCGCCCAGGTCAAGCCCGGTGACACCGTCGCGGTGGTCGGGGACGGCGCGGTCGGCCTGTGCGCGGTCATCGCCGCCAAGGAACTCGGGGCGACGCGCATCATCGCCATGTCCCGCCACACGCCCCGCCAGCAGCTGGCCCGCGAGTTCGGCGCCACCGACATCGTCGCCGAGCGCGGCGACGAGGGCGCTGCCCGGGTCAAGGAGCTGACCGGCGGCATCGGCGCGGACGCCGTGCTGGAGTGCGTGGGCAACCCCGAGTCCATGCAGCAGGCCCTGCACTCCACCCGCCCCGGCGGCAATGTCGGCTTCGTCGGCGTCCCGCACGGCGTGCAGATCGACGGCCAGGAGCTGTTCTTCTCCCACGTGGCCCTGCGCGGCGGCCCCGCCCCGGTCCGCGCCTTCCTGCCCGACCTCATCGACCGCGTCCTTGCCGGCCGGATCAACCCGGGCAAGGTCTTCGACCTCGAGCTCCCCTTGGCCCAAGCCGCCGAGGGCTATCGGGCCATGGACGAGCGCCGCGCCATCAAGACCCTCCTGCGCCCCTGAAACATCCATCGGCACGTCCGCCGCGGCGAGAACGCGGCTGACACGTCCCCCTGCACGAAGCGGTGCCCCAAACGCCGGGCCCGCCTGCCACAGAGATTGGACCCTTGAGCATGAACCCGCAGTACAACTTCGAAGGCCAGGTCGCCCTGGTCACCGGCGCGGCCTCCGGCATGGGCCTGGCGGCAGCGCGCGCCTTCGCCCAGGCCGGTGCGGCCGTCGTGCTGGCCGACGTGAACGAGGCCGCCGTGCAGACGGCGGCGAAGGAACTCACCGACGCCGGGCACCAGGCCATCGGTGTGGTGTGCGACGTCACCGACGAGGACCAGGCCGCCGCCATGGTCCAGAGCGCGGTGGACACCTACGGCCGCCTGGACATGGCCTTCAACAACGCCGGCATCCAGGTGCCGCCCTCGGACGCCGCCGACGAGACGGCCGAGAACTTCGACCGCGTCAACAGCGTCAACCTGCGCGGCGTGTGGGCCGCCCAGAAGCACGAGCTGCGCCAGATGCGCACGCAGGGCTCCGGCGCGATCGTCAACTGCTCTTCTCTCGGTGGGCTGGTCGGTCTGCCCGAGCGCGCCGCCTACCACGCCTCCAAGCACGGTGTGATCGGCCTGACCAAGAGCGCCGCGGTCGAGTACGCGCCCAAGGGCATCCGCATCAACGCCGTCTGCCCCGGCGTCATCGAGACCCCGATGGTCGCCGACATGCTCGAAGGGCAGGCCGAGGCCATGGCCGCGATCATGAGCGAGCAGCCGATCGGGCGCCTCGGCAAGGCCGAGGAAGTCGCCGCAGCCGCCCTGTGGCTGTGCAGCCCCGGCGCCAGCTTCGTGATCGGCGTCGCCCTGCCCGTCGACGGCGGATACACCACTCACTGAACGCCGCCCTTCCCCGACAGGCTGGTGGCGGTGCCGACCTGCCGGGGAGCGCTGTTGGTCAGGCGAGGTTCTTGGTGAAGAACTCGTCGAGCTTGTCGAAGGGGATGAGGTCCTTGCGGTCGTACAGGTCGACGTGGTCCGCGCCCGGGACGATCACGAGGTCGACGGTGTCGGGGACCGTCTCGACCGAGAGCGACGCAGGCTAGCCCTCTCCCGACGACAAGGCTCATCCGCTGGCATGTGATGCGCCGCCTTCCTGGACAGCTCCCTTGCACGAGTGTTCGTCAACGACCCGGGACTGAAAGTCCCGGGCTTGCACAACGGGCGCCACTGGTTGTGGTGCTGCGTTTGCGTCCTGTCCCACTCCTGGTTTTCGGGGGTGGGTCTGGGGCGGTTGACTGCGCCACGCATCTCCACAACTCTTCCGCACGGTGGCGGATGTTGCGGGAGCCGTTCCAGTCCGCGTGTGCAACGAATCCGCAGGACCGGCATGCGAAGCGGGCCTGACTGGCCCGGTTCGCTTTGTCGATGTGCCCGCATTCGGCGCAGGTGCGGGAGGTGTACGCCGGATTGACGTGCACCACCGGTACCCCCGCCTTGCGGGCCTTGTAGGCGATGAACTCTCCGAGCTGGGCAAAGCTCCAGCTGGAGTGGGTGGCCCTCCCCCACTGCCTTAAGGGCGTGGGAGGTACCCCCAGGCTTGCGAAGCGGTACCCGTGCGCGGATGCCGGTGAGGTCTTCCAGGGCGATTCCGCGTCCGGTGCGTTCTGCCTCGGCCACCACATGTTTCGCGATCTTGTGGTTGATGTCCTTCACCCGCCGCGCCTCCTTGCGGCGCCGCTTCTTCAGGCGCCGTTTGGCGGACGGGGTGTTCTTGCGCTGGAGTTTCGTACGCAGGGTGCGTTCGCGCAGGCGCCCGCGATTCAGCTGGCGTCCGGCCATGATCTGACCGTCTGAGGTGGTGGCGATGTTCACGATTCCGAGATCGATCCCGAGGAACTGGGTGACGCTGGTGTTGAGTTCGGCTTCGGGGACCTCGCAGGTGGCGGTCAGGAACCACATGCCGTCGCGGTACAGCAGGTCGGACTCGCCCTTGCGGTACAGGGTCAGGCGGGCCAGGTGTTCGGGCGAGGCGGTGAACGCCACCTCTTTCATCCGGCCCGACAGGGTCCAGATCGACACGGTGCGCTGCGTGTACTGCCAGGACAGCATCCGGTCGTCATACGGCTGCGCGCCCTTCGGCCGGAAGGCGATCGGTTTCTCGACCGCCCGCCGGTAACGCTGCGA
The DNA here is from genome assembly GCF_053644375.1 of Streptomyces sp. NPDC055400. Lineage (NCBI taxonomy): Bacteria > Bacillati > Actinomycetota > Actinomycetes > Kitasatosporales > Streptomycetaceae > Streptomyces > Streptomyces sp. NPDC055400. The sequence goes on along the minus strand of NZ_JBSHLM010000022.1, from coordinate 82,869 downwards.
GCCCGGCTTGCCGAGGTTTCCTGCCTGCAGGTTCGCCCTCAACGTGCGGTAGGCGTCGCAGGTCTTCTTGATGACGTGCTGGGCGGCCTGAGCTCCGAGCCCCCACCGGTCCTTGACCTGGGTGTAGGTGTGCTCACGCAGCGCGAAGTTGCGCTTGATGTCCTTCTCGAACGCCACTTGCGACACCCAGGTCGCGGCCTCGTTGCAGGCATGCAGGGTCTCCTCAAGTGCCGCCGCCTGCAGAGGCGTCGGCAGGAGTTTCACCTGCACAGTCAACTTCACGACCGCGACGTTACCTGCCGCCCGACGTACCGGCATTCGAACAGCGCACATTCCTCACCGGGCACTTCGGCCCGGTTTCTTGCGGACTCTCCGCGCCCGTTGTCGCGGCGATGCTCCGCATCGCCGTCACCGGATGCGATTCCTCCCGGGGGTGAACCCCCGGGGTTCCTCGCAAGAGCACGCTGAACGTCTGCTCATTCAAGGGAACGCACACGCCCCAGGCCGGTGAACCTTCGCGGTCACATCATGCCGCCGCCACTTCGCCGCAGGACCGAGGTGAACGAACGGCCGAGCGCCGACGTAGTTGTCCTCGTTGGCGCGCACCGTCGAACGTGCCCTGCAGAACGCGGCACCGAGTGTCCTGATCGGTGCCGCGTGCACCAGGATCCTGACCCAAGGGCTGTGAGCGACTCTCGAGGCGCTGGTCGGCGAGTGCGCCCCGGAAGATCAGAGCCCCGGCGTCGGATTTCCGTATGCTCATGATGCGCCCGTGATCCGTACCGAAGCCAGGATCGGCTTACTACCTGCTGGAAGGCACAGCCGCCTAGGCACTGTTTCTCGGATTACGTGCGGAGCCAGATCAGGAGTGCTGCGAGTGTGACGGTGCCGAGGTAGATGTAGGCGCGTTTCTCGTAGCGGGTGGCAACGGCGCGGAAGCCCTTGAGGCGGTTGATGGCGCGTTCGACGGTGTTGCGTTTCTTGTAGCGTTCGCTGTCGAATCCGGTGGGCCGGCCGCCGCGGGAACCTCGGTTCTGCCGGTGTCTTTGCTGGTCGAGACGTTCAGGGATGGTGTGCCGGATTCCGCGTCGTCGCAGGTAACGGCGATTCTTCCGGGACGTGTAGGCCTTATCCGCCAACACGCGGTCGGGTCGGCTGCGTGGCCGTCCAACTCCGCTGCGGGGCACGGAAATCAGCGCCAGCACCCGCTCGAGCTGAGGGCCGTCACCGTAGTGTCCGGGTGTCAGAACGAGCGTGAGGGGCCTGCATCGTCCGTCGGCGGCGAGGTGGATTTTCGTGGTGAACCCTCCGCGGGAACGGCCCAGGCATTCGCCGATCTGACCACCTCCTCCAGTCGGACGACCAGTTTCCGCAACACCGGATCGACCCGGTTCGTCCCCCACACCGCCCCCCTTTGAGGAGGCACGGCCGGGGCTTCCTTCCGCGCGCCCGCGGCGTGCTGGTGAGCCCTCACTGCGGTGGAGTCCACCGAAACGTCCCAGTCGATCCGGCCCTCAGCATCCTCGGCGGCCTGGACCTTCGACAGCAGCATCACCCACGTTCCGTCCGCCGACCAGCGGCGATGCCGTTTGTAGACCGTCTCCCACGGCCCGAACCGTTCCGGCAGATCCCGCCACTGCACACCCGTGCGCACCCGGTACAGCACCCCATTGATCACCCGACGGTGATCGCTCCACCGCCCTCCACGGGTACCACCACGAGGTAAGAAAGACTCCAGCCGATCCCACTCCGCATTTGTCAGATCTCCACGGCCCATACCGCCAGCCTGGCCCCAACTCCCAGCTCATGTCCGGAGATCCGAGAAACAGTGCCTAATCCACTCTTCGGGAGTCGCGCGAAGCTGCTGCTTCGACATCTCCTCGCACCGGGCGCGGTGCCGTGGGCTACAGGACGGCCTTGAGCCGCAGACCGTCAAGGAGTGGCAACGCCGACTGCGGCGTCGACGAGGTGCCCCTTTCCCGTTCGCGCAGGGACCGACACACGGCGACATCTCCGCGCACCTGTCCGAGGTCGACGACGCGGGCGTGTCCACGCAGACGAACCGGGATGGCCGAAGGGCAGACCGAGCTTGCGGCTCTGTCATCCGGCCGTTCGTTCGGCGGGAGCCGCCACCACGCCCGGGGCGTCCTCGAGCCAGCCTCGGTCGCGTGCCATCAGCGCGATCTGGAAGCGGGTCCGCGCGCCGAGGAGTTCCGCGGTCTCGCTGATGTGTTTCTGGATGGTCCGTCGGCTCAGCCCCAGGACCCGGGCGATCGCGTCGTCCGTCAGACCTGCGCGCAACAGAGTGAGGATGTCGCGCATCCGCCCCGGAGGCCGGCCGTCGGGTTCCGCCGCGGTGATCGGCGGTCGACCGGGGCCGCTGTCCAGCGACACCGGGGTCGCCTGTTCCCAGACGCTTTCGAAGAGCGCGGTGAGCACTCCGAGAAGTGTGGTCGAGTGCACGATGAGCGAACCCGCGGACGGGTCCTCCTGTCGCAGCGGCATGATGCCGGCCGTCGCATCGAACACCACCAGCTTCATCGGGAGCCCGGCCAAGAGCCGCAGCTCCCCGCCCCGGGCCGTGCCGCTCAGGGCGGTGCGCAGCGAAACGGTGTCGGTCAACCCGTCCGTGTCGTACACCGACCGGAGCCGCACTCCGTCATGTACGGGCACCTCCGGAGCCGGTGCGTCCGCAACGGCTGCGGGGTCAGTCGGCATCGAGGTGCTCTCGAGCCGCACGGACCGGGTGACGTACGGAGGTTTGGCGAGGTGGAGCACCTCGTGCCGGCTGGACGCGAGCAGCTGCGCGTAACGCACCCCGACCTGCTCGGCGCTCTCCACCACCTCGAAGAGGTCGGAGGTGACCCGACGGTGCGATGCCGAGCGGTACGCCTCGTGCAACTGCTCCATGTACAGCTCCGCCCGCGCCAGTTCCTGCCGCCTCTGGGCCAGCAGGGAACCGAGGGTGGAACGGGGCGGGCCCGCGCTCCAGCGTGTGGGCCGGTCACCTACGCGGACGACCAGGCGTTCGTTCTCCAGGGCCTGTAGGGCGCGTTCGGCGGCTGCCGAGGTGACCCCGAGTGCTTCGGCGGCCGCGTCGCTGCTCAGCTCAGGCTGTGTGACCAGGCATTCGAGTACCCGGCCGGCCAAGGGGCCCAGTCCGGTCCCGGCCCACGGCAAATCCGACGGCACCGCCACAACTGTCCCCCTTTCGGCGCGCTGGCGAGGCCGATCGTACGCGGTGGGGTCGGTCGGAGCGATCACGTGCTCGTTACATCCCCGTACGGCCGAGGCGGGCCCGTTCCGTTCCTGTCTGTTCCTGTTCACATCTGCGCAGTTGCGCGGACCCGCACTCCGGTACTCCTTGCCCGGCGGATCGCGCTCCGGACAGGGTGATCACGAGCCGCCGACGCAAAGGCGTCGAAGCCCGTTCGGTCACTCAGGATCCAGCCGAGACTTGTCGGCACGTTGGAGACATTCATGCCACTGCTCAACCCCGCACCGCTGCGCTGGAGACGGACTTCCGGGGTGTTCGCAATGCTCGGGGGACAGTGCGCCGTCCGTACGGACCGTGGAGACGACTCAACATCGGGACAAGTGGGTTGGTGCCACGGCGCCACAGGAGTCCATGTCTTTCGCGGCATCGCCGAGCGGTCGCACACGGCCTCGTACTGACAGCAAGAAGGCCGGAAGGCCGACAGCGTCGGCGATGTCCTGGGGAAGGCCGAGCCGCCTCAACCGACAGCGGCCGCGGCCCCGCCACTCGCGGCCCTCGCCGAGGGCGGTGAGAAGCGTCCGTCCCGCACCACCGCAGGCGCGACCACGTCAACCCACGACTCGCGCCGCATCGCACCCCTTCTCACCGGAGGCACGCCCAGCCTCCGGTTCCCCACCCACCGGTCGTCACCGCACGTCCGGACAGAAGGAGTTACAGCAGTGCCGAACAACATTCGCACCAGCAGGCCCACTTCGCCTCACAAATCCTATCGATCCGATCGCGGAATCTCCGGTTACGGGCGCGTCGCGGCAATTGCCGCCGTCTCCATGGCCACGCTCTTCGTCTCGGTTCTCCCCGCCTCTGGCACTGTCTCTGCCAGCACGGATCAAGCACCACGGCATTTGGTGGCGGAACCCAGACCCGGCGCCAGGGCCGTCGCACTCTCCGCCGGGCAGCGCAAGGAGCTGCTCAAGGCCGCGACCGAAACACGCGCCACCACCGCCCGTTCGCTGAAGTTGAGCGATCAGGAGAAACTGATACCCAAGGATGTCGTCAAGGACGCAGACGGCACCGTGCACACCCGCTACGAGCGCACCTACGCCGGCCTGCCCGTCATAGGCGGCGACCTGGTGGTCCACGAGCAGGGCGCGTCCCGTACCGTCACCAAGGCCTCGGACGCCAAGGTGTCGCTGCCGACCACCAAGGCCGCCGTCACGGCAGCGACGGCCAAGAGGTCCGCCCTGGCCGCCGCGAAGACCGAGAAGACCGAAGACGCGGCCACGGACGGATCGCCGAAGTTGGTCGTCTGGCTCGGAGACAGGAAGCCCGCGCTCGCCTGGCAGACCGTCGTCAGCGGTGTGCAGGAGGACGGAACCCCGCGCAGCCTGAGCGTGGTGACCGACGCCACGACCGGCAAGCAGCTCCAGAGCGTCGAACAGGTCCACTCAGGCACCGGCCACAGCCAGTACAGCGGTCAGGTGCCGATCGGCACCACGCGCAACGGCAGCCTCTACGAGCTCACCGACCCCGAGCGCGGCGGCCACAAGACGTATGACCTGACCGGCGTCGGCGGCAACGGCGTCCTGGTCACCGACGGCGACGACGACTGGGGCGACGGAACGGCGGCCAACCTCCAGACCGCGGCCGTGGACGCCGCCTACGGCCAGCGGCAGACGTGGGACTTCTACCACGACCGGTTCGGCCGCAACGGCATCGCCGACGACGGCGTCGGCGCCTACTCCCGGGTCCACTACGGGGACGGATATGCCAACGCCTTCTGGGACAACGGCTGCTTCTGCATGACTTACGGCGACGGCCTGAACAACGCCAGGCCACTCACCGAACTCGACATCGCCGCGCACGAGATGACCCACGGCGTCACCTACGCCACCGCGAACCTGACCTACACCGGTGAGTCCGGCGGTCTGAACGAGGCCACCAGCGACATCATGGGCACCTCCGTGGAGTTCTCCGCGAACAACCCCGCAGATGTCCCCGACTACATGATCGGCGAGCTCGCCGACGTCCGCGGCACCGGCAAGCCGCTGCGCTACATGGACCAGCCCTCCAAGGACGCCTCCGCCAAGGGCACCTCTCAGGACTACTGGACCTCCGAGACCAGGAAGCTCGACCCGCACTTCAGCTCGGGCGTGGCCAACCACTTCTTCTACCTGCTCTCCGAGGGCAGCGGGAAGAAGACCATCAATGGCGTCACCTACGACAGCCCCACATACGACGGCCTCCCGGTCGTCGGTCTCGGCCGGCGCGACGCGACCGCCGTCTGGTACCGGGCGCTGACCGTCTACATGACCACCAGCACCGACTACGCGGGCGCCCGCGCCGCCACCCTCCGGGCCGCCGCCGACCTGTTCGGTCCGACCAGCGACGCCTACGAGGCCGTCGGCAACGCCTGGGCGGCCGTCAACGTCGGCGCCCGCTATGTGAACCACATCGCCGTGATCGCCCCCTCCACGCGGAAGTCGGCAGTCGGCCAGCCGACCAGCCGGCAGATCGAGGCGACGAGTTCCCGGCCCGGCCCCCTGTCGTATTCCGCCCAGGGGCTGCCCAAGGGCCTGTCCATCAACGCGCAAACGGGCCTGATCAGCGGCACTCCGAAGAAGGCAGGCGACTTCAAGGCCGCCATCACCATCAAGAACTCCCCGAAGGTCAAGCGCACAGTGCGCTTCGTGTGGACCGTCCTGGCCTCCGGCGGTGACTTCTTCGTCAACCCGGACCGGTTCGACATCCCCAACTGGAAGACCATCGAATCCCCGCTCATCGTCAGCGGCCGCAAGGGCAACGCCTCCGGTGACCTCAAGGTCACGGTCGACCTGTACCACCCGTGGATCGGCGGTCAGGTGGTCAGCCTGGTCAGCGAGAACGGCACGGAGATCCCGGTCAAGAACTGGTACTGGGACACCGGCGAGGGCGAACTGCACACCACCTACACCGTCGACGCGTCGGCGGTCCCCGCCAACGGCACCTGGAAGCTTCGGGTCCAGGACAACACCCCCGGCATCTTCACCGTCGACCCCGGTTACCTCGACAGTTGGAGCCTCGCCTTCTGACCCTTCTTGTCCACCGCACCACGCACACCCCGCCGCGCCCGGTCGAACGGGCGCGGCGGTACGTGTTGCTGCCTGCCGGCGGCCGGTCGGCGAGGCCGGGGTGATGGTCATCAGCCTCGGGAGCGGCCGCCTGCCGGGCCACTCGCAGCGGTCATCGGGTTCGAAGAACACGATTGCCGTGGGCGTTCTGCCGGCTGGATCGCAAGGAGTACGGGCGCGAACTGTCGGGCGACAGCCTTCTCCGCACGCGCGTCGCTGTCGTCGCCGCCGGACCTGAAACGTACGAGATCGTGCACCAGGGCCCGGCACACTTCGTCGCGTACGCCACCGTCCCATCTGGGCGGAGAGTCTGCTCTACGTGCCTGTCAGGGCATACGAGCAACTCACCGGTTTCACCCACGAGGTGACCGTCCTGCCGGCAGATCAACATCGTGTGTGAAACCGACTTCGTCTGCGTCTTCTGCGACGGGATCCTGCCGCCGGAGTGGAAAGTGGACGAACCTGGGCGCTGGACACCCTCGCCCGGCCCCAGCCGAGCCTGATCGCGGTGGTCGCCGGGGTGCTGGAGCGCCGTGATGTCGGCGATATTGCTTCCCTCGACGGTGATCTTCACTGGGACGGGGCCGACGGGGGTCCGCTCTGGCACTCATGCCTGTCCAGCGACCTGGATCACCTCCGTCCCATGTCTTGTGCCGACGGCGTACGGCGATCAAGATGCTGACTGCATGTGACCGCCGGTAACCGCCGCCCATCAGGGCTGGAACGTGAAGAAGGTCCTGCTGTGCCCGTACTTCGCCACACGACGAACGCCCTCGGCGCCCTGTCGACAAGCGTCCGCCTCGCCGTCTTCGCTGCAGTGGCGGCAGCCGCCGCGCTGCTCCCCGCCGCTTCCGCCTCGGCCGCGGAACCGGGCGTCGGCAGCTACGCCGATCCCTCGTTCGCGTCCGTGTGCACCTTCCACCGCTACGGCGAGGGCGAGACACCGCCGCTCTCTCTGTTCGGCGCCGACCCGCTCTGCGTGGAGTACGCCAAGCGGGACATCACTGTGACCAACGGCGGCGCGGCGCGCTTTCTGCTGGCCGAGCCGGCGCGCTTCGCCATAGCCGTACCGGCTTGCCGTTACTGGCAGTTGGACCATTGGAGCGTGCAGGCCTCAGCCGGTGGAACCGAGCTGGTCGGCTGGGACGGCAGTTACTGGTTCGACAAGGCGGAGGGCAGCGCCGCGGCGAGGGTACGCAACATCACTGTCGCCGGCCGGCCCGCACAGGCCGAGGATGCCGCGAAGTTGATCCGGCCGTACGACGCCCTGCTCGCCGACGCACTCGTGCGGGACGCGGCGGGTGTCAAGGTGCAACTGCCGGTGAGCGGGCTGTGTTGAGCGGGCCGTCCGCACAACCCACTCGGCGCCGGCTGCTCGTCGCACTGACCGTCGCCGTCGCCGCCCTGCGTGCAGGGGAGCTGACCGCCGAAGCCGCACCCTCGGCGGCCCCTGCCAGCGAGCCGGTCCCGGCGGCTCGGGGCGGGCTGCTGCCCGTCTCCCCCACGCTCCCCGACCCGACGACCGTCACGCTGGAGGCGTTCGCGGACACCATGGTCCCGGGCGAGAAGCGGTACGGCGGCGACGTGGCGATTGCCGGGGCGGCCCCCGGTCCCGGCGCCGTACAGGCAGGGGCCATCGAGCTGCTCAACCTTCCCGACCTCGGCATCGGCATACTGCTGCCCGAGCTGGCGCTGCTCGTCAATACCCGCGCCCTCGCCTATGCGGCCACCCACGGCCGGGTACTGCTGCCCACTCGACCTCCCTTCGTCGCCCTGCGGTTCACCGACCGCACCGCCCTCGCCGGCGAACTGCTCACGCCCGGCGCGCCGGACCGGCAGCTGTATGTGCTGCTCGCACTCTTCGCCGCCGCGGCCTTCGATACCGCAGCCCATCTGCACACCGCCGCGGCCATCCGCCAACGCCACCCGGGCCTCGCCTGGATCGGCTTCCCGGAGCCCGACGCCGACGGGCTGTGGCGCTTCCCCGACTACTCGTACGGCAGAAGTCTCGCCTGCGAGCATCCGCTCACCACCCCCGGAGGGCACCCCGCATGAGCGCCACCGAACGCACCGACGTGCTGGTCATCGGCAGCGGCTTCGGCGGCGCCATCCCTGCCTACCATCTGGCCGCGGGTGGCGCGAAGGTGGTGATCCTGGAACGCGGACCGCACCTCACCGCACCCGACTTCACCCATGACCTGCGCCTGGGCAGCTACACCCGGATCGTCGACCTCGTGCAGGGCGACGGCATCACCGTCGTCGCCGGGAACTGCGTCGGAGGTTCCAGCGTGGTCTACTTCGCCGCTTCGCTGCGGGCTCCGGGTTTCGTCTTCGACCGCCGCGGCAGTCTGGGCCACCGCCTGTGGCCTTCGACCCTGACGCGCGCGGCACTCGACCCGTGGTACGACCGGGTCGAGGAGGCTCTGCCCGTCGCCGAGCAGAGCTGGGACCAAGTCCCTTACCCCGGAGGGCTGTTCGCCGCTGCGTGCGCCCGTGCGGGCCGCACCTGCAATCCTGTGCCCGTCGCCGTCGACCTGGCCCGCTGCACCAACTGCAACTGGATGCTGAACGGCTGCCACTTCGACGCCAAGCGCTCCATGCTGCTGAACTACCTCCCCGCCGCGACCGCGCACGGCGCCGAGATCCGCCCGCTCCACGAGGCGCAGACCATCGCGCCTGCCACCACACCCGGTTACCGCTACCGCGTCTCGTACACGCAGCTCGACGCCGGCGACTACCGGCTGCCGGTCGGCGCGGGCGCGATCGAGGCCAAAACCGTGGTACTGGCCGCAGGCGCTCTGGCCACCCCGGTGCTGCTGCAGCGCTCGGCTCCCCTGCTCGGCGGCGTCCCGCAAGCCGTCGGGCGCTACTTCTCGGGCAACGGCGACCGCGTCTCCATCGCCGACGTCGACGAGGGCAAGGTGCGCGACCTGCTCGGTCTCGAGCGCGCCCCGGGCATCCCGTACCAGGGCTTCCCCATCGGCAAGCCCATCGGCTCCATGTCGTACGACCGGCTCGATGCGACGTCAGCGGAGTTCACCCGTTTCTCCCTTCAGCAGATCTACTTCCCCGGCATCACCGACCTGCTGTCCCAGGCCACCGACACCCCGGCGACGAGCTGGTTCGGCGTCCGCAAGAAGGAGATGCGGGCACGCTGGCCGTCGTGGCTCTCCGTGCTCGCCATGACCGAGGACGACAACGAGGGCGTCTTCGGGCCGCCGCCGCCCACCGGAAGCTCAACGCGCGTGGCCACGTCGCTCTGCCTGTCCACGCTCTCGTACCGGCCGACAGCGAACACCCTGCGCGGCTGGGCAACCGCGGACACCGAGGCCCGCGCGGTGCTGGAGCGCGACGGTCTCGCGCGGGTGCGGCCCTGGAGCGAGAACGCCGCCGGGTCCGTGAGCGCGCACCCCCTCGCCTCCTGCCGGATGGGCGACGACCCCGCCACCTCGGCACTCGACGAACGCAGCGAACTGCGGGGCCATCCCGGCCTGTTCGTCACCGACGGCTCCGCAGTGCCGACCTCACTCTGCGTCAACCCCTCACTGACGATCGCGGCGCTGGCCGAACGGGCCTGTCCCGGCATTGTGGCAAGCACCGCCGAGACAGGCGTCCGCGCACGGTACGGGGCCCCCGCGCCCCGGTGAAAGGAATCCCTCGTGAACACGCTCTACCCGCCGCGGATGACCGGCCGTGCAGGGCGGCTCGAAGTCTGGTACGCGACGTTGACCGATCCTCGTACCGGGACCGGCGTGTGGATCCACCACGAAGTGGTCGCACCCAAGCACGGCGGCCCGGCCCGGGCACACGGCTGGATATCCGTCTTCCCGCCGGACGGACCGCCGGTCACCGAGCGGTTCGGGGCCCCGGACTCTCCACCGCCCCAGGGCGAGACGTACTTCGAGGTGCCCGGGGTCCGGGCAACACCCCAGCTACTGGAAGGCACCGCGGGCGCGATCACCTGGCGCCTGACGGTCACCGGGGGCGGAGAGCCCCTCTACACCTTTCCGCGCTGGGCCTGGCAGCGTGAAATCCTGCCCGCCGCCCAGATCCTGCCTGCCCCCGACGCCGTCTTCGAGGGGGAACTCGTCGTCGCAGAACGGCGGTTCACCCTCTCCGAGGCCGTGGGAGGCGTAGCCCGCATCGCCGGGCACGGCAACGCCCAGCGATGGGCATGGCTCCATGCGGGCCTCGGAGGCGGGGACGTACTCGAAGTGGTGGCCGCCGTCGCCCGCCGTCCCACGATGCGGTGGCTGCCACCGCTGCCCATGCTTCAGCTGCGGATCGGCGGCACCGACTGGCCGCGCGACCCGTTGCTGACCGCTCCACTGCTGCGCGCACGGATCGGGCTGCCCGACTGGTCGGTCGCCGGCGGCACGGCGCGGCGCAGGGTACGGATCGCGGTGACCCAGGACCCGGCCGACTGTGTGGCGCTCTCCTACACCGACCCCGACGGAGCGACCGCCACGTGCACCAACACCGAGCGCGCCACCGTCGACGTGATCGTCGAACGCCGCACCGGGCCACGGCGCTTCGAGGTGGAACACCGCTGGCATCTGGATCGCACGGGGCACGCGGAGGTGGGAACGCGCCCGTGAGCGGTGTACTCACAGCCTGCGGCGGTCTGCTGCGCTATGACCGCGTCGACGAGTGCGACCCGGACGAGTCCCGGATTGCGGCCCGACCTGATCAACCCCACCGGCAAGCGCAAGGGCCTCTGATGCCGGAGCCGCCGTCTCAGGCGAGCCAGTAGCAGGGCAAGCGAAGGAGATCGGCGGCATAGGCGGCAACCGCCTCGGCATGCGTCGGATGGCTGCCAGAAGGGCACGGCGCACGTGTTGCAACCCCTGCTGGGCGGCACGCTCACATCCGTGACCGGCCTGCTGGATGGCCTGCTCGGGCCGGACTCCCCCGCCGTCACGGCTGCCCCGACACCGTCGCCCTCCTCGCCATCGACCGCCGGCGGCTCGTCGCTGTGCGTCGGGATCGCGCCGTCGCCCTCGGTGCCACCGGAGGTGCTCCGGTGAGACATCGCACCCGGCCCCTGTTCGTCACCACCCTGGCCGCTCTGGCGTCCCTCCTGCTGTTCCTCTCCCTCGTGCTGTGCAACGAGCACCGGCAGGAGGCCAACATCTTGGCCAGCACCTTTGACGGGGAGCAGAACTGGCTTGTGGTCCCCACCGGCAAGGGCCGCGCCTGCTCTCAACCTCAGGCCGTTGACCAGTAGTAATGGGCGACGGGTGACCGTGGCCGATGTCACGAGATGAAAACGGACAAATGATGCCATCATCAATGTTATGCAAGATTCAACCATTCGGCTGGAACGCAGTCCGGTGTCGACAGCAGGGCCGCTACGTCGCCTCGCCGGCCGGCTCCGCACCAAGCGGGCCAGCCATGTGGTGCACGGCGCCAAAACCCTCATCGCGGCACTGCTCACCTGGGGCATCGCGGCCCCCTGGTCCCCCGAGGACCGCCCCTACCTGGCGGTCGCCACGGCTCTGCTCATGGTCAACGCGTCCACGGTGTACCAGTCCGTGACCAAGGCGGCACAAAATGTGGTGGCCAGAGTCGCCGGGCTGATCCTCGCCCTCGCGACGGCCCGGCTGCTGGGACCGACCGCGGGCGCCGTCGCGGTCATCGCGGTCCTTGCGGTCCTGGCGGGCCCTCGCCGCACCGCTGACGACCGTCTCCAGGTCGCCTCCACCGCAGTCATCGCGCTGGCCGCCACCGCAACCGATCCCATGGGCAGTCTCATATCCCCCGCGCTGCAGACCCTCACCGGCGCAGCCGTGGGCATCGCGGTCAACGCCCTGGTCCTGCCACCGCTCTACCTGAACGAGTCCGATTCCGCCGTACGCGATCTCGCCCGCTCCATGGGAACACTGCTGCACGACATGGGCACCGGCCTCTTGGGGCGACAGCTCACCCCCAAGGCCCACACCTGGCTCCACCGGGCGCGCAGCCTGGACAAACGTCTCACTCGTGCAGAGGAACAGGTACGGCAGGCCGACGAGAGCCTGCGATGGAACACACGCTGCCTCGCGCACACGCGACGCAAGGAAACGACCTTCAACGACACATTCAGGGTCTTGCGCGGCGTGTCGATCCAGGTGCGCGGAATCGCACGGACCCTCGCCGACAACGCGCACGACAACCACTCCGACCACCACCTTGGCTACCAGTTCCTCGACCAATACGCCGAAACCCTCCAACTGGCGGGAGCAGCCGTCCAGGCATTCGCCGAACCCGGCCCGGCAACCGGCTCACCGGACACATCCCCCCGCGAACGCTTGCGCGCAGCGATCGACGGCACACTGGCCTGGCACGACACCATGACCGACACCATCGCCCGCGGCACCCTCACCAAGCCCGGCGCCTGGCACGTCTACGGCTCACTCATGACCGACGCGGAAAGACTGCTCGCCGACCTCGACCGCACGGACACGCCCTGACCCACGGCGCAGGGCGGCCGGCGTCTGGTGACCGGTCAGCAAGGCAAGCTCGGCCCTGAAGGCGGCACAGCCGAAGGCTCGTTCCAGCGCGGGACGGAAGCACTCCAACCCGGCGGGCGAGGAGGGTCTTCAATCCACCGCGATCTCGTCCCAGTCCCGCAAGGGGCTGCAGGTCCCGGCGCGTCCGTGCCTAGTCGGCGGCGACGCAGGCTTCTTTGGCAGCGGTCTTGCCGTGCCTCGATAGCTGCGGGAGGCACGGCGAACGATGCAACCGGGGGTGGAGAGCAGCAATGGGTCATGACTGGCGAGCAAAGCGATCAGCGGCGCGGCTCCGCCCGCGTTCAGGTCGGCTGCCCAGGCCACCGGGTCGGCCTCGGTCTGCGCCGGGACGTCGACTACCAGCGCCAGCAGCTCAGCCTCGTGGTCTGGTACGCGGCGCGTGAGCACCTTCGAAGTGATGCGCGGTCAACCGGCCGCGCGTTCGGTGGCGTTGTGTTGCTGTTGTCCTTGAGTGAGCGGCAGCGTCGGCCGGGGCGGGGCTGCTGGGGCACGGCGGTGTACAAACCGTTGCCCGCACCGCCGGGGTGAGCCAGTACGGCGGCCGGGCGGGGGACGCAGACTCGCCGAGGAACTGATCTGCCGGGTCGCCCGTCTCGGCGGTCACCGCCGGTCAGCCGCTGATGGGGCACGGCGTCAGCCTCAGGCCCGGCCAAGACCCTGAAGGGCCAGCAGCACCCGGCTCCGCCACACCAACGAGCAGATCACGCGGCACCAAGCCGGGGGCGGGCCGCCGTCAGCACCGCCGTGAGGAAGAAGGAGCCTCTCGGTCAGCTGCCCGGCCCCAGGCAACCGATGCGGGTTACCGGAAATTCCGACGCAACGACTTTTCGGGACATGGCGCACCTCACCCTCTAAATAGTTCATCGTTCAACCACTCCGATGTACTGTCGTCAGTGCCTGATAGAAGGCAAGCCCTCGCGGCCTGTTGCACGGGCCACGGGGTAAGCAAGGAGGAAAAGATCATGGTTTTCACCATTGCGCACCGCGCTGCTGTCGGGGCCGCTTCCGTGACGTTCGCAGCGGCGGGACTTCTCGCGACGGCCGGTCCCGCCTCGGCAGCGGCCCACCCGACCAGCGACCGGACAGCCATCGTCTCCCACCACGTACAACTCCTCGACGCCCATGACGACGGCCGCAGCCGGGACGCAGTACGGGACAGCAACGACGACGACCACCGCCGCCGCTGGGTCAGCGACCAGATCGAATGGGCCCTGCACCACGACCGAGCCAGTCACCCGATGAACGACGACGACCGCCGCCGCTGGGTCAGCGACCAGATCGAATGGATCCGGGACCACAACGGACCTCACCACTGGGTACCGGAGTACGAGGGGCCTTCATACCGCTGAAACGGCCACCACCGGCCTCCAGCAGCACCACCGATGCAGGCTTCGATCACACATGACCGCAGACCGGCCTTCGAATCCCCGTGAGCTCTGGCACCCCCCAGCAGAAGACAAACTGTCTTCCCGTCAGAGGCCGGGCGCCGGGCGTCTCAAGCCTGCAGCAGGAAGACGCGGCCGCGCTTGTCGAGGCACCCCGCGGACCACGCGCCCCGAACGGCACGTCGTCTCCGCGCTCCTCGGCGAGCAACCGTGCGCACGCTTGGTCTCGGTCAGGTCTTGGTGCCGGAGAGAGGACTCGCGGGGTTCGCTGGCTGTGCGAGGGAACTCATCGGAGAGCTGTCCACCCTGAGCACCGAGTTCCGCACCCGCTGGGCCGCCCACGACGTCCGCATCCACCACGGTGGCGTCAAATCCTTCAACCACCCCACACCGGCCCGCTGGAACTCACCTACCAACCGCTGGACCTGCCCCTGTCCACCCGCGAGGCGCACTCCCTGACCATTTACACCGCCGAACCGGGCTCCCCCGACGAAGACCGGCTCAAGCTCCTCGCCAGCCTGGCAGCCACCCCCCCCCCCCACCGGCCCTCAGACACAACCTCCCCCCACCTCCCCCACAGACCACCGGAACAGAGCAGCCGACACCAGCGACTCACCCCAGTAGCCGCCGCCACCGCCGGCCGCACACCCGGCAGTGCCACCCGCCATCACTCCATAACCCTGGCGTCGGCGTACACGCAACGTCGTAGCCGACATCAAACGCCTGCACCTGCCTGCTGCACTGCCAGATCAACACCCTCCCGGACCGCTTCGACCACACACCCCGGTAAGCAGCAGCCCGAGCGCGCCCCCTCTGCGGGCACACCCGTGACCACCTGCGGGCACGCCCGTGACGACGACAACGCCTGGCCGGCCCCGGCGTGGATCCCCGCCGCGTCCGAAGTCCCCGCCCACCCCACGGACATCAGCCGCGATGCCCCACGAAACGACGCTGACGCAAGGCCCGGGACGGCCGGCTGAGCCCACCCGAAAACCACTGCCGGGCATCCCGAGAACCGGCACGCTTCCGCACCGGCGAGAGCGCAGCAGCCTCCACTGCGTCCTGTCGGGTCAGACGGAAAGCACCGGTCACAACCCGGCGAACTTCCCACGCCACGCCTTGGCCGAGTCCCCGACAGGCCGCATCAAGGCATCACCAACGCCCGCCCGCTACACCCACTTCCCCAACCGGTCACCGACCCGCAGCAGATCACCCACCTCGACATACGACAACGCCACCGACTCCGCGGCCTCCTCCACAAGTACGAACATGCCGCGTGACCTGGTCGGATGAAGTTATCGGCAAGGGCAGGGTGATACGGCAGCGTGTGCCTTGTCTGCCTTCCACGGCCGGCCCCGCTGCCGTATCTCACTTCCTGCATCGGTATGTGACCGTGCGCATGTGATCCTCCAGGAATTGAAGGGCAAGCGCACAATTGACGTATGTGCGGATTCCGCATCCGCCCCAGTTCTTCCCCGGACGCTCGATTCATGGGCAGTGGCACCGGCAGCCGGCGGAAGGGGCCGACTTCGGTGCTGAGGGTCCGTAGCGTCGTCGGCCAGATGTTCGTGCTGCAAGTGGCGGTCGTACTGCTGCTTGCCGTCGGAGCCGTCGTGATGCTCGCACTGACGGCCCAGCGCGAGAGCACCCACGCGGCCGACAATCAATCACTCGCTGTCGCACAGGGCTTTGCCAGCTCTCCGGGACTCCTGAGAGCCCTGAGGTCGCCCGACCCCACCGCGGTGCTGAAGCCGCGGGTCAACGAGGCATGGAAGGGCTCCGGCGTGGACTTCCTGGGCGTTCTGAACCGGCACGGAATCTACTACGCCCTTTCCTCCCGAATCGGTCGCCCCGGCAGCCACACCACTACCAACATGGCTCCTTTGTTGGCTGGCCGAACCGTACGGGAGGAAGGTGTTGGCTCTCTCGGCCCTCAGGTTCGGGTCTTCGTCCCCGTCAAGGAACCGTCTGGGTCGGTAGTCGGCGCGGTCGGCGCCGGGATCACGCTCGAGCATGTCGGCGACAGGGTCACAGCGCAGTTGCCAGCCGTGGTGGGCGCTGCGGCCGGCGCGGTGGCCGTCACCACGGGCGGAGCGGCGCTTCTCAGTCGACGGCTGCTGCGTCAGACCCGCGGCCTCGGCCCGGCCGAGATCACGCGCATGTACGAGCACAACGACGCGGTACTGCACTCGGTGCGGGAGGGCGTGCTGATCATCGGTGGCGACGGGCAGCTGCTGCTGGCCAACGACGAGGCACGGCGACTGCTCGACCTGTCCGCGGACGCGGAGCGTCGCCATGTCACGGCCCTCGGCCTGGAGCCGCCCCTGGCCGAATTGCTGGTCTCCGGGCGAGAGGCGACCGATGAAGTGCATCTTGCGGGCGACCGTCTGCTGGCGGTGAACGTGCGGCCGACCGGCCCCTACGGCGGGATTGCCGGGAGCGCGGTAACACTGCGGGACACCACCGAGCTGCGGGCGCTTGCGGGCAGGGCGGAGGCGGCCCGGGATCGTTTGAAACTGCTCTACGACGCGGGGGTGCGGATCGGCACCACACTGGATGTGGCGCGCACCGCCCAGGAACTCGCCGAGGTGGCGGTCCCGCGATTCGCTGACGTCGCCACCGTCGAGCTGCTGGAGCCGGTTCTGCGGGGCGACGAGCCCCCCGAGGGGAGCACCGCTATGCGGCGCGCAGCGGTCAGTGGCGTCCGGCAGAACTCGCCGTTCCAACCGGTAGGAGAACTCATCACACTCGCGCTCATCGCTCCGATGGTGTCGGACGTGGCGAGCGGCCAGGCGGTCCTCGAGGTCGACTTGCGTACGGCGTACCGTTGGCAGGCCCAGCATCCCGAGCGGGCCCGGCGGATCCTGGACTATGGCGTCCACTCGCTGATCAGCGTACCGCTGCGGGCCCGCGGCGTGGTGCTGGGGCTGGCCGACTTCTGGCGCGCCGAGACCCTCGAGGCCTTCGGGGAGGAGGATCGGTCCTTTGCCGAGGAGCTGGCCGCCCGGGCGGCGGTGGCCATCGACAACGCCCGTCGCTACACCCGCGAGCGCACCATGGCCGTCGCCCTGCAGCGCAGCCTGCTCCCCCGGAGGTTGCCGGAACTGAGCGCCCTGGAGGTATCCCATCGCTATCTGCCCGCGCAGGCGGGGGTGGGCGGGGATTGGTTCGACGTCATCCCGCTGCCCGGCGCCCGGGTGGCCCTGGTCGTCGGCGACGTCGTCGGTCACGGGGTGCACGCTGTGGCCACCATGGGCCGCCTGCGCACCGCCGTGCACAACTTCTCCGCCCTGGACATGGCCCCTGACGAACTGCTGGCCCACCTGGATGAGCTGGTCGTCCGAATCGACGCCGACGAGGCCGCCGAGGAGGAGGGGCAGCAGATCACCGGCGCCACCTGCCTGTACGCGATCTACGACCCGGTCTCGGGTATGTGCACCATCGCGCGCGCCGGCCACTTCGGTCCCGCCCTGGTCCAGCCCGACGGCGCTGCCGCCTTCCCCGACACCCCCGTCTCACCACCGCTCGGCCTCGGTGGCGCTCTCCCGTTCGAAACCGCCGCACTGCGGCTGCCCGAGGGCAGCCGACTGGCCCTGTTCACCGACGGGCTGCTCGAGCACCGCGACCGTGATCTCGACACCAGCCTGGACCTCCTGCGGGGCGCCCTGTCCGATCACGACCACACCCCGGACCAAACCTGCCAGGCAGTCATCGACGCACTGCTGCCCGAACGCCCTCAAGACGACGTCGTCCTGCTCATCGCCCGCACCCGGCTGCTGAACCCCGACCAAGTCGCTGACTGGGACATACCCTCCGATCCAGAGACCGTCTCCCGCGTCCGCGCCGGTGTCACCCGTCAGCTGGAGACCTGGGGCCTGGACCAGCTGGCCTTCACCTCCGAACTGATCGTCAGCGAGCTGGTCACGAACGCCATCCGGTACGGAGCCCAGCCCATACGGCTGCGCCTGCTGTACGACAGCAGCAATCTGATCTGCGAGGTCGCCGACGACTCCAGCACCTCGCCGCATCTGCGCCGAGCGGCGGCCACCGACGAGGGCGGCCGGGGACTGTTCCTGATCGCCCAGCTCGCCGGGCGCTGGGGCACCCGGTACACCGCCCATGGCAAGATCATCTGGGCAGAACAAGCCCTGCACGACGGAGCCGCAGAACCCGGCATCGACCTGGCCGACATCCTCCTTGGCCAATGGGACGAATGAGCAGGCAACTGGCGCGAAAGCCAGACCGCCGTCCTCGCCGACCCGTCCCTCGCAGCCTCGGCCCGTCCGGGCCGCACATCAGCGACGACGAGCTGCGCACAGCGATCGAGACCAACCGACTCCGGCTCATGGACGAGCTCGGCATCGACCTCACCGTCTTCTCGCCGCGCGCATCCTTTATGAGCCACCACAAACGACCCGACAAGCCGACAGTCGCGTGATCAACAGCTTTTGTTAGAGCCAGTAAGTCGCGGTGCGAACTTCCAGTTCAGGCATCCCAGACCGTTTCCGGATCGCACCGTGACAGCGGAACAGGCTCGCCGCCATCGGGTTCAGCTGGGCAGCCGCTTGATGCGGTACCTGCTTATGGCAGGCCTGCCATAAGCAGGTACCGCGCTCCGTCAGGCACGGGCCAGTCCTTGAGGCCCGCGCCATGCTACGAGAGCTGCTGCCCGAGCGGCCAGCTGTCAATCGTCGCGCCGGGCGTGATCGTGCAGACCGGGTTCAGTGCGGTTCGGAGTAATGGACGGGCGGTGAGGCGGAGGCTTGCCCGGAAGGGCCGGATCCTCGGGGTGACGTACGTCGCCGCTGCCGAGCAGGACGCGGGCCCGGACCCGCATCAGCTCGTCGCCGCGCCGGGAGAGCACGACCAGCTCGTCGACCCGGGCCGTCATAGGGCCGAGGAGGGCCTCCACCTTGTGTGCGAGGCGGTTCGGGTCCGGGGTACGGCCCAGGGACAGGTGCGGGGTGAAGCCGTGCGAGTGCGATCCGCACAGCGGGAAGCGGAGCTCCAGGGACTCCCGCAGCCGCGCCCAGGGCTCGTGGTCGGCGGCGGCCGGGTCGAGCCAGACGGTGGCGTCCTCGCGGTGTCCGAACCAGTGGACGCCTGCCAGGCGGGCGGAGAACGGCGGCGTCTCGGCGAGCGCTGCGGCGACCAGCGGCAGGGCCCGGGCGAACTCGGCCTCGGGGACGAAACCGAAGAGCACGTTGACGTGCGGCGGCCAGCGGCGGATCTGCCGGTCGTGTTCGCGGCGAATGTGCTGGATCGGCGGCCACAACTTTGCCGGCGGCAGCCAGGCGACGGCGGTGCGGTGCGTCGACGGGACGGCGAGGACGTCGCCGGGTGCCGGGGCCGGCACGGGACCGACCTGCCCGACGAGGGTCTCGTCGAGCCGGTCGACGCCGGAGGTGCGGTCCCAGACGACCTGGCCGTCCGCCTCGAAGAACACCACCCGGTGCCACGGGATCTCCCCGCCCGGCACGAAGTCGCCCAGCAGGACCCGCTTCGGCGGTGCGCCGCGCTCGGCGACCCCCATCACGAACCGCTCGGGGTCGAAGCGCGGGTCCCAGAGCACCCGGTGGTAGATCTCGTCGCTGGTATGCACATCAGCACCTGCCCTCGACTATCAGGGTGACGCGCGCCCGGTCGGCCCTGCAAATCAACGCCCGGCCCGCCCACCTCGCTGCGGTTACGGCAAGAGAGCGCAAGACAGAGGCGGCTTTCGCCCCGGACTCCCATCACGGCGTCACACTCGTGTTGCACCGCCTGCGCTGGTCCGACGAAATCCACGCCAGCGTTTGGCCGTGGTGTGGCTGACCTGGAAACGCTCGGCGGAGCGACGCACAGGCCAGCCGCCCTCGACTTTGCACCAGGCCAGACGCAGTCTGCCGGTGGGAGTCAGCGGCGCGTTGCGGTGGCACATGAGGGCCTCCTGCACTCGGCGGTAGATGTCGAAATCCCCACCGAACCCAGAAGGCCCTCACCCATGCAAGACCACGGCTGTTGTCACCAACGTGCCCGAACGGCACACCTAGGGCCTGTCTCCCCGATCACGATCAGAGCCCCGATGCATTGGCGCTGGCCGACTGCGGACCATGTGGCCCGCACGGCTCGGTTCGTCAGCGCCCGTTGTCGACCAACAGTTGGGAGCTGAGGGTGTTGTAGGCCCATTGCTCCCACTTGGTCGGTGGCCACGCACGGTCGCGGGTGAGTACCAGGAAGAGCTCTGGGCTGAGGACGGCGTAGATGACGTCCGCTGCTTCTTCGACTGGGATGGCGGGGCGGGTGCCTGGCTTCTTGATCAGGGACTTCGCCGCTGCTGAGATCACTTTGTACCGCGGGTCTGCTTGATCCGGCCACAGCTGGCGGATCTCCGGGTTGGTTGCCGTCGCGGCGCGGACCATCTCATTGATGGCTGCGACGCGTTCGAGTGTCCTGCGGGTCCCGGCAACAAGTGCGACCAGTGCGGCCTCGGCGTCAGGAGCGGTCGTGACCTCCGCGAACCAGGGCCGGTCCATCGTCGGCACGGGTTCGTCGTCGCCTGCGATCGCGACATCGACAAGTTCCTTGAGCAGCGAGGGCTTGTTCCGGAAGACGAAGTAGATCGTCTGCACCGCCACGCCTGCCCGGTCGGCGATCTCCTGCAACTTTGTCGCCCCGTAGCCCTGCTCGACGAAGAGCACGCCGGCCGCCTCGATGATCCGTCGCCGTGTCGCCTGGGCCTTGTTGCCCTGTTTCCCCTTGCCCTCATGCATGCCTGGAGTCTATATCTAGAGTTGAACTCTAGAGGCAAACTCTAAGCGATGGAGGGCAAGCCGTGCACACGATCGCTAACCGTCAGCAGGCAGAAGCATGGAACGACTGGGAGGGCGTCCTCTGGGCCGAACGCCCAGAGCGTTACAACGGGATGATGGGCGCGTTCAACGCACCCCTGTTCGCCGCCGCGGGCATCACAGCACAGGACTGGGTCCTCGACGTCGGCTGCGGCACCGGCCAGACGACGCGCATTGCAGCGCAACGGGCGTACGACGGAAACGTGGTGGGGATCGACCTGTCCGCGCCGATGCTGGAACGCGCCCGCCGTGACGCAGCCACGGAAGGCCTCGACAATTGCACCTTCGAGCAGGGCGACGCACAGGTGCATCCATTCCCCGACCGCGGGTTCGATGTCCTCATCAGCCGCGGCGGAGTCATGTTCTTCGCCGACCATGTCGCGGCCTTCACCCATCTCAACCACGCTCTCCTGCCAGCCGGCCGTCTGGCGTTCCTCGGCCCGCAGCCCGCGGGCCCGGACAGCGCCTACGCCCGCGCGACCGCCGCACTCTCGCCGTTCCTGCACGAGGCATCCCCCGCCTCCAGGGGTATGGGGTCACTCCTCGACCCCGCGCGCATCCGCCATGTGCTCACCGCCAGTGGGTTCACCGACATCGAGGTGGCTCCAGTCGAGGCGCCCATGACCTTCGGCACCAACGCGGACAACGCCGCCGATTTCATCTTCTCCATGGGCCCGACGCGCTACAACCTGCACAATGTCGACGCGACAACCATCACCCGCGTCCGTGCCGAAGTACGCGACGCGCTCGCGGAGTTCGAGACCGCAGACGGTGTCTGCATCCCTGGGGCAGTCTGGATTGTCACAGCGACGCGTGAGCGAATCCCTTCGAGCAAGTGACGCATCGTTCCAGAAGGGATCAGCCGGGGCGATATGACGGACGATGAGTGGGCGCTGCTGAAGCCGCTACTGCCGGTGAGCAACAGCCGGTGCGGCCGGCGGCGAGACCACCGCCACGTGATCAACGGCATCCACCATTTGGGCACCGGTGCTCAGTGGCGTGAGCTGCCGGAACGCTTCGGACCCGGGCAGACCGTCCACAAGCGGCACGCGCTGTGGTCAGCCGACGGCACCTGGGCTTGGACATGCTGCTGCAGCATGTCCAAGCCCAGGTCGACGCCGAGGACGGCATCGACTGGGACGCCGCCTGCGCACACGCCCGCCCCGCGCGCGGTAAGCCAGCCGCATCCAAGCGGCCCTCGGGCGCCCAACACACCCACCACGGCTGATCCCTCCAACTGGTGCCTACTCCGCAATGCCTACGGTGATACGTCTCGCGTGCTGATACGCGGCGTGACACCGGGGTAGGACGGACGGACCTGCGCGCGATCAGCGGGCAGGATCCATTTCCATGCCACTCCGCGCCATAAGCGGGCATTGCAGAAGGACAGCAGAATGGCCAGCGGCACCGTGAAGTGGTTCAACAGCGAAAAGAGCTTCGGCTTCATCCAGCAGGACGGCGGCGGACCCGACGTCTTCGCCCACTGCAGGAACATCTGTGGCAACGGCTACCGCGAACTCAGCGAAGGCGAGACGGTTTCCTTCGACATCGGCCAGGGAACCAAGGGGCCCCAGGCCGAGAACATCATCCGCGGCCGAGATACGCCTGCATGGCTGGGCGGGCACGCTCGTCCTGACGTTCCGTCCGTCAGTGACCCCATCAGGTCAGGGTCGAAGAAGTACGCGATGCCATCCCCAGCAACTCAGACTCCTCGCCATACCGGGCACATCACCACCGTGCTGTACCGGCTCAACGACACCCTTGACACTCTCACCCTGGACTTCGAGGGCAACCTGCCCCCAACGCACCAGTCCCGTGCAGGGGAGCCGGGCGCCAGGTGTGCCGTTCGGGCACGTTGGGGGCAGCTAGCCTGATTGCGTGAGCGGGACTGAACCGCCGCTGCTTGCGGACGTCTATCCCGCGCTGGTGTCGTTCCTGCATGCGGCGCTGGCCTCTGAGGGTGAGTCCGCCCTGGCCCAGGCCGTGGCGGGGTTGCGTTTTCACGGGTGGTGCGGGTGCAGCCCGACCTGCACGTACCTTCGAACGGCTCCGGTCAGCTCTGCCGACAGCACCTGGATTCATCTCGACGACGAAGCGCCCCGTGTGTGGCTGCAATTCGACCGAGCCCGGACTTCGTTCGCCGGGATGGAGATCTGCGAGTTCGATCTGGGGCCAGCCCCAGCGCTCGACCTTGACCGGCCTTCAGCGATCGGCTGATCCGCGTAGCGTGCCGTTCCGACCATGCGATCGTTGGTCCGGTCGTGCCGTTGACTGACGGGCAGTGGGCGCCAATAGAGCCGTTGTTGCCCGACCGGACGCCGAAGCGGGGTGGACGGTGGCGCGATCACCGGCGGGTGATCGACGCGATCGCGTGGAAACTTCAGACCGGCTCACAGTGGGTGCACCTACCCGTCGAGTACGGCTCATGGAAGGGCGTCTACACCCGGCTTCGGAACTGGGCGATCAATGACACCTGGGAGCGTGTCTTCACCGCCCTGCTCCCCCAGGCCGACGGCGAGGGTGATCTGGACTGGGTCGTCTCGGTCGAGTCGACCATCGTGAGTGCGCATCAGAACGCGGCCGGGGCCCACAAGAAGGGGCCCCGCCCGACGAGCCCGACCACCATGCGATCGGGCACTCCCGCGGTGGCCTGAGCACCAAGATCCACCTTGCCACCGACGGCCGCAGCCGCCCGCTGTGCTTCGTCCTCACGCCCGGCCATGCCGGCGACGCACCCGCGTTCGAGCACATCATGGCCGCACTGCGCGTGCCAGAGCGATCGGCCGACCGCGCATCAGGCCCCGCGTGGTCCTGGCGGACCGGGCCTACTCTTCCCGAGCCATCCGAGAGCACCTGCGCAGGCGCAACATCCGGGCGGTGATCCCACAGCCCGGCGACCAGATCGCCCACCGAAAGCGCACGGGCCGCTGCGGCGGCCGCCCGACTGCCTTCGACCGCGAGGCCTACAAGCGACGCAAGACCGTCGAACGCTGCATCAACCGCCTGAAGAACTGGCGAGGCCTGGCCAC
Source organism: Streptomyces sp. NPDC055400 (assembly GCF_053644375.1). NCBI lineage: Bacteria > Bacillati > Actinomycetota > Actinomycetes > Kitasatosporales > Streptomycetaceae > Streptomyces > Streptomyces sp. NPDC055400. The sequence continues at coordinate 58,789 of NZ_JBSHLM010000022.1, read as the reverse complement.
CCGCTACGAGAAGACCACCACAGTCTTCCGAGCTGGACTTCACATCGCGGCATCTTCATCTGGTCCGCCCTATGATCCATAAGAAGGGCCCTAGCCTCGTCTCAGGGCCTTGACCTCCGGAGGCAGGCTGCCGCCGGGTTGGACGGCGAGGAGCGTGACCTCGTCCGAGGCGTACCGCATCGCGATGGCGATGCGTGGATTCAGGACCAGCGTCTCCTCGAAGGCGATGTCCCGATAGTAGGTGCACCCTGAGGCAGTGCAGTACCGCCGAGCGGAGACAGCGGTGACCGGCCGGGGGCCACTTGCGTGCCAGGAAGGCACGCAGGCCGGCCACCGGCCGGTGTCTGTGCTCGGAACTACCGGTGGGACGAGACCGTCTGGTCGGTGTCCGGCGTGCGTGTGCCGCCTGCGTGCTCGCTCTGCTCCTTGAGCTGGCGGGCCTGGTCCTTCAGGCGCTGACGCTCCTGCGGGTCAGTGGCGCGTTCCGCGGCCTGTTCGAGGTCCTGGGCCCGAGCACGGGTCTGCTGGGCACGACCGGACTCACCTGCAGCGCTCATGATCACTCCTTGGGTGATGAGGAAGAGCGGGCCCCATCAGAGAAACAGGACCCGTCGCCCTCTGCATCTCGATCAATCACCCATTGTTATCTACGCAGTTGGCAAGGCCTCGCTGAACGACTTACGTGCCGGACCCTGCTCACGTTGTGGGGTGCTCTCGCTCAGTGACCCCGGTCCCCCGGGAGCGGATACGAGACGGTCGGTGTCGGCCGGGGCCGCAGCCTGTCCCAGTCCGGGAACTTCACCGGATACACGGCCGTCGACCGGGGCCGGGCCGGCTACTTTCCGGAGCCGTCTGTGCTGCCACTCCCTGTGGTGCCGGCGAAGTCGACGACCACCAGGGCGATGGTGGCCAGGACACTCATCTCCCGCCGGGCGCCGGGCGGCCATCGCGAGTGCGCCCGGACCTTCGTGCCGTCCGCGCGTACGTACTCCTTCACCTGCACCATGGGCTGCTCCCCCGTCCAGGCCCGGTGCGCCCCTCCGCGCACGGGACCCACCAGGAAAGCAGCCGTGGCTTCGTTGATCTTTGAGAACAGCGTGTGTCGACGGTTGCCGGAGGCAGTTGGTGATCTACCGGCTCTGGAATGTGGATGAGAAGCGTGGGGACGGCCGGTAGCGGCAGAGGTCAGTACTGTCTCTGATCTCTGGTGGCTCGGTGAGAGATTGCGGCCGTTGGTGTTCTCGCGTTTTCGACCGGTGTTCAATCACTTGACCCGGTCCGTACGGTGTTCGAGTGAAGGACATCCTGATCAACGAACTCCGCAGCGCTTATGACGCCCAACTCCGTGGTGTCACCCCGCCTGGCGGCAGCGCCCGCATCGAGAAGGACGGCCCACTGACCCGTGTAGTCGGTTGGCACCGTGGCTTCGTCACGGGCCCCGCGACCTCGGTGTGTGCGGGGCAGAACTCGACACGCTCATAGCGCGGCAGCGTGACTTCTACGCTGCCCGTGGTGAGGCGGTCGAATGGAAGACTCGCGCCCACGATCTTCCCGCCGACCTCACTGGCCGACTCACGGAGGCCGGCTTCGTCGCCGAGGACAGCGAGACCGTGCTCATCGGGCAGTCCGCACGCCTTGCCGCCGCCCCCGTCCTGCCCGACGGCGTGACCCTCCGCCGTGTCACCGCCAGATCAGACCTCGAGCGCATCGCCGCTATGGAGAGCGTCGTCTGGGGCGAGGACTGGGGGTTGGCTCGCCGACGACCTGGCCGCCCGGATCGAGAACGCCCCAGAAAACGTCATTGTGCTCGTCGCCGAGGCACGCACCGAAGTCGTCTGCGCCGCCTGGCTGGTGTTCAAGGACAGCGTCGACTTCGGCGGGCTCTGGGGTGGCTCAACGCTCAAGAAGTGGCGCGGACAGGGCATCTACCGGGCCTTGGTCGCCCACCGAGCCCAACTCGCTGCTGCTCGCGATGTCCCCTACGTCTACGTCGACGCTTCAGCCGACAGCGCCCCGATCCTCACCCGTCTTGGCCTGCACGCGGTCACTACGACGACACCGTATGTCTGGTCGCCCTGAGCCCAGCCGGCCTTGGCAGGCGCTTCGGCTCGTGCGCGGCTCCGGCCAACACGAATCCAGCGCCTTCCGCACCGTCCGCCAGGTCACGCCGTGCGGGGGGGGTGGGTCATCGCCGCTTGAGCTCGGCGGCATTCCCACGCCGAGAGCCCGCACGTGCCGCGCAGCGGGCGCCGAAGATCAACCGTGCGTTGGCGGAGCCTTCCCCGCACGCGCATCCGGAGTTGGATTTCGAGAGCCGTTCGAGATGCTGGTGACCGCCGAAGGGCTGGCGAGTCCGGCAGCGTAGTGCGTCAGTCCGCCTCCCTGTATCGTCCGGGTTCATGGGTGACCTGGCAGGGCACTGGCGGGCGTTGAACAAGGCGTACTGGGACGAGCGGGTGCCCATTCATCTGAGCGCTGCCCTCTACGACATGGAGGGGTTCCGCGCCTTGCCCGATTCGCTGAAGGACTTCGAGACAGCCGAGGTGGGGGATGTCAGGGGCAAGAGCCTGCTCCATCTGCAGTGCCACTTCGGCAGGGACACACTGTCCTGGGCGGCAAGAGGAGCGCAGGTCACCGGGCTGGACTTCTCTCCGCCCGCGATCGAAGCGGCTTCACAGCTCGCGGTCGAACTCGGCATCGACGCACGCTTCCTGACCGCCGACGTCTACGACGCGGTCTCGGCGGTCGACGGGGAGACCTTCCACATTGTCTATGCCAGCTTCGGCGCGCTGAACTGGCTTCCCGACATCAGCCGCTGGGCGTTGGTGGTCGCTGAACTACTGGCTCCCGCCGGGTGCTTGTACCTTGCGGAGTTCCATCCCTTCAGCTTCGTCCTCGACGATGAGACGGGAAGCGCGGTCACGCACGACTACTTCGACGAAGGTCCGGAAGCCTCGGGAGGCTCCGGCACCTACGCCGACGAGGCGGCAACAACCGAGCACAACGAGACCGTCGAGTGGCGGCACAGTCTGTCGACCGTTGTCTCGGCGATCGCAGGAGCTGGGCTACGAATCCAGTTCCTTCACGAGCACGACCACACCTTCTACCTCCAACGCCAGTCGCTTGAGCGCCACGACGGCGACATCTACCGGCATCGTGAAGGTGCTCCGCGGATCCCCCTCACCTATTCGATCCGCGCCGAAAAGGCTTGAGCCACTCGATCCAGCGTAGATCGGGTATGCGGGCCCCCGTGCTTGGACAGACGTGAAGCCCCTGGGAGCACAGACCTCCCTCACAAGATCGTCTGCTGAGCGAGAGGCTGGATCAGGCACACATTCCGTGAGGACGATCAATAGGGTCCGGCCTCGGTGACGTGGCGTCGGCCGCAGGCGGCGCCGGCCGCAGGTGCTCAGGACATGGACGCGGGAGCACGGCGAGACTGTCTTCCCGCCATGACACGTCGGCGCCGAGCCCAATGCCGGCTGCCACTACCGCAAGCACCCGGTCTGAGCGGACCACCGTGCTCCCAAAAGCCGATGTGAAGCCCGGGGTGGGACGGCACTGCGCTGGTCGTGGCCGAGCTGCTCGGCCGCTTTCGAGCACCGCTCGGCGAGCTGGTCTGCGTCCGCGCGATGTGAGTCGCCTTCGGAGAGGAGCCGTTTGCGGTAGGCGTACAGGCCGGCGAGGACGACACCGATCAGTGTGATGACGGTGACGGCGGTCTTGATGACGTCCTGGAGCGCGGGCAGAGGCTGTGAGGCGGGTTTGATCACTCCGTGACCGCGTCCGTGCTAGCTGTGCTGTCCCGGGAGATTGGTTACGGGTCAGCGTCGGGTGGTTCGTCCTTGAAGTCCGCCTGGTGCCGCTGTCACGGCATGGCCCAAACTGGCCCGCATGGATTGGTTGCCACTGCTCTCCACCCTGGCCGGTGCCGCGATCGGCATCGTCGCTACCCTCATCGCCGATCGGAATCGGTGGAAGCACGACGATGTCAAAGAAGCTCTTCGGCTGCGGCTCGACATCTACACGCAGTACACCACCACCGTGAAGGTCCTCGGTGAGACCCTACGGGCCTTGGCCAAACGAGAGCACCCTTCCGACGACGATCGAGCGCTTGCACTGCGCGAAGCCTTCCGGGATTCAGGCATAGCCATCGCATCAGAACGGATGTGGCTCATCGCGCCCCAACCCGTCGTCAAGGCCTCCAACAGCGTGTACCACTGCCTGCGCCGCATCTGCGACGGCTACATCGACGGCACCACTGTCAGCAGTCCAGAGGATCGCGCCCGTTGGGAGGCGCGCGGCAAAGCAGCTGCCATGATGCGCAAGCTCATGCGTGAAGATCTCGGCGTGGGCCCACTCACCGAACGCCACAGCCCCCTTCTCAACGACTACAACAACCCCGCCGCGCAGTGATCGTGACCATGGCACCAGCGTCATGTGACGGCACAGCTAGCCGTCCTCCTCGGGCGCCGCCTTGCCGAGCGCGGGCAACAAGAACTTCGCTCCATGTCACTTCGTGCAGGCCCGCGCCCCGGGCCGGCGAGCGCGTCCATCATCCGAGATGGGCCCGTGTCTGACACAGAGTCGCTTCAGTCCGTACCAGTGAAGTCGGGTCGCTTGAGTCGCTCAGACTCTGAGCGTTGCTGCTGCGGTTCGTTGAATGCAAGTCAGCGGAACTCCCACGACGTTGACGGTGAGCAGTGGTCCAATCTCAAAGGCGAGAGCTGGCGGCGAAAGACTCCCTTCACCTCCAGGTACTTCTCCACGGGCCGAATGACCACGTCAGAGGGTCTGTTGAGCCGTGGGTGTGTGCAGCCGACGGCAACGGCCTGAAACGTCGGAGGCGAGCGGCCGAGGCCACCGCGTCATCGGCGACGTGCACGACGTCGACGTCCTGGCGCACGGCCAGGCCCTCGGCCAGAACCGGAGCCCGCTCTCGGGTTCTGGCTCATTTTCTGGAGGGTGTCGCCCACCTGGTCAGCCAGTTGTCGAGCGACCAGCGGAGCGAACTGATCGACCTGCTCAGGACAATGGCTGAAGCCGAGTCCGACCCCGCGCGACGGGAGTTCCTGGAAGGATTCCCGGAAGGTTTCGAGCTCGTTGATGATGTGGTCTGACCTGTGCTCTACGAGTAGAGCAGGAGGCGCTTACGGAGGAGATGAAAGCCGGCCCGGGCCGAACATCTGGCGTTTGAGCATCTTGATCCTGTTGACGTGTCCTTCAACGACCCCGGAGCTCCAGGGCAGGGTGAGGCCGGCGATGACTGCATCGCGGTCACGGTCGATGCCTGCGGCGCGTGTGTGGGGGCCGGGAAGGGCGTCTCGCCGGACGGCATCGAGCCACTGCGGCAGCCGTTCGCCCTGGCGCTCGGTGAGCATCTGGCCGAAGGAGCGGACGTGGCCGGTGAGGGCGTCCAGTTCAGGGCAGTGGACCAGAACGGTCTTGAGCCGAAGGCTCTCCATCCCGGTGAGGGTCTCCGGCCGGCGGAGGATCCATCCGGCGACGCCCCTGGGTGACGGTGGCCGAGCCGTGACGGGGCCCGGCGAGAGCCGCTTCGCCCGGAAATAGACGCGAACCCGCTGGTCGCTGCCCTGTTAGCCGAGCGGCACCATCTCCTCCCACACCGTCCAGGCGTTCGTGCAGCCCTGATTCCAGCGGTCATCCAGGTAGGGCTTGAAGGCGTCGAGTTTGGATGGCCGGCCCTGCCACTGCCCGTGGAAGCTGTTCGCCGTATTCACGACGACAACCGTCGCCACGCCATCTCCGCCAGGACCGCCGCCCCCGCCGGCAGCGCCGCGTCGTCGAAGACCGCGTACGGGGAATGGTTGAAGGGCGCGTCCGCCGGGTCGGTGTCGGAGGGGCAGGCGGAGAGGCCCAGTTGGATGCCGGGGGCGACGGCAGTGAGGCGGGAGAAGTCCTCGGACGCCATGATGGGATGCTCCGCGGTGAACCAGCGGTCCTCGCCGTAGAGGTCGCTCACGACGCCACGAGCCAGATCCAGGGCCTCCTGCGCGGCGATCATCGCCGGGTAGATCTCCTCCGCGGTCACGTCCGCCGCCATGCCCCACCCCTCGGCGATCCCCTCGACGAGCCGCACCGCCCGCGGCAGGAAGCCGGCCATGGCCTCCGGCGAGGTGGCGCGGACGGTCGCCTCGAACTTGGCCGTCCCCGGGATGATGTTGAGCTTCGTGCCGGCCTGGAAGAGCCCGACCGTCAGAACCACCGGGTCGAAGACCGACGTGGTTCGCGTGACCAGGTTCTGCAGCGCCAGCAGCATCTCCGCGGCCACCGGCACCGGGTCGGCCGCCGTGTACGGGGTCGAACCGTGGCCGCCCTTGCCCTGCACGGTCACCTTCAGCTCGGCGTTGCTCGCGGTCTGCGTCCCCGCGCGCCCATGGAAGATGCCGCACTCGGCCCCGTTGGACGCGACATGCACCGAGTAGGCGCCCGCGAGCGGGTGGCCCGCGGCCTCCAACAACCCCTCCTCGATCATCAGCCGCGCCCCGTCGTAGCTCTCCTCACCGGGCTGGAACATGAACACCACCGTGCCCGGCAGCTCCTCCCGCCGCGCGCACAGCAGTTGCGCCGCCCCCACCAGGATCGCCACGTGCTGATCGTGCCCGCAGGCGTGCATCACACCGTCGATCCGGGACTTGTAGGGGACGTCCGCGAGCTCCTGCAGCGGCAGTGCGTCCATGTCGCCGCGCAGCAGCACCGCGGGGCCGGGGCGCCCGCCTCGCAGCACGGCGACGACCGAGCCGAGCGCCTTGCCGCGCGTGATCTCCAGCGGAAGCCCGTCGAGCGCGTCCAGCACCTTCGCCTGGGTGAGCGGCAGTTGCAGACCGATCTCGGGCTCGCGGTGCAACGCGTGGCGCAGCCTGGTCAGTTCGGGGGCGATCGCCTCAGCGGCTTCGCGGAAGGAGTGGGTCATGGTCGTGCGGCTCCTCACATGGGTCGGTGCCAGAGCCCTGTCGTCGAAGGCGACGTCGCGCGGCGGGCGTCACCTCTGACGACAGACCCTGGGGCAGTTCGGTGGTGCGGCGGCGCTAGAGCAGTTCGGTGGTGCTCGGTGGTGCGGCGGCGCTAGAGCAGTTCGGTGGTGCGGCGTCGTGCGAACAGGATCAGGGCCGCCGCGAGCAGACCCGACAGCGCGCAGGTCAGCCAGACGATGCGGTACGCGGCCACGGAGGGCAGCTGTGAGTGCGCAAGCAGCACGTTGCTGAGCACCACCGCGAACAAGCCGCCCGCGATGCCGCCCGCCAGGGTGCGTACGGTGTTGTAGATGCCCGCCGCGATACCGGTCTGCCCGGCCGGGGCGCGCTCGGCCACCAGTGAGGGGAAGCCGCCGGACATGAGGCCGATGCCGAGCCCGACGGCCGTGACGGTGACCGCGAAGGACGTACGGCTGTCGTTCAGGACGCACAGCACGCCGTAGCCCGCGGCGAGCAGGGCCGCGCCCCAGGCGATCGTGCGGTGCAACCCGAGGCGCGCGGCGACGCGGGAGTGCAGCGAGGCGCCGATCACCGAGGCGATCTGGCTGGGCAGGGTCGTCAGCGCGATCGCCGTCGTGTCAAGACCAAAGCCGTACCCCGTCGTGCCCCGGCCCGTGGCCAGGAACGTCGAGTTGGCGGACTGCGAGCCGAACAGCGCGATCGCGAACAGCATCGCGGCGAGCTGCACCGGCCACATCGAGCGGTGCCCGATGACCCGCAGGTCGACAGCGGGCTCCGGGGTCCGCAGTTCCCACCATGCCCAGACTGCGAGCACGACGAGCCCGGTGAGCAGACAACCGAGGACCGTGGACGAGCCCCAGCCGAGCTTCGACGTCTGCGACAGGCCGTACTGCAGAAGCAGCAGGGAGAGCGCCAGACCCATGAAGCCGACCGTGTCGATCCGCTGCCGCGTCCGCAGCGTCGTTTCGGGCACCAGGAAGAACGCGCAGGCCAGCGACAGTGCGGCGAGCACGACCAGGACGAGCAGCGCCGGACGCACGCCGCCCAGGAGATCCTCCGCAAACCCCGACATGAGGGAGCCGAGCGTGACACCGCCTGTGAGACAGCCGACGAGCAGGCCGATGGCACGCCTGCCCTGATCGCCCTGCACCTTGTCGCGGGTGATCGCGATGTTGAGCGGCAGCCAAGCCGACTGCGGTCCGGTCAACACCCGTCCGAGCAGCAGGAGTTCGTACGACGGCGCGAACGCGACCAGCGCTGCACCGGCCACGGAGAGGGCCAGGGAGACGCGCAGCATCAGCCGATGGCCGTACATGTCGCCGAGCTTGGTCAGTACCGGTATGCACACCGCGGCGGCCAGCAGTTGGAGGCTGGTGACCAGGCCGATATCGCCGGCGCTCACCTGGTGCAGCGCGGCGATCGACGGCAGCAGCGGCGGCAGGAAGCCCTGGAAGATGCCACTGGTCAGCTCGATGAACGCCAGAAAACCGACGACGGCGCCGATGCGGACCGGGGCGACGGACGGTGCGGACCGCGCTCTGGCAGGGGAAGGCGGGGACACGCTCATACGGGCTCCTAGGCAGGGGAGTCGACGGGCACCGGTGGTGGCGGGATTGCGGAACACCGTGCGGCACTGCGGTGAAGTGGTCGTGAATCTGGCCGAAATCCGTCAACTGTTACGCTCCGCCAGGTGGAATCCGTCACCGTGTCCGAAACCGACCTACAGCTGCTGCATGCGCTCCAGGTCAGCCCCCGCGCCCCCTGGAACGTGCTCGGCCAGGTCCTCGGCATCAGCCCGTCCACGGCCGCCCGGCACTGGGCGCGGCTCAGCGAGGAAGGGCTGGCCTGGGTCACGGCTTACCGCCCCGACCTGGCGGGACGGCTCGGCGACCCCACCAACGCACTGGTCACCGCCACCTGTACGCCGAGCCGGCTGACCGCCGTCGCCGCACAGCTCGCCACACACCCGCAGGTGCTCTCGGTCGAGTTGGTGTCGGGCGACGGAGACCTCCACCTCACGATCGCCGAGCGCGACCGGCACGCCTTCGCCGACTACATGCTGGACCGCTACTCGGACCTCGACGGACTGCTGCAATCCAGTACCTGCTGGGTGACCCGGCTCTACAAGGAAGGCAGCAAATGGCGGCTGCGCGCACTCAGCCCCGCCCAGGTACGCCGCCTGCGGGAGCTGACCGAACCGCGTACCACCGCACCCCACGACCGCCGCACCCTCCTCGGCCAGGTCGACCAGCGGATCGTGGACGCCCTGTCCGAGGACGGCCGTGCCTCATACGCCGCGCTCGCCGAGGCCGCCGGGATCAGCGAGCCGACGGTGCGTCGACGGCTGCGCGGGATGCTGGAGTCCGGCCGGCTCGCCGTGCGCTGCGACGTCGCCTGGGAGGCTGCGGGCTGGCCGGTGCACACCACGCTCGCGCTGCGTGTCCCGGCCGAGCGGCTGGACGAGACGGCCCGCGCTCTGGCCGCCCTGCCCGACACCCGGCTCGTCGCCACCTGCGTCGGCGAGGCCGACCTCGTCGTCAGCGTGTGGCTGCCCGCACTCGGCGACTCCCATCCGTTCGCTGCGATGCTCACCGAGCGCTTTCCCGGCGTTCGTATCGTGCGCTGGCTCACCGCGCTCCGGGCCGTGAAGCGCATGGGCCAACTGCTGGACGACCGGGGACGCGCCCTGCGCCCGGGATCCCACAGGCCTGCCGCAGACAGATCGAGTTTTCCTCAGATCGCCGCGCCCCAGCTAGGACGCACCGGAGCACTCGGTGGAAAGGATCGCGTGTGACGTGGACGCTGCCGGAACCGATGCTGAGCACTCCCGTGCCCGGGCCCGATCTGCGGCCGGGCTGGGAGGGGCGAGCCGAAGTTAGGGACAGGGCTTGTCCCTTGCCCCTTGTCCATGGGTCAACGACCCGGGACTGAAAGTCCCGGGCTTGCACAACGGGCGCCACTGGTTGTGGTGCTGCGTTTGCGTCCTGTCCCACTCCTGGTTTTCGGGGGTGGGTCTGGGGCGGTTGACTGCGCCCCGCATCTCCACAACTCTTCCGCACGGTGGCGGATGTTGCGGGAGCCGTTGCGGTCTGCGTGATCAACAAATCCGCAGGACCAGCATGCGAAGCGGGCCTGGGAGGCCCGGTTCGCTTTGTCGATGTGCCCGCATTGGGCGCAGGTGCGGGAGGTGTACGCCGGATTGACGTGCACCACGGGTACCCCTGCCTTGCGGGCCTTGTACGCGATGAAATCTCCGAGCTGGGCAAAGCTCCAGCTGGAGTGGGTGGCCCTCCCCCACTGCCTTAAGGGCGTGGGAGGTACCCCCAGGCTTGCGAAGCCGTACCCGTGCGCGGATGCCGGTGAGGTCTTCCAGGGCGATTCCGCGTCCGGTGCGTTCTGCCTCGGCCACCACATGTTTCGCGATCTTGTGGTTGATGTCCTTCACCCGCCGCGACTCCTTGCGGCGCCGCTTCTTCAGGCGCCGTTTGGCGGACGGGGTGTTCTTACGCTGGAGTTTCGTACGCAGTGTGCGCTCGCGCAGGCGCCCACGGTTGAGCTGGCGTCCGGCCATGATCTGACCGTCTGAGGTGGTGGCGATGTTCACGATTCCGAGATCGATCCCGAGGAACTGGGTGACGCTGGTGTTGAGTTCGGCTTCGGGGAGTTCGCAGGTGGCGGTCAGGAACCACATGCCGTCGCGGTACAGCAGGTCGGACTCGCCCTTGCGGTACAGGGCCAGGCGGGCCAGGTGTTCGGGGGCGGCTGTGAACGCCACCTCTTTCATCCGGCCCGACAGGGTCCAGATCGACACGGTGCGCTCTGTGTACTGCCAGGACAGCATCCGGTCGTCATACGGCTGCGCACCTGCTGGGCGGAAGGCGATCGGTTTCTCGACCGCCCGCCGGTAACGCTGCGAGCCCGGCTTGCCGAGGTTTCCTGCCTGCAGGTTCGCCCTCAACGTGCGGTAGGCGTCGCAGGTCTTCTTGATGACGTGCTGGGCGGCCTGAGCTCTGAGCCCCCACCGGTCCTTGACCTGGGTGTAGGTGTGCTCACGCAGCGCGAAGTTGCGCTTGATGTCCTTCTCGAACGCCACTTGCGACACCCAGGTCGCGGCCTCGTTGCAGGCATGCAGGGTTTCCTCAAGTGCCGCCGCCTGCAGAGGCGTCGGCAGGAGTTTCACCTGCACAGTCAACTTCACGACCGCGACGTTACCTGCCACCCGACGTACCGGCATTCGAACAGCGCACATTCCTCACCGGGCACTTCGGCCCGGTTTCTTGCGGACTCTCCGCGCCCGTTGTCGCGGCGATGCTCCGCATCGCCGTCACCGGATGCGATTCCTCCCGGGGGTGAACCCCCGGGGTTCCTCGCAAGAGCACGCTGAATCGGGTTATCGGCACTCGGCGTGGAGAATCCCCGGCCCTTTGGTGGCATGAGCTTTGGCAACTGCACCCGACACCGTGTCAGTCCGCGGCCCGCTAGATCGATGCGCCGACCGGTTCGCCCCCTCCACGCCGTTCGCGTCACAGGCGCGTGTTCATACCCGATCATCGCACCGACCTTGGCCACCGAAGAGGCCCAGGCTGCCCCGTTGGCGCGAACGGCCGTCGGGTAGAAGGTGCCGGCGATACTGGTGATGCCGCCGTGACCACCGTTGATGAACATCTTGGCCGAGATGACGACCACCACATACACGGTCGGAGCGAGGGCTCCCAGGCCGAGAGTGAGCATGCAGACGACGGCGGCCAGCGGCATCCACAGGATGACGCCGGCGCCCTTCCGGTCGACGAAACGGCTAATCGCGAACTGCCCGAAGGCTCCCGCCACGCTGGCCGCCGCCGCGATGGTGGCCGCAGCGTCGACGCTGAACCCCATCCCCTCGTTGATCATCGGCGTCCAGAAGACCATGAAGTAGATCAGGGCGGAGGACAGCAGGTACACCAGCCACAGCAGGGGGGTGATACGAACCAGCGGGCCGCGGAAGAGGGCTGCCAGAGCGAATCCCTTGACTGCGGACTGCTGCTGGTGGTCGCCGGTGGTGAAGCGGGTGCCCTGTGCCAGGTCGAGGCCCGGCTGGAGGCGATGCAGGATGCGGGCGATCCGCTCGTCGCTGCCGCCGCGGGCTCGTACCGCGAGGAACTTCACCGACTCCGGGACGCATATCCACACCGCCACGACGGTGAGCAGGGAGCAGACCCCGCCCAGCACGAAGACGGAGCGCCAACCGTGGTCGGGGACCAGGAGGTTGGACAGCGGGCCGCCCGCGGCACCGCCGAGGGTGTAGCCGACCATGATGATCGACACTCCGGTGACACGGAACCGCCTGGGCGCATACTCGGCGGACAGCGCCCAGGTCAGCGGCAGCCCGTCAACCGTTTGCTCAGACGGGAAGTTCGGTGATGCTGAGGGCGAAGTCCAAGTTCCCCACCCCGTGGTTGGCGAGGCCCACCGTGACCACGCCCGCTCCTTCCAGCCAGTGCGCCATTTTCAGGCCGCCGACGTCCAGCGGGCGCAGCCCGAGGCTCTCGATGAACGCCTCCACACTCGCCTTGGCCTGCGCATGGTCGCCAGCGATGAAGACGTCGGGCCGACCTTTCTCCAGGACGTGACGGAAGACGGTGTTGAACCCCTTCACCACGCTGGCGCCGGCCGGGGCCGCCTTGGCGACTTCCTGCGCGATCGAGGTCTCCTCGCGGTGGGCCAGCCCGTCGAACGTGGAATTGAAGGGATTGCTGATGTCGACGATGACCTTGCCCGCGAGAGCGTCTCCGTACTGGGCTACGACCGGCACGACACCGTCGTACAGCAGGGCCACGATGACGATGTCCCCGGCCGGGGCGGTGCCCCATTCTCCCGTCGTGGCGCCGCCGCCGAGAGCCTTGGCCAGGTCAGCGGCCTTGGACTGATCGCGGCCCATGACCTCGACGGTGTTGCCGCCCGCTACCGCCCGCGCGCCGATGGTGCGGGCCATGTTCCCGGTGCCGATGATGCTGATGTTGCTCATGAGATGTCCTGCCCTGGTTGTGTGTTGTTCGGTTCAGAGGGCGGTGGTGCCGCCGTCGGCGACGAGTTCCATGCCGTTGACGTAGCTGGAGTCGTCGGAGGCGAGGAAGAGGGCGGCGGTGGCGATTTCGTCGGGGCGGCCCATCTGGCCGCGGGGGATGAGGGACTCGAACTGGCGCTTGGTGGCCTCGTCGAAGAGTTCTTCCTGCTTGGCGGTGGCGACCTGGCCGGGGGTCAGGACGTTGACGCGGATGCGGCGGTCCTTGAGCTCGTTGAGCCAGATACGGGCCCAGGCCTGCTGGACGGCCTTGCTGCCGGCGTAGACGCTCCAGCCGGGGAAGGCGCCGAGGGAGGCGTTGGAGCCGGTCATGAGGATGGAGCCGCCGTCGTTGAAGAGCGGGAGGGCCTTCTGGACCGTGAACAGGGTGCCGCGGGCGTTGAGCCCGAACCAGGTGTCGAACTGGGCCTCGGTGATCTCGCCGAGCGGGGCGGGCTCGCCCCCGCCGGCGCTGGCCCACAGTACGTCGAGGCTGCCCTTCTCCCGCTTGACGGTGTCGTACAGGCGGTCCAGGTCGTCCAGGTCGGCGGCGTCGCCCTGGACGCCGGTGACGTTGCGGCCGATCTGCTTCACGGCCTCGTCCAGGGCCTCCTGGCGGCGGCCGGTGATGAAGACGTGCGCTCCCTCGTCGACGAACAGCTTCGCGCCGGCCAGCGCCATGCCGGTGGTGCCGCCGGTGATGACCGCGACCTTGCCGTCGAGCTTTCCCATAGTCATTCCCTTGGGTCGGTGGTGCCGTGTGTACCTGGGGCGACGATATTAAGTACACCGCCCTGTGTGCTTACGGTACGGGGCGGGCGGCCGGGACGCAAACTATGTACACCGGTCGTTACCTAGCCGCGGTACGATGGACCCATGACGGAGTTGGAGAAGGGCCCCACGGGCCGCCGCCGCGGCCGGGGCGCCCGCGAGCGCATCCTCAGTGCGTCCCAGCAGCTGTTTCGCGAGCAGGGCATCAACCGCACCGGCATGGACCAGCTTTGTGCGGCGGCCGAGGTGTCCAAGCGCACGGCCTACCAGCACTTCACCAGCAAGGACGAACTCGTCGCCGAGTACCTGCGCCGGTTCGACCCCTCCGTTCTGTCCGGCGTGTTCGACCGCACCGACCTCACGCCCCGCGAACGGCTCCTCGCCGCCTTCGACATCCCCGCCGCTACCCCCCTGTGCCCCTACATCGCCGCCGCCGTCGAACTCCACGACCCCCAGCACCCCGCATCCCAGTACGCACGCGACTACAAGAAAGCCGTCGCCGCGCGGCTCGCCGACACCGCCCGCGAAGCCGGCGCCGCCGACCCTGAACAGCTCGGTGAGCAGCTCGCGCTCCTCATCGACGGCGCCGCGGCCCGCACCCGGGTCCTCAACACCGACGCCTTCCCCACCGCCGCCGCCATCGCCGCCGTCCTCATCGACAACGCCATCCCCGCCACAGCCAGCGATGACCGGCGACGGGAGGAAGTGTCGAGTTGACTCGGCACTCCGCGGCCGGGCTGGACGCGCTGCCGGTCGCGCGGCTGCACCCGCTGGTACGCGACACCAGCCGCCCGGCACCCGGCCCCGACCTGCTGGCTTTTGCGGAACTGGCCGCCCGTCTGCTGAAGACCACGGCAGAAGCCGCCGGGGAGATCGGCGACCCCCGAGGACCCGCCGACGTGGTCGGCCTGGCAGCTGCTGGCCCCGCACGCTGCCGTGGTGCTGAACAACCTCAGCGCTCTACCGGACAGCTCAGACGAGACGATCGGGGCGGCAGCAGTCGATCGGCGGGGCCGCCGTCACCGACGACGCCATGCTCACCGTCGCGCTCCCCCTCTGCGACCAGGAACTGAGCCTGCGGGAGATCGCCGAGCGACTCGTCATCTCCACCGGGAAGAAGAAGAGCCAGCACCCGTCAGCGGCCACCGTCATGCGGATGCTCCGCGACCACGATGAGAGGGCACTGGAAGCTTCTGATCAGGGACAGCTCCTTTGCCCCTGGCCGTGGCTTCAGGACTTCGAGGCCGTCACCGGCCGGGGTCCCAGCACACGAACTGGTCCGCGTGCTCGTCGACTTTCCGCGTGGAACAGCCTGCCGAGCGGCGAGTGGCCGACGCGGGTCAACCATGGACCGCTGACTCATGCCAACGTGCCAGTGAGTCAGCCCTTCCACCCACAGGTGAAGCGTGCCGTGAACTGCTGCGACGAGCTGTTCCGGTACGCAGAACCGGCCAGCACCGGAGAACCTTGAGAAGACCCTCGCTGCGATGAAGAAGGCCCGCCCAACTCGCCGAGGACGCCAACGTCAAACAACTGACCCAGCAGCCCACCGACCGCGTCATCGCGCTGGCCGGCCCTCGCCCTGGCCTTGCTCCCTCGCTGGACTTCGCCGGCCGCGAGGAGTACCTGCTGCGCAGTGTTCAGCTGTACATCGACGCGGCCGGCACCCGCGGCATCGGCCGCACCTCCACTGCATGGCGAACGTGCTGTATCTCGCGCTGTTGCTGGAGCGGCTGGAGCTACGCCGCAACGCGGTGGAGGGAGAGGACACACTGCCGGTCGATTCGATCGGCGTCGGCTCAGTGGGGTGTGCATGACGCCTGCCTTGAAACCCCGGCCCTCCTGTACGGCATGTCCCAGGCCTTCCTCAGTAATCACGGCATACCTTCTTCCTCGAACGAGGACTGTCCGTGACTCGCAGCGCCACGCGTCGTCTCACCAGGAAGTGAGTCATGCCTGTCCAGGCGAAGAGATTCGGTTTTGACATGCCGTGGGCGTCGCTCTACGGATACATCCAGGCAATCCAGGCCGGTGACGCGGTGTACCTGTCCGGGCAGATGTCTCATGACCGTGGCGGCAACTTCGTAGGTGCCGGCGACTTCGAGCTCCAGGTCAAAACCACGCTGGCCGATCTGGACCTGATGCTGAAGCACTTCGGGGCCGAGCGCGGCCAGATCGTGGAAAGCACGGTGCTGGTGAGGAACCTGCGGGAGAACTTCGATGCGACCGCACGCCTTCACGCCGGGCACTTCGGGGAACAGCGGCCGACCAGCACAGTCATGGGTGTTTCTGACCTGGCACTTCCGGACCAGTCGGTGGAGATCGGCGCGCGTGCGTCTCGACGTGAAGCCATAGGCCGGAGTCGGCCTGCCTCCCCTGGTTCATCTGTCGCGCTGCCGTACCTCTCGTGCCGCCTCTGGCCGCAGCAGCGGCCAGAGGCGTGGGGACAATCCGTCTCTTCAGCCCACGCGGTCGAACTTCGGCGAGCGCCCGCCGCTGCGAAACCTGCCCGGACCCGTCAGTCCACCAATCCGTCAAAGGGCTGGCCTGGAACCACCCACTCACGAATCGGGAAGTCGCCATGTCCTACCCAGAGCCCCGTTACCTCGGCGAAAGGGGCCAGTCCAGCGCACTGTTCCGACCTGCACCCTCGCACCCCGACACCGGCTCGGGCGGCACCAACATCAGCTACGTGGCCAAGCGGGAGAACACCAACGGCGAGTTCGGCCTGTACAAGATCGACATGGCGCCGAAGACCCTGGGCGCCAGGGAACACTTCCACCGTACGATCTCCGAGTCCTTCTACGTCCTGTCCGGCGAGGTCCGGCTCTACAACGGCGAACGCTGGGTCACAGCAGGCGAGGGAGACTTCCTCTACGTACCGCCCGGCGGGCTCCACGCCTTCCAGAACGACAGCGACGACCCGGTGTCGTTTCTGCTGCTCTTCACACCGGGAGCTTCCAGGGAGGAGTACTTCGAGAAGGTGGCGGAGTACTCACAACGCAGCCCCGAAGAGTTGAAAGCCTTCCGGATCAGGCACGACCAGTACAACACCACCGACATGCCCGACGACTAGGCTGCACTGAGTGCTGCGGTCCCTGCATCACACGCCCGGGACGCCCGAAAGCGGCCTGGCCGGTGCGGCCCGTCAGTCCCCGTCATCGGTGTCTTCAGGTGCGTCCGGGTCCCGGAAAGGACGCAGGCCCTGGCCGGGGCCGGATCACCGGCGCCCCGTGAGCTGCGACCGCCTCATCGATCACGCTCTGACCTGCCCCTGAGCTCTCGGCAGTTGTCGGCACTGGTCATCGTCCAGCGCCCTCCCCAGGGCCGGAGGTCGGCCCGGGAGGGCGCTTGGGCGTGAGCACCGCTTGAGGAGCGAGATTAGGTGATCGTAGGCGTGACCTGCGCATTCCCTGGCCTGATCAGCCCGACGGAAGTCACCCCTTTCAACCCCGATTCCCCGTGAGTCCCCGTCCGTTCTGGCACGAGAGTGACACGGCCCGAGGACAGTGCCACGACCCCTCGATGCGAACTGTGGCCGGTTCGGTCGTTGAGGTCTGCTTGGCCGGTCGGTCGGGTGTCTGAAGTTGGTCGGAGGCGATCGCGGTTGCGCCGGTTGCTGTACTTCGCTGCTGTACAGCGCTCGCGTTGACCACCGCATGAGGAGTTCGCCCCGGGAGACGGCATATGCCCACCGAGACCACTCGGCCAGGAGAAGACTGGCGCCAGTACCGGCCGGGCCGCATCCTACCTGTCGTCTTCGTCCCGGCCGTCTTCGAAGACGAATAGTGGCTTGGCGCCGTGCGCGGGTGTTTCGGCGAGCGAGATGGCTTCAGTGAAGCGTTCGAGCGGGAACGGCTGGCCGTGGGGGATGGTCAGCACTCCATCTGCGACGAGAGCGCGAACCTCGGACAGCGCGTACAGCGCATCCGCAGGTGAGGCACTGCCGAACCAGCGGTTCAGCCAGAAGCCACGGACTGCTTTGGCCTCGTAGATGACCGAGCGTGCCTGCAGGGGGATCGTCAGCGCTGCCGGGTCAGTTTGCCGATGGGTGGAGAGCGCGCCGTAGACCACGACCTCTCCTCCCGGAGCCAATGCCTGGGATACCTGGGCACCCACGTGGCCCGCGACACAGTCGGTGGCCTTGTGCACGCCGGCCGGTCCTGCGATCTCAGCCACACGCTGCATCAGGTCCTCGTCCTCAGTGCAAATGACCTCGTCACCGCCAAGCGCTTTGATCTCCTCAACGGCATCGCGCCGCCGCACGACATTGATCGTAGGAATGCCCAGATGCCTGGCCAGCTGAATAACGAGCCGGCCGACGGTGGAGCCCGCGGCCGTCTGCAACAGCCACTCCCCCGGCTGTGCGCCGAGTTCGCGTGTCACCAGGAGCAGCGCGGTCAACGGGTTGACGGCGAGTTGGCATGCGTCGGAGTCGCTCAGATGATCGGGGACCGGCAGGAGCCGTCGTGTATCGGCAACAAGATATTCCTGCCAAGTGCCGGCCACATGCGGCCCGGGTACCGCCGGGATTGCAACGTTCACCACGCGCTCGCCGATCTTCAGCCCCTCGGTATCCGGGCCCAGGGCCTCAATACGGCCCACGCACTCCATGTTCCCCCCAACAGTGGGAAACTCGGGGGAGAAACCGTAGCGGCCACGCAGCACGTGCAGATCACTGGCGTGAACCGGAGTCGCCTTCACACGGATCAACGCCTGACCGGCCTCTGGTGTGGGAACAGGCCGGGATTCCAGCCGCAGGACGTCGGTCGGCTCGCCCACCTTTCCGGCTACGAGCGCGCGCATGGATTGTGGCATGAGTGACCTCGTCTCTCAGCGCCCGACGAACTCGGTGGGCTTCTGGACAGGAACAATGCCGGTGCCAGCATCCTCGTCGGCGACCAGGCTCCGAACCCCTCTTTTCCTCGATGGAGCAGGCCCGTGCGCAGAGCGACATCGGCGTCGGGCCCCCTCTAGCCCACTACCGACTCGCCCAGCCTGATCATGTGAGCGCACTGGTTCGTGCCGCCTATCGAGGTCCGTGATCAGGACCGTCGCCGCAGCGCACTGAATCTGAGTTCAGAGTGGAGGATCGCCAAACGGATCGGATGCCCGAAGGTACCGGCGAGATTCTTGACGAGCGTCTGCGTGCTGTCAGTCATCATTGATCACCTCGATGGACTGAACCCCGGGCGCACGGCCTGCGAAGTCTGCCGCACGCACCGCACCCGAGAGCCCCTGGAGTCCCCGACATCACGCTAAGCGCCACGGACAGGCCCTGCAATCCAGCCTCCGACGGCTCCAACCTGGTCGCCAGTCCGTATTGCCGCAGGCGGACGAAATACGACCCGCAGCACAAGGCCCCGAAGAACAACTTCTCACCACGGCCGATCCCGAAGGAGGACAACGGCGCCGACGGGCGTATCACCGCGGACTTCTACCGCCTCAACCGCATCATCGACGGCCCCGACGACGGCTGCACCATCAAGGTTTCCTGACGCCACCACTCCCCCGGTCCCCGCCCCGGCGGGGACCGGAAGATGTCACGCGGGCCAGAACTGCAGCAGGCAGCGCTCGGCATGGACCGGGACTTCCCGCTCGGCCAGTTCACGGACCCGCTCGCGACCACTCACGTACACCAGTACATGCCAGCGCCCACCCGCCTGCCCGAGCTCAATCACGTCCTCGCAGGGAGCACGGCACATCACCGGGCAGACGATCAACGTCAACGGAGGTGCGTTCACCACCCGTTGATCCGCCAGGAGTCAGGGCAAGCTGCCGTCCGTCTGCGGCAGCCAAAGCTGAGATCTGACGACTGAACTGCCGCGTCACGGACATCTACGCGACGCGACAGCCCAGCTCAGCCCCCATCACGGACACTTCGACGTTCGGAAGAAAGAGCGCTTCCTCAGTGAGCGGCGCACCTCGCTGCCGGACATCGACCTCGACGTGGAGCCCGCCCGCCGCCTCAAGGTCTACGACAAGATCATCGAACGGTTCGGGCTCGAGAAATCAGCCGGGCAACAGTGACAGGTACCCGAGCTGGCGACGATCGGTATGGAGAAGTCGGGCGCCTCGGACCGGTTCACCATCGTGCGCGACGTGGACGACCCCGATGTGCTGTGGAATGTCGAGGTGTTCAAGTCCACCGAGGCGAAGGACGCCTACGAGAACAGCCCGCTGGCCGACGAGATCATCGGCCTCCTTGCGGAGCCGCCGATGCGCATCGAGGTGCGCCCGTACTCCGCGGCACCGCCGGCAGCCGGTCAGTCGTGACCTCGGCGGGCTGCCCGCCGAGCGAAACCGCTCGCCGGGCTGCCCACGGATCCCGCTGGGGCCGGTGCGAGATCTGCGTGGCTATCGATGCCGGGTGAGAGTGTTGAGCCCCGTGTAGATGAGCTGAGCCGCACGCCGGACGTCGGCGCTGACGGCTGTGTGCAGTTCCTCGGGCGTGCGGGTGCGGTTGAGGTGCCTGCGCAGGGCCTGGAACTGGATAGGCCACAGCCCCACCAGGGCGGCTGCGCCGATCTGCGGTTCGGGGTCGTCCGGGCTCATCCCGGTGCGCTGCGCCAGGACCTCGGCGGCTACGGCGACCTGCTGTTCGGTCATGTCGTGCTGGTAGGCGCGCAGGGACGGTGTGGATCTGAGCAGCATGCCGAAGCTCAGGAACCTGGCCCTGGCGTGGGCCGGGTCGTCCTGAGCACTCAACCACGAGATGATGCCGCCCAGTTCGCCAGAAAGGATCTCCAACGCCGCCTCGACCGGCGGCAGACTCGGATCGGCGAGGGCTGTCCGCAGGGCGTGCAATGTGGCTTCCCCCAGGTCAAGGACGAGAGATTCCTTGGTCGGGAAGTAGTTGAACACCGTCTTCTCCGACACCCCGCAGGCGTCCGCGATCTCGGCGCACCGCACGGCGTCAAAGCCCCGTTCGATGAACATCTCGGTGGCGGTGTCGGTCAGCTGGCGCCGCAGGAGGCGCTTCTTGCGAGCCCACAGCCCCTCGGTGGCGGGCTCGTCGTCGCGGTGCAGTGCCGTCCAGTCCACAGTCCGCATGAACCGCACGGCAGCGGAACGCGCTTCACCTACGACCACGTCGGCTTCACCGGGATCGGAGGCTTCCTCATGGCCAAGATTCTTGGCACCGTCCGCACCAAGGTGCTCACCCAGGGCCTCCCCGCGGTGCTCAACGACCTCGACGAGAACGGCAACCTGCGACAGGGAAGCACCCTGCGCCCCAAGCGCTCTAACCGGGCCAGAACCACCGTCGGGCCGCGGAGCGGGGGGACAGTCGGTGATCGCCTGCCCGAACGCCGGTCCACAGGCGGCCTGTGCGCCACGCATCGTGCGGTTCGCCTGAAAGGGCCGCCCGCGCCTGTGCCCGGTGCGGGGAAATGCAGGCTGCCAGATCTGGTGCCGCCGTCACCCACCGGGTTGGTTGCTGCTCACGCCACCATTGCCGGCGTGAACCGCCATGAGTTCGGCGACGGCGGGCATCAGGACGTGGGTGTCGGGCCCGGCGGCAGGTGGACGGTCATGATCAGGTGACAGGTCGTGTCGCCCGCCCCGCAGTAGGTATGCGGGGAGTCCCCGTCGAACGTGGCGGTCTGACCTGCCTCGACCGGGTGCTCGGTCCTGTCGACGACGAGGACCATGCGGCCCTCGGTGACGCTGACGGTCTCGACGACGCCGGCCTGATGCGGGTGGCTCGGGTACTCCTCGCCGGGCTGCAGTCGCCAGCGCCACACCTCCACCGGAGCAGGGCCCGAGGTCGTCAACATGAGCCGGGCCTCGCTGCCCTGTTCACCCTCCCACAGAGGCATCACCGTGTCCGCGGACACGACACGGACCCGGCCCTGCGCCGGTCCTTCCATCAGGGCGGACACCGAGACGCCGAGCGTGTCGGCCAGCCTCACGAGCGTGGCGAAATTCGGGTTGCCCTGCGCCTTCTCCAGGCCGACCAACGCGCCCTTGCTCACCTTGGCGCGGCGCCCGAGCTCGTCCAGGGACAGGCCGGCGCGGGCGCGGGCCGCCCGGACGTTGTTCGCGAGCGTGCGCAGGGCTGCCTCTGTCTCGGTCACCCGTTCATCATCCTCACTCGTCGGTCAGTGGACTGCGCCACTCGGTCGTTCGGTTGACATCGACTGGTCGTTTTGCTGTACGGTCTAGTCGTTCCATTGTAAGCGTAAGGGATCAACTCGTGATAGCTCTGCTGCTGGCCCTGGGCAGCTCACTGGCCTACGGATGTGCCGACTTCCTCGGCGGTCTGGGGGCTCGAAAGGCCCACGTGCTGCGCACCGTGATGGTCGCCGCCCCGGCCAGCCTCGCGGTCGAGCTGCTGCTGTGGCCCGTGCTCGGCGCCTCGTTCAGCCCTGCCGCGCTCGGCTGGGGCGCCGCCTCCGGAGTGTCCTCGGCCGCCGCCTTCGCCCTGCTCTACAAGACGCTCGCCATCGGCCCGATGAACGTGCTCTCCCCGGTGACCGCGCTGGTCTCCGCCGCGCTCCCGGTCACGGTGGGCCTCCTGCAGGGCGAACACCTGGGAATGGCCGGACTGCTGGGTCTGCCGCTCGCGCTGTTCGCGGTGGTACTGGTCAGCGCCGGACACGGCACGGGCTCCTCCCGCCCGTCGCGCACGGCGCTGCTGCTGGCCCTCGGCGCGGGCGCCGCCATTGCCCTGCAGCTGGTCTTCCTGCACCAGGCGCCGTCCGACAGCGGCGTGGCCCCGCTGATCATCGGCAGGGCGGTCTCCTCCGCCGTCACGCTGACCGCGGCGGGGCTGCTGCACCGCAGGCTCGGCCACGAGAAGCCCGCCTACGCCCTGTCGGCCACCGCCGGTGTGCTGGACTCGCTGGCGAACCTGCTGTTCCTGCTCGCCGCGCGCAGCGGCGACCTCACCATCGTTGCCGTGATCACCGCCCTCTATCCGGCCGGGACGGTACTGCTCGCCCGCAGCGTGCTCGCCGAACGCATCCACAAGAGCCAGCTCGTCGGCCTGGGCACGGCCGCGGTCGCGGTCAGCCTCCTCGCCCTCACCTGAGCAGTCCCGCAGTCCCCGTACTTCAAGGAGCCTCAGCAATGTTCATCCAGCCCTGGGACGCGGCTCTGGACCAGACCGAATGGCAGACCTGGATCACCGACGGTCACGACTTCGGCCTGCTCAGCGTCAACGGCCCGCTCGGCCACGCACCCACCACCGTGCCCACCCACTTCGTCCCCGACGGCGACCGGCTGCTGATCCATCTGGCCCGCCCGAACCCGGTCTGGGAGTCGATCGAGTACGACCCGAACGTCACCTTCACCGTGATCGGCGACTACTCCTTCGTCCCCGGCCCCTGGCGCGCGAAGCCCGGCACTCCGCCCGCCGACGGCGTGCCCACCAGCTACTACGCGGCCGTCCAGTTCGTCTGCCAGGCCCGCATTCTCGACGAGCCGGAGGCCAAGGCCGAGCTGCTGCGCCGGCAGCTGGCCCACTTCCAGCCCGACGGCGACCATGCGCCGGTCGAAGTCGACCAGGCGCCGTACGGGCGGATGCTGCCGGGCATCCGCGGCTTGGTCCTTGACGTGACCGAGGTGCGGGCCAAGTTCAAGTACGACGACCACAAGCCCGTCGAGCACCGTGCCGCAGTCGCCGACCGCCTCACCGCCCGCGGCCAGGCACTGGACGCGCCCACAGCGCACCAGCAACGGCGCCGCCTGGACCGCATCGGCCCCTGGAAACCCTGACCCCGCCCATCCCCGCCCCCTCGGAACGGAGCCCCGCCCATGACCACCTTCCGTATCACCCACTCCGTCGCCGCCGCCTTCCCCGACACCCTCATCGCCGTGGTCACCGCCACCGGCCTGCGCGGCCACGAACCCTGGCCCGACACGGCCGCGGCACTTGAGGACCTGGAACAGCAGCTCGCCGCCGGCACCTGGACCCCCGCCGACGAGACCGACCAGCGCATCGAGGCGTGGCACACCGCCTACCGCTCCTTCGGCACCAACCCGCGCCGGATCCGCCCCAGCGTCGACGCCCTCGGCCGTCGCATGGCCAAGAAGGGCAGCCTGCCGCGCATCAATGCAGCCGTCGACTCCTACAACGCGGTCTCCGTACGGCACGGCCTGCCCGCCGGGGCCTTCGACCTCGACCAGGTCACCGGTGACGTCGAGATCCGTTACGCGGACGGCAGCGAGGAGTTCACCCCGCTCGGCGAGCCCGACACCACCGAGAACCCCAAGCCCGGCGAGGTCATCTACACGGACACCACCGGCGTGCTGACCCGGCACTGGAACCATCGCGACGCCCACCGCACCCGCGTCACCGAGGACTCCGTCCGCGTGGCCTTCGTCCTCGAAACCCTCCAGGCCGCCCGCGACGGCCACCTCCTCAAGGCGGCCGCCGAGGAGCTCCAGGGCCTGCTCCTGCCCCGTGCCGCGCAGGCCCAGGTGCACTACCTCAGTCCCCAGCAGCCCGCGGTCACGGCCTGAGCTGAACGGGCGCCACCCTGCTGTGTCAGGTGCTCGACATCGGCGTGGGGGCGGGGGCGGCGGACCGCGCCGTGGGATCTTCCACGTGCCGCGTCTCCCTCGCCAACGCCACGGTGCCCGCCGTGAGGGCGCTCATCAGCGCGATGAAAACGACGACGCCCATCACGCTGTGGTCGAACCAGAGCAGCAGCGCGGTGGCGAGCATCGGCGCGAGCCCGCCGGTCAGGACGGTGCCGATGTTGTTGGCGACACCGACCGCACTGAACCGCACCTTCGTGTCGAAGAGTTCCGCGAAGAACGCGGGCTGCGAGCCGAGGATCGCCGACTGCCCGATGCCGAGCGCGACCAGCAGTGCCACCCAGATGAGCGTCGTGTTCCCGCCGTCGACGAGTCGCCCGCGCCGCCCGAGCCCGGGCCGGCGGTGGACTTGATGGCCGCGCTGGAGGAGTCGGTGCGAGCCGCACGCGCGCACCAGGGCGGCTGAGTAGCTGAGTGGCTGGCGGGACCGCTCGCGGTACTCCCCGGAGGTGCGGTGATCCTTTGCCGGCGTCGTCGGCGGAGGAGGCGTTGTTCTTGAGCGGAGCAGCAGTGACCGCCGGGGGCCTCTCGCGTGGCAGAAGCCGCGGAGGCCGGCCACCGGCCGGTGTCTGTGCTGGGAACTACCGGTACGCCGGGTCGAAGTCCGGCTGGCCCGGGGCGCATGCGTGCTCGCTCTGCTCCTTGAGCTGGCGGGCCTGGTCCTTCAGGCGCTGACGCTCCTGCGGGTCAGCGTCACGTGCCGCGGTCTCTTCGAGGTCCTGGGCCCGGGGACGGGTCTGCTGGGTACGACCGGACTCGCCTGCAGCGCTCATGATCACTCCTTGGGTGATGAGGAAGAGCGGGCCCCATCAGAGAAACAGGACCCAACACCCCCTGCATCTCGATCAATCACCCACTGTTATCAACGCAGTTGGAAGCCCTCCCGGAACGACGACACAGCCCGGGGAGTACCGATCAGCCACCTCAAGATGGCCGCGACCCGGCCGTGACCTGCACCCATGCAGGTGAGGCATAGCTGCAACCGAAGCGGTATTTCCGTTTGCTCTCGCTGGCTCGCTACGGTCGACCAAGTAGGGGATGGGCCGGCGCGGACACCTGGCACCCCAGCACCGTCCCATTCCCTGACTCGACCGACGAGCTAACTGTCACCGCCGTGCCAGCCGTCCACAGCCCCGAGGACGGCGAGCGGGACCCGGACGACGAGACCAGCTGCCAGGTTGTCAGTTTGGTCATCGCCGGAGACGGACTGCGAACCGTGTCCTTCGCATCGCCGAACACCGCATCTGTCCTCCCCTGAAGCCCTGACCGACCATCACCCGAAGGAGTTCGCCATGCCCCTCGTACGCATCGACATGATCCGCGGTCGCAGCCCTGAGAACATCCGGGCCATCGCCGACGCCGTCCAGCAGTCGCTCATCGACGTCCTGAAGATCCCCGAGCGGGACCGCTTCCAGATCGTCACCCAGCACGAGCCCGACGAGATCATCGCCCTGGACGCCGGTCTGGGCTTCGAGCGCACCTCCGACACGGTCATCGTCCACATCTTCACCCAGCGCGGCCGCGGCACCGAGGACAAGCAGCTCGTGTATCGCACGCTGGCCAAGCAGCTCGCCGAAGCTGGTGTCGACGGGAAGGACCTGTTCGTCAGCTACTTCGAGAACGGACCCGAGGACTGGTCCTTCGCCGACGGCCGTGCCCAGTACATCGAGGGTGACCTCCCCATCCCCGGACGCTGAACCCTGACGCCGTAGCCGACCTAACTGCCGCACCGGCCGCAGATACCCCACCAGCCAGCCCATCCCCACACACCTCCAGGAGCACCGGCGGCATGGAACGTGTCCCCAACAACTCCCTCAAGACCGCCACGCCCCAGGGGGGCCGCGAACTCGCCCTCAAGCTGGCCCGACTTGTCATCAAGGCGACCCAGCCCGACGACGCGGTGCGCACCCGGCTGCGTCCCGAGTATGCGCAGAACCTCGACTCGCTCATCGCCGTCGCCCACGTGGTCGCCATCGAGTTCGCGACCATCGCGGCCGCCGACGAATACTGGCGCTGACCGTTCCGGCCATGTCGATGTCATTCACGATCGCCGCACACCGCGGGGGTAACACGCAGATGGTGGCGCCTGCGCGAGCCGACGATGCCGCTACTTGCACGGATCTACTGCCGGAATCCACCCTGCGTGATGTCGTCGACCTGGCCGTGCGTCTGGTCGAGTTCGCCGACGCACTGGTCATCTTCGCTGGCGCGGCCTGGGCGTTCATGCAGTTCGTCCGGCATGGCGCCGACCGGCTGCGCAGCCGCGGATATCCGAGGCCGCTGCCTTCGGTTTCAAGCGGATCCGGCTGACTCTCGGCCGCTTCCTGGCCCTGGGGCTTGAGTTCCAGCTCGCCGGAGACACCCTGCGGACGGCCATCGCGCCTTCCTTCGCGGAGATCGGCCAGCTAGCCGCGATCACCACGATCCGAACAGCGCTGAACTACTTCCTCGGCCGCGAGATCGAGCAAGAGCGTCGGGAGATCGAGCGGCTCCCCCCAGGGACGACGCCACGTCCGCAGGAACCGCCCCGAGATCATGCTGCTGGCGCAGGCTGCCATTGTGGTCACGGCCTTCGGACTGGTCAGTGCCGTGTGCGTCGCCGTCCGGATGCGCCGGGTACCGCCTGCCGTGGGGGTGCTCACGGATTTTCTCGTGGCGGACGGCCTCATCCACCTCGCCGGCCGCCCCTCCTGGACCTCCCTGGCAACCGCCGCAGCCATCATCGGCGTACGACTACTGGTTAACTCCAGCCTTCGCGCCCAGTCGAAGCGGTAGCCGAGCGGCGAACGGGCAACACGAGTGCCTCGCAGAACACCGGCCGAACTACTCCGCCACGATCGCGAACTCAGCTCCCTCAGTGGTCCGGCCGTCAGGACCGCCAGTAGTTGTTGGCCGCGGCGATCGTCTGGAACTCGGTGGCGACCACATGCGCCGCGGCGGTGAGGCTGTCCGGCGTGGTGGAGTAGTTCGGCCTGCCACCCTTCAGAATGTCCAGGTCAGGCTGGATGTTGTGGATGGTGTGGCGGGCCAGGGTCAGGGCCAGCGCACGGCCCTTTTCAGGGGTCGAAGTGAGCAGAGATCCGCCGGGGACGAGGACCAAGCCTTCGTCAGGAACTCGAGTCATGTCCCCAAGCATGGCGCCGAGACCTGGCCGGCCTGCAGCGACACGCGGCCGGTCGGTAGGCGGTGTAGTAGGACAAGCACCCCGCGCGGTGGCTCTGCTGACAACCGGATACAGCGTGTGTGGTGTGCTGCTCGACTACAGCGGCGGGCAACAGGCTGACGCCCATACCGGCTCCGACACAGCCGAGGATCCCGTCCAGCGTGCCGAACTCCGTGCAGCGCACGCCTACCGCGCCGCGGGCGTGGAGGATGCTCTCCAGGCGTCTGCGATACGAGCAGCCGGTGCGGAAGACGAGGATCCGTGGGTCCTGCAGCACGGCGTCCAGGTCGGCGACCCGGGGTGTGGTGACGAGGACGAGGCGCTCCTCGAACACCGGGGTCTGCATCAGATCGGGCCGCCGCACCGGGTCGCTGACCAGTACGCCGTCGAGGCGGAACTCCAGGACGTCCCGGACGAGTTGCCCGGTCGGGCCGTTGATCAGCGACAGGTCGGCACGGGGGCACTCCTGGCTGAAGGCCGCGAGCGCCGCCGGAAGCCGAAGTCCCGCGGTGCTCTCCATGGATCCGATCCGCAGCGGCCCGCACGGATCACTGTCGTCGCCGATCACATGGTGCGCCTTGCCGACGAGCCTGCTGATGCGCTCGGCGTACGGCAGCAGCTGCTCTCCCGCGTGAGTGAGAGCGACGCCCCGTGCGTGGCGCCGGAACAGCGGGCGCCGAGCTCCTTCTCCAGCGCGTGGATGCGGGCGCTGACGTTGGACCGCACCGTGTGCAGTTCCTGAGCGGCCCTGGTGATCCCGCGCGTGCGCGCAACCGCCAGGAAGACCCGCAGGTCGGAAAGCTCCATGTCGACCTCCGCACGAACCGGGGCCAGAACATTCCTGCGGGCCGCGACCCGGCCCGCTGCTGTCAGCGGCCGGGCACCGGAAGAAGGCCCTCGGTGTACTGGGCGCGGCCGAAGCCGAAGGACCAGTCCTGGGACCCGTTCTCGACGACGGAGACGAAGACGTCCTCGCCGCCGATGCCGAGAGGCTCCAACTGCTCGGCGATGGTGTGGAAGACGCGCTGCTTGACCTCGGTGGTGCGCCCTTCCTGGGTGAAGATCTGGATCATCACAAGCCGGTCGCTGCGCTCGAAGCCGAGTCCGGCATCGAGGGCGATGACGTGGTCGGCATCGTGCTCAGTGACGATCTGGAACCTGTCCCGCTCGGGGATGGCAAGGACGTCCACCAGGGCTCGGTGCGTCGCGTCGGCGATCGCCCGCAGGTCGGCGGGGCGACGGCCGCGGATGAGATCGATACGCACCAAAGGCATGCCGGTGGCTCCTTAGTCGTGTGATACGGGAGGGCCTGTGGGGTGGGCAGGTCAGCGAGGAAGGTGCACCCATGTGCCGTGACCGGCGGCCGCCAGTGAGGACGACAGACCGGCCTCGTAGAAGGCGTGCTCGATCTCGGCCCGCCCTTCGGAGAAGTGGGCCCAGCCGTCGTAGTGGGCCGGGATGACGAGGTCTGCACCGAGGACGGCAGCCGCGGCGGCGGCGCTGCGGCTGTCCAGGGACAGCGGCCGGCCGTCGAACTTCGCCGGGACGCGCGCGGCGCCCGCGTGCAGGACGGCGGCGTCGATGCGCGGCACCTTGCGGGAGATTTCCGCGACCGTACGGATCGAGGCGTTGTCGCCGCTCACGTAGACGGTGGGAAGCCCCTGCCCGGACAATACGAAGCCGATGACCTGGCAGTTGACGTACCCGTCGGCGTCGCGTTCGCCGTCCTCGGGGCCGTGGACCGCGGGGACCGCTGTCACGGTCAGATCGCCGCCGCCGTCCGGGCGCGGCAGGCCGTGGCTGGCCCACGGGGCGAGTCCGGCCGCCGGCGGTCCCAGGCGCTCGGCGGCCGCGGGCCCGGTGAGCACCATCGGGGCGGTCTTGGCGAACAGGCGGCCTCGTTCGTCGAGGTTGTCCGCGTGGGCCTCGTGGCTGACCAGGACGAGGTCGACCGGTCCCACCCCGTCCTCGTCGACGGCGGGAGCGATGGTCTTGACGAGATACCCGTAATCACGGGGCTCGTCGAAGGTCGGATCGCTGACGATGCGCAGCCCGCCGAGGTCGATGACGGCTGTGGGGCCACCCAGGATGGTGATCGCGCATTCCTGGCGGGGCAGTGGTGTCGTGCTCATCGGTGTCCTCGCTGCAGGGTCCGGGGGCTGTCGGTCGCCCCGTCGACGCTAGTGGCTGCCTGGCCCGGCCGGAAATGCCTGGCACGGCGCTCGCATGCATAACAGGCATGGATGCAGTTCACGGGCGAGCCGCCACCTGCGTCACTGCGAATCCGCCCCAAGGGCGGCGTCCAGGAACCGGCGGATCAGGGTGCGCTGGGCGTCGGCCAGGTAGACGAGGCTGACCGGGCTCGGTGGCGCGCCGGTCAGGGGCACGAAACGTAGGGCGGGGTGCTGGGTCCGGCGCTGCGCGACCTCGGGAACGATGCCGATGCCACGGTTCGCGGCCACCGTCTCCAGCCACTCGTCGTAGTTGGCCGTCTCGATGATCTGGTCCGGGCGCTGGTCGGCCGGCCACGACCAGGGACCGGTGGTGCCACTGACCGTGTTCACGACCAGAGGCCAGTGCCGCACGTCCGACCAGGCCAGAGAGCCGACACGCGCCAACGCACAGCGCTCGGAGCACACCGCGATACGCGGCTCGTCGGCCAGACGTACGGCGCGCGCCCCTAGCGGTACGTCGACATCGCCACGTACGAGGGCGATGTCGACGGTGTGCCGGCGCAGGGCCTGGAGCGGATCGTCGGTGCGGGTCAGGGCGACCGACCCACCCGTGCTCTCCTCGAAGCGGCTGACGGTCTGCTGCGCCCAGGGGTCGGGCAGCAGCCAGCTGAAGCCGAGCCGCAGTGTGACGCGGTGACTGACCACCGCGAGCGCGTCGTCGAGAGCCGCGAGCACCCGCTCGGCCTGCACGAGGAACTCCGCGCCCGTGTCGGTCAGTTCGACATGCCGCGAGGAGCGATCAAGCAGGCGCACGCTCAGTTTGCCCTCCAATTGCGCAATCGTACGGCTCAGCGCCGGCTGCGTGATCAGGAGTTCCTCGGCGGCCCGGGAGAACGAGCGGTGGCGGGCCACGGATGTGAAGGCCCGAAGGTGACGCAGTTCCACATCCATACCCTCGACGGCCCTCTCGCTCATCCATGCCTGCGACGCATAGCGGCAGCGTAACCAGCATTTCACAGCCACGCGTGCACTGCCTAGCGTCGACAGCGGCCCGTGAACGCCGCCAGGAAGGTGCCCCAGCAGTGAAGTCGTCAGCAGCCGTGCCATCACCCACGACCGGGAAAGCGCCGGCCATGCCGCCCAGCCCGAGAACATCGTCACCGTGGGCGATCGTCGCTCAGGCGGCGGCCGCCCTCGCCGTGGCGATGGGGATCGGCCGGTTCGTCTACACGCCGATCCTTCCCCTCATGCACGAGCAGGCGGGGCTCTCCTCGGCGCTCGGGGCGAACCTGGCCACGGCGAATTTCGTCGGCTACCTCGCCGGCGCCCTGGCCGGCATCGTCGCCCCGGGTCTCGTACGGTCCGCCCTGGCGCTGCGCGCATCGCTCCTTGTCCTGGTGGCGACGATGGCGCTGATGCCGGTCACGCACGACGGCAACGCCTGGTGCATCCTGCGGCTCTCGGCCGGAGCCGCCAGCGCGCTGGTCTTCGTGATCGCCGCCAGCGCGATGCTCGCCCGCCTCCAGGCCCACGCCCACCACTTGGTCGGCTGGGCCTTCGGCGGAGTCGGTGCCGGGATCGCGCTCTCCGGTCTGCTCGTCGCCGCCGTGCAGGCCGCCGCCACCTGGCAGGCCGCCTGGTGGACCTGCGCCGCACTCGCCGCGGCACTGAGCGCACTGGCCTGGCAGCTGTCCCTGCAGCCGGAAGCCGCCCCTACCACGGCTCATGCAGCGGGGCAGACCGAACGGCCCCGCACCCACCGCTGGTTCCTCGCCCTGCTAGCCGGCTACACCTTCGAGGGCATCGGCTACATCATCGCCGGTACCTTCCTGGTCGCCGCCATCCAACAGGGCGTAGGCGGCTGGCTCGGCGGCGGAGCCTGGATCGTGGTCGGCCTCGCCGCCCTGCCCTCCTGTGCCCTGTGGACCCGCCTGGCCCGCCACTGGTCCCGACCGGCCCTCCTCCTCACCTCGCTGACCATCCAGGCCGTCGGCATCGCCCTGCCCGCACTGCTCGGCGGCGCCACGTCCGCGCTCGTCTCCGCCGTCCTGTTCGGCGCCACGTTCATGGGGGTGAGCACCATCGCCCTGTCCATCGGCAGCCATCTTCAAGTGCCCCGCGCTGTGGCCCTGTTGACCGCTGGATACAGCATCGGCCAGATCCTCGGCCCGTTGCTGGCCGCCCCACTGCTCCACCACGGCTACCAGCAGGCACTGCTGCTCGGCAGCGTGATGGTCCTCGCCGCCGCGGCCGCGTCCGCTGCGGTCTGCATCCGCTTCCCGCATCACCTCGCCCCGGCATCCGCAGCGGCCTGACCTCGCCAACTTGCACAAGGAGTTGACGTGAGCGCCCTGATGTCCGACCTCGACGCCGACCTTCCCCTCCTCGCGGCCCCGATGGCTGGCGGACCGAGCACCCCCGCCCTGGTTGCTGCCTCAGCCCGCGCAGGCGACCTCGGATTCCTTGCCGGCAGCTACAAGACCGTGCGGCCCTTGCCGGGCAGATCCACACCACCCGCGCCGAAGGCGTCGCCTTCGGCGTCAACCTGTTCGCCCCCAACCCGGCCCCATCTCCGATGGCGCATACCGGAGTTACGCCCGAGCAATGCAGGCCGAGGCAGACCGTTAGGGGCTTACCCTGCCCGCGCACACGATTGAGGACGACGACCACTGGAGGGACAAGATCGACCTGCTCACCTCCGACCCCGTCCCCTGGGTGTCCTTCACCTTCGACATCCACGACCGCAGGCTCATCAGCGCCCTGCGCACCGCCCGGGAGCACCGTGCTGCAGAGCGTCACCTCGGCCCTCCGGCGAACTTCGGCGGGACGGTAGTCAGTAAGACCGTCAAGACCCCGCCACCATGGTCGCTCAGGCCACCTGGGGCTCCTGCCCCATCACCGGCTCGGTGTACGACCGTTATACCGCGTGCCTGAAGAGCACGACACCTCTCACGTTTGCGGTCGTCAAGGACGACACACCGATGGAGGCCCAGTTCAACGTGGATCAACAGCTCCAGCTCGCCCCGGACAGCAAGTCGATCGACGAGCGGATCACCATTACAGCAGTCTCGATCGACCCCGCGCTCGGTGGCATCAATCTGGACTGGAATACCAACTGCACTGGCAACTGCACAGCGGGACAGGTGTCCGGGCCGACCACCGCGGGAGCCCTTCTTCTTCCGGTTGGCGGCCTGGTCCTTCTTCTCCGGGATGACGGCCCTGATGTGGCGTTTGCGCAGGTGGGCCCGGTTACCGCGGGACGAGTGGGCCTTATCCCCGGCGACAGCGCCCGGCCGGGTGCGGGGGCCGCCGACGGCCCCGCGGACCCGTATCTTCTTGAGCACGGGGATGAACTGCGGGCTGTCCGCGGCCTGGCCTGCGGTCAGGACGAACACCAGGGGGCGGCATTTCCGGTCGGCGACGAGGTGGACCTTGCTGGTCTGCCCGCCCCTGGAGCGTCCGAGGAACGCGGCCTTCAGGCGGAGTTTCTGCCGCCGTCGGACGCGTCGCCGCTCTTCCCGCTCGGGTCCGATCCCGCCATCCTGCCCATTTTGTCCTTCGGGGTCGCCCCCTTTTGCCTGGCCTTCTCCTCCTCGGCGGCATTCTCCAGCGCGGTGATGACGTCCTGGCCCAGATGCATCCCGGCAGCGTCGTGGTGAGCGCGCACAGTGGTGGAGTCGACGCTGACCAGGGACAGGTCCACCCCACCCCGCTTCGCGGCCTCGGTGATCAGTCCGTCCAGCAGGGCTTCGAAGACGCCTGCGTCACGCCACTGCCGGAAGCGGTTGTGGACGGTCGACCAGGCGCCGAGCTCGGTCGGCATCTCCCGCCACTGCCCGCCCGTCTTGAACCGCCAGATCACGCCCTCGAACTGCTGTCGCAGCCGCTCGGGGTACGGGCCATACTCGCCGATCGGCAGGTACGGCTCGACGAACTCCCATTCGTTGTCGGTCAGTTGCACTCGCGTCACGTAAGAAGATCTAGCATCCCCGCATGAGCCACCGCCCACGGAGAACGCACCCCCGGAGTCTTGAACGGCCCTCGGAGCGAGGTGGGGTGCCGGCCGCCAGGAATAGGAACGGCGAGCCAGGGCCTGGGGTTCGGACCGTGGTCCGTATGAGACCGCCTGCGGGCTTCAGCCCGCCGACGTGCGTGCCGTGCCCCTGATGCGGATGTGCTGACTGAGAAAGAGAGCGGCGCGGTCCAGTGCCTCGTCGGCTTCGTCCAGGACGCCTGTGAACGCCTGGAAGACATGTGGAACGTCAGCGGTGATGTCCAGGATGACGTCCACTCCGGCTTCCCTCGCGCGCGTGGCCATGCGTATGGAGTCGTCCAGGAGTATTTCGTTGGTGCCCGCCTGCAGAAGCATCGGAGGGAAGCCGGTCAGGTCGGCGAGGGCGGCGGGGCTGAGCATGGGCTGACGCGGATCCTGTCCCGCAAGGTACATGGTCCCGGTGTGTTCCAGGCCCTCACGCGTGAAGAACGGGTCGATGCCCGCCTTGGTGTCCATGCTCTCGCCTGTCCGGGTCATGTCGAGTCCGGGGGAGAACGCCACGATTGCGGCGGGCATAGGCAGGCCCGCATCGCGGGCGGCGAGGCAGGTGGTGACGGTGAGGCCGCCGCCGGCGGAGTCCCCGGCGAACGCGATCGCCGAAGGGTCTTCGCCGCTGTCGAGAAGTGCGCGGTAGGCGCTCACTCCATCCTCGATCGCGGCCGGGAACGGATACTCAGGGGCGAGCCGGTAATCCAGGGAGAACGCCCTGAACCCTGTTTTGGTCACCAGGTTCCCCGTCAGCGACATCGCCGTCTCCGGTGAACCGACCACGTAAGAGCCGCCGTGAAAGTAGAGGATCGACCCGGCCTTCGGAGTGCCGAGCGGCTCGACGAGCACCGCGGGGCGATCGCCGAGCGTCGCAGTCCGGGTACGGATCCCAGCCGGGACGATCATTTCCCCCATCATCGCCCTGAACCCGGCGCGGATCTCCTCCACCGACCGAAGGGCCTCCGGCTGAGGCCGTCGGACCATCGCGTCGATCTCCGCGCGCTGCTGCCTGCTCATTGTCGCCTCCATCGCGAGTGCATGCCAAAGAACTATATGCCTAGGCATATAGGTTAGAATATATGCCATGGCATCTAAGTCAAGCCGTGGCCCGATCGACCTCCCGGGCTTCTTCGCCGATCTCGTCCGCTGCGAGACACGCCTCTACAACGCGCTGAACGACCGCCTTCGCGAGCGGCACGGGATCGTCACCTCGCAGTTCGAGTTCCTGCGCTTCCTGCGCGACCACCCCGGGTCCCGGGTCGCGGACCTCGCCACCGAATTCGCCATCGGGATCGGCGCGACCAGCAAGGGCATCGACCGCCTGGAGAAGCAGGCATGGGTCATACGGCGAACTAATCCATCGGATCGCCGCTCATCACTGCTGGACCTGACCGCCGGGGGCCTGCAACTCGTCGAGGCGGCGGAGGCGACCTTCACCAAAACACTGGCCGAGCTGACCGCAGACGTCCTGGGCGGCCCCTCAGGACTGGCCGCCGCACAGATCTTCTCGGAGTTGCGCTCTGTACTCGAACGCGACCAGATCGGCCTGCCCACAGGCTGACCGGCCTGCGCATCCAGTGCGACTGCCCGTAGCCGCGTGATCAGCGTTCGTTACGAGGGTGAATCCCGCGGATTGATCACGACTCGATACGCGCCCTAGGCCAGCCCTAGGCCTGGGCAGCACCACATGGGCGGAACGCCTGCCGCTCATCGAGGAGATTGCCCGGCGATTCAAGCTCACGGACTGATATCCCCCATCTCCCCGTCTCCTACCCTCACGCGGCTCGCCACGCTGATCACCGCGATGCCAGGCCTGGCATCGCTCCGCCCGACGTTCGAGGCCCGAAGGCTCGATGGAAGCCGACCTGGACACCCTCACGACCACGCACTTCGTGAAGAGCGAAGACCTGTTGAAAACCTGGCCGAAGGCTGGCCCCGGCCAGGCCAGCGGCCGGGATCCCGCTCCGCCTCTCCAACGTCGCGCTGGTCGCTCTGGCCGTGATCCAGGCCGATGAGGTCGCGAGGGCGACGGTGCCGACGCAGACGTACGGTCCGGTTATCTCGGCCAGGGTGTTCGGACCCGGGTCCCCCGCACAGAGCGAAGTGTCGCTCCAGAGATGCAGGGGGCTCCCGCATCGGGGGCCTGCCCACCAGCGGCGCCTCAGGCGCGCGGGCCCGCCCGACGGATACGTTCACGGCGTTTACAAAACGACGCCGGAAGCATGCACCCGCGGAAAGTCACAGGTCAAGAGGTGTGGCGCATCTTCTTCGGTCGAGCGGAACAGATCATTTCGAGTCACCCCCCAGGGTGCCCCATGCGACGTGGATCGCACTTGACAGCCGACACGATCATAGATCCTATAGGAAATAGAGAAAGGGAGCCGATGCTGACTCACACCGCAGAGACCTGGCCGATCGCCGCCGCCCTCCTGCAGTTTCCTGACACCGGACCTGATGGTGTCCCCACCCAGGACCAGACCTCCGAACAGTGGGCGCAGAGCCTGCAGGAGGTGGTCGACGCAGGGTTCACCGAGGTCGATCTGACCGACGGCTGGCTGCGCCCCGGCGACCTCGCCCCGGCCCGGCTCGAAGAACTGCGCGCCGCGCTCGCCAAGGTGGGCCTGACCGCCCCCGCCATCTCCGCGATCCGCCGCAGCGTCATCGATCCCGTCGACGGCGACGCCAACCTCGCTTACTCTCACCGCACCATCGACGCCGCCGCAGCTCTCGGTGTCCCGCTGGTGTCCTTCGGTCTGCACCGACCGCTCACGCCCGAGCAGCAGGCCGTGCTCTGGTTCTGGACAGTGCCGGGCCCTCAGGATCCGATCGGGGACCGGGAGACGTGGCAGAAGGCCGTGACCCGGCTGCGCGAACTCGCCGACCACGCCTCTTCGGTGGGCGTCGAGCTGTCCCTCGAGATGTACGAGGACACGTACCTCGGCACGGCGGACTCGGCCGTCGACCTGCTCACCGACATCGACCGGGAGAACGTCGGCCTCAATCCGGACCTGGGCAACCTCATCCGTATGCAGCGCCCCATCGAGTCATGGGAGTCGATGGTCACCAAGACGCTGCCGCACGCCAACTACTGGCACGTGAAGAGCTACTACCGCGTCGAGGACCCCGCCACAGGCACCGTGCTGACGTCCCCCGCTCCCATGGAGTCGGGATTCGTCAGCTACCGGCAGGCGGTCAAGATCGCTCTCGCTCACGGCTTCAACGGCGCGTTCTGTGTGGAGCACTACGGCGGCGACGGCCTCAGCGTCTCCGCCGCCAACCGCGAGTACCTGCGGCGCATCCTCCCCGGCCGAGCCGCGGCCTGAGCCCGACCGGCCGCCGACGCCGCCCCATCGGCACAGCCGCCCGGACCCGCCACCGGATCCGGGCGCGCTGAGCCCTGCCTTGCGCGCACCGACGCGCGCACCCCACCTCCCGACAAGGACCCACCCGCCATGACCAGGCTGTATTCCGACCCCGCCCGTTTCAGCGAGGACCAGCTGCGCGGATTCGCCGCCGCCTACCCTGAGCACGTCACCCCCGTGCCCGGCGGCGTCATACGCAGCAGGCCGCTTTCCGCGGGGCAGGTCGCCGTCGTCGTGGGCGGGGGCTCGGGGCACTACCCGGCCTTCAGCGGACTGGTCGGCAGCGGACTGGCCGCCGGCGCCGTCGTCGGCAACATCTTCACGTCACCGTCCAGCCGCCAGGCGGAGTCCGTCGCACGGGCTGCCGACGCCGGCGGCGGAGTCCTCTACTGCTTCGGCAACTACGCGGGCGACCGCATGAACTTCGGCATGGCGCAGGCGCGACTGCACGACACCGGCATCGACACCCGCACGGTGCTCGTCACCGACGACGTGGCGAGTGCTCCGGCTGAACAGGACGGTGAACGGCGCGGTATCGCGGGCGACTTCACTGTCGTCAAGGTCGCGGGTGCCGCGGCCGAGGAAGGCCTCGCCCTGGACGCCGTCGAGGCGGCGGCGCGTCACGCCAACGCCGCCACGTTCTCGTTCGGCATCGCCTTCGCCGGCTGCACGATGCCCGGCGCCGACGTCCCGCTGTTCACCGTGCCCGACGGAAAAATGGCCATCGGCCTCGGCATCCACGGCGAACCCGGCGTCGAGGACACCGACATGGCCGAGGCACCGGACATCGCCCGCATCCTCGTGGACCGGCTGCTCGCCGAGCGCCCGGCCTCGGCCGGCACGCGCGTCGCCGCGATCCTCAACGGACTCGGTGCCACCAAGTACGAAGAGCTGTTCCTCTTGTGGGGACATGTGGCGCAGGCCCTCACCGCGGCCGGGCTCACCGTGGTGCGGCCCGAGGTGGGCGAACTCGTCACCAGCCTGGACATGGCCGCTTGCTCGCTGACGCTGATGTGGCTCGACGAGGATCTCGAGCGCTGGTGGTGCGCGCCCGCCGACGCCCCCGGCTTCCGCCGCATCCCGCTGCCCGAGGCCCCGGCCGAGCCGCGCGCGCTGCTCGAGGCCGTGCCGGACACCCCGATCGTCGAGGGTGACGAACCGTCACGCCATGCCGCGACCACGATCCTCACGACCCTGCGCACGTTGCAGACCGCACTGCACGACGCCGCCGCCGAACTCGGCCGCATCGACGCGGTGGCGGGCGACGGGGACCACGGGCGCGGCATGACCAAGGGCGTCAACGCCGCCGTGCGCGCTGCCGAAAAGGCCGATTCCCGGGCGGCCGGGGCGCGTTCGCTGCTCAGCGCCGCTGCCGATGCCTGGGCCGACGAAGCCGGCGGCACTTCCGGAGTGCTGTGGGGCGTGGGGCTGCGTGCTCTCGCCCAGGAACTCGGCGACAGCGCACCGATCGACGCGGTGCGCGCGGCCACCGGCGCCCGCGCCGCCTTCGACGCCGTCACCTCCCTCGGTGGTGCCAAGCCGGGCGACAAGACACTCGTAGACGCTCTCGCCCCACTCGTCGACACCTTCACTGCGGCCGTAGGGCGCGGGGATGATGCGGTCACCGCCTTCGCCCGGGCCGCCGCCGAAGCAAGCACCGCCGCCGAGGCGACCGCCGCGCTCACCCCACGCCTGGGCCGTGCCCGGCCACTGGCCGAACGCAGCATCGGCACGCCGGATGCCGGCGCCCTCTCCCTGGCCCTGTGCGCGCGCACCGCCGCCGAGCTCTTCGCCGAGTAACAGCCCCACCGGACACCGCGGTCCAGTGCCGCACTCACCACCCCGGTCCACCCACCACGAACAGGAACCGACGATGGGTCACTCCGACCACTCCACCCCTGCCCCGCTGCACATCGTCATCGGCAGCGACGACGCCGGTTACGCGTACAAGGAAGCCCTCAAGGCCGATCTCCAGGCCGACCCGCGCGTCGCCTCGGTCAGCGATGTCGGCGTCGGAGAGGACGAGCACACCGCCTACCCGCACATCGGCGTCGCGGCGGCACGGCTCGTGGCCGAGGGCGGCGCGGACCGCGCGCTGCTGTTCTGCGGCACCGGCCTGGGAGTCGCCATCAGCGCCAACAAGGTGCGCGGCATCCGCGCCGTGACCGCCCACGACAGCTTCTCCGTCGAGCGGGCCGTCCTCAGCAACGACGCCCAGGTACTCACCATGGGCCAGCGCGTGATCGGTCTCGAGCTGGCGCGCCGCCTGGTCCGTGAGTGGCTCGGATACCGGTTCGACGCCTCGTCGCCCTCCGGTGAGAAGGTCCAGACCCTCGATGCCTACGACACCGGCGCCGCCGACCAGGCAGGCGAGGTCCGCTCCGGCCGCTGACCACGCCCGGATCCGTACCTCCCCGATCCGGCCGACCGCTGCCGGGCGGGAGTCTCACCCCTCTCTTTTGGACACCTCTTACAACGACGTAAGGACAACCCCGCATGATGGCCCCGTTCGCTGTGCCACTGGCAGCCGCGCCCTGGACCGGGCACGATTCAAGGCTCATCGCCATGGTGGCCGTCGCCATCGCCGTGATCGTCTTGCTCATCACGCTCTTCGACTTCCACCCCTTCATCGCCCTGATCGGCGGATCCATCGTCCTGGGCGTCGGCTCCGGCACCGAACTGGCCAAGGTCGTGGAGTCGTTCAGCAACGGCATGGGCGCGACCCTCGGCTCCACGGGCGCGTTGATCGCCCTCGGCGCGGTCCTCGGCAAACTGCTCGCGGACTCCGGAGGCGTCGACCAGATCGTCGACACCATAGGCTCACGCTCCGGCCCCCGCCTGCTCCCGTGGTCCATGGCGCTCATCGCCGCGATCATCGGCCTGCCCATGTTCTTCGAGGTCGGCCTCGTGCTGCTGATCCCGATCATCGTGGTCATGGCCAAGCGCACCCGTACGCCGCTTGTTCTGCTGGCCGTCCCCGCGCTGGCGGGACTCGGTACCCTGCACGCGTTCGTACCTCCGCACCCCGGCCCGCTCGTGGCAGTCAGCGCGCTCAAGGCCGACATCGGCACCACGCTCGGGCTCGGCATCATCGCGGCGATCCCCACCGTCGTCGTCGCGGGCCCGCTGTACGCGAAGTTCATCTCCCGGCGCGTACACACTGAGGCTCCTGCCGAACTGGTGGAGTCGCTGATGGCCGCCCGCGAGACGGACGGCGCGGCGGCACGCAGGCCCGGATTCGGCAGCTCGCTCGGCGTGATCGCCCTGCCGGTCGTCCTGATGCTCGCGAAGTCGATCGTCGACATCGCCGTGCCCGGCGACGCCTGGTACAACCACCTGCTCGACTTCCTCGGCACGCCGCTCGTGGCGATGTTCATCGCCGTGCTCGTCGCCATGGCCTTCTTCGGCTGGGGACTCGGCCGCAGCAAGGCCGAGGTCCGCACGATCGTCACCGCAGGCCTGCCGGCCGTCGCCGGCATCCTCCTCATCGTCGGCGCGGGCGGTGGCTTCAAGCAGCTGATCGTGGACACCGGCGTCGCGGACGCCATTGGCAAGGCCGCCGCCGAGGCACATATGCCGATCCTGGTCCTGGGATGGCTGCTGGCCGTGCTGATCCGGCTTGCCACCGGCTCCGCCACCGTCGCCACCACGGCCGCCGCAGGCATCATGGCGCCGATGGCGTCGGGCGCCCCGCCGGTGGAGGCGTCCCTCATCGCGCTGGCTGTCGGCGCAGGCTCACTGTTCTTCTCGCACGTCAACGACGCCGGCTTCTGGCTGTCGAAGGAGTACTTCGGCATGAGCGTCGCCCAGAACATCAAGACCTGGTCCGTGCTCTCGACGATCGTCGCCGTGATGGGCCTGGCCATGTCGCTCCTCATGTACGCCGTTCTCGTCTGACACCGCGACGGCTCCGGCACCTTGCACCCGG
Source organism: Streptomyces sp. NPDC055400 (assembly GCF_053644375.1). Taxonomy (NCBI): domain Bacteria; kingdom Bacillati; phylum Actinomycetota; class Actinomycetes; order Kitasatosporales; family Streptomycetaceae; genus Streptomyces; species Streptomyces sp. NPDC055400. Next base: position 17,808 of record NZ_JBSHLM010000022.1, on the reverse strand, counting down.
GTCGCGGCCGTCGTGCACCAGGCGTCGAGAGAAAATGTTCCCGCGGCCCCGCCCGGCCGCAACCCGCACGGAAGAAGCTCTTCATGTCCGCTGACACCACCGCTCCCGTCACCGCCGTCCTCGGCCTCGGCGCCATGGGCCTGCCCATGGCCACCCGCCTGGCCGGCGCCTTCCCGGTCCACGCTTTCGACGTCTTCGAGGAGCGCCGCACGCTCGCCGCCGACGCTGGTGCCACCCTCGCCACGACGCCCGCCGACGCAGCGAAGGGCGCCGATGTCGTCGTCATCGCCGTACGCGATCAGGAGCAACTGGAGTCCTGCCTGTTCGGCGGCGGCCTCATCGAACAGGGTGCCTCGGACGCACTGCGCGAGGGCGCGGTCGTCGTCGTCACCTCCACCGTGGGCGTCGACGCGGTCCAGGCCGTGGCCGCCCGCCTCGCCGAGCAGGGCGTGCACCTCGTCGACGCCCCCGTCAGCGGCGGCGCGGTGCGCGCCGGGACCGGCGACCTTCTGATCATGGCCGGTGCCGACGACACCGCCCTCAACGCCGCCCGCCCTGTCCTGGACCGGCTCGCCTCAACGCTGCACATCGTCGGCCCGCGCATCGGCGACGGCCAGATCATGAAGACCGTGAACCAGCTGCTGTGCGGCATCCACACGGCGGCGGCTGCCGAGTCCCTGGCCTTGGCCCGCGCGCTCGGCATCGACTTGGACCGCGCCGTCGACGTCCTCGGCCAGGGCGCGGCGGCCTCGTTCATGCTCGCCGACCGCGGACCGCGCATGGTCCAGCAGTACGAGGTCGCCGAGGACGGCACCGGCGGTCCTGAACTGCGATCCCGGCTCGACATCATCCGCAAGGACATGAACATCGTGGTGTCCCTCGCCAAGAAGGCCGGCGTGGCCACCTCGGTCGCCGCCGCAGCCGACCAGCTCTATCAGCTCGCCATGAGCCAGGGCCTGGGGGAACAGGACGACTCCACACTCGTGACGCTGCTCTCCCCGCGCATCGCGAAGTGAGCCGGGGCCAGCAGGTCCGCGCACAGGACCGACCCTTCCCCCGGATAAGCTGACGGCCGCGGCATGCGGCGCGTTCAGCTGGGACAACAGGCCCCGCGGCAGGGGTCACATCGGAAAGAGGCGACGACGATGGGAGCAGTCGGCAGGTCGGCGCGCCCGGCGGGGCTGGGCAGGACGGTCCTGATGGACGAGGCCTACGAGGCCCTGCTGGCCCTCATCCTCGACGAAGGCCTGGATCCGGGGACGCCTCTGCGGATCGACACCATCGCCAAGGACTGGAACGTCTCGCCGACACCGCTCCGTGAGGCGCTGGCCAAGCTGGAGAACACGGGCCTCGTGCAGCGCGTGCCGCACCGCGGCTACACGGTGGCGCCGCTCCTGGACGACGGCGGATTCCGCGAACTCATGGCGGCACGGTTGCTCATCGAGCCCTACAGCGCCCGACAGGCCTGTGAACGGGACGCGGCCGGAACCGCGCAGGTCCTGGCCGAGCACCACCGGGAGATGACGGCGGCAGCGGAGCAGCACGAGGCGGACGACTTCCGCGCCTACCTGCAGGCCGACTCCGCCTTCCACGCCGCCATCGCCGCGGCCGCGGGCAACCGCTTCCTCTCCGCGGCCATCGACCCACTGGGAGCCCACATCCAGCGGTTCCGTCGCTTCACCGGCGGTCGCATCAACGACACCGAGGAGGCGCTCGACGAGCACTCCGCGGTGCTGCGGGCGTTCGAAGAGAATGACGCGGCGGCGTGCGAAGCAGCCATGCGCACGCACCTTCACGGCGTGGCTCACCGGTCATTCGGCCAGACTGCAGCGGATCCGACGTAGAGCAGGGCAGCGGTTGGCGCGGCGAGCGGTGCGTCATCGGCCAGGAAAGTCAGTGGGCGGGCCTCGAAACGAGTGAGGGCCGCCCACTGGTGTGACGGCATGGCCGACTCCGGGACGTCCCTCCCCACCGGCCACCTCCTGATCCGCGCCCGCGGGACTTCTGACGACTCGTCCATGGCTCAAAGTTCTTGCCGGTGCTCTGGTCATCGTCGGCATGACCATGTTCTTCATCAACGCCGAGGCTTTCGTCAATGGTGACGCCGTCGAGTGCGACGGCAGCCCGATGACACCCGGTCAGTGGTGCGCGAGCGCAAGCGGCGGCGAAACCCTCAGCTACGACGAGGAGAGGAAGAATGAAGCCCGGGGAGAACTCGTCGGCTACGCGGGGGTGGGTCTTGGCACCCTTGGCATCGTCCTCTTCATCAGCCATGGGATCACCACGCGGCGGAGAAACCGACAACTCCCCTGCGAGCCGTTCGCGCAACAGTCACAGTGACGGCTTCGGCGAACGGTAGCCCCTCAGCCTGATCCGCCGAACGACGCCCTGATCAGAAGGCACGAGGTTCAGGTACAGGCTCTCAGCTTGTACCTGAACATCGGGCCCGGCATCGCGCTGCTGGCCGCCCAAGGGATGTCCGGCGCGCGCATTGCCCGGCGGTTCGGCTGCACGGTGCCCACTGCGCGCACCTGGCGGGAGTGCTGTCACCAGCGCGGCGACAGCGTGGCGGGCCTGTTCGACGGGCCCCGCTCCGGGCGCATGGAGACCTGCGGTCCTAGCCGGCGGGCGGCGAAGCGCCCATCCAGTTACTGCTGGTCATCGCTGGCGCCCGGCGCCAGCGCGGTTAGCCACCGCAGCATCACCTCGTAGCTGTCGCGCCGCTGAGCGCGGGTCACCCCCTTCCCTGCCCGCACCACTTCCTGTATCGGTTGTACGGGCCGCGCGGCGTCATTACTGCGGCCGCGCCAGCGAGGACGACTGGACCATCGGAAGCGTGGAGAGCGCTCATGCGCGTCGGCTTTGGGCAGCCCGACTACAACGCCTCACTGCTGGTGCCGATCTGGTTCACCTGCCGCGCAGTGCTGGACTTCGGGTCGCGCAGAACCGCTGCCAGGGCGGTCACCTGGGCATTGCGACGGCGCGGTCACCACGCCCGCAAGCGCTACGCCGCGCCCATCAAGTTCTGGGTGTGAAACCGGACAGGTGTATCGGATGCGGCGCCTGGACGTGAACGGGCGAACGACGCCGTTGACGAAGACCGGGACGACCGGGCGGGCGGAGAGGGAACCGAAGAGGAGCTCCAGCGGCTGCAACCGGACTTTGAAACGGCACTGGGGCCACCCCGTTCTCATGTCCCGGGGGCGGGGGGGCCCGGGGGGGCCCGCCCCCCCCCCAACAAGGTGAGTGGGGTTAGGAGTTTGGGTGTGAATAGGTGGAAAAAGGC
>NZ_JBSHLM010000022.1:0-14512 GCF_053644375.1 Streptomyces sp. NPDC055400 | reverse complement strand
CTGGCGCCCCGGCGCCCCCACCGGTTTTTTCAACCCCCTGGGGCCCCCCCCGTTTCTCTGGGCCGGGGGGGGGGGCCCCCGTGGGCCCCGCGCCCCCAACTGACCTGGTTCAGTCGTTTCAGCAGTTGCTGTTCATCTGCGTCAACAGGGCCAAGCGATATGGCAGTTGGGAGTAGTCACCCGATGCCGACGGGTCGAGCCCCTGGTACAGGAAGCGCAGCCGGCAGGGGTCGATCTCCATCGTCTGGTCGATGCCGTCGCGGACCATCTCGCCGTGGCTGATGTCCTTGGTCCAGGCGCCGCCGGGGAAGGACACGTTGGTCGAGCGGGCGAAGGGGTTCGCCTCGGTGCCGGCCAGCGGTGTCCACTGTCCGTCCAGGCCGTGCGACGTCCACGAGCGGAAGTATCGCCGCCCGTCGCTGCCGATGGCCTCGACCAGGAGCAGGTACTGGTCGGCGGTGCCCTTGATCTTGTAGACGTTGCTCGCCTCGAAGAGGTCGAACCGGTCGTCCTGGAGGACGATCTTCGTGTTGCCGAAGCCGTTCGGGAACTCCTTGACGGTGGTTTCGGACCGGTAGAGGTGACCGTTGTCGTCCGACGAGAAGAGGTAGCACTTCTCCTCGTCGCACACGGTCCAGAAGTCGACCCAATAGCCGTTGCCGATGTTGTCCTTGATGATCTGAGGCATGGAGTCCTGGAAGTTCTTCGGCGCGCTCCAGGAGGTGGGGTCGTCGATGTCGGTCGTCGTCGAGTAGGAGGGCAGCCCCGTCTGGTAGACGAGGTACCACTTCTTCTTCGGGGCGAAGTAGAACGCCTGCGGCGCCGCCCGGTACCCCTTGCCGATCGCCGTGGTGTCGAGCGGGGTCTGGCGGGCCGCGCCCGCCTGCGACCAGTCGGTGAAGGTCGTCTGGACCAGGCTCCAGCCGCCGGAGGTGTCGGCGGTCGTGGCGAAGACGTGCCACTTCCCCTTGTAGCGGACGACCGACGGGTCCTTGACCGAGACCACGGGGTGCGTGGCGTCGGGCTGCGGCGCGATCAGCGGACCGCTGGACGACCAGGTGAAGGACGACGTCAGGTCCTCCCCCTTCGCCGTGGCGGCGGGCGCCGCACCGAGCGCGACGAGCAGCGCGCCCACGGCGGCGAGCACGGAGACGAGGGCTCTTCGCCCGCGCACGCCCGTCACTTCTTCCGCTTCGCGGCCATGAGCGCGTTCACGATCGCGTCGTACGCGGGCTTGTGCTGCAGGTTCTCGTCCCAGGGCAGGGCGGCGCCCTCGCCCTCGAAGACCGACGGGATCCACGAGTGCCGGTCGGAGTAGCCCCACACCGTGATGCCCACACACCGCCGAACAGCGAGGCAGGCACTGGTGGCCCGCCCGTAGAAGTCGGCCTGTTGGGCCAGCTTCGCGGCGTCCGCTGGGAGGATCATGCGGATGTCGAGCTCAGTGAGAGCGACGTCGAGACCGAGGTCCGCGAAGCGCTGGATGTTCTCCTGCATCTGGTAGGGGAAGCCGTACTGCAGCGCGAGGTGTGCCTGCATGCCGAAGCCGTCGATCGGTACGCCGTCCGCCTTGAGCTGTTTGATCAGCGTGTAGTAGGCGTCCGACTTCGCCCCGATTCCTTCGACGTTGTAGTCGTTGAGGTACAGCTTGACCTTGGGGTCGGCGGCGTGCGCCCAGCGCAGAGCGTCGGCGATGTAGCCGGGGCCGAGGGTCTTGTAGAAGATGTTCTCCCGGTACGTGCCGTCCTCGTTCATGATCTCGTTGGCGACGTCCCAGGCGAAGACCTTGCCCTTGTAGTGCTTCACCTCGGTCGTGATGTGGTTCTTGAGGATCGAGCGCAGTTCGTCGGCGGTCCAGGTGCCGTCCGTCAGCCAACTCGGCAGCTGGCTGTGCCACAGCAGGGTGTGGCCTCGGACCTTGAGCCCCTTCGCGACGGCGTAGTCGACGATCTCGTCGCCGGCCGTGAAGTCGAAGACGCCGCGCTGGGGTTCGGTGGCGTACCACTTCATGCCGTTGCCGGGGGTGGTGGCGCCGAACTCGCTGCCGAGCAGATCGGCGTACGCCGTGTCGTCGAGTTCCGGGTTGTCGACGGCCGAGCCGAAGTAGCGGCCGGTCTGCCGGGCGACGGAGTCCAGCGTCGCGGCCTTGTGGCGGTCGGCATCGGCGTGGGCGGCCGGGGCGGCGAGGCCGCCGAGGAGCAGGGCCGCGCCGACAGCGGAGGCGGCCGTTCTCGTACGGGCGCGGCGTGCGGGTGTGCGCATGATGATCTCCTCAACTGGGTTGCAGGGATGTGCGGTTGACCTTGCGCGGAACGTCGTACATGTGGTGCAGGAGCGTCACTTGACGCGTATCTCGCACCGCATCCGCCGCTCGTGCCCGACCTCCCGCTCCGCCCCCGTCAGGGTGAGCGGCACGGTGTGGTGGACGTGTTCGCTTGACGCGGCGACGCGCAGTTCCAGGGCTCCGGGTTCGACGACACGCCGGCCGTCGGCGCCGGTGTACGCGGCGAGGTCGGCCGGGAACGTCGCGTGGACCTCGGCCGACGCACCGGCGTCAAGCGTGACGCGGGCGTAGCCGACGAGCCGGACCTCGGGGCGGGCGACGGTGCCCACGGGGTCGTGGAGGTAGAGCTGGACGACCTCGGTGCCGGACCGCTCGCCGGTGTTGCGGACGGTGAGGCGGATCGACGTCTCGCCGTCGGTGAGCAGTTCGGGGGCCTCGCACTCGGGGGCGTCCCAGGTGAACTCCGTGTAGGACAAGCCGTGCCCGAACGGGTAAAGGGGTGTCGGGTCCACGGTGCTGGGGAAGCCGTGGCGGCCGAGCGGCGGAGCGAGGTACGGGGCGGGCTGGCCGCCGGGGCTGCGGGGCACGGCGACGGGGAGCCGCCCGGACGGCTCGACCCGTCCGGACAGGACGCCCGCGACGGCGCCGCCACCCTCCTGTCCGGGGAAGAACGCCTGGACGACCGCCGCGGCCCGGTCGGCCCAGCGGCCGAGCGCGTAGGGCCTGCCGCTGAGTACGACGATGACGACCGGCGCACCGCAGGCCATCGCCTCGTCGAGCAACTCGGCCTGCCCATAAGGCAGTTCCAGGTCCTCGGCGTCACAGCCCTCGCCCGACGAGCCGCGCCCGAACAGGCCCGACCGGTCCCCGACCACGGCCAGACAGACATCGGCACCGGCCGGATCGTCGACGAACACGGAGCCCGGCAGCTCGCTGCGCAGCGCCTCGGCGAGTGTCGGCACCTCGACACCGGTCGGCAGGTCGGGGTGGTGGACTCCGACGTGCCGGGGGAACGTGTAGCAGCCGAGCATGGCGGCCTGTTCGTGGGCGAGCGGACCGACGAGCCCGATGCGCAGCCCGTCGCCGAGCGGCAGCGCCCCGGAGTCGTTGGCGAGCAGGACGACCGACTCCTGGGCGACCTTCCGTGCCAGCTCCCGCATGTGTGGGGGGTTCAGGTCTACGGGCGCGCCGCCCGTGACGGGCTCCCAGTCGGGGTCGAGCAGCCCCAGTTCGCACTTCTGCGTGAGGACACGCAGCGCGGCCCGGTCGAGCAGTTCCTCGGGGAGCGGGTCCGCGGGGCTGAAGCAGCGGGCCGCGGGCAGCTCCACGTCGACGCCGGCGGCGAGGGCGAGCCGCGCCGCGTCGGCCTCCCCGTCGGCGATGCGGTGCGCCTCCTCGAGCAGCGAGACGCCGTAGTAGTCCGAGACCACGGTTCCGGTGAACTCCCATTGTTCGCGCAGGAGTTGGGTGAGCAGCCGCGTGTGGGCGTGGGCGGGCAGGCCGTCGATGTCGTTGTAGGCGGGCATCACGGAGCGGGCGCCACCGTCGCGCACCGCCATCTCGAACGGCGGCAGGATCACGTCGGCGAGTTCGCGCGGGCCGATCGAGGCGGGCGCGTGGTTGCGGGCGGCGCGGGAGGCCGAGTACCCCGCGAAGTGCTTGAGGGTGGCGACGATCCCGGCGGCCTCCAGGCCGCGCACATACGCGGTGCCGATGGTGCCGACCAGGTACGGGTCCTCGCCGATCGCCTCCTCGGTGCGGCCCCAGCGTGCGTCCCGTACGACGTCCAGGACCGGGGCGAGGCCCTGGTGGATGCCGACCGCGCGCATCGACGTACCGATGGCCTGCGCCATCTCCGTCACCAGCGCGGGGTCGAAGGTGGCGCCCCAGGCGAGCGGGGTCGGGAAGACGGTGGCCTGCCAGGCGGTGAATCCGGTCAGGCACTCCTCGTGGGCGAGCGCGGGCAGGGCGAACCGGTTGCCGGCGCGGATGGTGCGTTGCAGGTCGGCGAGGCGGGCCGCGCCCTCGGCGGGTTCGACGGGAACCGTGGCGAAGGGGCGGGTGAGCTGCCCGAGCCCGTACGGAAGGAGCGCGTCGAGCGCGGCGCTGCGGGCCGCGTAGGTGTTCTGGCCGGGGGCGACATCGGCGCCGTCGGTGTCCGCTCCGATCCATACGCTGGAGAGCTGGGCGGTCTTCTCCTCGGTGGTCATCCGGGCGAGCAGGTCCGCCGCCCGGACGTGGGCGGGCAGGGTGGTGTCCTGCCAGGGCTTGACCATGGAACTCCTCAAGTCTGGTGCGTGCAAGTGGCGTTGGCGGTGCCGGGCGGGGTGGTGTCAGCCCTTGGTCGCGCCCATGGTGATGCCGCCGATCAGCTGCCGTTCGGCGACCGCGTAGAAGCCGAGCGCGGGGATCATGGACAGCACGAGATAGGCGAAGACGCGGGCCACGTCGGTCGAGTACTGGCCCTGGAACTGCTGGACACCGACCGGGATCGTCCACCAGGTGGGCTCACTGAAGACGAGCAGCGGCAGCAGGAAGTTGTTCCAGCTCCCCACCACGGCAAGGACGGAGACGGTGCCGAGGGCGGGCCGCGCCATGGGCAGCAGGATCCGCCAGAAGAAGCCGAACGCGGAGCACCCGTCGAGCGTGGCCGCCTCCTCCAGCTCGCCGGGGATCTCCCGGAAGAAGCCGCGCAGGATGACGAGGGTCATGGGCAGCCCGAACGCGGCCTGCGGCAGGATCACGCCCCACGGATTGTCGAGCAGCCCGAAGGTGCGCAGCAGCACGAACAGCGGCAGGATCGCCACGGCGAACGGGAACATCAGGCCGATGGTGAAGAGAGTGAACAGCAACTCCCTTCCCTTGAAGACGAATCGGGCGAGCGCGAACGCGGCGAGGGCGGCCGCGCCCACGGTGAGGATCGTGGTGGCGACGGCGATGAGGGTGGACGAGCCGAGCATCCGCCAGAAGGCGGTGTCGCCGAGGATGCCGGTGTAGTTGGACACCACCCAGGGGGACGGCAGTCCGAAGCTGTTGTCGGACAGCTGGTCCGTGGATTTGAAGCCGGAGATCAGCGCGTACAGCAGCGGCGTCACCATGAACACGCCTACCACCCACGCGGTCACGTACAGAGGGAAGGAGCGCAGTCGGCGCCGACGGGCCGCGCCGCGTGCGGTCAGGGTTCGGGCCGGCGCGCTCAACGGGTCGCTCGCATGTTGGTGAGAGCTCCTTCGGTGTCGCGGCGCAGCACGAACCGCTGGTAGACGAGGGCGAAGAAGAGGCTGATGAGGAACATCGCGATGCTGATCGCGCTGGCGTAGCCGACCTGGTAGCGCTTGAACCCGAACTGGAACATGGTGACGGCCATCGTCTCGGAGTGGTGGTCGGGGCCGCCCTGGGTCACCACCCACACCAGGTCGAAGAGCTGGATGGCGCCGATCACGGACAGGAAGATCGTCATCCTGATCGTCGGCCCGAGCAGCGGCAGCGTGATGTGGCGGAAGCGCTGCCAGGCGCCCGCGCCGTCGAGACGGGCGGCCTCGTGGAGCTCGGCGGGAATGCCTTGCAGCCCGGCGAGGTAGAGCATCATGTGGAAGCCGAAGTACTTCCAGGTCATGACCAGGAAGAGCGTCGGCAGGACGCTGCCCTGTCCGGCGAACCAGAGGCCGCCGAGCCCGTCGAGGCCGATTGCTCCGAGCGCCTTGTCCGCGAGCCCCGCGTCCGGCTGGAAGATCATGGAGAACAGGACGCCGGTGATGACCTCGGACAGGACGTACGGAGCGAAGAAGAGCATCCGGTAGACGGCCCGCCCCCGCAGCTTCTGGTTCAGGAGCACGGCCATGGCGAGCGCGAACGGCAGTTGCAGGACGAGCGAGAAGGCGACGAGCATGCCGCCGCGCGAGAGGTCGCCGAGGAAGACCGGGTCGTCGAGGAGGCGGATGAAGTTGTCGAGGCCCACGAAGTCCGAGGGTGACCCGATGCCTCCCCAGTTGAAGAAGCTGACGTAGAGCGCGTACAGGATCGGTGTGAGGACGAGCAGGCAGAACAGGACGAGGGCCGGCACGGTGAAGCCGAAGGGGGTCAGCCAGTCCCGTAGCCGCCGCATCGGCGGGCGCGGGTCGGCGCTCGCGCCGCTCGCCTCCTTGGCGATGTCCCGGCGGACGTCGCGCGTCTGGATGGAAGTCATCGCAGGGTCCTGGGCTACTGGCTCTTGGCGACCTGGGTGATGGAACGCGCCACTTGATCGGGGGACTTGGAGCCGGCGATCAGCGCGGCCACCGAGTCGTTGATCTCCTGGCCGACGGCCGGCGGGTAGGCCTGGTCGAGGTAGAGCTGGAAGCCGGTGGAGGCGTTCAGCATGTCGGAGACCGCCTTGAGGTGGGGGTCGGTGAGGGCGTCCATGGAGCCCTTGTTGATCGGGATCAGGACTCCCGCCTTGACGAGCTTGCTGTCCGACTCGGCGCTCATGAAGAACTTCAGGAAGTCGACGCTCTCCTTGGGCGCGCCCTTACGCAGGGCGTAGCCGCCACCGCCGCCGAAGACGTCGGTTCCCTTGCCCTTGCCGCCCTCCACGGACGGGAACGGGAAGAAGCCGAGGTCGTTGCCGATCCCCTTGCCCTCGGCCGCCTGAACGGTGGGCGCCCACTGCCCCATCAGCTCCATCGCCGCCTTTCCGTTGCCCATCTGGGCGGCCTCGCCCGTGGGGCCCGAGAAGGCGGCGCCGAGGAAGCCCTTCTGGAACGGCTGGAGGGCCACGAGTTCCTTGACGTGTTCGCCCGCCCTGACGAAGTCGTCGCCGGTGAAGTCCTTGGCTTCGGCGGCCTTCTGCATCCCGTCGACGCCCGCGATGCGCATCGCGAGGTAGGCCCAGTAGTACATGCCGGGCCACTTGTCCTTGCCGGCGAGGGCGATCGGGGTGATGCCGGCCGACTTCAGCTTCTTGACCGTGTCGAGGAAGTCGGACCAGGTCGTGGGCGGGGCGGCGATGCCGGCCTTCTTGAAGAGGGCCTTGTTGTACCAGAAGCCCACGCCGCCGATGTCGATCGGCACCGCGTACAGCTTGCCGTCGAACTGGTAGGCCTCCTTGGAGACGGGCACCAGGTCGTCGATCCACGGCTTGACGGAGTCCGTGAGGTCCTCGACGAGACCGGCGTCCACCTGCTGCTTCAGCACACCCCCGCCCCAGGTGTGGAACAGGTCGGGCAGCTTGTTGGAACTGGTCAGGGCGGTCAGCTTCGACTTGAACGCCTCGTTCTCCAGCGTCACCAGCTTGATCCGCACGTCGGGGTGGGCCTTCTCGTACGCCTTGGCCTGCTCCGCCCACAGCCGCTTGGACGGCTGGGTCGTCTGGATGTTCCACCACTCGACGACGGTGCGGCCCTGGTTGTCGGTGGACCCGGAGTCCGAGTCCCCGCAGGACGAGAGCACCACGGTCCCCAGACCGGCGACGGTGGCGGTGCCAAGGAATCTGCGGCGGGAAAAATCTGAGGCTGGCATGGCGCACCTTCCGGAAGAGATCCGAAAACTATCGGGAGATGGCCACGGAAGTTACGGACATGCGACGGGGGTGTCAACGGCCTTGACGAAAGAGGCCGTTGACACCCCCGGAGCGGCGTCTTCCGCTACGCCTCGCGCGGCGCCCCCGTACTGGCCCTGACCACGAGCTCCGTCGCCAGCTCGACGCGTGGCGACGCGGTCGCGACGTCGCGCGCGAGATCGAGGACGGCGCGGGCCGCCAACTTGCCCATATCGGAAAGAGGTTGACGCACCGTGGTGAGCGGCGGCGCGCTCCAGCGCACCTCAGGCAGGTCATCGAAGCCGACGACGCTCATGTCCTCAGGCACCCGCAGACCGCTCCGGCGCAGCGCCTCGATCGCGCCCAACGCCATCTGGTCACTGGCGGCGAAGACGGCGGTGGGCGGGTCCGCGAGATCCAGCAGCCGGTTGCAGCCCTTGAATCCGGACTCGTGGTAGAAGTCCCCAGGCACGATCAGCTCGTCCTCGACCGGCACGCCGGCGACGTCCAGGGCCGCCCGGTAGCCGTCGAGCCTGGCCCGGGAGCACAGCAGCCGGGGCGGGCCCTCGATGAAGCCGATCCGCCGGTGACCGAGGCCCAGCAGATGCTCGGTCGCGGCCATCCCGCCCGCCCAGTTGGTGGCGCCCACCGTCGGCGCATCGGTGGCGGGCGAGCCGGCCGGGTCGATCACCACCAACGGCACGCCCAGGCGGCGCAGTTCGTCGTGGAGGCCGGGTTCGAGGACGGACGTCACGAGGATCACGCCGTCGGAGGCGCGGGCCCTCAGATTGGTCATCCACTGGCGCGCGGCCCCCACCCGGTCGTGGTTCGCGGAGACCACCGTGCCCACCCCGGCCTCGTGCGCGACCTCCTCGACACCGCGGATGATCTCCACGGCCCAAGGGCTGTCGAGGTCGTTGAAGACCAGGTCGAGCAGGGCCGCCCGCTCCGCCGTCGCGGCCGGCCGACGCTGGTAGCCGTGCCGGTGCAGCAGATCCTCGACCCGGGCCCGGGTGGCGGGCGAGACGTCGGAGCGCCCGTTGACGACCCGCGAGACGGTCGGCACGGACACCCCTGCCTCCCGCGCGATCTCGGTGATCGTCACCTTGGCCGGCCCGTCCGGGCTCCGCGTGGCGGCCTTGCGCTGAGCGCCTTCCCCGGCCACGTTCCCCACCTCCGTCAACCTGCGTACCGGAAGATCTCCGGATGCTTTCCGGGAAGCCGTAGGACATGCCGCCGGCCTACCGCCCGTCAAGCCCCACCCTCCACGATCCCGCACAGCCAGGCGAGTTGGCGCCGCAAAAGGGTCGCTTCGCCCCCCTCATGACCGTTGTATGGATACGCGTGGATCTCCCGCCCAGGATCGCTCCAGCGTGCAGGACTCCATCGACGGGAAGGCCATCGTCGAGAAGGTCGCGGCCGAGCACCCCACCGTCCCCAAGACCTGGGTCGACGGCGGCTACCGCCAGCACCTCGTCGAACATGCCGCCGCTCTCGGCATCGACATGCACATCGTCCGCCGCGACCCCGCCACCACGGCATTTACCGTTCTGCCACGCAGACGGACAGCCGAACGGACGCTGGGTTGGCTGATGAACCACCGTCGCCTGGCCCGCGACTACGAAGCCCATCCGCACCGATCCGAAGCCATGATCCATCTCGCGATGATCAACCTCATGGCCCGCAGGCTCACCGCCGAATCAGACCATGGCCACAGCACACTTCTCCCAGGACAACTGACCGATACCACCACGCTGCCCTCAGCCGAAGAATCAGGCTATCCGGCGCGCCTCACCGGCCATCGGACCGGAACGCTTGACATGCTCCACAAACAGTCGCTGCGCCTGCCTCGCCAGGACAGTGATCCAACGGCCCGGTCTCACCAGAGGCGGCGAGGCCCTGTAGGGCCGATTCGGAAGGAGCCTTCATCATGAATGTCGACCAGCCGGTGCTGGTACTCGGATCCACCGGGGGGCAGGGCAGCGCCGTCGTCAGCGCGATGCTGTCCCGCGGTGTGGCTGTCCGTGGCCTGGTCCGCAACCTTCAATCCACTTCGGCCCGACGCCTGGCCGCCCGCGACGTCGAGGTTGTCGGCGGAGATCTCGGGGACCGCGAGTCCCTGGCTTCAGCCATGCGGGGAGTAGCCGGCGTGTTCGCGATGACCACGCCCTTCGAGTCAGGGCCGGCCGCCGAGATCGCACAGGGCCGGGCCATTCTCACCGCCGCCCATGAGGCCCGTGTGCCACATTTGGTCTTCAGTTCCGTCGCAGGGGCCGACCAGGACACGGGCGTGCCACACTTCGAGACCAAGGCAGCGATCGAACGGGAACTGGCCGAAGGCGACGTGCCCTACACGATCTTGGGTCCCACCTATTTCTTCGACAACGCCCTCGGCGACGTGGACCGGATCCGCCAGGGGGTGCTCGACCTGCCGCTGCCCCCGGACCGCCCGCTGCAACAACTGGCGCGCCCCGACCTGGGCGAGTTCACCGCCGACGTCTTCGCCGCACCTGACACGTTCGTCGGACAGCGCATCGAACTCGCCGGCGACGCCCCCACGCCCGATGATATGGCCGCCACGCTGAGCACGGCACTCGGTCGGACCGTTCGCCACAACGAAGTGCAGCTCGACGAGATCGGCAACGACGACATGCGAGCGATGTGGACGTTCCTGCGTGGCCGCGGCTACCGCGTCGACGTGCCGGCGCTGCACGCCGCCCATCCCGATCTGCGCTGGACGTCGTTCGCCGACTGGGCAGACAGTGCCTTCTCATCGGCACCGTGACAGGCCGCCTTGTCCACGGGTCGTCCGGCGCCCGCGGCCACACCCGGCCGACCGGCAGCGAGGTGCGTCCGGCGCAGCCCCGGCGCCCTCCAAGTCGCCTGCTCACCAAGGGTGTTGAAGCCTTCGCGTAAGAAACTTTTGCGCAAGACTTTCGAAAGCGACGCCGAAAATATTGCGCACACGGCATTGACCGGGCTCCGTCAAGCACACCATCATTCCTACGTCCGAAGGACCGGCCATCGTCCGGTATTTCGAACACACTTCGGGCTGGTCCTGCCTGGGACGTACAGCCGGCCAAAACCACTCACCGCATGCGCACCATTCGAGCCGCTATGGAGCTGCCCATGCCTTTGACACATCGCTCCGCCCCCGTCACCGTCGCCGCCTCTCCTATGTGGCCCTGCTCATCGCCTTGCTGGCGACGTGCTTATCCGTGCCCGCCAAGGGAGCGACCCCGGCGGGCCCCCTCCGGCAGGACCTGCCGGGGAGTTTCCGGTGGTCGTCCACAGGACCGGTGATCTCACCGCAGCAGGACGACAGCAACTCCGTCGCCGTCAAGGACCCGTCGGTGGTCCAGGACAAGAACGGCAGATGGCACGTCTTCATGACCACCGCGAGCACCTCCGGCGACTGGAGCCTGGCCCACACCAGCTTCTGCGACTGGTCCCAGGCCGCCAGCGCGAAGCAGACCCACCTGGAAACCGCCTCCCGCATCGGCCCCGTCTACGTGCCGCTCCGCACGCCTTCTACTTCGCCCCCAAGGACGCGTGGTACCTCGTCTACCAGACCGGCCTGCCGTCGTACTCCACCACCAAGGACATCAACGACCCGACCAGCTGGTCCGCGCCGACGAACCCCATGAGCAGCGTGCCCGACGTCGTCCGGCAGAACATCGGCAACGTCAACTGGCTCGACTTCTACGTGATCTGCGACGACGCGAAGTGCTACCTGTTCTCCGCGGACGCCAACGGCCACGTGTACCGGTCCGAGACCACCGTCGCCAACTTCCCGAACGCTTCGGCAACACCAAGATCGTGCTCCCGTACTCCCGCTTCGCGCTGTTCGAAGGAGGCGCGGTCCACCGCGTCAAGGGCACCGACACCTACCTGCTGATCTGGGAAGCCATCGGCGGCGACGGCAACCGCTACTACCGCTCCTTCACCTCCAAGGACCTGACCGGCACCTGGCAGCCGCTCGCCGCCACCGAGGCCAACCCCTTCGCCCGCTCCACCAACGTCACCTTCCCCGACGGCGCCTGGACGAAGGACATCAGCCACGGCGAGCTGATCCGCGCCACGAACGACCAGACCATGACCCTCGACCCCTGCCGGCTCCGGCTCCTCTACCAGGGCCGGAACCCCAACTCCAGCGGTGAGTACTCGCAGTTGCCCTACCGGATCGGCCTGGCCACCCGGACCGACTCCACCTGCTGAGGCTTCCGATACCTCCCTGTTCCCCCACACAAGGAGTCACCCATGTCGTTGAATCGACGCGCCTTCCTCGGCCTGACCGCGGCCGCGACAGCGGGCCTGAGCACCCCCCTGCTCGGCTCCGCACTCCACCCCGCCTCCGCTGCCGAACTACCCGCACCCGCAGGTGAGTTCGCCGTCGGAGTACGCCAGTTCAACTGGAGCCGCGGCGCCCGCTCACTGTTCACCAAGGTCTTCTACCCCACCCCTGGTACCCCCGGCGGCGCCCCCATCCCCGACGCCCCGCTCGCCGACGGCGCGTTCCGCGTCGCGGAGTGGAGCCACGGCATGTACGGCAACTCCGACTCCTACGCCTCGCAGACCCACGCGATAGCCTCCGCCGGCTTCATCTGCCCCGCCCCCTCGTTCTCCGACAACACCAACCTCGGCTCCGTGTACGCAGGCGAATGGTCGAGGGACGTCTCCGAGGTCATCACCCGGACCCTGGCGCTCAACGACGCCACGGGCGGTCCCTTCGCCGGGCACATCGACACCGCGGCCGGCGTCGGCGTCTCCGGCCACTCGATGGGCGGCATGACCACCCACGGGCTGGTGACCGCCTGGCCCGACGACCGTATCGCCGCCGCGGTCCCGGTCGCCTGCGTGGACATGGGTGCCCCCGCCGCCACGGTCCGTGCGGGCGTGCTGTTCATCCACGGCGACAAGGATCCGACCTGCGACTACGCCCTGGCCCGGCGGGCATACGAGGAGCTGCCCGCGCCCAAGGCGTTCCTCACCCATGTCGGCGCGGACCATGCCGCGTACCTGAATCCGGGGTTCCCCACCTTTGGCCAGACCCAGAACACCCTCGTGGACTGGTTGCGCTGGCGTCTGTACGACGACACCGCCGCCCGCGACCGCCTCCCCGCCGACGCCACCGGCGACGGCACCCGCTGGGAAGCCGCCCTGGCCTGACGGTCGACGGCCGCAGCAGTCCTGACCCCGCACCGCCAACCACCCCCCATCAGACAGGGACCCGCAATGACCGACAGATCCTCCACAAGGCGCACCCCGCGACGCACCCGCTCCGCGATCACCGCCGCGGCGGCCGGTGCCCTGGCGGCAGGGGCCGTCCTGGCGTTCTCGCCCACCGCTCACGCCGCCGACACCCTCGGTGGCGCGGCCGCCCAGAGCGGCCGGTACTTCGGCGCCGCGGTCGCGGGCCAACACCTCGGTGAGGGGGACTACGAGTCCACGCTCAACCGGGAGTTCTCCAGCGTCGTCGCCGAGAACGCGATGAAGTGGGACGCCACCGAGCCCAGCCCGAACCAGTTCAACTTCAGCGGCGGCGACGAACTCGTCAACTACGCCAAGGCGCGCGGTAAGTGGGTACGCGGCCACGCCCTGGTCTGGCACGCTCAGCAGCCCGGCTGGGTACAGGGCCTGACCGGCGACGCCCTGCGCCAGGCGATGCGCAACCACATCACCAAGGTCGCCGGCCACTACGCGGGCAAGATCGACTCCTGGGACGTGGTCAACGAGGCGTTCGAGTGGGACGGCAGCCGACGCCAGTCCAACCTCCAGCAGCAGCTCGGCAACGGCTGGATCGAGGACGCCTTCCGCACCGCGAGGGCCGCCGACCCCAAGGCCAAGCTCTGCTACAACGACTACGGCACCGACGGCATCAACGCCAAGAGCGACGCCATCTACCGGATGGTCCAGGACTTCCGCTCCCGGGGCGTACCGATCGACTGCGTCGGCTTCCAGAGCCACCTGGCCTCGAACGAAAACCTCAGCACCTACCGGCAGAACCTCCAGCGCTTCGCCGACCTCGGCGTGAACGTGCAGATCACCGAGCTGGACGTCGGCGGCTCCGGCGCCGCACAGGCCAATGTGTACCGGCAGGTCACCCAGGCGTGCGTGGCCGTCGCCCGGTGCAACGGCATCACCGTGTGGGGCGTCACCGACAAGTACTCCTGGCGTGCCCAGGAGACCCCGCTGCTCTTCAACGGCAGCTATCAGAAGAAGGAGGCATACGGCGCGGTCCTCGCGGCGCTGAACAGCGCGGCGAGCTGAAACCGGCCGGGGCCCGGCAACCGTTTCGCCGGGCCTCGCATCCGTACGCAGTGTGCGGCCCTCCCCCGCAAAGGCAACGAAGAGCTGAGAGGCTCACGAACGGCGTACTGCTCGGGAGCGCCTACCGTGCAGCCCAGTTCCTTCGCGGCATGCCGCGCCCACAACGGGTCGCGCAGCAACTCGCGGCCGAGGAGCACCGCGCCCGCCTCGCCGTTGGCCAGGAGCTTCTCGGCCTGCCCGGGCTCGGTGTTGAGACCGACCGCCGCTGCCGGCCCCGTCGCGCTGGAGCAGACGACGTGGGAGTTTGCGTGGGTGTCGTCGGGCTTGATCAGCGGTTGGAAGACTGGGCGTACCGAAACGCCAGACGTTCCTGATCAGCCCGGACGGCGAGTACGACGTCCTGTTGAGACGTGGGCGGGCCGGCCCGGAGCGCTGCTCCGGGC
>NZ_JBSHLM010000021.1:156380-209235 GCF_053644375.1 Streptomyces sp. NPDC055400 | reverse complement strand
GGTGCCGAGGGCGCCGCCAACGTCATCTTCCGCCGTCAGATCGCCGAGGCCGAGGACCCCGAGGCCATGCGCACCCGCATGGTCAAGGAGTACAAGGCCGAGCTCATGCACCCGTACTACGCGGCCGAGCGGGGCCTGGTCGACGACGTCATCGACCCCGCCGAGACCCGCGAGGTGCTCATCCGCTCCCTCGCGATGCTCCGCACGAAGCACGCCGACCTGCCTTCGCGCAAGCACGGCAACCCCCCGCAGTAACCCCACAAGGAGATCACTGCACATGTCTGCACACGACATCCGCGTTGAGAAGGGCCACGCCGAGCCCGAGGAGGTCGCGGCCCTGACCGCGATCCTGCTGGCCCGCGCCGCCGCCGCATCGACCGACAGCCCCGCCCTGCGTGGCCGCGACAAGGCCGGCTGGCGCCGCCTGGAGCGCCAGCACGGCTTCCGCGCCCCGCACAGCTGGCAGGGCTAGGGCCGGCGGGCATACGGCCCGTCCGGCCTCTCAGGGCCTCTCAGGACGGGCCCACAGCGCGGAAAAGCCCCCGGTGACCCACACAGGGTCCCGGGGGCTTTTCCATGCCTTCGGGCGCCGGAGGCTACCGGAGGCGGGCCATCAGCGCGTGCTCCACGAGCGTGATGAGCGCCGACTTCGCATCCGCGCGGTGACGGGCGTCGGTCGTGATGATCGGGGTGTCCGGGCCGATCTGCAGCGCCTCACGGACCTCGTCCGGCTGGTACGGCTGGCTGCCGTCGAAGCCGTTGAGGGCGACGACGAAGGGCAGTCCGGAGTTCTCGAAGTAGTCGACGGCAGGGAAGCAGTCGGCGAGACGGCGGGTGTCGACGAGCACGATCGCGCCGATCGCGCCGCGCACCAGGTCGTCCCACATGAACCAGAAGCGGTCCTGACCGGGCGTACCGAAGAGGTACAGGATCAGGTCCTGGTCCAGGGTGATGCGGCCGAAGTCCATGGCGACGGTGGTCGTCGTCTTGTCTCCGGTGTGGGTGAGGTCGTCGATGCCCGCGGACGCGGACGTCATGACGGCCTCGGTGCGCAGAGGGTTGATCTCCGAGACGGCGCCCACGAAGGTCGTCTTGCCGACGCCGAAGCCGCCCGCCACCACGATCTTCGCGGACGTGGTGGAGCGGGAAGGCCCTCCGCTAGAGCTTGCGAAGTCCACTGAGCACCCTTTCGAGCAAAGTCACGTCTGGCTGGCCGCCGGCGTTCTCTTCGCCGCCGGGCTGATGAATGGCGACCAGGCCCGCCTCCGCCAAGTCGGCGACGAGAATCCTGGCCACGCCGAGGGGGATGCTGAGCAGGGCCGAGACTTCGGCCACTGACTTGATCTCTCGGCAGAGGGTGCAGATCCGCTGGTGCTCGGGCAACTGGCCCTGCAACTGGTGCGGCTGCGCGGTGGTGTGCACCAGCGCCTCGATGGCGAGCTGGTAGCGCGGCCTGGTGCGGCCACCCGTCATGGCGTAGGGACGCACCAGGGGATTGTTGGCGGCCGGTGCGGGGCTGTCGGGGCGCCGCTGCGGCTGCACGGGCTGGATGCGCGGTGCAGACGGCTGGTCGTACGGCCCCGGCTGCCGCGGCTGCGGCGGGTGCGGGGGCGCGTACGGCTGCCGCTGGTGGCTCGGCGCGGAGGGGAAGTTGTACCGGTTCGGCGCGTCACCCTGCCCCTGGCCCTGACCCTGACCCTGGCCAGGCCCGTAGGACCAGTTCGCCGATGAACCGCTCGGGGGTGTTGCAGAACCAGCCACGCTTTCCTCCTCCAACTGTGCCGGGCACCATCACCGTGGAGCCGCGTCCCGAAACCTTACGGCTACGGAACGCGAAATCGCACCGTCTGTCTGTCAGTTGAGAAGGCTCCCCTGAAGCTCGGCCCGCAGGTCGGGAGTGAGAACCGTCCCCGCGCGGTCGACAAGAAGTGCCATCTCGTACCCGACGAGGCCAATGTCCGCCTCCGGGTGTGCGAGGACGGCGAGGGAAGAACCGTCGGAGATGGACATAAGGAAGAGGAATCCTCGCTCCATCTCCACAACTGTCTGGTTCACGCTGCCGCCCTCGAAGATGCGGGACGCGCCCGCGGTCAGCGAGGTAAGTCCCGACGCTACGGCCGCCAGCTGGTCGGCACGGTCACGCGGGAACCCTTCGGACATCGCCAGAAGGAGTCCGTCGGCGGAGACCACCACCGTGTGGGACACCCCAGGGGTGTTGTCCACGAAGTTGGTGATCAACCAGTTCAGGTTCTGTGCCGCCTGGCTCATCGGGCTCACACTAACGCTCCTGGTTGTAGGTGCTGTCAGGACCACTGTGCTGATTCGTGGCCTGGCCGTTCGTGTCACTTCCTGCTTCGCGTCCCCGCTGCACGCCACGGCGCAGGTTGCTCAGCCTGCCCCTGACGTCCTCAGGCGCGCGGGAGACCTGGGGGCCGCCCTGCGGGGTCGATTCCGCCGTGCCCTCGACCAGGTTGGCCTTGGGCACCCGGCGCGGCAGACCGGAGGAGGTGACTCCGCCCGCCTTGGGCTTCCGGAGCTGCTCCGCGCGGACCCAGCGCTCGTCGTTGGACGAACGCCAGTCGCCGGGGCCGCTGCCGTCGCCGCTGCCGTTGTCCTGGGTGGTGTTGTCGCCGCGGTCGGGTGCCGGCGTCGCCGCCGGGGCCTGGCGCTGCTGCCCGCCCGCACCGCGCATCGGAAGACCGGAGTCGGTGAGCGAACGTGCGGCGGACGGGGTGGGCCCGGCCGGCGCCGCGGGACCGTGCGGGTCGAAGCCTACGCGCTCCTGCTGACCGGCGTCAGCGCGCTGCGCGGATTCCGCTTGAGCGTTGTGCTCGGACCGGTAGGACTCCTGGTAGCCGTCCTGCGCCTGCCAGCCGCCCTGCTGCGAGCCGCGCAGCGGCGAATCGCCGAAGGCCGAGTACGTCTCCTGGACGGGTTCCGTATACGCGTCCTGGGACGCGTAGCCGTCCTGCGGCGCGAAGAACGAGTCGTTGTAGGAGCCGTTCTGCGGCTGCTCGTCGTACGTCTGCCGGCCCTGCGCATAGACGGACGAGGGATCCTCGTACGCCTGCTGCTGACGGTTGTCGTACGCGTCCTGCGCCGGAGGGTAGGTGGTCTGCTGCTGCTCGAACGGGTCCTGGCCCTGCGCCGCCGCGATCTCGTCGCGGAACAGGGGGCGGTCGTCGCCCGGCTCACCGGTGTGCGCCTGGGCCTCCAGGGCCGCGCGGCGCTCCTCGCGCATCAGCGAACGGCCGACCGGGTCCAGGTCGCGCAGGTCGTCGGGGACCTCGCCGTAGCGGCTGTCGTCGAAGCCGAGCTCCGCGGCGGTGCGCAGCGGGGTCGGCTCGTACGCCGACTGCGACGGGATCATCGACGAGACGGTGAACTCGGACTCGGGGAGGTGCTCGCCGCTGCCACCGTGGGTGATGGCGTCGGGCAGCATGACGAGCGACGTCGTGCCGGCCTGCTCGCCCGAGGGGCGCAGCTGGACGCGGATGCCGTGCCGGTCGGACAGGCGGCCGACCACGAACAGGCCCATGCGCTGCGAGATCGCGGCGTCCACCGTCGGCGGGTTGGCCAGCTTGTGGTTGATGTCCGCGAAGTCCTCGGCGGTGAGGCCGATGCCCTTGTCGTGGATCTCGACCATGACGCGGCCGTCGGGCAGACGGGTCGCGGTGACACGGACCTTGGTCTGCGGCGAGGAGAACGTCGTGGCGTTCTCCAGGAGCTCGGCGAGCAGGTGCACGAGGTCGGTCACCGAACGGCCGTGGATCTCGGCCTCCGGCACACCCGACAGCTCGATGCGCTCGTACTGCTCCACCTCGGAGGAGGCGGCGCGCAGGACGTCGACCAGCGGGACCGGCTGGTCCCAGCGGCGGCCCGGCTCCTCGCCGGCGAGGACCAGGAGGTTCTCGCCGTTGCGGCGCATACGGGTCGCGAGGTGGTCCAGGCGGAAGAGGTTCTCCAGCTGGTCCGGCTCGGCCTCGTTGTTCTCCAGGTCCGTGATGAGGGTCAGCTGGCCCTCGATCAGGGACTGGTTGCGGCGCGACAGGTTGGTGAAGATCGCGTTGATGTTGCCGCGGAGCAGGGCCTGCTCGGCGGCGAGGCGGACGGCCTCGCGGTGCACCTGGTCGAAGGCGCGGGCGACCTCGCCGATCTCGTCCGTGGAGTTGATCGGGATGGGCTGCACACGGGTGTCGACGCGGCCCGGGTCGGTGCGCGAGAGCTGGTCGACGAGCATCGGCAGGCGCTGCTCGGCGACGTCGAAGGCGGCGGTGCGCAGGCGGCGCATCGAGCGGCTCATCTGGCGCGCCATCATCCCGGCCAGCGCGAACGCGGCGAGCAGGGCGACCAGGACGACCGCACCGGTGATGAACGTGGACTGCTTGGCGTCGTCGGCGATGCCGGCGGCCTCGTTCACCGCCTTGTCGGCGAGGTCGGACTCGATGGTGCGGTACGCGTTGAACTTGGCGGTGTTGACCGCCCACCAGTTCTCCGCGGTGACGCCGTCCTGCGCGATGGCGAGGCGGGCGCTCGGCTGCGTGGTGGGCAGTGCCGCGATCTCGGCCACCATCTGCGTGGGGTCGGTCGGCGGCGGGACGTAGGTCTTGCCCTGCGCCTTCGCGGCGGCGACGGCCTGCTTGGCCTGCTTCGCGCCGTCGATCGCCAGCTGCTTCCTGGCGGCGTCGAGCTTGTCGACGTCGGCCTGCGTGCCGCCGCCCTTGTACTCCTCGACGGCGATGCCCTCGAGGTACGCGTAGGAGGAGAGCGCGATCTTCTGCTTGCCGAAGGTCTCGGCCGTGGGGCCCGGCTTCACCAGCAGGTGCATACCGATGGACCGCTCGAGGGAGAGCGCGGCCTTGGACAGCGAGATCGCGTAGACCGTGCGGCCGTAGCTCGTGATGTTTCCGGTGCCGAGGCCGAGCTCGTTGGCGAACTCCATCAGCGGGTGCTGGATGCCGACATAGTTCTCTTCGGTCTGCACGGCGGGGAGCTTGCTCGTGTACGCGGCGGCCCGCAGCTTCTCCAGGCCGGGCTCGACCTTACGGAACTGTGTGAGGCGGCGCTCGAGGCCTTCCTTGGCCGGCATGTTCTTCGCGGCGGCGTCGAAGGCGTCGGCGGCCTCGTTCGTCGCCTCGCGGGCCTTGACGACCTTCGGGTCGTTCTTCTTGCCGAGCAGGAGAGGAGCCGCGGAGATGTCGCGCTCCTCGATCAGGCTGTTGGCGTACGTCAGGGACGCCTGCACCAGACGCGCGGTGTTCTCCGCGTCCTCGGCCTCGTTCCAGGTGTCGATCGAGCCCTTCACCTGGAAGCCACCCATGATCAGACCCACGAGCACGGGTATGAGCAGGATCGCGTTCAGCTTGGTGGGCACCCGCCAGTTGCGCGGCGACATCCGGCCGCCGGACGGTGCCGGGGGCGCCTCGGCCCGTGGCACATGCGCGGCCGGCGCCGCTGCACGCGGCGGCGGGGTGAAGTTGCCCCGCGCCGACGACGGCTCGGGACTGTTCTTGCTTCGCCTCACTCGACCAACAACCTCTCGGCGTCGGCACTTACGCTGTGCCGCTGTCTCCAGGCCCTTACCTACTGGGCAGTTCAGCGCATTCCAGCACGTCAGGCGGTTCTCTTCCAAACACCGGGAACCGGAACCTCCGAGTGACCTATGCCCCAGATAAAACGGTCATAAAGAGCGAGCCCCGCCAAAAGGCGGGGCTCTTGTGCGCACAGTGGAACCGGGTGTGCGCGACCTGTGTCTGAGGCACTGGAATTCTCTGTCGAAACGTTATGAACACGGAGGCCGACCGTGTCAAAGGACACAGCGGCCTCCGGGCACAGTACGACAACTGCCGTACGGATCTAGCCACTTGATGGCCGGATTTTCGGCGGCAGAGCTACTTCAGGCGGGCCATCAGCGCGTGCTCGACGAGCGTGATCAGGCCACTCTTTGCATCCGCACGGTGTCGGGCGTCCGTGGTGATGATCGGGGTGTCCGGACCGATCTGGAGCGCCTCGCGCACCTCGTCGGGCGTGTAGGGCTGGTGACCCTCGAAGCCGTTGAGGGCGACGACGAAGGGCAGTCCGGAGTTCTCGAAGTAGTCGACGGCCGGGAAGCAGTCGGCGAGACGGCGGGTGTCGACGAGCACGATCGCGCCGATCGCGCCGCGCACCAGGTCGTCCCACATGAACCAGAAGCGGTCCTGACCGGGCGTACCGAAGAGGTACAGGATCAGGTCCTGGTCCAGGGTGATGCGGCCGAAGTCCATGGCGACGGTGGTCGTCGTCTTGTCTCCGGTGTGGGTGAGGTCGTCGATGCCCGCGGACGCGGACGTCATGACGGCCTCGGTGCGCAGAGGGTTGATCTCCGAGACGGCGCCCACGAACGTGGTCTTGCCGACGCCGAAGCCGCCCGCCACCACGATCTTCGCGGACGTGGTGGAACGGCCGCCTCCGCCGTTAGAGCTTGCGAAGTCCACTGAGCACCCTTTCGAGCAGTGTCACGTCTGGCTGGCCGCCTGCGTTCTCGTCGCCACCGGGCTGGTGGATGGCCACCATTCCCGCTTCCGCCAGGTCCGCGACGAGGATCCGGGCCACACCGAGAGGCATCGACAGCAGGGCCGACACCTCCGCCACCGACTTGACCTCTCGGCACAGGTGGCAGATGCGCTGGTGCTCGGGGAGCAGCCCTGACAGCTGGGCCGGGTCGGCGGTCGTGCTGACGAGCGCCTCGATGGCGAGCTGGTAGCGCGGCCGTGTCCGGCCACCGGTCATCGCATAAGGACGCACCAGCGGCTGGTCGCCCTCAGGACCGTACGCGGCGTGCGGAGATACGCCGTACGGGTCGTGAGAGGCGGTGGGCGGGGTCATGGATCCTCCGGGCGGGACAGCAGGTGGTCTGCGTGCCGTCTGACGGGGCCGGTGGGGGACGGTGACGGCCTGACGGTGCGGTCATACGTGCGTGTGGGGGAGGGCGTGACTAGTGCAGCAGGCTGCCCTGCAGTTCGGCGCGGAGATCGGGGGTGAGCACGGAACCCGCACGGTCCACGAGCAGCGCCATCTCGTAGCCGACGAGGCCGATGTCGCACTCGGGGTGCGCGAGCACCGCGAGGGACGAGCCGTCCGAGACCGACATGAGGAAGAGGAAGCCACGCTCCATCTCCACCACGGTCTGGGCCACCGTGCCGCCCTCGAAGATCCGGGACGCGCCCGCGGTCAGCGAGGTGAGGCCCGAAGCGACGGCGGCCAGCTGGTCGGCGCGGTCCCGGGGGAATCCCTCCGACATGGCGAGCAGCAGGCCGTCCGCGGACACGACGACGGTGTGGGAGACCCCCGGCGTGTTGTCCACGAAGTTGGTGATCAACCAGTTCAGGTTCTGTGCCGCCTGGCTCATCTGGGTCAACTAACGCTCCTGCTGGTGAGTGGGGCTGGGGAAGCTGCCGGTCTGGCCCGTACCGGCCTGGCGACCCTGCTGGATGCCCCGACGGAGATTGGTCAGCCGGCCGCGAACGTCATCAGGCGAACGCGAGACCTGCGGACCGGTTTGGTGCTGTTGCTGCTGAGCCGTACCCGCGACGAGGTTCGCACGCGGGACGCGACGCGGAAGCCCGGAGACGGTGACCCCGCCGGCCGAGGGCTGGCGGACCCGCTCGGCCTGGCGGCCGAGTTCGTCGTTGGGCGACTGGCGCCAGTTGGCGGGCGCCTGAGCCTGCTGGGGCGCCGCGGGTGCGGCGGCCGCCGGGCGGGCGGGCGCGGGGGAGGCGGCGGCGGGCGGCTGGGGCTGCTGCGGCGAGCGCTGCGGCAGGCCGCCCGGCCGGCCGTTGTTCTGCTGGGGGGCGGGCGCCTGCGGCCGGTCCTGCTGCCGCGGGGCCTGCTGGCCGTGGAACCAGTTGGTCTCAAGGGTGTCGAAGAGCGGCGTGCGGCCGTCGCCGGGTCCGGCGGGCGGCAGGTCGTCCTGTCGGCCGGGGGCCTGCGGCTGCGCCGGGAAGCCCTGGTCCTGACCGCCCTGGAGCGGCGGTCGCGGCATCGAGAAGTCCGCCGCGTCCCGGGAGCCGAGCTGCGGGAGTTCGCGCGCGGGACCGCCGGGGCGGCCCTGCGGCTGCCCCTGGCCCTGTCCTTGCTGCGACTGCCCGAAGGCGTCGCCGCCGGGGAACTGGCCGTCCTGGCGCGGACGTCCGGAGTTGTTCTGGCCGGGGGCCGCGAACTGGCCGGTGGCGGACGGGTCCTGAGCGCCGGGGCGCAGACCGTCACCGAAGCCGGGCGCCGCGAACTGGCCGGTCTGGTGGTTCGCGTTCTGCGGCTGACCCTGCGGCTGCAGGTGGTTCGGGTTCTGCGACTGGCTCTGGTGGCCGCCGAAGACGTCGTTACGGACGAACGCCCCCGTGTCCTGGCCCTGACCGTGGTCGTGCGGGGCGGGCGCGCCGGGACGGGGCCCGTCGAAGTCGGGCCGGGCGAACTCGGCCGTCGAGCCGGGGCCCTGGCGGTCGTCCACCCGCGGGAACTGCGACGTGGAGTCCGGCTCCTCGTGCCCGCGGGGCGCGTCCAGCGAGGCGCGCGGCACCGGCGGCTGCGCGTCGTCGTTGCCCCAACTCGGCACGCGCGGCTGGGGGTTGTTGCCGCCGGGCAGCTCGGCGCGGGGCCCGCCACGCGGCGGCAGGACCGGCCGGCGGCCCTGCTCGGGCGCCTGGTTCGTACGCTGCGGGGGCGGTACGGCACCGTTCTGGCCCTGGCCCTGGCCCTGGCCGAGGCCCTGACCCTGCGGCTGACCCTGGCCGGGACCGCCCTGCAGCCCCTGCGCGCCGAACGCGCCGGCCGGAGCCGGACGACCCTGCTGGGGCGACTGCTGCGACTGAGGTGCCTGAGGTGCCTGCGGGCCACCGGCCTGCGGGCCGTTGCCGTCACGGCCGGGCAGCGCGGCGCGCGGACCCGAGCCCGCGACCTGCGGACGCGCCGCGCCGGGACCGGCACCGAGCCGGCCCGTGCCACCGGGGCCACCCGGACCGCCCTGCGCACCCGAGCCGACCCCACGCCGTGCGGCGGCCACACCGGCGGCGGCCTGCGCGGCGGCGGGACCACCGGAGGCGGCGCCGGGACCGGGCTTGCCAGGAGCCTTCTTGCCGCCCTGTGCGACGTCGACGGGCAGCATGACGAGCGCCGTCGTGCCACCGGAGTCGGACGGGCGGAGCTGGATACGGATGCCGTGACGCTGCGACAGACGGCCGACCACGAACAGACCCATGCGGCGCGAGACCGACACGTCCACGGTGGGCGGCGACGCGAGCCGCTCGTTGATCGCGGCGAGGTCCTCCGGGGAGAGGCCGATACCGGTGTCATGGATCTCGATGAGCACACGGCCGTCGGGCAGCGCGTGACCGGTGACCTTGACCTTGGTCTGCGGCGAGGAGAACGAGGTCGCGTTCTCGAGCAGCTCGGCGAGCAGGTGCACGAGGTCGTTGACGACGCGTCCGGCGACCTCGGTCGTGGGGACCGAGGCCAGCTCGATGCGCTCGTACTGTTCCACCTCGGAGGCGGCGGCACGCAGGACGTCGACCAGCGGGACCGGGCGGGTCCAGCGGCGGCCGGGCTCTTCACCGGCGAGAACGAGGAGGTTCTCACCGTTACGGCGCATGCGGGTCGCGAGGTGGTCGAGCTTGAACAGGGAGGACAGCTGGTCGGGGTCGGCCTCGCGGGACTCCAGCTCGGAGATGAGCGAGAGCTGGCGCTGGATAAGACCCTGCGAACGGCGCGAGAGGTTGGTGAACATCGCGTTGACGTTGCCTCGCAGCAGGGCCTGCTCGGCGGCCAGACGGACCGCCTCGCGGTGCACGTCGTCGAAGGCCGAGGCCACCTGGCCGATCTCGTCGCGCGAGTGCACACCGACGGACTCGACGGAGGTGTCGATGTCCTGCGGGTCCGACTCGGACAGCTGCTTGACCAGCTCGGGCAGACGGTCCTGGGCGACCTTGGTCGCGGTGTCCTGGAGCCGGCGCAGCGAGCGGATCATGGACCGGGCCACGACGAACGCGCCGACGAGCGAGACGCCGAGGACGAGCAGGATCAGGGCACCGTTGATGATGGCCGTGCGCTCGGACTCGTTGCGCAGCTCGCGGGCCTGCTGCTCCATCTGGTTGAGCAGCGTCAGCTCGATCTTGGACATTTCCTGCAGACGCTGGCTGTCCGCGTCGACCCAGTCCTTGTAGGACCGCTTGTCCTGGATCCTGATGCCGCCCTCCTGGCTGAGGGCGCGGCGGGCGTACTGGTCGGCGGCCTTGATCGTCGCGTTGCCCGAGTCGATGGGCTTCATCAGCTCGGTGGCGGCGACGTTTCCGTAGACGGAGCTGAAGCCCTTGAGGTCGGACTCCTGGTTCTCCAGCGCGGACTCGCCGTAGCGGCGGTCGGTCTCGGAGAGCTTGCCGAAGTCACGGTCGTTCGGGGGCAGGGCGGCCGCGATGACGGCGCGCTGCACGGACGCGTACTCCTTGGCGGAGGAGAACGACGCCAGGGCGCGCGTGCGCTTGATCATCTCGGGGTTGCTGGTCGCCTGCGCCATGTCGGTGGACAGCGACAGGAGCTGCTCGACGAGGCGGCTGTAGGCGTCGATCGTCTGGGACGAGGTGCTGCGGTCCTGGAACGCGTCCTGCCGGATGCCCTTGAGGTTGTTGAGCTGGCCGGCGATCTGCGTGACGTGGTCCTGCACACCGTCGAGACCGCTGTTGCTGGTCCCGTCGGTGATCTCGTACGTGC
Organism: Streptomyces sp. NPDC055400; assembly: GCF_053644375.1. Lineage (NCBI taxonomy): Bacteria > Bacillati > Actinomycetota > Actinomycetes > Kitasatosporales > Streptomycetaceae > Streptomyces > Streptomyces sp. NPDC055400. Next base: position 198,498 of record NZ_JBSHLM010000021.1, on the reverse strand, counting down.
CTTCCATGAAGGCCTTGCGCGCGCGGTCGGTCTTCTCGCGCGCTCCCTTGACGGTGTAGTCCTCGGTCGCCTTGCCGCCGTTGGCCAGCGGGCCCGCCGACTGGTCGCGCTCCTCCTGGAGCGCGGACGCGAGCTCGGTGGCCTGCTTGGTCATGTCGGTCAGCAGCTTCATGTTGTCGAGCTGCTGGATGTCGCTCATCGACTCGCCGATACGCAGCGCGCCGAGGGAGGTCGCGGCGACCACGGGGAGAGCGAGCAGCGACACCAGGCGGGTGGAGATACGCCAGTTGCGCAGGGCTATTCGCGAGCCGGGGCCGGTCGGGCTCTTCGGCTTCGCGGCGGTCTTGGGCGCGGCCGAGGCCGTCGTACTGCCCTCGACGGAGGCGGTCCGGCCCGGGTTCTGGGCGTGCTGGGGCGAGGAACTGCCTGTCATCGGGCCAGTCCCGCCGCGCGGCTCAGGCTCCGCCGCAGCGCTGCCATCCCTGTTCTTACGTCCCTGCACTAGCGTCGCAACCTCTGGACCAGGCGTCCCCCGCGTGCGCGGACGGGACGGTGTCGGCGTAGTTCGGGGGCGAGCGGACACGCCCCCTTCGGTCGTCGGTGACCGGCGCTGCTCCCCCTTCCCGCCGCGACTCGGCGCTGCGTTGCGCCCCGTGCGCGCCGGCTCGATCTCGCGGCGGTCCCGCGAATTCCAGCACAGTGCAGGATCTCCAACAAGGGCCGAGCGTCAGCACGCGACCAGTGTGACGCCGTGTGAGGGGTGTGTCACGAGACGTAGAAAGTGATCTCGTCGATAACGGACTTTTAATGACGTTCCACCTACGCCCCGGGGGTGTCCCAGTCGCCATGATCGGGAGCGGAATCGTGGCTTCAGTGGCGGAATGCCCGTTTCGGTACGGCACACTTCGGGTCCGAATTGAAACCTTTGCCCGCCCTCTGGTGAGCAAACTCACACGAAGAACATCGTCTCTTCCTCGCTTTCGACGGTAATCAGATGTTTAGCCTGACGCTTTACAGGGATGGCGAATCCGACAACCGGCGCCCTGCGGGCGCCCGCACCGACAAGGTCACGAGCGACACATGAAGACAGTGAAGTCCGCGATGTTCCGCAACATCGCCAACCCGCGGCGTACGACGCTGATGCACCTCAAGGACGCCGACGAGCTGCAGGCGGCACCGGAGCAGCCCGAGTACTCCGTCGAACTCCCCGCGCAGACGGCCAACCCGCGCCGCGCCATCCTGATGGAGCTCCCGGAGACGACCGAGGCGGCGTGAGGACGCGCCCCTGATCTCCGTGCCCCAAAGGGGCGCGGGGAACTGCGCGACAAGCCCCCACCGGGGGGAACGGGCAAACAACCCCGAGCCCCCACCCGCGCTAGCCTGAAGCATCACATTCCACCAGGCACAAGCAAGAAAAGGGGCGCAGCCAACTCGTGCGGATCGCCAGATTCTCCATCGACGGCAATGTCGCCTTCGGCGCGGTCGAGGGCGACAAGCCTGACGAGCTTGTCCTCGACATCATCAAGGGCATCCCGTTCGCGGACTTCGAACTCTCCGGTACGAAGGTCCCGCTGAGCAAGGTCAGGCTCCTGCCGCCGGTGCTCCCGAACAAGGTCGTCGCCTTCGGCCGCAACTACGCGGAACACGCGAAGGAACTGGGCAACGAGGTCCCGGACGCCCCCTTCGCGTTCTTCAAGCCGTCCACCTCGGTGATCGGCCCCGGCGACCAGATCGCGTACCCCTCCTTCTCGCAGGAACTGCACCACGAGGCCGAGCTCGCCGTCGTCATCGGCCGCATGTGCCGCGAGGTCCCGCGCGAGCGCGTCAAGGACGTCATCCTCGGCTACACCTGCGCGAACGACGTCACCGCGCGTGACGTCCAGAAGCGCGAGAAGCAGTGGGCCAGGGCCAAGGGCTTCGACACCTCCTGCCCGCTCGGCCCCTGGGTGGAGACGGACCTCGACCCCAGCGACCTGACGATCCAGTGCACGGTCAACGGACAGCAGCGCCAGCTCGGCCGCACGTCCCAGATGATCCACTCGATCGAGGACCTGATCGTCAACATCTCCGAGGCCATGACGCTGCTCCCCGGCGACGTGATCCTCACGGGCACCCCGGAAGGGGTCGGCCCGCTCAACGTCGGCGACGAGGTCGCCGTCACCATCGAAGGCATCGGCACTCTCACCAACAAGGTGATCAAGCGTGGCTAACGCGAACTCCCCCAAGCTCTCGAATCCGCTCGACCGGGGGGTACCCCCACGCGTACGTTTCTGTCCCTCTCCCACCGGCAACCCCCATGTGGGCCTGGTGCGCACCGCCCTCTTCAACTGGGCCTACGCCCGGCACAACCAGGGCACCCTGGTCTTCCGCATCGAGGACACCGACGCGGCCCGCGACTCCGAGGAGTCGTACAACCAGCTGCTCGACTCGATGCGCTGGCTGGGCTTCGACTGGGACGAGGGCCCCGAGATCGGCGGCCCCCACGCGCCGTACCGCCAGTCGCAGCGCATGGACATCTACAAGGACGTCGCCGAGAAGCTCCTCGCCGCCGGCCACGCGTACCGCTGCTACTGCTCCACCGAGGAGCTCGACGTCCGCCGCGACGCCGCCCGCGCCGCCGGCAAGCCCTCCGGTTACGACGGTCACTGCCGCGACCTGAGCGCCGAGCAGATCGCCGCGTACGAGGCCGAGGGCCGGCAGCCCATCGTCCGTTTCCGTATGCCCGACGAGGCGATCACCTTCGAGGACCTGGTCCGCGGCGAGATCACCTACCAGCCGGAGAACGTCCCGGACTTCGGCATCGTCCGCGCGAACGGCGCCCCGCTGTACACGCTGGTCAACCCGGTCGACGACGCTCTCATGGAGATCACCCACGTCCTGCGCGGCGAGGACCTGCTCTCGTCCACGCCCCGCCAGATCGCCCTCTACAAGGCGCTCACCGAGCTCGGCATCGCGAAGCTCACGCCCGCCTTCGGCCACCTCCCGTACGTCATGGGCGAGGGCAACAAGAAGCTCTCGAAGCGCGACCCGCAGGCCTCGCTCAACCTCTACCGCGAGCGCGGTTTCCTGCCCGAGGGACTGCTCAACTACCTGTCCCTGCTCGGCTGGTCCTTCTCGGCCGACCAGGACGTCTTCTCCATCGAGGACATGGTCGCGAAGTTCGACCTCGCGGACGTCAACGCGAACCCGGCGCGCTTCGACCTCAAGAAGGCCGAGTCGATCAACGGCGACCACATCCGCATGCTGGACGTGAAGGCGTTCGCGACGGCCTGCGAGCCGTGGCTGCGCGCCCCGTTCGCCAACTGGGCGCCCGAGGACTTCGACCAGGCGGCCTGGGAGGCCATCGCCCCCCACGCGCAGACCCGTGTGACGGTCCTGTCGGACATCACGGCCAACGTCGACTTCCTGTTCCTCAAGGAGCCGGTGGAGGACGAGGCGTCCTGGACCAAGGCCATGAAGGGCGACCCGGCCGGCCTCCTGACCACGGCCCGCGCGAAGCTCGAGGCCGCCGACTGGACGTCGGCCGACGCCCTCAAGGAGGCCGTCCTGGCCGCCGGCGAGGAGCATGGCCTCAAGCTCGGCAAGGCGCAGGCCCCGGTCCGCGTCGCCGTCACCGGCCGCACGGTCGGCCTGCCCCTCTTCGAGTCCCTGGAGATCCTGGGCAAGGACAAGACCCTGACCCGCATCGACGCGGCGCTGGCCAAGCTCACGGCCTAAGCTCGGTCACATGCCGATCCGCGCGGTCCTGTGGGACGTAGACGACACGATCTTCGACTACGCGAACGCGGACCGCGCGGGAATGCGGGAACACCTTCGGGCCGAGGGCCTGGCCGACGGATTCACCTCCGTCGGCCAGGCCCTCGCCCGTTGGCGCACCCTCACCCAGGAGCACTGGGCGCGCTTCGAATCGGGCGAGACCGACTGGGAGGGTCAGCGCCGCGATCGCGTACGGGCCTTCGTGGGGAGCGGCGCCGACGACGCCGACGACATGGGCGACGCAGAGGCCGACGCCTGGTTCGGGCGCTACATCGTCCACTACGAGGCCGCCTGGGCGCTGTTCCCCGACACCGTCCCCGTGCTCGACCTCCTCGCGGACCGCTACCGGCACGCCGTCCTGTCCAACTCCTCGCTGCACAACCAGGACCGCAAGCTGCGCGTCCTCGGCGTCAGGGACCGCTTCGAGGCCGTCGTCTGCGCCGCCGAACTCGGCGTGGCCAAACCGCAGGCGGCCGCCTTCCACGCCGCCTGCGAGGCGCTGGAACTGCCCCCGCACGAGGTCGCGTACGTCGGCGACCAGCCCGACACCGACGCCCGTGGCGCCGAGGAGGCGGGGCTCACCGGCATCTGGCTGGACCGTGCGCGGACCGGCGGCCGTCCCGAACTCACGCGCATCACGGCGCTCGGCCAGCTCCCCGCCCTGCTGGCCCCGGATACCCGTTTTGGAGCGCCGTCCACCTTCGGGTAATGTTCTTCCTGCGCCGAGGGAAACGGGCCGACAGGCCGGACCCGGAAGCGTAAATCAAACAGAACCCTCGCAAGGGGTTGCTTTTTGATGGCCTATGGTGTAATTGGCAGCACGACGGTTTCTGGTTCCGTTAGTCTAGGTTCGAGTCCTGGTAGGCCAGCTCGCAGAGCTTATCTGCATCGCGGATTCCAGATCCGCAAAGCCCCCGTTGTGTAGCGGCCTAGCACGCTGCCCTCTCAAGGCAGTAGCGCCGGTTCGAATCCGGTCGGGGGTACAGATCCTTCCCAGGGGGACAGTCCGGGTCGCACCCGCTGTTTCTCATGCAGGATCGCTAGGGCCCCCGTTGTGTAGCGGCCTAGCACGCCGCCCTCTCAAGGCGGTAGCGCCGGTTCGAATCCGGTCGGGGGTACTGATCGGGCCACCCAGGCCTGGATCGCATTGGGCTATGGTGTAATTGGCAACACGACGGTTTCTGGTTCCGTTGTTCTAGGTTCGAGTCCTGGTAGCCCAGCTGGATCGCGTGGCATCACAAGATCCTTGCCCCCGTTGTGTAGCGGCCTAGCACGCCGCCCTCTCAAGGCGGTAGCGCCGGTTCGAATCCGGTCGGGGGTACAAGACAGCAAGAGGCCCTCCCCAGCAGGGGAGGGCCTCTTCGCGTTGCCCGGAGCGGGTGCCCGTGAGGTCCCGACAAGTCTCAACTCGGGCCGGTCGCTGCGGCGTTGAAGCGGCCGGCCCGAGGGGGAGCGGTGTGGTGGGGGAGGGTCAGCCGGTGCGGCGCAGGGCCTCGGAGAGGCGTCCCGCCGCGTCGATGACGGCCTGCGCGTGCATCCGGCCCGGGTGGCGCGTCAGGCGCTCGATCGGTCCGGAGACCGAGACCGCCGCGACGACGCGGTTCGAGGGGCCGCGCACCGGCGCGGAGACGGACGCGACGCCCGGCTCCCGCTCGCCGATCGACTGGGCCCAGCCGCGGCGCCGTACGCCCGACAGGGCGGTCGCCGTGAAGCGGGCGCCCTGGAGGCCGCGGTGCAGGCGCTCGGGCTCCTCCCAGGCCATCAGGATCTGCGCCGACGAGCCCGCCTTCATCGTGAGCGTGGAGCCCACGGGGACGGTGTCCCGCAGGCCCGACAGGCGCTCGGCGGCCGCGACGCAGATGCGCATGTCGCCCTGCCGGCGATAGAGCTGCGCGCTCTCGCCCGTCACGTCGCGTAGGTGGGTGAGTACCGGGCCCGCCGTCGCGAGCAGGCGGTCCTCGCCCGCCGCCGCGGCCAGCTCGGCCATGCGCGGGCCGAGAATGAAACGGCCCTGCATGTCACGCGCCACCATGCGGTGGTGTTCCAGTGCCACGGCGAGACGGTGAGCCGTGGGTCTTGCCAGTCCGGTCGCCGCGACCAGCCCCGCGAGGGTGGCCGGACCGGACTCCAGGGCGCTGAGAACAAGGGCCGCCTTGTCCAGAACGCCGACGCCGCTAGAGTTGTCCATGCGTCGATACTCGCGTCTCACTCTGTGAAACGCAAGTTCAATTTCCCGTGAAACTTGACACCCTGTACTTACAGCGGCCCGCAGACCAACGGGCCGGGACGTTCACGTCCGGTACGAGGGGTACGGACGTCGGCGACCACGATCTCTAGTTGGGCCGGCTCACGATGCCGGCCGGAGGGAAAGCGATGGGTAGGACACTCGCGGAGAAGGTCTGGGACGACCACGTCGTCCGGCGCGCCGAGGGCGAGCCCGACCTCCTCTTCATCGATCTGCACCTGCTGCACGAGGTGACCAGCCCGCAGGCCTTCGACGGCCTGCGTCAGACCGGTCGCCAGGTGCGGCGCCTCGACCTCACCATCGCCACCGAGGATCACAACACCCCGACCCTCGACATCGACAAGCCGATCGCGGACCCGGTCTCGCGCGCCCAGCTGGAGACGCTGCGCAAGAACTGTGCCGACTTCGGTGTGCGTCTGCACTCGCTGGGTGACGTCGAGCAGGGCGTCGTGCACGTCGTCGGCCCCCAGCTGGGCCTGACCCAGCCGGGCACCACGGTCGTCTGCGGCGACTCCCACACGTCCACGCACGGCGCGTTCGGCGCGCTGGCCTTCGGTATCGGCACCTCCCAGGTCGAGCACGTCCTGGCGACCCAGACGCTGCCGCTGGCCCGTCCGCGCACGATGGCCATCACCGTCGACGGTGAGCTGCCCGAGGGCGTCACCGCCAAGGACCTGATCCTCGCCATCATCGCGAAGATCGGGACGGGCGGCGGCCAGGGCTACATCCTGGAGTACCGCGGCTCCGCCATCGAGAAGCTCTCGATGGAAGCCCGCATGACCATCTGCAACATGTCGATCGAGGCCGGTGCCCGCGCGGGCATGATCGCCCCCGACGAGACCACCTTCGCCTACCTCGAGGGCCGTGCGCACGCCCCCAAGGGCGAGGACTGGGACGCAGCGGTTGCGTACTGGAAGACGCTGAAGTCGGACGACGACGCGGAATTCGACGCCGAGGTCGTCATCGACGCCGCAGCGCTGTCGCCGTTCGTCACCTGGGGCACCAACCCCGGCCAGGGCTCGCCCCTGTCGTCGCACGTCCCCGACCCTGCTTCGTACGAGGACGCTTCGGAGCGCCTCGCCGCCGAAAAGGCCCTGGAATACATGGGGTTGACCGCCGGGCAGCCGCTGCGTGACGTCAAGGTCGACACCGTCTTCGTAGGTTCGTGCACCAACGGCCGCATCGAGGACCTGCGCGCCGTCGCCGAGATCGTCGGGGGCCGCAAAGTCGCCGACGGCGTACGGATGCTGGTCGTTCCCGGCTCCGCGCGGGTGGGTCTGCAGGCCGTCTCCGAGGGCCTGGACAAGGTCTTCAAGGAGGCCGGCGCCGAATGGCGGCACGCGGGCTGCTCGATGTGTCTGGGCATGAACCCCGACCAACTCGCCCCCGGCGAGCGCTCCGCGTCCACCTCGAACCGCAACTTCGAGGGCCGGCAGGGCAAGGGCGGCCGTACCCACCTGGTCTCGCCCCAGGTCGCCGCCGCCACCGCCGTGCTCGGCCACCTGGCCTCTCCGGCCGACCTGTCCGACACTGACGCCCGTACGCCCGCTGGAGTCTGATCAGCCATGGAAGCATTCACCACGCACACCGGCCGGGCCGTCCCGCTGCGCCGCAGCAACGTCGACACCGACCAGATCATCCCCGCCCACTGGCTCAAGAAGGTCACCAGGGACGGTTTCGAGGACGGGCTCTTCGAGGCCTGGCGCAAGGACCCCGAGTTCGTGCTGAACAAGGCCGAACGCGAGGGAGCCACGGTCCTGGTTGCAGGTCCCGACTTCGGCACCGGATCCTCCCGCGAGCACGCGGTGTGGGCGCTGCAGAACTACGGCTTCAAGGCCGTCATCTCCTCGCGGTTCGCCGACATCTTCCGCGGCAACTCGCTCAAGAACGGCCTGCTCACGGTGGTGCTCGACCAGAAGGTCGTGGACGCGCTGCAGAGCCTCGTGGAGAACGACCCCCAGGCCGAGATCACGGTCGACCTTCAGGCCCGTGAAGTACGGGCCGAGGGCGTCACCGCCGCCTTCGAACTCGACGAGAACGCGCGCTGGCGGCTGCTGAACGGCCTGGACGACATCAGCATCACGCTCCAGAACGAGGGCGACATCGCGGACTACGAGTCCAAGCGTCCGTCGTTCAAGCCGCAGACCGTGCAGATCTGAACTCTGCAAGGCTGATTCCGGCCATCGCAACAAGCATCTGTACCCCCAATCGTGGACGGTTGGGGGTACAGCTGTATCCGGCCTCCGACCGCTCGCCAAGTGCCGTTCCGGAGGTTTCAACTCGCCGTGTTTTCAAGGGTGTTCACGACGTACGCGCATCTCGTGGCGCTCGTTCACGCACGCCCCGCGAAGGGGCCCAGGAGCCCCGCCAGGGACGGCAGTTACCCCCTGCGGAGGCGACAACTCGCCCCAGATGGCACAATCTGTGCATGGAACACGACGGCCAACTCCAGCTCTATGCGGCGGTCGCGGACCAACTCAAGGAAGCGCACTCCAGGGTGCGCGCACTGCAAGTCCCGGAGGGCGTACGGATGGCGCTGACCCGGAAGCTGCTGGTCATTACGGCCGCGGCCAAGCACGATCTCGCCGGTGCGGCAAGGCGACTGGACCGATTCATGGTGGACCTCGACGAGGGTCGATTCCCGCAAGAGGACCACTGAAGAACTTCGAGACAGCCCCGAGTTCGTTGCGGCACAAGGGTGATTAGCCCGTTTCGTGTTTGATTTGCGGTATATATCTGCCTAACGTGCGAAAAAGCCGGACCGGATACGTTCCGGCAATGTCTCCGAAGGGGAAGACGTGAACAAGGCGCAGCTCGTAGAAGCGATTGCCGACAAGGTCGGCGGCCGTCAGCAGGCCGCCGACGCCGTCGACGCGGTCCTGGACGCCATCGTCCGTGCCGTCGTCAGCGGGGACCGGGTCTCGGTCACCGGCTTCGGCTCGTTCGAGAAGGTCGACCGCCCGGCCCGTTACGCGCGCAACCCGCAGACGGGCGAGCGCGTGCGGGTCAAGAAGACCTCCGTTCCGCGTTTCCGCGCCGGTCAGGGCTTCAAGGACCTCGTCGCGGGCTCGAAGAAGCTCCCGCGTGGTGGAGAGGTCGCGGTCAAGAAGGCGCCCAAGGGCAGCCTGACCGGCGGCGCCGCGGCGACGGTCAAGAAGGCCGCGGCCAAGAAGGCCACCGCCAAGAAGGCGGCGGCGAAGAAGGTCACCGCCAAGAAGGTCACCGCCAAGAAGACGACGGCGAAGAAGACTACGGCGACGGCGAAGAAGACCACCGCCAAGAAGGCCACGGCCACGGCGAAGAAGACCACCGCCAAGAAGGCCGCCCCGGCGAAGACCGCCGCGAAGAAGGCCACCGCGAAGAAGACGGCGCCCGCCAAGAAGGCCACGGCCAAGAAGGCGCCCGCCAAGAAGTCCACTGCGCGCAAGACGACCGCCAAGAAGACCACCGCCCGCAAGAAGTAAGGGCGAAGGCCTCAAGAGCCCCTCACGCGCCGGGCCGGGCTCCCCTCGGGGAGCCCGGCCCGCGGTGTTTCGCGAAGAGTCAGTTGGTGCGAAAGCCCAGTTCAGAAGAGGTTCAGAGCGTCTGCAGCGTCACCAGGGTGATGCGCCGCGCCTCGCCCTCACCCTCGACCTCGATACGGACCCGCTGTCCGGGGCGCAGCAGCCGGAGGCCGCCCGCGTCGAACGCCGGGGCGTCGAAGGGCACGGGAGTACCGTCGTCGAGCAGCACGCTGCCGGAGCGGGAGTCGGAGTCGTATGTGTACGCGGTCGCCTGCATACAGGCAGCGTACTCAGTCCGGGATCAGCAGCCCGGCGGCCGCCCCCGCGGTGCGCGGGCCGACGCCGAGCGACAGTGCCGCCCGCAGGTCCTCGGCAGTGTCCACGTCCTGGCGTACGGAATCGACTCCTGTCAGCGGGAGTTCCACCGCGCCGGACGCGGCATGACGGGCTCGGGACCCGGTGCCGAATGCCGGGCGCAATTCATTGCCGGGACCCGCACTGAGAAGAGTCGTCCCGATTCCCGCCGTATCGGGGAGAAATGCGCGGGGAAATAGTGCGGCCTCCGCGAGAACCCGGGACAATTCCGCCGGCCGCAGAGCCGGCAGATCGGCGTTGAGCGCCGCGACGGCCGCATCCGGGTGTCGGGCCCGTGCCGCCGCCGCACCGTGCGCCAGGGCGGCGTTCAGGCCCGCTCCCGGGGCATCGGGGACGATCAGGGCGCCGAGGGCGGCCAGCTCCCTCCCGGCGAGCTCGTCGTCCGTGACTACCACCACATCCCGCACCCCGGCCGAGGCGGTCGCGGCGGCCACGGTGTCCTGCGCGAACGCAAGCGCGAGTCCGGGACGCACCCCGTCCCCCGCCGTGGGCGCCAGCCTGCTCTTGGCCCGCACCAGGGGTTTCAGCGGGATCACCAGGGTCCACTGCACGTGAGGTCCGTCCCTTCGGGTCGCGCTCATTGTGGCCCGGCGCGTGAGGTGGGCATAAACGCGCGGGCGTACGGTGTTCTCGACAGACCGGCGGCCCGGGGCGACACTTGTGCGGCTGACCAGGTCCGAGAGGGCCTTCAAGGGTCCATAGAGGAAGGTGTCCGAGTGTCCCGCCGCAGAATCGGCTTCTGGTACCGCCTGGCAGCGGTCATCGCTAAACCGCCGCTCGTGGTTCTGATCAAGCGGGACTGGCGCGGAATGGAGCACATTCCGGCCGACGGCGGCTTTATCACCGCGGTGAACCACAATTCGCATCTGGACCCGTTCGCGTACGCGCACTTCCAGTACAACACCGGACGCGTTCCGCGATTCCTCGCCAAGCACGGGCTCTTCAAGAAGGGGTTCATCGGCGCCATCATGCGCGGCACCGGACAGATCCCCGTCTACCGCGAGACCACGAATGCGCTCAGCGCGTTCCGTGCCGCCATCGACGCCGTCGAGCGCGGGGAGTGCGTCGCCTTCTACCCCGAGGGCACCCTCACCCGCGATCCGGACCTGTGGCCCATGACCGCCAAGACGGGCGTCGCGCGCGTGGCACTGCAGACCAAGTGCCCCGTGATTCCCGTCGCCCAGTGGGGCGCCAACCTCGTGCTCGCGCCGTACGCCAAGAAGCCCGACCTGCTGCCGCGCAAGACGCACCACGTCCTCGCCGGACCGCCGGTCGACCTGGAGCGCTTCTACGACAAGGAGATGACCCCGGAACTCCTCAAGGAGGCCACCGAGGTCATCATGACGGCGATCACCGGACTGCTCGGTGAACTGCGCGGCGAGCAGCCCCCGCAGCGGCGTTACGACCCCCGTGAGGCGCGCATCGCGCAGCGCCGCAAGGCCGCCGAGGTCAACACCCTTACGGAACAGGCCGGTTCGGCCGTCATCGAGCACGGAAGTCCTGAGGAGAGCAAGTGACCCCACCCGTCAAGGCGGCCGTCTTCGGAACCGGCTCCTGGGGTACGGCCTTCGCCATGGTGCTCGCCGACGCGGGGTGCGACGTCACCCTGTGGGCGCGCAGGCCCGAACTGGCCGAAGCGGTCAACTCCACGCGTACGAACCCCGATTACCTCCCCGGCGTCGAACTCCCGGGCAGCATCAGGGCCACCACCGACGCCGCACAAGCCGCGGACGGCGCCGAGTTCACGGTGCTCGCCGTGCCCTCGCAGACGCTGCGCGCCAACCTCGCCGAGTGGACGCCGCTGCTCGCGCCCGGCACCGTCCTCGTCTCCCTCATGAAGGGCGTCGAACTCGGCTCCGCCATGCGGATGAGCGAGGTCATCGAGGACGTCACCAAGGTCGGCGAGGACCGCATCGCGATCGTCACGGGCCCCAACCTCGCCCGCGAGATCGCCGCCCGGATGCCCGCCGCCGCCGTCGTCGCCTGCCGCGACGAATCGGTTGCGCAGCGCCTCCAGATGGTCTGCCACACGCCGTACTTCCGCCCGTACACGGAGACGGACGTGATCGGCTGCGAACTGGGCGGCGCCGTGAAGAACGTCATCGGGCTCGCCGTCGGCATCGCCGACGGCATGGGGCTCGGCGACAACGCGAAGGGCTCGCTCATCACCCGCGGCCTCGCGGAGACCGCGCGCCTCGGTGTCGCGCTCGGCGCGGACCCGCTCACCTTCTCGGGACTCGCGGGCCTCGGCGACCTCGTCGCGACCTGCTCCTCGCCCCTGTCGCGCAACCACACCTTCGGCACCAACCTGGGCAAGGGCATGACCCTCCAGGAGACCATCGCCGTCACCAAGCAGACCGCCGAGGGCGTCAAGTCCTGCGAGTCGGTGCTCGACCTGGCGCGCCGGCACGGCGTCGACATGCCGATCACCGAAACCGTCGTCGGCATCGTGCACGAGGGGAAGTCCCCGGTCGTCGCCCTGAAGGAGATGATGTCGCGCAGCGCCAAGCCCGAACGGCGCTGACGCGGGGCCCGCCGGACGCTGACTCCGCTGCTACCAGCAGGTACGCTCAACGCGATATGAGCAGCGAGAACCTTCCCCAGAGCAGCCGCCCGTCGGGCCAGAAGCCCCGTGTGGCCGTCGTCTTCGGCGGTCGCAGCTCCGAGCACGGCGTTTCCGTCGTCACCGCAGGCGCCGTACTGCGGGCCATCGACCGCACCAAGTACGACGTGCTGCCGATCGGCATCACGCGTGAGGGACGCTGGGCGCTGACGGCCGACGATCCCGAGCGGATGGCCATCACCGACCGCAAGGTGCCGGACGTCGCCGAGCTCGCCGAGTCCGCCGAGGGCGGGGTCGTGCTGCCGGTCGACCCGTCGAGCCGCGAGGTCGTCTACACGGAGCCCGGCTCCGTGCCCAAGGTCCTCGGCGACGTAGACGTCGTGTTCCCCGTCCTGCACGGCCCGTACGGCGAGGACGGCACCATCCAGGGCCTGCTCGACCTGTCCGGGACGCCGTACGTCGGCTGTGGCGTCCTGTCCTCGGCCGTCGGCCAGGACAAGGACTACATGAAGCGGGTGTTCACCTCGTTCGGGCTGAAGGTCGGCCCCTACCTGGTGATCCGGCCGCGCGAGTGGGAGCGTGCCGCTCCGAATGGAGAAAAGGGCGCAGACGCGCGGCGCCGCATCGCGGACTTCGTCGGCGAGCAGGGCTGGCCGCTGTTCATCAAGCCCGCGCGCGCGGGTTCGTCGATCGGCATCACCAAGGTCGACTCCTTCGAGGGCCTCGACGAGGCGATCGAGGAGGCCCGCAGGCACGACCCGAAGATCATCGTGGAGGCGGCGCTCGTCGGCCGCGAGATCGAGTGCGGAGTCCTGGAGTTCGAGGACGGGCCGCGCGCGAGCGTGCCGGCCGAGATCCCGCCGGTCCAGGCCCACGACTTCTACGACTTCGAGGCCAAGTACATCGACTCGGCGTCCGGCATCGTGCCCGCGCCGCTCACCGACGAGCAGACGGCCGAGGTGCAGCGGCTGGCGGTCGAGGCGTTCGACGCGGCGTCCTGCGAGGGCCTCGTGCGCGCCGACTTCTTCCTCACCGAGGACGGCGAGTTCGTGATCAACGAGATCAACACGCTGCCCGGCTTCACCCCGATCTCCATGTACCCGCGCATGTGGCAGGAGAGCGGCGTGAGCTACCCGGAGCTGGTGGACCGCCTCATCCAGGCGGCGCTGAACCGCTCTACGGGACTGCGCTAGCCGGAGCCCCTCGGCCCCGTAGCGAAGCACGCACGTCAGTCGGCGATCCCTTCGGGGATCGCCTTCTTGACGGGACCGGCGAAGTCGACCAGGGGCGAGGCCCCCTCGGCGGCCAGCTCCTTGGGCAGGGTGACCTCCACGTAGGCGACCCGCAGCGTCGTCGTGAGCACCTGCGCGCCGTCGTCGCGCTTCTCGTACGCCCAGCCCACGCCGTTCACCTTCACCGGCAGGGCCTGGGGGTCGTCCATCAGCGCGGGCCGTTCGACACCGCAGCGCAGTATGATCGCCGGATCTCCCCACCCCGCGGTCAGCTCGGACCGCGGAGAGGGGTCGTTCCTTCCGTGCCCGTCCACCGTGTCCGGAAGCCTTTTGTGCAGGTTGCGGCACAGGTCGGTGACCTTGGCATCAGGGGTGGGAACCGCTGCGTGCGCCGTGCCGTCTGCTGAGGAGCAGCCCGAGACGGCGAGCAGCAGGGCCAGGGCGGGGAGCCCGGTGGCAAGACGGGGCCGGTGACGGAAGAAGTTCACCGGCCAAGGTTAGACGGGGGCTACAAGTGCACGACCGGGCAGGTCAGGGTGCGGGTGATGCCGTCCACTTGCTGGACCTTGGCGACCACCATGCGACCCAGCTCATCGACTGTGTCGGCCTGCGCGCGCACGATGACGTCGTAGGGACCTGTCACGTCCTCGGCCTGGATCACCCCCGGGATCTTGCCGATCAGCTCGGCTACGGTCGACGCCTTGCCGACTTCGGTCTGAATCAGGATGTACGCCTGTACCACGGAACCTCCAGGGCGGCCACGAGGATCATGTGGGGAGAAGAGACGCCACGGTATCGCGTCGCTGCTCGCCGCGGGGAGACCTGCGGTGGCTGTGGCGTACACACTGCGACTTACGGACGGCGGGCACCGGTCAACGGGACGGTCCCGCCCACGACAATGACCGTACCGATGACAGAGACGGCTCGCGACCGCAAGCGGACCGGGGCAGAAGGGGCAGTACGCGCATGAAGGGCACCGTCGGCGAGCTGGGCGAGTTCGGGCTCATCCGAGAGCTCACCTCCCGGCTCACCACCACCCCGGCCGTACGACTCGGCCCGGGCGACGACGCGGCCGTGGTGGCCGCGCCGGACCGCAGGGTCGTCGTGAGCACGGACATCCTCCTCGAAGGGCGGCACTTCCGCCGCGACTGGTCCACGGCCTACGACGTCGGGCGCAAGGCGGCCGCGCAGAACCTCGCGGACATCGCCGCGATGGGCGCCGTCCCGACCGCGCTCCTGCTCGGCCTCGTGGTCCCCGCCGAACTCCCCGCCAGCTGGCCGAACGAGCTGATGGACGGCCTGCGCGACGAGTGCCAGGTCGCGGGCGCCGCCGTCGTCGGAGGCGACGTCGTACGCGGTGACACGATCACCGTCGCGATCACGGCTCTCGGCGACATGCGCAACCACGAGCCGGTCACGCGCGCCGGAGCACAGCCCGGCGACGTCGTCGCGGTGACCGGCTGGCTCGGCTGGTCCGCGGCCGGCCACGCGGTCCTCTCCCGGGGGTTCCGCTCGCCCCGCGCCTTCGTCGAGGCCCACCGCAGGCCCGAACCGCCGTACCACGCGGGCCCCGCGGCCGCCGGGCTCGGCGCCACCGCCATGTGCGACGTCAGCGACGGCCTGATCGCCGACCTGGGGCACATCGCGGAGGCCAGCAAGGTCCGTATCGACATCAAGTCCGGCAAGGTCGACGTGCCGTCGCAGATGAACGACATCGGGCAGGCCGTCGGCGTCGACCCCATCCAGTGGGTGCTCACCGGGGGAGAGGACCACGCGATCGTGGCCACCTTCCCGGCGGACGTGAAGCTGCCCGCCCGCTGGAAGGTGATCGGCGAGGTCCTCAACCCGTCGGCGCTTCCTCAGGTGACCGTCGACGGCGCCCCCTGGACGAACAAGGGCGGCTGGGACCACTTCGGGGACATCGAGGCCTGACGCGCTCACCGGCCGCGCACGACGGCGGCCGGCGCGTCCAGCAGGGCCGGGTAGTCCTTCAGGTCGAGCGCGGTCGCGGCCTTCTCCGTCAGGCGCTTGAAGAACCCGGCCATCAGGCGGGAGCCGAGCAGCCGGTACATCCGGTCGCGGCTGCGGATCTTCCGCTCGGTGGGCGGGGCGAAGAAGGGGCCCGCGTTGCCCGAGATCTTCTGGCAGCCCTTCGCGAAGTCCCCGATCTGCGCCTCGTAGGCGGCGAACGCGGTGCGGTGATCGCCGTCGGCCAGGGCCAGTTCACCGGCCAGGACGTACGCGCCGACGATCGCGACGCCGGTGCCCATGCCGCCCATCGTGGCGCCGTACCCGGCGTCGCCGAGCAGGACCACGCGGCCCTTGGTGAGCCGGTCGACGTGGATCTGCGCGATGGCGTCGAAGTACAGGTCGTCCGCGTCCTCGAGCGCCTTGAGGACCCGCGGCGCCTCCCAGCCCATCCCCGCGAACCGCTCCGCGAGGATCCGCTTCTGCCGGCCCACGTCCCTGCGGTCGTGGTCGAGGGGCCCGGAGCGGAACACCAGGAGCGCGCCCGCCCGGTCCGGGTCACCGTCGTAGTTGCTGACGGAGACCGCCCGGCCCGGGTCGCTGTACAGCCGGCCGGTGCGGTCGAGGCCCAGGTGGTTGGGGATGCCGAAGCCGGCCACGTAGTGGTCCAGGAAGCGCAGGTACCGCGACTCGTCGCCGAACACGAGGCGGCGGGTGGGGGAGTGCAGTCCGTCGGCCGCCACGACGAGGTCGAAGCGGCGGGGCGCCGCGCGCTCGAAGGTGACGTCGACCCCGTCGTCGTCCTGGGTCAGGGTGGCGATCGAGTCACCGAAGACGTAGTCCACAGAGTCCTTGCTGTGCTCGTGCAGGATGCGGGAGAGGTCGCCGCGGAAGATCTCCACGTCGCCGCTCATCAGTTCCGCCGGCAGATCGACGCGCGGGGTGCCGTCGGCGGCGACGACCGTCTGGCGGCCCATGTGGGTCTGGCGCGCGTGGACGTCGTCGTGGATGCCGAGGGCGGTCAGGACCGTGCGGTGCACCCAGCCGCGGAAGTCGACGGCGAATCCGCCCTCGCGCAGGGCGGGGGCCTTCTCGACGACGGTGACGCGGGCTCCGTGCAGGGACAGGGCGAGGGCGACGGCGGGACCGGCGACGCTGGCGCCGGAGACCAGGACGTCGAGGTGGGACAGTCGGGTCGATGCGTACGCGGTGTGTGTGGTCTTCATGTCCCCGAGCGTCGCGGGCGCCCCTGACCGCCCGCTTACCGTCGGCTGACCGCCGCTGACCGCATCGCCCGGCCCTCTTCGAACGCCTTCTCGTACGTCTCCGTAGTGAGCGCCGCACGGACCCGCGCCTCTACGGGGGCGACGTCCGGGTCCCCGGCGAGCGCGCGGCCGCGCAGGCCCGCACCGGCCCCGAGCAGCACCGCGGCCTCGCGCGGATCCCGCGTCACGGAGGCCAACGCCTCGGCCGTGTCCGCGAGTTCGAGTGCACGCGTGGGACCGTCGCAGAGCGCGAGGCCCTGCTCGAACCAGTCGCGGGCCTCGTCGGGCCGGGACGCGGCGAGGGCGGCGCGGCCGAGGCCGATGAGGGTCCGCACGGTCTCGCCCACGCTGAACCAGTTCGCGGCGCACAGTTCGAGAGCCGCCTCGTAGTGCACGCGCGCGTGCTCCGGGTCCCCGCCGATCCGCGCCACATCGCCGAGCCCGCGCCGCGCGCTCGCCACCTTGTCGGGGACGGCCGCCGTACGCGCCATCGCGGCAGAGCGCGTGAAGTGGTCGGCGGCGTCACGGAGTTGGCCCTGATGGAGCAGGACGTACCCGCGCCGGTGCAGCAGATCGGCGGTCTCCTCCGGGGCTTCGAGCGCGGCCACGTGCGCGAGACCCTCGTCGAGGAGCGCCAGGGCCTGCTCCCGGTCGCCGCGCCAGTGCGCGAACATGCCCAGCGGATCGAGGCAGTTGGCCATGCCCCACCGGTCCCCGGCCGCCCGGAAGCCGTCGAGCGCCCGCTCGAAATGCTCCTGCGACGTGACGGGGCGCCCCGCGAACCACTCCTGGAAGCCCAGGCCGACATCGAGCAGCGCGAGCCCCCAGGGCGCCTCGCCGACCTGCCGGCGCACCCGCTCCTGCACGGCGTGCTGAGGCCCGTACGCCACCGACCACAGGACCACCACGAACGGCCGCCGCAGCGCGTGGTCCCGGGAGGCGAGCACGGCCTCCGCGCGCGCCAGGCGCTCCGGTTCACGCGGGTCGTCGCCCTCACCTGTGACCGTGTTGATCACGCACAGGACGTACTCCTCGGCAAGGTCCTGCGGCGGCTCGTCCCCGAGCGCCGCGAGCAGTTCGCGCGCCAGCGGCACATGCGCGCCGTGCAGCCCGCGCAGCCGCCAGAACCAGGACAGGTCCGCCATCAGCCGCAGCGCCGCACGCGGGTCCGTGCGCACGAGATGGCGCAGGGCCGCCGACAGGTTGTCCTGCTCGGCCCCGAGCGCGGCCAGCCGCGGCAGCTGCCCGCCGCCGCGCAGATACGGCTCCGCCTGCGCCGCCAGTGCCTGGAAGTACGCGGCGTGCGCGTCCCGCAGCCGCGGCAACTCCCCTTCGTCGGCGAGCTGCTCCGCGCAGAACGCGCGGATGGTCTGAAGCATCCGGTAGCGCCCGCCGGCCGCCTCCAGGAAGGACTTCTCCGTGAGCGAGGCCAGCAGGTCCTCCGGGTACGGCACCCCGCACACGGCCTCGACCGCGGCGAGCGTCGCGCCGCCGGACGACCCTCCGGCGAACACGGCCATCCGCCGCGCGAGATCCCGCTCCTCCTCGTCGAGCAGCTCCCAGCTCCACTCGACGACCGCGCGCAGCGTGCGATGCCGGGGCGCCTTGGTCCGGTCGCCGCGGGACAGCAGCCGGAAGCGGTCACCGAGGCGGGCTGCGAGTTCGTCGACGGTGAGCGTCCGCAGTCTGGCCGCGGCGAGTTCGATCGCCAGCGGCAGCCCGTCGAGGGCCTCGCAGATCCCGTGAACGGCCTCCACGCGCGCGTGCAGACCGGCATCGGGCCGTACAGCTGCCGCCCGGTCCATGAAAAGGCGCGCGGCGGGACCGGCCGCGAGCGGCGGCACCGGGCACAGTGCCTCACCGGTGATGCCGAGCGCCTCCCGGCTCGTGGCGAGGATCCGCAGCCCGGGGCACGCGCCCAGCAGCACGACCGCGGTGCGGGCCGCGTCGTCGACGAGATGCTCGCAGTTGTCGAGCACGAGCAGCACGTCGCGCCCCTCCAGCGCGTCGATCAGCCGCGCGACCGGATCCCCCTGAGGCCCCCGGAACCCCTCACGCACCCCGAGCGCCGCGAGCAGCGCGTACGGCATCTGCTCCCCGTCGGCGAGGGGCGCCAGTTCGGCCCAGCACACGTCGGCTCTGTCCCGTGCGGCCTCGGCCGCGAGCCGGGTCTTGCCCGCCCCGCCCGGACCCGTCAGCGTCACGAGCCGGGACCCCGCGAGCAGCGCGTCGATGCGGGAGAGTTCGTCCGTCCGCCCGACGAATCGGGTCAGCTGCGCGGGAACGCCCCGCCCGCGCGCGGGTTCCCGCCCCCGAAGGAGTTCCAGATGCAGCGCCGAGAGCTCCGCCGACGGATCGGCGCCCAGCTCGTCGGCGAGGACGCGGCGCACCTCTTCGTACACGGCGAGCGCCTCGGCAGGGCGCCCGTCCGCGTGGAGGGCGCGCATCAACTGACCGTAGAGGCGCTCGCTGAGGGGGTGTGCGGCGATCAGTTCCCGCAGCTCAGGGACGAGACCGCCGCCCGAGCCGAGCGCGAGTTCCGCCTCGACACGGCTCTGGGCGGCGGTGAGCCGGATCTCGTCGAGACGGCTGCCGAAGGCGGCGGGGAGATCGGTGAGCGCGGGTCCGCGCCAGAGCCCGAGCGCCTCCCCGAGGAGCGCGGACGCCAGGGAAGGGTCCCCGGACGAGAGCGACCGCTCGCCCTCGGCGGCCAGCCGCTCGAAGCGGTGCACGTCCACGTCGTCCGGGCCGACGGCCAGCCGGTAGCCCGCCGGGGTCGCCTCGATGTCGAGACCGAGCCGCTTGCGCAGCCGTGAGACCTGGGACTGGAGCGCGTTCGCGGCGCCGGCCGGGGGCTCCTCCCCGTACAGGCCGTCGATCAGGCGCGCGGCGGGAACGGTCCGGCCCGCCTCCAGGAGCAGCAGCGTCAGCAGCGCGCGCGGACGCGGACCACCGGGGTCCAGCGGGGTGCCGTCGGGGGCGCGTACGTCGAGGGGGCCGAGGATGCCGAAGCGCATTGGGCAGATTGTGGCAGCCGGGACTCCTCCCGACAGGAAGAGCCGGGACTCTTCACGGCATAAAAAAGGACCGGTCCCCGAGGGGACCGGTCCTTCAAGCAACCAGCTAGGTGGCCGCGCTACGCGTTACGTCAGCGCGAGACCTTGCCGGCCTTGATGCACGAGGTGCAGACGTTGAGCCGCTTCGGCGTCCGCCCGACCACTGCACGCACACGCTGGATGTTCGGGTTCCAGCGACGGGACGTACGGCGGTGCGAGTGCGAAATGTTGTTGCCGAAGCTCGGCCCCTTGCCGCAGACGTCGCAGTTGGCAGCCACGGGTCACTCCAAGACTTCAGATGCACTTACGGTTGATCCCGGCATGCCGGGATCGGATCGGAGGATCTGAGTGGCGGTGCCAGGGGAAGGCCCGATGGATATCGGGCAACCGGAGCAGCATACAACGGCTGCTTCGGTAGAACGAAACTACCATGGTTGACCCGGTTGCCGTCCCGGGCCCTCTTCCGGAGGAACCCCCTCCGGGGTCTACGCTGCGATGCCAGTTCGGCTGCTCTAGGAGGCGCAGGTGCCGCAGGTGCTCGACGTCCACGCGGTGCGCGCCTGGTGCGCACTGGCCCTGGAGGCGCTCGGGCGGGACCGCGAGGAGATCGACGCGATCAACGTCTATCCCGTCGCGGACGGCGACACCGGCACCAATCTGTACCTGACCGTCGAGTCCGCCGTACAGGCCGTGGAGGCCGTCTTCACGGGACTCGAACCCGCACCGCCCGCGCTGCCCGACGTCGTCCACGCGATGGCCCATGGCGCCCTGATAGGGGCCCGCGGAAACTCCGGAACGATCCTCGCTCAGCTCCTCCGTGGCATGGCCCAGGTGCTCGCGGGCGACGTCGACGGTGAGGCGGCTCACAGCGAAAGGACCGACGGGGACGGCCTGCGTCGCGCACTGCGCCGGGCCGCCGAGTCCGCCCGGGAGGCGGTCGCGCACCCCGTGGAGGGCACGGTCCTGACAGTGGCCGCCGCCGCGGCGGACGCCGCCGACATCTCCGGCGGGCCGGGCGGCGACTGCGGTGACGTGGCCCGTGCCGCGTACGACGGTGCCCGCGCGGCGCTCGACGCGACGCCCGGGCAGCTCGCGGTCCTGGGGCGCGCCGGTGTCGTCGACGCGGGCGGGCGCGGGCTCGTGGCCGTGCTCGGCGCGCTGACCGAGGCGCTGTCGGGCGATCCGGTGGCGCCTGTGGGTGTCCGGGGCGTGCACCACGCGCGCGTGGCCGCCGGCCAGACCCAGGAGTGCGCGGACGGCGAAGGGCCCGCCTTCGAGGTCATCTACCTCCTGGAGGCCGACGACCGGGCCGTGGCGCGGCTGCGGACCCGTCTCGACGGCCTCGGCGACTCCCTCGTCGTCGTCGGCGGCGACGGACTGTGGAACGTCCATGTGCACGTCGACGACGCGGGCGCCGCCGTCGAGGCGGGCGTCGAGGCCGGCCGCCCGTACCGCATCCGCATCACGCACTTCGCCGTCGGCGACGCCCATATGACGCACCCCGCCACCGGCTCCGCGCCCACCGGGGAACCCGCCCAGCGCGCGATCGTCGCCGTGGTCCCGGGAGAGGGGCTCGCCGGCCTGTACAGCGAGGCGGGCGCCACGGTCGTGCCCGAGCGGCCCGGCGAGGCGCCCGGCAGCGGGGAACTGGTCGACGCGATCCGGCGGGCGCACGCGCGCGAGGTGGTGCTCCTGCCGAACGACGCCGAGCTGCGCCACACCGCAGCCGCCGCGGCCGAGCAGGCCCGTACCGAAGGCGTGCGGGTCGCCCTGATCCCCACGCGGTCCGCGATCCAGGGCATCGCCGCGCTCGCCGTCCACGAGAAGGAGCGGCGCTTCGACGAGGACGTCGTCGCGATGACGTCGGCGGCCGGCGCGACCCGCTACGCCGAACTGGCCGTCGCCGAGCGGCAGTCGTGGACGATGGCCGGCATCTGCCAGGCCGGGGACTTCCTCGGCCTCATCGACGGGGACGTCGCCGTGATCGGCGAGGACGTCACGCGGACGGCCCGTACGACCCTCGACCGGATGCTGGCCGCGGGCGGCGAGATGGTCACCCTTGTCCTCGGCGACGACGTGCCCGACCAGGTCGCCGAAGGGCTCGAACGGCACGTACGCGAGACGTACCTGGCCGTCGACACCGTGGTCTACCGGGGCGGGCGGAACTCGGCGCTCATGCTCATCGGCGTGGAGTGAGAGCGGGCACACCTGTCGACCAGCCTGAGAATCAAGAATCAGTGGCGTGGTGTGCAGGGACTCCGCCGTTGCGTGGACGCGATGGCTTCTCACTTGTCCGCTGATTTGGATGCATGACGGACAAGCCCTGCCCGGTGCCCGAAAGGCACGCTGCGACTCCAGTACCTTGCCGACGCTCGTACCCCCGGATTGCGGGATCGAGAGCCGCCGATGTCAGAGCCATGGTGTGAAATGAATTCCGTGCCCGCGCTCGAAGAACCGCTGAAGAAAGCGCTCGGTCCCGCCACCGCGAAGGTGATGGCCGAGCACCTAGGCCTGCACACGGTCGGTGACCTGCTCCACCACTATCCGCGCAGATACGCGGAGCGCGGCGAGCTCACCCGCCTCGCCGACCTGCCCCTCGACGAGCACGTCACCGTGGTCGCCCAGGTGGCGAGCGCCCGCATCCTGAAGTTCAACGGCGGCGCGGGCCAGCGCCTCGAAGTGACCATCACGGACGGCAGCGGCCAGCTCCAGCTGGTCTTCTTCGGCCGCGGCATCCACAAGCCGCACAAGGACCTCCTGCCCGGCACGCGCGCGATGTTCGCGGGCAAGGCCTCCGTCTTCAACCGCAAGATGCAGCTCGCGCACCCGGCGTACGAGCTGCTGCGGGCCGACGCCCTTGACGCGGGCGAGGCCGACGAGGCGATCGGCTCCTGGGCCGGCGCCCTCCTCCCGATCTACCCGGCCACCGCCAAGCTGGAGTCCTGGAAGATCGCCAAGGCCGTCGACATGGTGCTGCCCAGCGCCCAGGAGGCCCTCGACCCCCTGCCGGACTCCCTGCGCGAGGGCCGCGGTCTCGTCCCGCTGCCCGAGGCCCTCCTGAAGGTCCACCGGCCCCACACGAAGGCGGACATCGCCGACGCCCGCGCCCGCCTCAAGTGGGACGAGGCGTTCGTCCTCCAAGTCGCCCTCGCCAGGCGGCGCTTCGCCGACGCGCAGCTGCCCGCCGTGGCCCGCGTCCCCCGCCGGGACGGCCTGCTCACGGCGTTCGACGCGAAGCTCCCCTTCACCCTCACCGACGGCCAGCAGAAGGTCTCCGAGGAAATCTTCGACGGCCTCGCCACCGAACACCCGATGCACCGCCTGCTCCAGGGAGAGGTCGGTTCCGGGAAGACCATGGTCGCCCTGCGCGCCATGCTCGCCGTCGTCGACGCGGGCGGGCAGGCCGCGATGCTCGCGCCGACCGAGGTCCTCGCCCAGCAGCACCACCGCTCCGTCACCGAGATGATGGGGGAGCTGGCCGAGGGCGGGATGCTCGGGGGCGCCGAGCACTCCACCAAGGTGGTCCTGCTCACCGGTTCCATGGGCGTCGCGGCCCGCCGTCAGGCCCTTCTCGACCTCGTCACGGGCGACGCGGGCATCGTCATCGGGACGCACGCCCTGATCGAGGACAAGGTCCAGTTCCACGACCTGGGCCTGGTCGTCGTCGACGAGCAGCACCGCTTCGGCGTCGAGCAGCGCGACGCCCTGCGCGGCAAGGGCAAGCAGCCCCCGCACCTGCTGGTCATGACGGCCACCCCCATTCCCCGTACGGTCGCGATGACGGTCTTCGGCGACCTGGAGACGTCCGTCCTCGACCAGCTGCCCGCGGGGCGTTCGCCGATCGCCACCCATGTCGTGCCCGCCGCCGACAAGCCGCACTTCCTAGCGCGCGCCTGGGAGCGCGTACGCGAGGAGGTGGAGAACGGGCATCAGGCGTACGTCGTCTGCCCCCGCATCGGCGACGAGGAGGAGCAGGGCGGGAAGAAGGGCAAGGGGGCCAAGAAGGAGTCCGCCGAGGACGTAGCCGAGAAGCGGCCTCCGCTCGCCGTCGTGGACGTGGCCGAGGAGCTGGCCCACGGCGCCCTGCGCGGGCTGAAGGTGGAGGTGCTGCACGGCAGGATGCAGCCCGACGACAAGGACGCGGTGATGCGCCGCTTCGCCGCGGGCGAGACGGATGTCCTGGTCGCGACCACGGTCATCGAGGTCGGGGTGAACGTGCCGAACGCCACAGCCATGGTGATCATGGACGCCGACCGCTTCGGCGTCTCCCAGCTCCATCAGCTGCGCGGCCGCGTCGGCCGTGGCTCGGCGGCGGGCCTGTGCCTCCTGGTCAGCGAGATGCCGGAGGCCAGCCCGGCCCGCGCCCGCCTCGGCGCCGTGGCCGCCACGCTCGACGGGTTCGAGCTCTCCCGTATCGACCTGGAGCAGCGCCGCGAGGGCGACGTCCTCGGCCAGGCCCAGTCCGGGGTGCGCTCGTCCCTGCGCATGCTCGCCGTCATCGAGGACGAGGAGATCATCGCCGAGGCCCGCCAGGAGGCCACGGCCGTCGTCGCCGCCGACCCGGACCTGGAGCACCTGCCGGGCCTGCGCACGGCCCTGGACGCGCTCCTGGACGAGGAGCGCGAGCAGTACCTCGACAAGGGCTGACAAACTGGAGGTCCCCGCAGTCCCCTCAACCCCTTCTTCACTAGGACTCAGATGACCCGCGTGATCGCCGGCCGGGCCGGCGGACGTCGCCTGTCCGTCCCGCCGGGCAACGGCACCCGCCCCACGTCCGACCGGGCGCGCGAAGCCCTCTTCTCCACCTGGCAGTCGCTGCTCGGCGGCGACCCCCTGGACGGCGAGCGCGTGCTCGACCTGTACGGCGGCTCGGGCGCCGTCGGGCTGGAGGCGCTGTCGCGCGGCGCGGGGCACGCGCTCCTGGTGGAGGCCGACGCCCGCGCGCTCCGCACGATCCGCGAGAACGTGAAGTCCCTCGGCCTCCCCGGCGCCGAGGTCAGAGCAGGCAAAGCGGAACAGATCGTTCACGGTCCGGCTCCCGCCACCCCGTACGACCTGGTCTTTCTCGACCCTCCCTATGCCGTCCCGGACGACGATCTTCGGGAGATTCTGCTCACACTCGCCTCTGGGGGCTGGCTCGCGGACGAAGCGCTCGTCACCGTGGAGCGAAGCACCAGGGGCGGTGTTTTCCCGTGGCCGGACGGATTTGAGGCACTGAGGTCCCGTCGCTACGGCGAGGGAACGTTTTGGTACGGTCGCGCCGCCCTGAAGAGCACCGTCACGTGCGAGGACGCACCGTGACCGGACCGGAGAGCGAGGGACTCACGTTGCGCCGCGCCGTCTGTCCGGGGTCGTTCGACCCCATCACCAATGGCCACCTCGACATCATCGGCCGAGCTTCCAAGCTGTACGACGTCGTGCACGTCGCGGTGATGATCAACCAGTCGAAGAAGGGTCTCTTCGAGATCGAGGAGCGCATCGAGCTGATCCGCGAGGTCACCGCCGAGTTCGGCAACGTCGAGGTCGAGTCCTTCCACGGACTGCTCGTCGACTTCTGCAAGCAGCGCGACATCCCGGCCATCGTGAAGGGTCTGCGCGCCGTCAGCGACTTCGACTACGAGCTGCAGATGGCCCAGATGAACAACGGCCTCACGGGCGTGGAGACCCTCTTCGTCCCCACCAACCCGACGTACAGCTTCCTGTCCTCGTCCCTGGTCAAGGAGGTCGCGGCCTGGGGCGGCGACGTCTCCCACCTGGTGCCGCCGGCGGTCTTCGAGGCGCTCACCCAGCGCCTCCCCAAGAAGTGACATCCGGGCGCCAGTTGGCCGTACAGTCGCCTTGTCCGTCTCCAACACCCCTGTAGAGAGTGGCGAGCACACGGTGGACGTGCAGAAGAAGCTCGATGAGATCGTCGCCGCGGTCGGCAATGCCCGGTCCATGCCCATGTCGGCCTCGTGCGTGGTCAACCGCGCCGACCTGCTCGCGATGCTCGAAGAGGTGCGCCAGGCACTGCCCGGCTCCCTCGCGCAGGCCGAGGAGCTGATCGGCGGGCGCGAGCAGATGGTGGAGCAGGCCCGTCAGGAGGCCGACCGGATCATCGAGACGGCGCACGCCGAGCGCGGTTCGCTGATCTCCGACACCGAGGTCGCCCGCCGCTCCCAGGACGAAGGGGAGCGGATCCTCAGCGAGGCCCGCAGGGAGGCCGAGGAGATCCGCGCGGAGGCCGACGACTACGTCGACTCCAAGCTCGCCAACTTCGAGGTCGTCCTCACCAAGACCCTCGGCTCCGTGGGCCGCGGCCGCGAGAAGCTCCTCGGCACCGGCCCCGGCGTCGACGACCAGGGCTACGAGGACGAGGACGCCCCCGAGCGCAGCCACGACCCCGAGACCCTGCGCCGCGACGCCGACTCGTACGTGGACGTGAAGCTCGGCGCCTTCGAGGCGGTCCTCGCCAAGACCCTCGAGGCGGTCGGCCGTGGCCGGCACACGCTCCAGGGCCGGGTCGCCAGCGACGAGCTGGGCACCCTCGGCGCGGACGGCACGGGCGGACAGCACACGAGCGACGCCGACTACCTCGCCGGACTCGCGGAGATCGGCAACGCCCCCGCGGAGCCGGACCGGGAGATCCCCCAGGCCCCGCAGATCCAGACCCCGCAGATCCCGGCCCAGCAGCCGGTGTACGCGACGCAGCAGCAGGACCCACAGCAGGACCTGTACGGGTACCAGCAGCACCAGCAGCAGCCCTACGGCCAGCAGGATCCGTACGCGGTGTACCAGCAGGACCCGTACGCGTACCAGCAGCAGGACCCGTACGCCGCCTATCCGCAGCACCAGCAGCAGGGCTACGACCAGGGTCAGGCCGGCTACGGGCAGCCGCAGGCGGCGCACGAGCCGGCGGCGCTCGACGAGACCAGCCTCTTCGACACGAGCATGATCAGCACGGAGCAGCTGAGGCAGTACGAACAGGGGCGCTGACTCCGGATTGGGCCGTGAGCGAAAGGTCCAGTATCCTGGTTCTTCGGTCGCGCGTACGTCCGCGATCACAGCTGCCCGGGTTCATTCGGGGCAGCGATCCCCTTGAGGGGATTGAACAACTTGAGCATCGAAGACCGAAGGCAGGACCAGCCCTGAGTACGCACCTCGACCACCGCAACCCTCTCGTGTTCGATACGCACGAGCTGGGACGGCGTCCTGGTGCTCAGCAGCGGCTGGCCCGCACGGTCGACGCCCCCAAGGACTTCGGTATCGAAGGGGTCGTCGGAGTGCCGGAAGGCGCGCCGATGGAGCTCGAGGTCCGTCTCGAGTCGGTCATGGAAGGGGTGCTTGTCACAGGCACCGCCCGTGCATCGGCTCAGGGGGAGTGCGTAAGGTGTCTGGAGCCGCTCGGCCTTGAGGTCGACGCGGATTTCCAGGAGATGTTCTCGTACCCTGACGCCGACGACCGGGGCCGCGCAGCGGAACCGGCCGACGACGCCGAGGAAGACGAGGACAGGCTCTTTCTCGAGGACGGCATGTTCGACCTCGAGCCTGTGCTGCGTGATGCGGTGGTGCTCGCACTGCCGATGCAGCCGGTGTGCCAGGACGACTGCCCGGGTCTGTGCTCCCAGTGCGGAGCTCGGCTCGCGGACGATCCGGACCACCACCACGACGCCGTCGACATCCGTTGGGCGGCACTGCAGGGACTCGCCGGGACCATCCAGGACGGCGAGAAGGACGAGATGAGCGGCGCCGAACCTGGCGTCGACGAGAAGCAGGAGAAGTAGCCGTGGCTGTTCCGAAGCGGAAGATGTCGCGCAGCAACACGCGCCACCGCCGGTCGCAGTGGAAGGCTGCGGTCCCCACCCTGGTTTCGTGTGAGCGTTGCCAGGAGCCCAAGCTGCAGCACATCGCGTGCCCCGCTTGCGGCACTTACAACAAGCGCCAGGTCCTCGAGGTCTGAGCGGCTGGTGAGAGGCGCAATGTCTGAGTCGAACAAGACGGACAATGCCTCGTCCCACACGCTTCTGGAAGGGCGGCTCGGGTACAAGCTCGAGTCCGCCCTTCTGGTGCGTGCACTGACCCACCGCTCGTACGCGTACGAGAACGGCGGTCTGCCGACGAACGAGCGGCTCGAGTTCCTCGGGGACTCCGTGCTCGGCCTCGTCGTCACGGACACGCTGTACACCACCCACCCCGACCTGCCCGAAGGCCAGCTGGCCAAGTTGCGGGCCGCGGTGGTCAACTCGCGTGCACTTGCGGAGGTCAGCCGTGGGCTCGACCTGGGTTCCTTCATCCGGCTCGGCCGGGGTGAAGAGGGCACGGGCGGCCGGGACAAGGCATCCATCCTCGCCGACACGCTCGAAGCGGTGATCGGCGCCGTCTATCTCGACCAGGGGCTGGACGCGGCGGGCGAACTCGTCCACCGTCTCTTCGATCCTCTGATCGAGAAGTCCTCGAATCTGGGTGCGGGCCTGGACTGGAAGACCAGTCTCCAGGAGCTCACCGCGACCGAGGGGCTCGGCGTTCCCGAGTACCTGGTCTCGGAGACCGGCCCCGACCACGAGAAGACCTTTACTGCTGCCGCCCGCGTCGGAGGCGTCTCGTACGGCACCGGCACCGGCCGCAGCAAGAAGGAAGCGGAGCAGCAGGCCGCTGAATCGGCATGGCGCGCGATCCGCGCGGCTGCCGACGAGCGCGCCGAGGCGGCGAAGACGGCTGACGCCGTCGAGGCCACCGTGGCAGCCGAGGGGAACGCCGACTCCTCCTCGGCGTCGGCCTGACGCCCGCATCCGAACTGTCCGGTGCCGACCGTCCCGAGGGGCGGTCGGCACCGTTCGTTTCGCATCCGAGCTTTCTGAGCCCTCACAAGGAGACACCGTGCCCGAGCTGCCCGAGGTCGAGGTCGTACGGCGCGGACTCGAGCGCTGGGTCGCCCACCGCACCGTCGCCCAAGTCGAGGTCCTGCACCCGCGCGCCGTGCGCCGCCACATCGGGGGCGGCGAGGACTTCGCGAACCGGCTGAAGGATCAGCGCATCGGCATACCCGAGCGGCGCGGGAAGTATCTGTGGCTGCCGCTGGAGCCGACGGGCGGCGCCGTCCTCGCGCACCTCGGGATGAGCGGACAGCTCCTGGTGCAGCCGGCCGGGGCGCCGGACGAGAAGCATCTGCGCATCCGCGTCCGCTTCGCCGACGAACTGGGTACGGAGCTGCGCTTCATCGACCAGCGCACCTTCGGCGGCCTCTCGCTGCACGAGACCGGCCCCGACGGGCTGCCGGACGTCATCGCGCACATCGCGCGCGACCCGCTGGACCCGGAGTTCGACGACGCCGCGTTCCACGAGGCGCTGCGCAGGCGCCGTACGACCATCAAGCGGGCCCTGCTCGACCAGTCGCTGATCAGCGGCGTCGGAAACATCTACGCGGACGAGGCGCTGTGGCGCTCAAAGCTCCACTACGAACGGCCGACCACCGGATTCACGCGCCCGCGCACCGCCGAACTCCTCGGCCACGTACGGGACGTGATGAACGCGGCCCTCGCCGTCGGCGGCACCAGCTTCGACAGCCTCTACGTGAATGTGAACGGCGAGTCCGGCTACTTCGACCGCTCGCTCGACGCCTACGGGCGCGAGGGTGAGCCGTGCCGGCGCTGCGGCACCATTATTCGCAGGCGCCCCTGGATGAACCGCTCCAGCTACTTCTGCCCGCGCTGTCAGCGGCCGCCGCGCGCCCCGTCCGCGTCGTAACGGGCGCGCGACGCGAGCACGTCGTCCATCCGGCCCTCGACGAACTGGATGAGGGCCAGGAGCCGTTCGGAGACCTCGCGCCCGAGCGGCGTCAGCTCGTAGTCCACGCGCGGCGGGTTGGTCGGCTGCGCCTCGCGGTGCACCAGGCCGTCGCGCTCCAGCGCGTGCAGGGTCTGCGACAGCATCTTCTCGCTCACGCCGTCCACGCGGCGCCGCAGCTCGTTGAAGCGGAAGCTGCCCTCGTGCAGCGCCCCGAGCGTGAGCGCTCCCCAGCGGCCCGTCACGTGCTCGAGGGTGCCGCGGGACGGGCACTGCCGGGAGAACACGTCGTACGCGAGGTCGCTGCCGCTCGATTCCATGCGGCAAGCGTACTCCGGCGCAGCGCGAACCTCCGGGGCGCGCTAACCACTGGTTAGCGCAGGGCGAGCGCCGATCGGTGCGGTCAGAAGCCGAAGTCCTGCGTCCACCACGGGCCGCCCGACCCGAAGTGCACGCCGACACCCAGCGTCTTGTAGTCGCAGTTGAGGATGTTCGCGCGGTGGCCGGGGCTGTTCATCCAGGAGTCCATGACGGACTGGGCGTTGGCCTGGCCCCGGGCTATGTTCTCGCCGCCCAGGTCCGTTATCCCGGCCTTCTTCGCGCGGTCCCAGGGCGTCGCGCCATCCGGATCCGTGTGGTCGAAGAAGCCCCGCGCCGCCATGTCCTCGCTGAAGTTCCCGGCGAGGGCGGCGAGGCCGCCGTCCGCGGTCACCGGCCTGCAGCCGGCCTTGGCCCGCTCCGTGTTGACCAGCGCGAGCACCTGGGCCTCGGCCGCCGCCTCGCCGGACGGGGCCTTCAGGCTCGGCGCCGCAGCCGGGGGCTTCGGCTTCGCGGTGGCGGTCTTCGACGGGGTCGCGGTCCTGGGCGAGGTCGTCGCACCGGAACTGGAGGACGTGCTCGTCGAAGCCGTCTTCGACGGGGTCGAAGACGGCTTCGACGAAGACTGCGAGGGCGAAGCGGAAGGAGAGTCCGAGCGCTCGGCGCTGCGGCTCGCGGAGGAC
Source organism: Streptomyces sp. NPDC055400 (assembly GCF_053644375.1). Lineage (NCBI taxonomy): Bacteria > Bacillati > Actinomycetota > Actinomycetes > Kitasatosporales > Streptomycetaceae > Streptomyces > Streptomyces sp. NPDC055400. Next base: position 167,772 of record NZ_JBSHLM010000021.1, on the reverse strand, counting down.
GGGGCACGGTCGGCGCTGCCGTCCGTTCCGCCCTGCGTCTCGAGCCCCGAGGGAGAGTCGGCGGCGCGCACCTTGTCGGCGCCGTTGCCGCCGCCCAGCGAGTAGTTGTCCATGCCGGGGACCACCCCGGAGGCCACCGCGACGGCGCCCATCGCCACGGCGGCGGAGACTCCGAGGAGCCCCGTCCGCACCGGCCTGGCGACGCGCTTCCTGTGGCGGTGCGAGCCGCCCCGGCTCCCGGAGGGCGTGTACGCGACTTCGGGCTCGCCCGGGTAGGCGTCGTCGAACGCCCGGCCCAGGTCGCTGTTCGCCGTGGCGTGCGGGCCCGTGGTGTACGGGGAGGTGAATCCGTCGGGCGTGTACGTGTCCGCGTGCGCGCCGTCGTACGCGCCGTTGCGCCCGGCCCTGTACGTACCGTCGTGCCCGGCATACGAACCGGCCGTGCTGTCCGTGGCGCGACCCGTGGCGGCGCGGCCGGCGTCGGTGCGTCGGTGGCGACCCATCCTGTGGCCTTCCTCGTCCTCGCTGTGGGTAATGCGACTCACCCGTTCGAGTGAGTCGCATTGGTCCGGGACGGTACCCCACGACGCAAGGGGGCGAAGTGCTCCGAGTGCAATTGGCCGGTTAGCGTGCCCCTTATGAACGAAGACGTACGCATCACCGTCTGGGTGCGCGGACGCGTCCAGCGTGTGGGTTTTCGCTGGTTCACGCGGGCGAAGGCTCTGGAGATCGGCGGCCTGAGTGGCTTTGCTCTCAATTTGGACGACGGCCGGGTCCAAGTCGTCGCGGAGGGCTCACGCGCGAGCTGTCAGGGCCTTCTCGACTGGCTCCGCGACGGCGACACACCCGGGAGGGTCGACGGAGTCACCGAGATCTGGGACGCCCCGCGCGGCGGATACGCCGACTTCGCCATTCGCTGAGAAGGACGCGCAGGTCAGGCCCTCGAGAGGTGTTCATGGCATGCGCAGGGCAACTGCGCGGGGCATGAATGACCTGGTGGTTGCCAATAAGCGCTCGTCGTGGCAGGCTCGCGAAGTAAGGATGATCTCCACGCCCCCAGGGGCCCGAAGTGAGGCCGCGCCGCAGTATTCACGGTGCCGAGCCCCCGGGCTTACCCGTCGATACGGGGTGTGATCGTGTTGACCGTCAAACTTTTTGGTGAGACTCTGGAAGCCCCGCGCACCTTAGCTGTTTGGCATGTATGAACGGCAGCAAGACAACGAGTGCCAGGCACCGCGGGTGCGATTCCCTCACGACCCACACCGCTTCGGTCGGTCACTCATTGTGGAGGACCATCCATCATGGCAAAGGCGCTTCTCGGTTACGTCGGCGGTTCCGACCCGCGACTCCTCGCCGAGATGCGACGGCTCCAGCAGCGCGTCCAGGACCTCGAGTCCGAACTCGTTCGGATCCAGTCCGAGAACGACGCGCTCGCGGCTGCCGCTTCTCACGAATCGCTCCTCGAGAGCATCGACGTACCCCAGGCGGAGCCTGCGCTCACCTGACCACATCACGCACACGACACCAGTGGTCAGGCAGCCCTTTCATCAAGCCGCTTGATCAGTTTGCTCAGATCTGCAAGGGACGCTTTTCGCGTCCCTTCTTTCTGACTTTCCGCTCCCCGTGAGCCACCCCGTACCGCGCTCCCTCGAATGCCCCGACGATGCTCCGCGCGTCGACGTCTTTCTTTAACGTCTGATGTGCCCTGCACTTTCCTGGGCGAAACCGCGGGTTCATGGAGTGAGACACGCGCGGCGGGTAGAGTCCGGCGGCGTGCACCTCAAGGCCCTGACCCTGCGCGGGTTCAAATCGTTCGCCTCGGCCACCACATTGCGGTTCGAGCCGGGCATCACCTGCGTCGTCGGCCCCAATGGCTCGGGCAAGTCCAATGTCGTGGACGCCCTCAGCTGGGTCATGGGCGAGCAGGGTGCGAAGTCGCTGCGCGGCGGCAAGATGGAGGACGTCATCTTCGCCGGCACGACCGGGCGCCCGCCGCTCGGCCGCGCCGAGGTGTCGCTGACCATCGACAACTCCGACGGCGCGCTGCCCATCGAGTACGCCGAGGTCACCATCACGCGGATCATGTTCCGCAACGGCGGCAGCGAATACCAGATCAACGGCGACACGTGCCGGCTGCTCGACATCCAGGAGCTGCTGTCCGACTCCGGTATCGGGCGCGAGATGCATGTCATCGTCGGGCAGGGCCAGCTCGACTCCGTGCTCCACGCAGACCCGATGGGGCGCAGGGCGTTCATCGAGGAGGCCGCCGGCGTCCTCAAGCACCGCAAGCGCAAGGAGAAGGCGCTGCGGAAGCTGGACGCGATGAAGGCCAACCTCGCGCGCGTGCAGGACCTCAACGACGAGTTGCGGCGGCAGTTGAAGCCGCTCGGGCGCCAGGCCGCCGTCGCGCGCCGCGCCGCCGTCATCCAGGCCGACCTCCGCGACGCGCGGCTGCGCCTCCTCGCCGACGACCTCGTACGGATGCGGGGTGCGCTGCGCGCCGAGATCGAGGACGAGGCGGCGCTCAAGGAACGCAAGGACGCCGCCGAGGCCGAGCTGAAGAAGGCACTCCAGCGTGAGGCGCTCCTGGAGGCCGAGGTCAGGCAGCTCACACCGCGGCTCCAGCGCGCCCAGCAGACCTGGTACGAGCTGTCGCAACTGGCCGAGCGGGTGCGCGGCACCGTCTCGCTGGCCGACGCGCGGGTCAAGAGCGCGACGTCCGCCCCCGCGGAGGAACGGCGCGGGCGTGACCCCGAGGACATGGAGCGCGAGGCCGCCCGGATCCGCGAGCAGGAGGCCGAACTGGAGGCCGCGCTCGAGGCGGCCGAGCGCGCTCTCGACGACACGGTGGCCCACCGGGCCGACCTGGAACGGGAGTTGGCGGCCGAGGAGCGCCGGCTCAAGGACGCCGCCCGGGCCATCGCCGACCGGCGCGAGGGGCTCGCGCGGCTGAACGGGCAGGTCAACGCCGCCCGTTCGCGGGCCGCCGCGGCGCAGTCCGAGATCGACCGGCTGGCCGCCGCGCGGGACGAGGCGCGGGAGCGGGCCGTCGCGGCGCAGGAGGAGTACGAGCAGCTCAAGGCCGAGGTGGACGGCCTCGACGCCGGGGACGCGGAGCTCGGGGACCGGCACGACACGGCCAGGGCCGCCCTCGCCGACGCGGAGTCCGCGCTGACGGCGGCCAGGGAAGCCCTGACGTCCGCGGAACGCAAGCGGGCCGCTGTCTCCGCCAGGCATGACGCCCTCGCGCTCGGACTCCGTCGCAAGGACGGCACCGGCGCGCTGCTCGGGGCCCGCGACCGGCTGACCGGAGTCCTCGGCCCCGCGGCCGAACTGCTGTCCGTCACCCCAGGCTTCGAGGTCCCGGTCGCCGCGGCGTTCGGCGCCGCGGCCGACGCCATCGCCGTGACCACCCCCGCCTCCGCCGCGGAAGCGATCCGCCTCCTGCGCAAACAGGACGCGGGGCGCGCGGCGCTGCTGCTGGCGGGGGACGATTCCGCTTCGGGCGGGGGTGTGGGTGCGTCGTCGGCCGGGGGGTCGGTCGGTGGTGGGTCTGCGGATGGTGGGCCGGTGGCTGGTGGTGGCGTTTCCGCGGCTGCGGCCGGCGGCATGTCTGCCTCGGCGGGGGGTTCCCCTGACGGTGGGGCCGCCGGTGGTGGTGGCACTGGTGACGTACACGGTGGTGGCTCCCATGCGGCGAGTGCCGCGTCGGCGACCGGGGCGGGCGGTGTCGGTGAGGGGCCCGGTGGCCTCGGGCGTGCGTACCCGGGACGGGCTGCGCGGGGTGGGGACGGGCCGCCGCTCGTGGCCGATCTCGTGCGCGGGCCCTCCGAGTTGATGCCTGCCGTGCGGCGGCTGCTGCGGGGGATCGTGGTCGTCGGGACGCTCGAGGATGCCGAGGATCTTGTCTACGCGCGGCCCGAGCTGACCGCCGTCACCGCCGAAGGGGACCTGCTCGGTGCGCACTTCGCGCAGGGCGGTTCCGCCGGTGCGCCCAGTCTTCTCGAGGTGCAGGCCTCCGTCGACGAGGCCGCGGGCGAGCTGGCCGGGCTCGGGGTGCGGTGCGAGGAGCTGGCCGAGGCGCAGCGCACCGCGGTCGCCCGGCGCGCGGACGCCGCCGCTCTCGTGGAGGAGCTGGGGGAGCGGCGCCGGGCCGCCGACCGCGAGAAGTCGTCCGTGGCGCAGCAGCTCGGCCGCCTGTCCGGACAGGCGCGAGGCGCGGCCGGGGAGGCCGAGCGCAGCGCCGCCGCGGCCGCCAAGGCGCAGGACGCGCTGGAGAAGGCCGTCATGGACGCCGAGGAGCTGGCCGAACGGCTCGCCGTCGCCGAGGAGATGCCGGCCGACGAGGAGCCGGACACCGCGGTACGCGACCGGCTTGCCGCCGACGGGGCCAACGCCCGCCAGACCGAGATGGAGGCCCGGCTCCAGGCGCGTACGCACGAGGAGCGCGTGAAGGGCCTTGCCGGACGCGCCGATTCGCTGGACCGGGCGGCCCGCGCGGAGCGCGAGGCACGCGCGCGTGCGGAGCGGCAGCGCTCCAGGCTTCGCCACGAGGCGGCCGTGGCCGAGGCGGTGGCCTCCGGCGCCCGGCAGTTGCTCGCCCACGTCGAGGTATCCGTAGGGCGGGCCGAGCAGGAGCGGGCGTCCGCCGAGAGCGCCAAGGGCGGGCGGGAGCGGGAGCTCGTCGCCGAGCGGGCCCGCGGCCGGGACCTGAAGGCGGAGCTCGACAAGCTGACGGACTCGGTGCACCGGGGCGAGGTCCTCGGCGCCGAGAAGCGGCTGCGGATCGAGCAACTGGAGGCCAAGGCCCTGGAGGAACTCGGCGTCGAACCGGCCGGACTCGTATCGGAGTACGGCCCGCAGCAGCCCGTACCGCCCTCGCTTCCGGCCGAGGGCGAGGAGCTGCCCGACGACCCCGAGCACCCGCGCAATCAGCCGCGGCCGTTCGTGCGCGCGGAGCAGGAGAAGCGGCTCAAGTCCGCCGAACGGGCGTATCAGCAGCTGGGAAAGGTGAATCCGCTGGCTCTGGAAGAGTTTGCCGCGCTGGAGGAGCGCCACAAGTTCCTCAGCGAGCAGCTCGAGGACCTGAAGAAGACGAGGAGCGATCTCCTTCAGGTGGTGAAGGAAGTCGACGAGCGCGTCGAACAGGTCTTCACCGAGGCGTACCGGGACACGGCCCGAGAGTTCGAGGGGGTCTTCAGCCGGCTCTTCCCCGGCGGCGACGGACGGCTGATCCTGACCGATCCCGACAACATGCTCACCACGGGCGTCGACGTGGAGGCCCGGCCTCCGGGCAAGAAGGTCAAGCGGCTCTCGCTGCTCTCCGGCGGCGAGCGCTCCCTGACCGCCGTGGCGCTGCTCGTCTCGATCTTCAAGGCGCGGCCCAGCCCCTTCTACGTGATGGACGAGGTCGAGGCCGCGCTCGACGACACCAACCTCCAGCGCCTCATCCGCATCATGCAGGAGCTCCAGGAGGCCTCCCAGCTCATCGTGATCACGCACCAGAAGCGCACGATGGAGGTCGCCGACGCGCTCTACGGGGTGTCGATGCAGGGCGACGGGGTGTCGAAGGTGATCAGTCAGCGGCTGCGCTGACCGCGCGCCGGGCCGCCCGTACACCGGTCACCGGCCCGCCCGTACACGGGTCACCGGTGCGGCATCGCTGCGGCGTCGGCCGCGAGATCAGCCACAAGATCACTCACCAGTATTCGTTCAAGAGTTGAATGATGCCCGTGACCAGGGCGGCTGAAGTTCACAGTTACCCCCCTCTTGACTTCGAAACTTGAAGGCATAGTCTCTGCAACGTTGCTTTTACCTTCAGGTGGTGGGCGGCGTGAAGTTGTGCGCCACTGGAAGGGCTCTCACCCCCACCCCCGGCACCGCTGCCGGTGGCCCGAGGAGTACACGTGACCAGCACAGCGAAGCCGCCAAGCGCCCGAGAGGCTCACCCCGACCATCTCGGCCATGTCATCTTCATCACGGCGGCGGCCGCGATGGGCGGCTTTCTCTTCGGCTACGACAGTTCCGTGATCAACGGAGCCGTCGAGGCCATCCGTGACCGGTACGACATCGGGTCCGGAACGCTCGCCCAGGTCATCGCCATCGCCCTGATCGGCTGTGCGATCGGCGCGGCCACCGCCGGCCGGATCGCGGACCGCATCGGCCGTATCCGCTGCATGCAGATCGCGGCCGTCCTCTTCACGATCAGCGCCGTCGGCTCCGCACTGCCCTTCGCCCTGTGGGACCTGGCCTTCTGGCGGATCGTCGGCGGCTTCGGCATCGGCATGGCCTCCGTCATCGGCCCGGCCTACATCGCCGAGGTCTCGCCGCCCGCGTACCGCGGCCGCCTCGGCTCCTTCCAGCAGGCCGCGATCGTCGTCGGCATCGCCATCTCACAGCTCGTCAACTACGGCATCCTGCAGGCCGCCGGCGGCGACCAGCGCGGTGACGTCCTGGGCCTCGAGGCCTGGCAGGTCATGCTCGGCGTGATGGTCATCCCGGCCGTTCTCTACGGCATGCTGTCCTTCGCGATCCCCGAGTCGCCGCGCTTCCTCATCTCCGTCGGCCGCGAGGCCAGGGCGAAGGAGATCCTCGCCGAGGTCGAGGGCACGAAGGTCGACCTGGACGCCCGCGTCGCCGAGATCGAGCACGCGATGAAGAGCGAGCACAAGTCCACGTTCAAGGACCTGCTCTCCGGCAAGGGCAACGGCGGTCTCTACTTCAAGCCGATCGTCTGGATCGGTATCGGCCTCTCGGTCTTCCAGCAGTTCGTCGGCATCAACGTCGCGTTCTACTACTCCTCGACGCTGTGGCAGTCGGTCGGCGTGAACCCGACGGACTCGTTCTTCTACTCGTTCACCACGTCGATCATCAACATCATCGGCACCGTGATCGCGATGCTCCTGGTGGACCGCGTCGGCCGTAAGCCGCTGGCCCTGGTCGGTTCCGCCGGCATGGTCATCGGTCTCGCGCTGGAGGCCTGGGCGTTCTCGTACGACCTGGTGGACGGCAAGCTGCCGGCCACGCAGGGCTGGGTCGCCCTGATCGCCGCCCACTTCTTCGTCCTGTCCTTCGCCATGTCCTGGGGTGTCATCGTCTGGGTCTTCCTCGGCGAGATGTTCCCGAACAAGATCCGTGCCGCCGCGCTCGGCGTGGCCGCGTCCGCGCAGTGGATCGCCAACTGGGCCATCACCGCGAGCTTCCCGTCGCTGGCCGACTGGAACCTCTCCGGGACGTACGTCATCTACACAATCTTCGCCGCGCTCTCGATCCCCTTCGTGCTCAAGTTCGTGAAGGAGACCAAGGGCAAGGCGTTGGAGGAGATGGGTTAAGTCCCCGCTGCCATCTCCTCACCCTCGTCACTGCCCCGGCTCAGACCGCAAGGTCTTCGAGCCGGGGCAGTACGCTTTCGCAGAACAGGTGCAGGCTGCGCCAGCCCTCGTCGACCGGCATGCCGCCGGACAGCGGGTGCAGCACATAGCTGTCGAGGGCCTGCTCCACACACTCGTCGGGCGTGAGGATCCGGTAGACGCCCTCCGCGCGCAGCTCGTCGACCGTGGTGGCCCCCGATTTCACCGCCGACTTGATGTCGCCGGACTGCCAGGACGCGTACGTCCGCGCCTCGTGCAGGAAGTGCTCGCCGTGCTCGGCCCACACGCGGTCGGGGTCCTCGGCGACGTGCAGCAGCGGGGTCACCGCCGCGGGCATCATGGTCCAGCCCTCGGTTCCGTGCTCGACGAGCTGTTCCTTGTAGTACGCCTCGAGTTCGGGCAGATGCGCGCTCGGGAAGAACGGCAGGCCGAGGCGGGCCGCGCGCCGCGCCGCCGCCTGCGAGGAGCCGCCGACCAGGAGCAGCGGATGGGGCTGGGTGAACGGGCGCGGTGTGACGCGGACCGTGCGGCCGCGGAAGTCGAACTCCTCGCCCGTCCACGCCTTGAGCAGGGTGTCGAGGAGCTCGTCCTGGAGCTTGCCCCGCCGCTTCCACTCGACGTCGAACTGGCCGTACTCCTCGGGCCGGTAGCCGATTCCGGCGACGGTGACGAGCCGGCCTCCGCTGAGCAGGTCGAGTACCGCGATGTCCTCCGCGAGGTGCAGGGGATCGTGCAGCGGGCCGATGATCGCGGAGACCGTGACGGCGATGCGCCGGGTCGCGCCGAAGACGGCGCCCGCGAAGGTGAAGGGCGACGGCAGCCAGTTGTTGGCGACGCCGTGGTGCTCCTCGGTCTGGACCGTGGAGATGCCGCGGTCGTCGGCGTACGCCGCCATCTCGACGGCCGCCCTGTACCGGGCGCTCAGCGATTCGGGCGTCGCCGCGGGGTCCACGAGGTTGAAGCGCACGACCGTGACGGGCATGAGAAGTCCCCCTTCACAGGGCGGAGTTGGGCCGCTGGTGAGGGGGGACGGTAGCTGACGGAGCGTCAGACAGCCAGGGTCTCGTGCTCCTCTTCGTCACAGACCCCGGACGGGGCGGCGACGGCGGGCTTCGGCAGGGCCATGTACAGCAGGCCGGAGATCACGATCGTGGCGACCCAGCCGAGGCCGTACTCGCCGATCGGGTTGTTGGCGGCGAGCGGGCCGGTGAACCAGTCGGACGTGGTGAACATCAGGCCGCTGATCAGGCCGATCGCCCAGGAGGCGACGGCTGCCGGGCTGAAGCCGCCCGTGTACCAGTAGGCGCTGGTGCGCGTCGTGTCGACGAGGGCCTCGGCGTCGTACTCCTTGCGCCGCAGCATGTCGGCGCCGAAGACGCCGACCCAGGCCGAGAACGCCACCGCGAGCAGCGACAGGAAGGCGATGAACGAGCCCATGAAGCTGGTCGCGACGAGCATCAGGATGCCGCCGAAGATCAGCGAGATCAGCGCGTTGATCGAGACGGCCCAGTGGCGCGGGACCTTGAAGCCGAGGGTCTGGGCGGTGAAGCCCGCCGAGTACATCGACATCGAGTTGATCAGCAGCATGCCGACCAGGGCGATCAGGAGGTACGGGACCGCGATCCACAGCGGCAGGATCTCGCCGAGGAAGGAGACCGGGTCGGCGGCCGAGGCCAGGTCGGGCGTGGAGACCGCCATGACGGCGCCCATCAGGACCATCGGCAGGACGACGATGCCGGCGCCGCCCACCGAGTTGCGCACGATCGCGACCGACGAGGCCGTGCGCGGCAGGTAGCGCGTGAAGTCCGGCGACGAGGGGATCCAGCTGACGCCGCCCGCGGCGATCAGGCCGATACCGGCGACCATCAGCGACATCTTGCCCGCGGGCTGGTCGAAGACGCGGGTCCAGTCGGTGTTGGCGATCAGGTAGACCAGCACGAGGACCGAGAAGAGACCGAAGAGGTACGTCGCGTACTTGTTGCACTTCTGCACGGCGTTGATCCCTAGACCGGAGATCACGAACGTCGTGACGACGAAGAGCAGCAGCGTGACGATCACCAGGACGTTGTTGCTCTTCACGCCGAAGAGGATGTCCAGGACGGTGAGCACGGCGTAGGCGCCGGTCACCGCGTTGATCGTCTCCCAGCCCCAGCGGGCGACCCAGATGAGCGAGCCCGGCAGCAGGTTGCCGCGCTGGCCGAAGACCGCGCGCGACAGGGCCATGCCCGGGGCACCGCCGCGCTTGCCGGCGATGCCGATCAGGCCGACGAGGCCGTACGAGACAATGGGGGCGGCGATCGCGACGACGAGTGCCTGCCAGAAGTTGAGCTTGTACGAGACGACCAGGCTCGCGCCCATCGTGAGCAGCAGCACGCTGATGTTGGCGGCGACCCAGGTGGGGAACAGCTCACGGGTCCTGGCGGTGCGCTCGGACTCGGGGACGGGCTCGATGCCGCGGGTCTCGAGTGCGCCTTCGGATTCGGCAGTCTTGCTCATGCGGTGGGGTTCCGTGCCTCTCGCTCGGCTCCGTGGGTGTTGGCGGGGGGAGCCGGTGGGGGGTGTGGGGAGGGGACGCTGTGGACTCTACGCGCGTTGCATCATCCTCTTCCATCGTACTTTAGTCCGAGTAATCCACTCAAGTGGCTTATGTTCTTTAGAGGAAGCCACAAGAGCGGTGTCCCCGGTGCCCATGGCTGATACTGGACGCGTTATGGAAATCGTCATCCTTGCTGTAGTCATCGCCGTGGTCGTGATCGGCGCACTCGGCGGGCTCGTGGTCGGCAGCCGCAGAAGGAAGCAGCTGCCCCCGCCGCCCCCCTCCGTGCCCGACATCACCGCCCCTCCGGCCGAGCCGCACGTCGGCGAAGAGGCCGAGACGCCGCGCGACGAACCCCGCCGCACGATCGAGGAGGTCGACCTCCCGCTCGTCGAGCCGGAGCCGTCCGCGCCCATCGCGGTGGAGGAGCCCCCGGCTCCGGCCGCGCCCGAGATCGAGGTCCCCGAGCCGACCGCGGGGCGCCTCGTGCGCCTGCGCGCCCGGCTCTCCCGCTCGCAGAACGCGCTCGGCAAGGGGCTGCTCACGCTCCTGTCGCGCGAGCACCTGGACGAGGACACCTGGGAGGAGATCGAGGACACCCTGCTCACCGCCGACGTCGGCGTGCAGCCCACGCAGGAGCTCGTCGACCGGCTGCGCGAGCGCGTCAAGGTGCTCGGCACCCGCACGCCCGACGAGCTGCGCACGCTGCTGCGCGAGGAGCTGCTGCAGCTCCTCGTCCCGGAGTTCGACCGCGCGGTCAACACCGACTCGCCGCTCGACACCCCGGGCATCGTGATGGTCGTCGGTGTCAACGGCACCGGCAAGACCACCACCACCGGCAAGCTCGCGCGCGTGCTCGTTGCTGACGGCAAGAACGTGGTGCTCGGTGCCGCCGACACCTTCCGCGCCGCCGCCGCCGACCAGCTGCAGACCTGGGGCGAGCGCGTCGGTGCCCGCACCGTGCGCGGCCCCGAGGGCGGGGACCCCGCGTCCATCGCCTTCGACTCCGTCAAGGAGGGCATCGAGGAGGGCGCCGACGTCGTCCTCATCGACACCGCGGGCCGCCTGCACACCAAGACCGGCCTCATGGACGAGCTCGGCAAGGTCAAGCGCGTCGTCGAGAAGCACGCCCCGCTCGACGAGATCCTGCTCGTCCTCGACGCGACGACCGGGCAGAACGGCCTGGTCCAGGCCCGCGTCTTCGCCGAGGTGGTGGACATCACCGGCATCGTGCTCACCAAGCTCGACGGCACGGCCAAGGGCGGCATCGTCATCGCCGTGCAGCGCGAGCTGGGCGTGCCGGTGAAGCTGATCGGCCTGGGCGAGGGCCCCGACGACCTGGCTCCCTTCGAGCCGGAGGCGTTCGTGGACGCGCTGATCGGCGAGTAGCCGTACGGACGTCTCTTCGCACAGGGAAGCGGGCGCGCCCCCGGCACCGGGGGGGTGCAAGTGTGGTGGTGGGGGCCCCGGCCGCGGGGTGGGTTTC
>NZ_JBSHLM010000021.1:0-156370 GCF_053644375.1 Streptomyces sp. NPDC055400 | reverse complement strand
CCCGCTCCTCAGGGAGCGGGCGCTTCCCTGTGTGTGGGCCGTCGCCAGGGCCTGTCGTTTGGATCAGGCGAATGAAAGACGCTAGACCGCCGGGGAGCGATGGGCCACGTACGCCAGGGTGCCGAGGACGAGGCGGGCCTGCGGGGGCTGGGTCGCCGAGTCGAGTCCGGGGGCGCGCAGCCACCGGACCGGGCCGAGGCCGCCGCGGTCGGAGGGCGGGGCGGTGATGTGGGTGCCGGGGCCGAGCGCGTGCAGGTCGAGGGCCGCGTCGTCCCAGCCCATCCGGTAGAGCAGTGAGCCGAGTTCGGCGGCGGAGCCCGGTGCGACGAAGAAGTGGGCGCGTCCCTCGGGCGTCGCCGTCACGGGGCCGAGCGGCAGGCCCATCCGCTCCAGGCGGACGAGCGCGCGACGGCCGGCCGACTCGGGTACGTCGATGATGTCGAACGCGCCGCCGACGGGCAGCATCACCGCGGCACCGGGGAACTGGTCCCAGATCTCGGTCGCTTCGTCGAGCGTGGCCCCCGCCGGGACGGTCGGCGCGTGGTCGATGGGATGGGCGCCGGGTTGGATGCAGTCCGCCCTGCCGCACGAGCAGGCGCCCTCCGAGGCGCGTGCTCCCGGCACCGCCTCCCAGCCCCAGAGTCCGGTGAACTCGGCCACCGTGGTGCAGTCCGACGCGCGGCCTGCAGTGCGGCCGCGGCGCCGCGCACCGGACCGGATGTCGAGAATCCCGCGGCTGCCGCCGATCGTGAAGCCCATGCCCCCTCCAACGGGTCCTGCGCACCGGTGGTTACGAGACGGAATCGGATCGTGACCCTCTGCTTCCATGGGGCCGTGAACCGCCGGCTCGGGGCGGCGTTCGGTAGCTTCGGGGGGTGGTGCGCCCGGTGCCGCACGCCCCGGCGTACACCGCTCCGCCCACTTTCAGCCGTCCTATGTCAAGTGAATCGTGTGTGGCGCCCGCCTAGTTCATTCGAAGGGGTGGCGAATGGTGGCGTTTCCGGGTTCGCCATGGCCGGAGGGGTGATCGTAGGGTTACTTTCAGTACACAAGCCCCTGGGATGTGAGCACTCTTGGGTATGCCGGAGGCAAGTCGGTTTCCTGTTCGAGGAGTGACAACCACCGGACGGGCGGCCGCAGTTGACGGCATGCTGGTAGGGCTTGACGCACATCGCACCCCGCAGCAGCGGGGTGGCGAAGAGGTGGCTTCAGGGATGGGGGCGTTCCAGTGGGCGGCAGCGACGGAAGCGTGACGAACGCTGAGAAGCGCCCCAATGAGCTGCTGAGCTCGTGGTTCCTGCGCAGCGGCTGGTCGAAGGGCGAGCTGGCGCGCCAAGTGAACCGCCGGGCACGGCAGTTGGGCGCCAATCACATCTCCACGGACACCTCGCGCGTGCGCCGCTGGCTCGACGGCGAGAACCCGCGCGAGCCGATCCCGCGGATCCTGTCCGAGCTGTTCTCCGAGCGCTTCGGCTGCGTCGTCGCGGTCGAGGACCTCGGCCTGCGCGCCGCGCACCAGTCGCCCTCCGTGTCCGGCGTCGACCTGCCCTGGACGGGTCCGCAGACGGTGGCGCTGATCGGTGAGTTCTCCCGCAGTGACCTGATGCTGGCGCGCCGCGGATTCCTCGGCAGCGCCCTCGCGCTCTCCGCGGGCCCCGCGCTCATCGAGCCCATGCAGCGCTGGCTCGTGCCCACGCCCGGGACGTCGGCGGCGGAGCCCGACCCGGCGGCCCTGCGCCGCGGGAACCGGCTCTCGAAGCCGGAGCTCGACCTCCTGGAGTCGACGACGGTCATGTTCCGGCAGTGGGACGCGCAGTGCGGTGGCGGGCTGCGCCGCAAGGCCGTCGTCGGCCAGCTGCACGAGGTGACCGACCTGCTCCAGGAGCCCCAGCCGGCGGCCACGACGAAGCGGCTCTTCAAAGTCGCGGCCGAGCTGGCCGAGCTGGCGGGCTGGATGAGCTACGACGTGGGCCTCCAGCCCACCGCCCAGAAGTACTTCGTCCTCGCCCTGCACGCGGCCAAGGAAGCCGGCGACAAGCCGCTCGGCTCGTACGTCCTGTCCAGCATGAGCCGGCAGATGATCCACCTCGGCCGGCCCGACGACGCGCTGGAACTCGTCCATCTCGCGCAGTACGGCAGCCGCGACTGCGCCAGTCCGCGCACGCAGGCCATGCTGTATGCGATGGAGGCCCGCGCCTACGCGAACATCGGGCAGCCCGGCAAGTGCAAGCGGGCCGTCCGGATGGCCGAGGAGACCTTCCACGACGCCGACGACTGGGACGACCCGGACCCCGACTGGATCCGCTTCTTCTCCGAGGCCGAGCTGCACGGCGAGAACTCCCACTCGTACCGCGACCTCGCCTATGTGGCGGGCCGCAGCCCCACGTACGCCTCGATGGCCGAGCCCGTCATGCGGCGCGCCGTCGAGCTCTTCGAGAAGGACTCCGAGCACCAGCGGTCGTACGCGCTGAACCTGATCGGGATGGCCACGGTGCATCTGCTCCAGCGCGAGCCCGAGCAGTCCACGGTGCTGGCCGAGCAGGCCATGGTCATCGCCAAGAAGGTGCGCTCCGAGCGGGTCAACACCCGTATCCGCAAGACCGTGGACACCGCGGTCCGTGAGTTCGGGGACGTCGCCGAGGTCACGCACCTCACCGAACAGCTCGCGATCCATCTGCCGGAGACCGCCGAAGCGGTCTGAACCCTTGTCCCCGGCCGCGGCCGGCCCTCCCGGACTGCCCGACTCGGCTCCCCCATTGCCAGGTCAACCGGATGGCCGCCGCGGCCGGTCTTTGTTGGTTGCGTCACGATAACGATCGCCTCACCCCGTATCAGGCAGTTCATTGACGCGTAACACGCACGACCTCTTCGTCACTGCGGCGAAACATCGAGGGGCGTCCACGGAAACGGCGCTGCACCATTCTCTTGGCGCATAACCGGCCCGCCCCTCTTGACCGCACAGGCTTCGCCCGCACGGGGCCGTACCAACGACGAGGAGACGCCGATGCCCCCAGGCATCACGCTTGCCGCAGACACGCCCACGCTGTCTGCCGCCAATACAGGGTTCATGCTGATCTGTTCCGCCCTGGTGATGATCATGACGCCCGGACTCGCCTTCTTCTACGGAGGCATGGTCCGCGTCAAGTCCACCCTGAACATGCTGATGATGAGCTTCATCAGCCTCGGGATCGTCACGATCCTGTGGGTTCTCTACGGCTTCTCCGCCGCCTTCGGCACCGACCACGGCAGCCTGATCGGCTGGTCCTCGGACTACGTCGGGCTCAGCGGCATCGGCCTGACGCAGCTGTGGGACGGCTACACCATCCCGGTCTACGTCTTCGCCGTGTTCCAGCTGATGTTCGCGATCATCACGCCCGCCCTGATAAGCGGCGCGCTCGCCGACCGTGTGAAGTTCAGCGCCTGGGCGCTGTTCATCACCCTGTGGGCGACGCTCGTGTACTTCCCCGTCGCGCACTGGGTCTGGGGCACCGGCGGCTGGGCGTTCGACCTCGGCGTCATCGACTTCGCCGGCGGCACCGCGGTCCACATCAACGCGGGTGCGGCCGCTCTCGGTGTGATCCTCGTGATCGGCAAGCGCGTCGGCTTCAAGAAGGACCCGATGCGGCCCCACTCGCTGCCGCTGGTGATGCTCGGCGCCGGTCTGCTGTGGTTCGGCTGGTTCGGGTTCAACGCGGGCTCGTGGCTCGGCAACGACGACGGTGTCGGCGCGCTGATGTTCGTCAACACGCAGGTCGCCACCGCCGCCGCCATGCTCGCCTGGCTGATCTACGAGAAGATCCGGCACGGCGCGTTCACCACCCTCGGCGCCGCGTCCGGCGCGGTCGCGGGCCTCGTCGCGATCACCCCGTCCGGCGGCTCCTGCTCGCCCCTCGGCGCGATCGCCATCGGCGTCGTCGCGGGTGTCCTGTGCGCCATGGCCGTCGGCCTCAAGTACAAGTTCGGCTACGACGACTCGCTCGACGTCGTCGGCGTCCACCTCGTCGGCGGAGTCATCGGCTCGCTCCTCATCGGCTTCTTCGCCACCGGCGGCGGCCAGTCCGACGCGCAGGGCCTCTTCTACGGCGGCGGCCTGACCCAGCTGTGGAAGCAGCTCGCGGGCGTCGGCGCGGTCCTCGCGTACTCGCTCGTCGCCTCCGCGATCCTCGCCTTCCT
The DNA here is from genome assembly GCF_053644375.1 of Streptomyces sp. NPDC055400. NCBI lineage: Bacteria > Bacillati > Actinomycetota > Actinomycetes > Kitasatosporales > Streptomycetaceae > Streptomyces > Streptomyces sp. NPDC055400. The sequence continues at coordinate 152,197 of NZ_JBSHLM010000021.1, read as the reverse complement.
GATCGACAAGGCGATCGGCATGCGGGTCAGCGAGGACGACGAGGTCTCCGGCATCGACCAGGTCGAGCACGCCGAGACCGCGTACGACTTCAGCGGCGCGGGCGGCGGCACGGTCCTGCGCTCGGCGGCGCCGGGCCCGGGCTCCGGACGCGTCGACGAGGCAGCAGCGCAGACCAAGAAGGTGGACGCATGAAGCTCATCACGGCGGTCGTCAAGCCGCACCGGCTCGACGAGATCAAGGAAGCCCTCCAGGCCTTCGGCATCCAGGGCCTGACCGTCACCGAGGCCAGCGGATACGGCCGCCAGCGCGGTCACACCGAGGTCTACCGCGGCGCCGAGTACACCGTCGACCTCGTGCCGAAGATCCGCATAGAGGTCCTCGTGGAGGACGACGACGCCGAACAGCTCATCGATGTCGTGGTCAAGGCCGCCAGGACCGGCAAGATCGGGGACGGCAAGGTCTGGGCCGTCCCGGTGGAGACCGCCGTCAGGGTCCGCACCGGTGAGCGCGGGCCGGACGCGCTGTAAACGCAACAGAGGAGTCGCTGGGTGACGAGTGTGGATGTGCAGACCGGAAAAGCGGACGACGACGATTCAGCACCCAGCGGCTATGCGGCGGCCCGGCTGCGCCTCCTCCAGGACGAGGCGCAGTCCGGGCCGCCGCGCCGTTCTGCCCTCGCCGGGCTGACCGACGACTGGCTCGCCGAACTGTTCACCGACGGGGCGCGCGAGCTGTCAGGGGTGTCACTCGTCGCCGTCGGCGGCTACGGGCGCGGGGAGCTCTCCCCGCGCAGCGACCTCGACCTGCTGCTCCTGCACGACGGCAGCGCCGGCCCCGGCGCCATCGCCTCCCTCGCGGACCGCGTCTGGTACCCCGTATGGGACCTGGGGCTCGCCCTCGACCACTCCGTCCGTACTCCGGCGGAGGCGCGCAAGACGGCGGGCGAGGACCTCAAGGTGCAGCTCGGCCTCCTCGACGCCCGGCACATCGCCGGCGACCTCGGCCTGACGGTGGGCCTGCGCACCGCCGTCCTCGCCGACTGGCGCAACCAGGCACTCAAACGCCTGCCCGAACTGCGTGACCTGTGCGACGAACGGGCCGAACGCCAGGGCGAGTTGCAGTACCTGCTCGAACCCGACCTCAAGGAGGCCAGGGGCGGCCTCAGGGACGTCACCGCGCTGCGCGCCGTCGCCGCGTCATGGCTCGCCGACGCCCCCAGGGAGGGCCTCGCCGACGCGCGGCGCAGACTCCTCGACGTACGGGACGCCCTGCACCTGGCCACCGGCCGCGCCACCGACCGCCTCGCCCTCCAGGAACAGGACCAGGTCGCAGCGGAACTCGGCCTCCTCGACGCCGACACCCTGCTCCGCCAGGTCTACGAGGCCGCGCGCACCGTGTCGTACGCCAGTGACGTCACCTGGCGCGAGGTGGGGCGCGTGCTCAGGTCGCGGGCCGTGCGGCCGCGGCTGCGCACCATGCTCGGCGGCGGGAGCAAGCCCGCCACCGAGCGGTCGCCGCTCGCCGAGGGCGTCGTCGAGCAGGAGGGCGAGGCGGTCCTCGCCCGCGCGGCCAGGCCCGAGCGCGACCCCGTGCTGCCGCTGCGCGCCGCCGCGGCCGCCGCCCAGGCCGGGCTGCCGCTGTCCCTGCACGCCGTCCGCAGGATGGCCGCCGCCGCGCGCCCGCTGCCCACGCCGTGGCCCGCCGAGGCCCGCGAGCAGCTCGTGACGCTGCTCGGCGCGGGCCGGCCGACCGTCGAGGTCTGGGAGGCGCTGGAGGCCGAGGGCCTGATCACGCGGCTGCTGCCCGACTGGGAGCGGGTGCGGTGCAGGCCCCAGCGCAACGCCGTGCACACCTGGACGGTCGACCGGCACCTCGTCGAGACCGCCGTGCGCGCCGCCGCACTCACGCGCCGCGTCGGCCGCCCCGACCTGCTGCTCGTCGCCGCGCTCCTGCACGACATCGGCAAGGGCTGGCCCGGCGACCACTCCGTGGCCGGCGAGATCATCGCGAAGGACGTGGCCGCGCGCATCGGCTTCGACCGTGCGGACGTCGCCGTCGTCGCCACCCTCGTACGCCACCATCTGCTGCTCATCGAGTCGGCGACGCGGCGCGATCTGGACGACCCGGCGACGGTGCGGGCCGTCGCGGACGCGGTCGGGTCCGTGGGGACGCTCGAACTGCTGCATGCCCTGACGGAGGCGGACGCGCTCGCCACCGGGCCCGCGGCCTGGTCCTCGTGGCGCGGGTCTCTCGTCACCGACCTGGTCAAGCGGGTCGCCGCCGTCCTCGCGGGGGAGGACCCCGGCGACGGCGACGGCCCCGCCGCGGCCGAGCCGACCGCCGAACAGGAGCGGCTGGCCGTCGAGGCCTTCCGCACGGGCGGCCCGGTGCTGTCCCTGCGCGCGCAGACCGAGGCCCCCGCAGACCGGGACGCGGAGGGCACCGAGGCCGCGCCCGCCGATCCGGAGCCCCTCGGCGTCGAACTGCTGATCGCCGTCCCCGACCAGCCCGGCGTGCTGCCCGCCGTCGCCGGGGTGCTCGCCATGCACCGGCTCACGGTCCGCACGGCGGAGCTGCGGGCCCTCGACCTGCCCGCTCAGATGCCGGGCTCGGTCCTGCTCCTCGACTGGAGGGTCGCCGCCGAGTACGGGTCCCTGCCCCAGGCCGCACGGCTGCGCGCGGATCTCGTACGGGCCCTCGACGGCTCCCTGGACATCGCCGCCCGGCTCGCCGAGCGGGACGCCGCCTATCCGCGGCGGCGCGGCACCGTCGCGCCGCCGCCCCGGGTGACGGTCGCCCCCGCCGCCTCGCGGCACGCGACGGTGATCGAGGTGCGGGCACAGGACGCACCGGGCCTGCTGCACCGCATCGGCCGGGCGCTCGAGACGGCGGACGTACGGGTGCGGTCCGCGCATGTGTCGACCCTCGGGGCGAACGCGGTCGACGCGTTCTATGTCACGGGCGCCGAGGGAACACCGCTGCCCGCGGCGGCCGCGGCCGCGGTGGCGGGCGCGCTGGAAGGGGCGCTGCGGGGGTAGTGAGGCCGACGGGGAGACCGGCTTTTTGTGGCGCCGGTCTCCCCGGGGCGCTTCGTACGGCCTCGGGAGCGCTTCGTACGAATGGGGTGGAGACCCCACTGGACACCTCCGGATACCCTGGAGGACGACCTGTCCGCCCGCCCTTCAACCCGAGGATTCGCGACCGCCGTGTTCGACACTCTTTCCGACCGCCTCGCAGCGACATTCAAGAACCTCCGCGGCAAGGGGCGCCTCAGCGAGGCGGACATCGACGCCACGGCGCGCGAGATCCGTATCGCCCTGCTCGAAGCGGACGTGGCCCTGCCCGTCGTCCGCGCCTTCATCAAGCAGGTCAAGGAGCGTGCGGCCGGCGCGGAGGTCTCCCAGGCGCTGAACCCCGCCCAGCAGGTCATCAAGATCGTCAACGAGGAGCTCATCGGCATCCTCGGCGGCGAGACCCGGCGCCTGCGGTTCGCCAAGAACCCGCCCAGCGTGATCATGCTCGCGGGTCTCCAGGGTGCCGGTAAGACGACCCTCGCCGGAAAGCTCGGCCACTGGCTGAAGGGGCAGGGCCACGCGCCGCTGCTCGTCGCCTGTGACCTCCAGCGCCCGAACGCCGTGAACCAGCTGTCCGTCGTCGCCGAGCGCGCCGGCGTCGGCATCTACGCCCCCGAGCCGGGCAACGGCGTGGGCGACCCGGTCCAGGTCGCCAAGGACTCCATCGAGTTCGCCCGGCAGAAGCAGTACGACGTCGTCATCGTCGACACCGCCGGCCGCCTGGGTATCGACCAGGAGCTGATGCAGCAGGCCGCGGACATCCGCGACGCCGTCTCGCCCGACGAGGTCCTCTTCGTCGTCGACGCCATGATCGGTCAGGACGCGGTCAACACCGCCGAGGCCTTCCGTGACGGCGTCGGCTTCGACGGCGTGGTGCTCTCCAAGCTCGACGGTGACGCCCGTGGTGGTGCCGCCCTGTCGATCGCGCACGTCACCGGCCGCCAGGTCATGTTCGCCTCGAACGGCGAGAAGCTGGACGACTTCGACGCGTTCCACCCGGACCGCATGGCGTCCCGCATCCTCGGCATGGGCGACATGCTCACGCTGATCGAGAAGGCCGAGCAGACCTTCTCGCAGCAGGAGGCCGAGAAGATGGCCTCCAAGCTGGCCTCCAAGAAGGGCCAGGACTTCACGCTCGACGACTTCCTGGCCCAGATGGAGCAGGTCAGGAAGATGGGCTCCATCTCCAAGCTGCTCGGGATGCTGCCCGGCATGGCGCAGATGAAGGACCAGATCAACAACCTCGACGAGCGTGACGTCGACCGCACGGCCGCCATCATCAAGTCGATGACCCCGGCCGAGCGCGCGGACGCCACGATCATCAACGGCTCGCGCCGTGCCCGTATCGCCCGTGGTTCGGGCGTCGAGGTCAGCGCGGTGAAGAACCTCGTCGAGCGGTTCTTCGAGGCCCGCAAGATGATGTCCCGCATGGCGCAGGGCGGCGGCATGCCGGGGATGCCCGGGATGCCGGGCATGGGCGGCGGCCCCGGCCGGCAGAAGAAGAAGCAGAAGCAGGCCAAGGGCAAGCAGCGCTCCGGCAACCCGATGAAGCGCAAGCAGCAGGAAGAGGAAGAGGCCGCGCGCCGCGAGGCCGCCGGCCAGAGCGGCAACGCGTTCGGTCTGCCCGCCGCCGACCAGGACAAGAACTTCGAACTGCCCGACGAGTTCAAGAAGTTCATGGGCTGACCGGCCACTTCGTAGACATGCGTAAGGGGCGCCCGCCATTGCGGGCGCCCCTTACGCATGGGCGGGTCAGGCGGCCCGCGCCGCCGCCCGACTGATCTTCGTGCCGTTCGCGAGCCCCGCCGGATCGAGGCCGAGCGCCGCCGCGGCCGTCGCGCCCACGTCCGCCAGGCTGCCCGCGTCCGGCAGCAGCTCGACACCTGCCGCGCCCGGGCGGTGGACGAGCACCGGCACGAACTCCCGGGTGTGGAAGGCGTGGCCGATCGTCGGGTCGTTCCCGTGGTCGCCGGTCACGATCAGCCGGTCGCCGTCCGCGTCGAGCAGGGAGACGAGCGCCGCGAGCCCCGCGTCGACCTGCTCCAGGACGTGCCCGTAACGCTCCACGTCCTGCTGGTGCCCGGCCAGATCGCTCTCCTGCACATTGGCCACGACCAGCGCGTCGCCCTCCGCGCGGACGGCTTCCAGTGTGTGCGCGAGCACGTCCGCGGTCGGCACCGCCGGGCGCCGCACCGCGTCGTCGCAGGCCAGGATGTCCGCGGCCTTCCCGACGAGCGTGACGGGAATCCCGGCCCGCGCCGCCAGGTCCGGCAGCTGCCGCGTGTGGTCGAGGCCCGCGCCGAGATGCCGCACCTCAAGGCCGCCGTTGCGGTAGAAGCCGCTCGCCGGGGTGTCGAGACCGACCGTGCCACCGTCCCCATTGCGTACGAAGTCGGAGAGCGGCCCGCTCGCGTGGCCGCCCACTGCGATCACCCGCGCGACGGGCGCCACCGCGCGCACCGTGCGCGCGATGGAGAGGATCCCGTCGAAGCCCAGATCGTCGAGGCGGCCCGAGGCGTTCCAGTTGATACCCGGGTCGGCCTCCAGGTTGTCGTGCACGAGAACAACCCCGTCGACCACCAACAGGGACCTGTCGTCGAGGAGTTCGACCCGGTGGCCCGCGGTCTCCAGGGCTGTCGTCACCTCGTCGAGGTGGTCGCCGAGCCGCGCCACCGTCACCTGGCTGAAGTCGGCGCCCATCATCGTGTGGTGACCCGCGTACGTGTCCGCGCCGGGGTAGCCGAGCCCGGCCCGGCCCGCCGCGACCGGCAGATGGGTGCGCCGCGCGAGGTCCGGGTGCGGATGGACCAGGCCGAGCCCGAGCGCACCGAGCGCGGGCAGCCGCAGCGGGCGTCCGAACGCCTCGCGGCACCGGTCGAGCACATGCCCGCAGGTGTCCGCCGCCAGGTCGCCGGGGCGCAGGGCCCCCGCGTCCGGCATGGCGCCGACACCGAATCCGTCGACGACGACGACGACGGTCTTGGCTCTCACAGGGCCCTTCCTTGCGCGTCGTACAGGCCGGTCAGGCGCGGGGACCCGGACGACAGGCCCGCCACCACCGCGACCGTCGAGCGGGTCACGAAGATCTGTGTGCGGAACGCGAGCAGCGCCGTGTCGCCCGCCGCGACGGCGCGGCCGGGGGCGGGCGCGTCGAGCAGCCGGTAGTAGTCGATGTTCTCCGCGGGCGCGTCCTGCACCGCAAGGCGCCGGCCCGTGCGGGGCAGCAGCGCCGAACCGATGTGCGCGCGGGGGTAGAAACCGCCGCCGAACACGGCGGGCCGGCCGTCGGCGAGGGTGTGGGCGACCTCGGTGACGTAGACGTACGCGGGCTTCTCGGGCTGGCCGGCGTCGCGGGCGTGCAGGGGCGTGGTCCCGGTGAGCGAGTGGCCCGGCTCGCCGTGGGTCGCGCCGTGCCCGGCGAGGAGCGGGAGGCTGGCCATGGAGGTGGCGCTCGGGGCGCTCAGCTTCAGGCCTTCGTGCCCGCGTGAGGTGAGCAACTCCCTTGCCTTGACGGCGAGTTCGAAATTGGCGGTGGGGCGTGGCGTGCCCGTCGCCGGGTCGCACAGGACGCACGGGAACGCGGTGACGCCCGCGATCCGTACCCCGGGCAACTCCTCGGCGGCTGCCGCGAAGTCGTCGAGCGCGCCGAGCGGAACGCCGCCCTCCTGCCCGGGATAGACCGCACCCTCGGCCCCTTCGAGGCGCACGAGGACGTCCTGGACGAAGCCCTGTGCGCGGGCCGCGTCCGAGACCGCGCGGGCGTTGTCGATGTCGAAGACGGTCACGGTCTCCGGACGCCGGGCCAGCATCTCGGGGAGCGAGCGGCGCGGGATCTGCACGAGGTGGCCGAGGTTTCCCGCCTGGGCGCCCGCCGCGTGCAGGGTGCGGGCCTCCTGCGCGTCGATGGCCGCGTACTTCGGGATGTGCCGGGCGATCGCCCTGATCAGCTCGGGGTTGCGGCCGAGCTGCTTCACGACGAACCAGAGGGTGAGCCCGAGCCGGTCCGCCTCGGCGGCGAGCAGCGCGGCGTTCGACTCGACCGCGTCGAGATCCATGACGTACGTGTCGGGCGGGATCGCGCCCCGCCGGTGGAGGTCGGCCGCGGCGTCGACGAGCTCCGGGTTGCGGGTGCGCAGACTGTCGAGGAACACGGTCAGTCGTCCTTTGCGTGGTGCTTCAGTACGTCGAGGGAGCGGCGCAGGATGTCGATCACGAGGTCGGCGCCCGCCCGCATCGGGTTGATCCGCACCGTCCAGTCCGCGAGCCCGGGGGAGTCGTCGAGGGACGAGCTGGACATGCGGTAGAACAGCGGCGCGATCTCGTAACGGGAGTTGGCGCCGACGGGATAGGGCGCGGCGCCGAACCGGGCGGCGACAGCGGGGAGTTCACGCGCGACGGGTCGGTCGAGACGCACGAGCAGACACCGGTCCTGGGCGTTCGCGAGCCGCACCTCGGCGACCCCGGGCACCTCACCGGCGGCGAGCCGCCCGGCGACCTGGGCGCCCACCCGCGACTGCACCGCCCACATCACCGGCACGTGCGTCAGGGCGCGCAGCACGTCAAGCGCCTGATGACCCTGGACCTGGCCGCCGCCCGAGTAGTTGTCCGCGCGGACCCGCCCGACGAGGTCACGCGCCCCGACGACGATGCCCACGCCCTCGGGCCCGTGCAGCTTGAACAGCGAGAAACAGGAGGCGTCCGCGCCGAGTTCGACGCCCGAGAAGGGCACGCGCAGCACGGCGTAGTTGTCGTCGACGACCGTGCGCACTCCGGCCGCCCGGCAGGCGGCGAGCACCTCGCCCGGGTCGTACGAGTCGCCGAGCCGCTGGCGGGTGTGCTGGACGTACGCCCACCGGAAGCGCCCCGACGCGAGGGCCTCGCGCAGCGCGCCCAGGTCGTTGAAGTCGACCTCTTCGGTACGGACGCCGATGCCGCGCAGCGTGACCTCGGTGGTCCGGTACACCGGTGCCCGGTGGATCAGCAGCGGGTCACCCGCGCTCACCGCGGCGTTCAGCGCGGCACGGATCGCCCCCGTGCCCGCGCCCTGGACGAACGCGGCGTCCTCGGCCCCGAAGAAGTCGGCGAGCACCGCCTCGGCCTTGGCGGTCGTGCGGGGCCGGCCGAGCCCCGGCACGACGCCCGCGTCGGCGCTGAACAGTTCCTCGCCGGAGAAGTGCGCGGTGGTGCACTCGATCAGGCGGAACTGCCGGGCCATCGCCTCGTCGACCGGGACCGTGGCGAGCGGAAAGGTCTCGGGGAGCGCGGGTGCGGCCGAGTGGGTGGGCGTCATCGTCAGATCTCCTCCGCGCTCGCGCCGGTCAAAAAGCGCAGCGGATTGCGGCGCGTCATCAGGTCCACCAGGCCGTCGTCCACGCCCACGGCACGGGCCCGGGGCAGGAACGACCGGAACAGATGCCCGTAACCCTGACCGCCCTCGCGCTCCAGATAGCCGTGGCGCGAGATGTCGCAGCTGAGCAGGACACGGTCGGCGTAGCCGGCCTCCAGGAGGGCGAGCAGCAGCCGCAGCCGGACGTCGTCGCTCTGGTAGCCCTCCTTGCCGACCGTGTCGAACGCGACGTACGCGCCGCTCGCGGCCAGCTCCTTGTGCACGGCCGGATCGTCGAGGAGGTCCTGGTGGCCGACCGAGATCCGGTGCGGGACGAGGCCCTCGCCGGTGAGCAGCTCCAGCTGGGCGAGACCGCCGCGGCCGAGCTGCGCGTGCGTGGCGACCGACAGGCCGGTGGCGACGGCGGCCCGCGCCGCCGCCCGCAGCGCACGCGACTCCGGCTCGCCGGGCACGTCACCGTGGCTGCCGACCTCGCCGAGCACGCCCGGCCGGACGCCGCTCGCGCCGAGACCGCCGTCGATCTCGCGGACCAGCGAGTCGGCCAGCTGCCCGACCTCCGCGCCGGCCAGCTCGGGCGTGTGGAACGGCTCGTAGTACCAGCCGGTGGCCGCGACGACGGCGACCTGCGCATCCCGGGAGATCCGGGCCAGGGCGCGCGGGTCGCGCCCCATGCCGCGGCAGGTCAGCTCGATCACCAGGGAGAGGCCGAACTCCTCGCGCAGGGCGGCCAGTTCGCCCGTGACGGCCGGTCCGTGCTCCTCGGCGTCGAGGACCGCTGCACCGTTGCCGTGCCGGTCGAGGTCGAGCACCAGATGCTCGTGGGCCAGGGCCGGGCCGCGTACGGCGGTTGCGGGGAGCGGGCCGGTGACGGTGCGGAGGAGGGGCGGGGTGTGCATGGTGCGGTGGGTTTCCTTCCTGGCGTACGGACCCGGCCTCAGCTCTTGATCGGGGTGAACAGGTCGAGCCAGTACAGGAGGTTGAGCAGGATGCCGCCGACGATCACCGCTGCGGGAGCGGCCGCCATCCGTACGACCGGCCGGCCCATCGCCTCGTTCAGCAGGTAGAGCCCGCCGACGACGAGGATGCCGAGACCGGCGCCCATGGCGTTGGCGGCCATCAGCGAACCGAAGAGGATCGCCAGCTGGAGCGTGTCGGTGATGGCGCTGCGCAGATGCTCCGACGAGTCGCGCACGCTCGGCAGCTTGCCGAGGAACCTGCCGATGTAGGAGAGGGCGAGCACCTCGACGGCGAAGACGGCCGCGCCGACGATGGCCGCGAGGAACGGGTTCGGCAGCAGATAGCCGATGGGGTAGACGAGCGTGAAGCCCGCGATGCCGTACGCCCCCGAGGCGAGCGCGGTCGTCGCGATCAGCGGGATGAAGCCGAACACCCGGTAGAAGTCCACCTGGGCGGCCTCGCTGTAGTGCCCCTTGGCGATCAGGAAGCTGGTGGCCTCACCACCGCCGAATATGTGCATCTGCGCGAGCACACAGACACCCGCTCCGAGCACCATGAACAGCGGCAGGAACGTGCGCAGTCTCGCCGCGCTGGCGCTGAACAGCGACGCCATGGGGTCGTCCGCGAGGACCACTTCCTCGACGCCGCCGCCCTCGGCCCGCGCGGCCTTGCGCTCCCGGACGTCCTTGGCGACCGCGAGGCCGATGAGCATCAGGACACCGACCGCCATGGCGAGCGCGCCCGCGAACATGTTGGGCCAGATCTTCATGGTCATCACGACCAGGGCCAGTTCGAGGACGCCCGCGACGCCGCCCCACCGACGTCCGAACTGCTTGGTGATCGCCAGCACCGGGAACAGCGTGAACAGGAAGAGGATCGGCGTCGACATCTGCTGCATCGCGGTGAGGAAGTCGACCGGCAGGTCGTGGGCCACGTCGTTCGCGCCGTTCAGGCCGAACACGACGACGGCGCCCCAGGCACCGCCCAGGATCGGCGCGAGCCACTTCTTCGGGGCGAGCAGCCCGAGGATGTCCGTGGGCAGGAACAGCAGCCACGGGTTGAGCACCCCGGTGGACAGGGCCATCGGCGCGCCGAGCCCGAAGATGAACCCGGCGGAGAGCCCGAAGGAGACCGCGGTGGTGGCGCTGCGGGTCGACCGGCCCTGGATGAAGTCCAGCATGAACGGGCGTACACCGTCGTTGAAGACGGCCAGTGCCATGTGCGAGATGAACGCGGTCAGCGCGCAGAGCGCGATCACGGTCAACTGCTGCGCCAGAGAGAAGTCGAGGTTCGCACCGGCGGCGAGTGTGGTGTTCACGGGGCTCACGGGATCTCCTTCGTGCCCGGGGCGGAGGTGCCTGGTGTGATCAGGCGCGCGCGGCGATGGCGCGGGCGATCAGGGGGGCGATGACGTCGATCTGGTCCATGGAGAAGCCGAAGACCTTCTTGCCCTGGTCGAGCAGGGAGTCGACCTCGTCCTCGGTCGGTACGGAACGCCCGAAGGTGTGGCACGCGGGCCGGCCCATGAGCCCGACGAGGACGCCGAGCGAGGCGCCGGCGCCGGTGTGACAGGTGCCGAGGTAGAAGTCGGCCTGGCCCACGCGGAGCTTCATCGCGGCGTCCATGTCGCTGGAGACGACGATGTCCACGCCGTCGAGAGCGAGCGCCTTGACGGTCCCGACGACCTCGACCTTGCCGACGCCGCCGGTGAGGATCTTTGTCATGGAGTGGTCCTTGGGGGTGGGGAGTCGGGTGATGGATGTCCCGCCAGCACCGCAAGATGCATGGCAAGGAAGTTGACTTCGGAGTCGGGCAGGGTGGCGCCGAGCTGTTCGCGGGCGCGGGCGGCGACCTCGCGGGCGCCGGCCACGGCCCGGGGGTGGCCGGCCAGCTCCGCGGCCACCTGTTCGTCGGTGAGGAACTGCTCGATCGGCTCCCCGTCGACGAGCCGGGTCAGCGCCATCATCAGATGGCTGGTGAGCATGCCGGCGGTCTGCTCGGTGACCTCGTTTCCGCGTTCCGCGAGGGCGGTGAGCTCGGCGGTCACGAAGTCGGCGACCTCGGGCCTGACCTGGCCGCCTTCGCGGAACAGCCGGATGCGGAGGGCGAGTTGGCCGTCCATGGGATCTCCTTCCTGACTCCACGACAATTCGACAATAATCAGGATTCTGGATATTCAGCTCGCAGGCGGCGGCCGAATCCTCCGGGTGCCACCCCCGCCGGTTCAGTACGACGGCACGCGCTCGCCCCGCAACACCTCGGCCTGCAGTGATGTCACGGTCGACAGGTCGACCGCGTCCCGCACCGCGGAGAGTGCCTTCGCGCCCTCGGTCCTGCCGATGATGGCCGCACTGGAGTTGCGCAGGGACAGATCGCGGGTGACCTCGTCGCCCAGCGGCAGCACCTCCCCGCCCATCCCTATCCGGCCCTGGGCCTCGTCGAGATTCCAGACGGTCGCGTCGGCCAGGTTCTGCGCGAACAGGTCCCGCAGCTGCATGTACGAGGACTCGACCCACTCGATGTCGGTGCGCCCGGCGAACGCGCGCTCGGCGAGCATCCGCTGGTCCTCGGAGGTGTGGTCCACGGCGACCCGCAGGCCGGGCGCGTCGAGCGAGGCGCCCTCGCGCAGCAGCAGCCCGTGCGCTCCGACGTACGTGGCCGGGCCCAGGTCGGCGACCAGCTCCACCGGATGCTCCTCGATCAGCCGGTCGGCGGCGAACCGCGAGAGAACCACGAGGTCGACCTTGCCTTCGAGCAGGGCGGTGGTCCGGGCGCCGGCGCCGCGCATGAACGTGATCGCGAAGGGGGTGCCCGCCTCCTCGAAGGCCGTACGCAAGCCGGTGGCCAGGCCCTCGTAGCGGCGGGAGTAGGGCAGGGGCATTGCGGCGAGCAGGGTGCCGAGGCCGGAGAGGCGCCACAGTACGGAGCGCTCGGAGCGGACCAGGAAGGTGCCCAGGTGGCCGCGCGCGGCGGTCTCGATGGCTCCGGACTCCTCCAGGAGCCGCAGGGCGGCCTGAACGGTGCCGTTTCCGCATCCCAGTTCCTCGGCGAAGTCGCGGACCCGGGGCAGCCGTGTGTCGGGCTCGTGATTGAGCAGCAGGACCGCGAGCTGGCGGGCCGCGAGGCCGTTGCGCGTAAGGAAGCGCTCGTCGAAACCGTTCACGGATCGGACAGTAATCAGGATTCTGGATACTGGCAAGGGTCCCGGATGTGTGCGGTCATGGGCGGGAGGCGTGACGGCAGGAGGAGAGCAAGCGTGGCCAACCCCGTACCCCCGCGCGACCGCACCGACCAGCCGTGGCGCTCCGAGGGAGCCCCGCCTCCACAGCCCGCGAAGCCGCCCAGGAAGAAGATGCCGGGCGGCTGGGGCGGTCTCATCCTCACCGCCCTGATCGTCTACGTCATCGCCAACCTCGTGCTGTCGTTCTTCAGCAAGGGCAACGAGCCGACGATCTCGTACACCGAGTTCAGCAAGCAGGTCGCCGACAACAACGTCACCAAGATCTACTCCAAGGGCGACGCGATCCAGGGCCAGCTCAAGAAGGAGCAGCCAACGCCCGACGGCAGTGACAGCTCGAGCAAGAACTACACCAAGTTCAAGACTCAGCGGCCGTCCTTCGCGGACGACGACCTCTGGGCGAATCTGGAGAAGCACAACGTCGTGGTGACGGCCTCACCGGTCGTCCAGGAGCGCAGCTTCCTCGCCAACCTCCTCATCTCGCTCGCCCCGATGTTCCTGCTCGTCGTGCTGTGGATCTTCATCGCGCGGCGGATGCGGCAGGGCATGGGCGGCGGCATGGGGGGAGGCATGCTCGGGCGCAAACAGCCGCCCAAGCCGGTCGAGCTCGAGCCCGGCATGCAGCGCACCACGTTCGCGGACGTCGCCGGCATCGACGAGGTCCAGGGGGAGCTCAGTGACGTCGTCGACTTCCTCAAGAACCCCGACGCCTACCGTGAGATGGGCGCGAAGATGCCCCGCGGCGTCCTTCTCTCGGGCCCGCCGGGAACCGGCAAGACGCTCCTGGCCCGGGCCGTCGCGGGCGAGGCCGGTGTCCCGTTCTTCTCCGCGTCCGCCTCCGAGTTCATCGAGATGATCGTCGGAGTCGGCGCCTCGCGCGTACGCGAACTCTTCGCCGAGGCCCGCAAGGTGGCGCCCTCGATCATCTTCATCGACGAGATCGACACCATCGGCCGGGCCCGCGGCGGCGGCTCCGCCATGGGTGGCCACGACGAACGCGAGCAGACCCTCAACCAGATCCTCACCGAGATGGACGGCTTCTCGGGATCCGAGGGCGTCATCGTCATCGCGGCCACCAACCGCGCGGACGTCCTCGACCCGGCCCTCACCCGCCCCGGCCGCTTCGACCGCGTCGTGAGCGTCAGCCCGCCCGACCGCGGGGGCCGCGAGGCGATCCTCAAGATCCACACCCGGCAGATCCCGCTCGCCCCGGACGTGGACCTGCTGCAGGTCGCCCGTACGACCCCGGGCATGACCGGTGCCGACCTCGCCAACCTCACCAACGAGGCCGCCCTCCTCGCCGTCAAACGCCAGCAGAAAGCGGTGACGCAGAGCGACCTCTCCCAGGCGCTGGAAAAGGTCCAGCTCGGCGCCGAACGGCCCCTCGTCATGCCGGACGAGGAGCGCCGCCGCACCGCCTACCACGAGAGCGGCCACGCCCTGCTCGGTATGCTCCAGCCCGGCGCCGACCCCGTCCGCAAGATCACCATCGTGCCGCGCGGCCGCGCGCTCGGCGTCACCCTCTCCACGCCCGACGTCGACAGATACGCCTACACGGAGGAGTACCTGCGGGGCCGCATCATCGGCGCGCTCGGCGGCATGGCGGCCGAAGACGTCGTATACGGGGTCGTCACCACCGGAGCCGAGAACGATCTCGAACAGGTCACGAACATCGCGCGCGGCATGGTCGCCCGCTGGGGCATGAGCGACCGCATCGGCCGTCTCTCCGCCCTGCCGAGCGACGCCCAGCAGGCGTACGGGCTCTCCGCCGCGCCGCACACCCTCGACACCATCGACCACGAGATGCGCCGCATCGTCGACGAGTGTTACGAGGAGGCCTGCACCAAACTCCGCGACCACCGCGGCCAGTTGGACGCCCTGGCCGCGGCGCTCCTCGCGAACGAGACCCTCGACGAGGCGGAGGCCTACCGCGTCGCCGGCGTCATCCGCCTCACCAAGGACGAGGAGGCGCAGGGGACGCAGCGGATTCAGGGAACTCAGGACACGGACGGCCAGGAGACGGCGACGGACCAGTGAGGCCCGTCACGGGGTGCGCGCGATCACGTAGCGGAACACGTTCGGCATCCATACCGTCCCGTCCCGCCGCTGATGCGGATGCAGCGCCTCCGTCATCTCCTTCTCGACCTGGGACCGGTCCGTCGCGCCGATCGCCGCGTCGAACAGCCCCGTCGACAGCAGCCCGCGCACGGCGCTGTCCACGTCCGCGTAGCCGAACGGACAGGCGACCCGGCCGGAGCCGTCCGGCCTGAGCCCTGCCCGGTGTGTGACCTCCTCCAGGTCGTCGCGGAGCGCGGGCCGCCAACTGCCCGTACTGCGCAGAGGATCGGCGAGCTTCGTCGCGACCCGCAGGACCGACGACGTCGCGCACCGCTCCGGCGGACCCCAGCCGGCCAGCACCACGGGAGTACCCCGCTCGGCGAACGGCGACGCCGACTCAAGGAGCGCCCCGAGCCCCTCGGAGTCGCCTGCCGTGCAGCCGACCGGCTGGAACGCGGTGATCAGGTTGTACGGCGGATCGTCCGGCTGTGCCGCGTCCTCGGGGCCCCCTTCGGTCAGTCGCGTGTCGCCACGCGCGCGCGTGCCCCGCGTCTCGCCCTGGAGACGCTCTCTGGCCAGTGCGAGCCGCTCCGGCGCGGCCGCCTCGACGCCCGTGACCGCCGCGCCCCGCGACGCCGCCATCAAAAGGGCGAGCCCCGAGCCGCAGCCGAGGCCGAGAAGCCGGGTGCCGGCCCCGTCGCCGACCTCCAGTCGTTCGTAGACCGCTTCGTAGAGCGGGACCAGCATCCGTTCCTGTATCTCCGCCCAGTCACGCGCGCGTGCGCACAGGTCCACGCGGGGCACGCGCCCCGCGTGGGGGAGGTGCCGCTGCACGAGCGTAGGTGTCATCGAAAGCGCCCCAATCCGCCGAGAGTTACTGCTGTGGCGTGTTCCTGCGGTTCGTCCCGCCCCGTACATGTGCGCTCGCAGTTCCCCCGTATGCCAGAGAACTCCGCATCCGTCGTCACGTCTAGGGGGTGTTCCCAAGGGCCTTCGGCCGCCGCGCGCGTCCCTGCGGCGCGCGGCGGTACGGGGGAAATGCATTGCCTTGCGGGCGTCATCGCGCCGTAGCATGCGCGCCATGGCCAAGACACCCGTTCTCACGCCTCAGGCAGAGGACTTCCCGCGCTGGTACCAGGACATCGTCAACAAGGCCGAACTGGCCGACAACGGTCCGGTGCGCGGCACGATGGTCATCCGACCGTACGGCTACGGCCTGTGGGAGCGGATGCAGCAGGACATGGACGCCCGCATCAAGGAGACGGGCACCCAGAACGCGTACTTCCCGCTCCTGATCCCGCAGTCGTACCTCCACAAGGAGGCCGAGCACGTCGAGGGGTTCGCGCCCGAACTCGCCGTGGTCACGCACGGCGGCGGCAAGGAGCTGGAAGAGCCCGCCGTCGTCCGCCCCACCTCCGAGATGATCATCAACGAGTACTTCGCGAAGTGGGTCCAGAGCTACCGCGACCTGCCCCTCCTCATCAACCAGTGGGCGAACGTCGTCCGCTGGGAGCTGCGCCCCCGCCTCTTCCTGCGCACCACGGAGTTCCTCTGGCAGGAGGGCCACACCGCGCACGCCACGTACGAGGAGGCCCGCGACTTCGCGGCCCGCATCCACCGGCACGTGTACGCGGACTTCATGCGGGACGTCCTGGCGATGGACGTCGTCCTGGGCCGCAAGACAGCCCAGGAGCGCTTCGCCGGCGCCATCAACACCCTCACGCTCGAAGGCATGATGGGCGACGGCAAGGCCCTCCAGCTGGGCACCAGCCACGAACTCGGCCAGAACTTCGCCAGGGCCTTCCACACCCAGTACCTGTCAAAGGAGGGCAAGCAGGAGCTGGTCTGGCAGACCTCCTGGGGCTCGACCACCCGCATGATCGGCGCCCTCGTGATGATGCACGGCGACGACAACGGTCTGCGGATCCCGCCCCGGCTCGCCCCCACCCAGGTCGTGGTGCTCGCCATCAAGGGGGACGACGCCGTTCTGGCCAAGGTCCACGAGATCGGCGACGCCCTCACGGCGGCGGGCATCCGCGTCCATGTCGACGACCGCACGGACACCCCGTTCGGCCGCCGAGCCGTCGACTGGGAACTCAAGGGAGTGCCCGTACGCGTCGAGATCGGCCCGCGCGACCTCGAGAACGGCACGGCGATGCTGGCCAGGCGCATCCCCGGCGGCAAGGAGCCGGTCGCCGTCGAGGCGCTCGCCGCACTGCTGCCCACCGTCCTCGAGGAGGACCAGGCGCTGCTCCTCAAGCAGGCCCGCGAGCGCCGTGAGTCCCGTACGACCGATGTGACGACGGTCGACGAGGCCGTCGAGGCCGCCACATCGGGCGGCTGGGCCCGCATCCCGTGGGCCACCCTCGGCGAGGCGGGCGAGGCCGAACTGGCCGAGCACTCCGTCTCCGTGCGGTGTCTGGTCACCGAGGACGGGGCGGTGCCGGACGCGGACGACGCGCCGGGTAACGTCGCCGTCGTGGCACGCGCGTACTGAGCCACCGCACCTGCGAAGCGAGCGGCGAGAGAAGGCCGAAAGGCACCTTGCGCATCAGACGGACACAGTCGCCCCGGCGTGCGGACATCGTCTACGCGCCGGGGCGTACGTATGCCTACGCACCACCTTGGTGTGAGCTGTGAGGCTTCTCCGCAGATCAGCGCACCCGCCCTCGTCCGGACGCATGAGCGGCAACTGACTGGTACGTGCAAATTATTTGGGATGCCCCGGAATAGGAACACAGAGGCATCCCGGCTCGTTGTCACGACGTGAGCACGACACCACCTGTTCTCGCCGCAGAGCTGGCACAGGCGTGGGCCGACATTCAGCGGCACCACGCCGAGCTGCCAGATCTAGCCGCGCCCGAATCCCTGATCGGGGAGTCGTCGTCCGCCTGCGGACACGAGCTCTCCTTCGAGCGACTCCTCCATGAGGCAGTCCATGGCATCGCCGCCGCCCGAGGAGTACGCGACACCTCCCGCGCCGGCCGGTACCACAACCGCAGATTCCTCGCCATCGCCGAAGAGCTGGGCCTCGACCACCCCGAGGAGCCGCACCCCAGCAGCGGCTTCTCGCTGGTGACACTCAACCCCGAGGCGAAGCAGCGTTACCGGCCGACGATCGAGCGGCTCAAGAGCGCCCTCAAGGCGCACACCGTGGCCACGGCCGCGGACACCAAGCGCAGCTTCCGCGGCCCGGCCGCGCGGCACGGCTCCTCCGGGGGCGGCGTCCGCGTCAAGGCGGTCTGCGACTGCGGGCGCAATGTGCGCGTGGTGCCCTCGGTCCTCGCCCAGGCCCCGATCGTCTGCGGCGGCTGCGGCAAGCCGTTCCGCATCCCGGAGGCCGTCGGCGCGGGCGTCGGGTGATCTCCGGCGGGTCTTCGGTCAGGGGGCCCGACCTGCTGCGGGGCGTTCGACGGGGGCACCTCGCTGCTCGTTCAGAGCTCGGGGGACGGTTCGGCCGCCCCCTCGGCGTATGGCACAATGGCTAGCTGTACTCGACAGCCGCATAGGAACCCTCTCGCCTCCGGCTGACGCGTCCATCGGGCACTCCGAGTACCGCAACCCCACGTGGCATCCCGTTGTGCCCAACCACGTCAAGACCAGGAGACACCACTCCAGTGGCAGTCAAGATCAAGCTGAAGCGTCTGGGCAAGATCCGTTCGCCTCACTACCGCATCGTCGTCGCCGACTCCCGTACCCGCCGTGACGGCCGGGCCATCGAGGAGATCGGCCTGTACCACCCGGTGCAGAACCCCTCGCGCATCGAGGTCAACTCGGAGCGTGCCCAGTACTGGCTGTCCGTCGGCGCCCAGCCGACCGAGCCGGTCATGGCCATCCTGAAGCTCACCGGTGACTGGCAGAAGCACAAGGGCCTGCCGGCCCCCGCGCCGCTGCTCGTCGCGGAGCCCAAGGACAAGCGCGCCGCGTTCGAGGCCTTCACCAAGGGTCTCGAGGGCGACGACGCCAAGGGTGAGGCCATCACCCCGAAGGCCAAGAAGGCTGACAAGAAGGCGGACGAGGCCCCGGCGGCCGAGTCCACCGAGTCCACCGAGGCCTGAGCATGCTCGAGGAGGCTCTTGAGCACCTCGTGAAGGGCATCGTCGACAACCCCGACGATGTGCAGGTCGCCTCGCGCAACCTGCGCCGTGGGCGCGTACTCGAGGTCCGGGTTCACCCCGATGACCTCGGCAAGGTGATCGGCCGTAACGGCCGCACCGCGCGTGCCCTGCGTACCGTCGTGGGCGCCATCGGCGGCCGCGGTGTCCGCGTCGACCTCGTCGACGTGGACCAGGTTCGCTGAGCCGGACCAACGGTTCGGCGACAGATGAAGCACCGGCTCGGGCCGGGGAGGGCCTCAGGGCCGTCCCCGGCCCGTGGCCGTATGACAGGAGAGTTGTTCACGTGCAGCTGGTAGTCGCGCGCATCGGCCGCGCCCACGGCATCAAGGGTGAGGTCACCGTCGAGGTACGCACCGACGAGCCCGAGCTGCGTCTCGGCCCCGGTGCCGTGCTCGCCACCGACCCCGCCTCCACGGGGCCGCTGACGATCGAGACCGGCCGCGTGCACAGCGGCCGCCTCCTGCTGCGCTTCGCGGGCGTACGCGACCGTACGGCCGCCGAGGCCCTGCGCAACACGCTCCTGATCGCCGAGGTGGACCCGGAGGAGCTGCCGGAGGACGAGGACGAGTTCTACGACCACCAGCTGATGGACCTGGACGTGGTCACCACGGACGGCGTCGAGGTCGGCCGGATCACCGAGATCTCGCACCTGCCCTCGCAGGACCTGTTCATCGTGGAGCGCCCCGACGGCAGCGAGGTGATGATCCCCTTCGTCGAGGAGATCGTCACCGAGATCGACCTCGAGGAGCAGCGGGCGATCATCGACCCGCCGCCCGGTCTCATCGACGACCGTGCCGAGATCGTCTCCAGCCGCGACGCCGGCGAGGGCTCCGACGAGGACTCCGGCAAGACCTCCGAGGCGGGCGGCGCCTGATGCGGCTCGACGTCGTCACGATCTTCCCCGAGTACCTCGACCCGCTGAACGTCTCCCTCGTCGGCAAGGCCCGCGCGCGCGGGCAGCTCGACGTACGGGTGCACGACCTCAGGGAGTGGACGTACGACCGGCACAACACGGTCGACGACACCCCGTACGGGGGCGGCCCCGGCATGGTCATGAAGACCGGCCCCTGGGGCGACGCCCTCGACGACGTGCTCGCCGACGGCTACGAGACCGGGTCCCACGGCCCCGCCCTCGTCGTCCCCACGCCCAGCGGCCGCCCCTTCACCCAGGAACTCGCCGTCGAGCTCTCCGAGCGCCCCTGGCTGGTCTTCACGCCCGCGCGCTACGAGGGCATCGACCGCCGCGTCATCGACGAGTACGCGACCCGGATGCCGGTCTACGAGGTCTCCATCGGCGACTACGTGCTGGCCGGCGGAGAGGCCGCCGTGCTCGTCGTCACGGAGGCCGTCGCGCGGCTGCTGCCCGGGGTCCTCGGCAACGCCGAGTCCCACCGGGACGACTCCTTCGCGCCCGGCGCCATGGCCAACCTCCTCGAAGGCCCCGTCTACACCAAGCCCCCCGAGTGGCGCGGACAGGGCATCCCGGACGTGCTGCTGAGCGGCCACCACGGCAAGATCGCGCGCTGGCGGCGGGACGAGGCGCTGCGGCGCACCACCCGCAACAGGCCCGATCTCGTGGAGCGTTGCGATCCCTCGGTCTTCGACAAGAAGGACCGCGAGATGCTCTCCATCCTGGGCTGGCGGCCGGGCCCCGACGGCCGATTTGGGCGAGACCCCGAAGCCGTGGAAGAATAGGCCGCTGCTGTACGTCCAGCGTGCGCCCCTGCCACAGGGGGAACGACGCCCGCCCGACGCGATCAGCTACCGAATCCTCATTTCGAACACTCCCGCCGATGACCTGTGGCATCGGTGAAGAAAGCAGACGATCATGTCTCACCTGCTCGACTCCGTCGACAGCGCGTCGCTGCGCAGCGACATCCCGGCCTTCCGCCCGGGTGACACCGTCAACGTCCACGTCCGGGTCATCGAGGGCAACCGCTCCCGTGTGCAGCAGTTCAAGGGCGTAGTCATCCGCCGCCAGGGCGCCGGTGTCCGCGAGACCTTCACGGTCCGTAAGGTCTCCTTCTCCGTCGGCGTCGAGCGCACGTTCCCGGTGCACACCCCGATCGTCGAGAAGATCGAGCTCGTCACCCGCGGTGACGTGCGTCGCGCGAAGCTCTACTACCTGCGCGACCTGCGCGGCAAGGCCGCGAAGATCAAGGAGAAGCGCGACAGCTGAGCTCGCGCACGGGGTCACAGCCGGGCCGGATAGCATCTGGCCTCGATGGACACCGAAGCACAGACAACGGAACGCGATCGCGCCTCCCAACCCTCCGTACACGAGGGCGAGGAGGAGCGGTCGCGTTTCGCGTTTGTGCCGTGGGCCGCGTCCTGGCTCCCCGGCGGGCGCCTGACCCTGTCGGCGCTGCTCTGCCTCGTTCTGCTGCTCCTGCTGAGCATCTTCGTGATGCAGCCCTTCCAGATCCCCAGCGGTTCCATGGAGCCCGCATTGAGGGTCGGGGACCGCGTTCTCGTAAACAAGTTGGCGTACCGTTTCGGTGCTGAGCCGCAGCGGGGCGACGTCGTGGTCTTCGACGGGACCGGGTACTTCGGTGACGCCGACTACATCAAGCGGGTCGTGGGCGTGGGGGGAGACCATGTGGTCTGCTGCGACAGCAAGGGGAGGATCGGGGTGAACGGCGAACCGTTGGACGAGAGTTCGTTCCTGTACCCCGGAAACACCCCGTCGAAGGTCCCCTTCGACCTCGTCGTGCCCGACGGCACCCTCTTCCTGCTCGGTGATCACCGGGGCGATTCCCGGGACTCACGCGACTACCTGGGCGCGCCCGGCGGCGGCATGGTCCCCGTGGGCGAAGTGATCGGCAGGGCCCAGTGGATCGCCTGGCCGACGGGCCACTGGGGGTCGCTGTCCCATGACGACGTCTACGCGCGCGTGCCGGCACCCGGCGGTGCTCATGGGTAACCGCGGACGCTCCCACTCCCGCAGGGGCGGCGGTGACACCCGCCTGCCCACCGGGACGCGCCGCGCCGGCACCCCGCCGCTGCCGGGCCGTGCCGAGCGGCGCAGGCTGGCGCGCAAGGTCAAGCGACGCCGACAGCGCTCCGCGCTCAAGGAGATCCCGCTCCTCATAGGCGTGGCGCTGCTGATAGCACTCGTCCTGAAGACGTTCCTCGTCCAGGCCTTCGTGATCCCGTCCGGCTCCATGGAGCAGACGATCAGGATCGGCGACCGGGTACTGGTCGACAAGCTCACCCCGTGGTTCGGCGCCAAGCCGCACCGCGGCGACGTCGTCGTCTTCAAGGACCCCGGCAAGTGGCTGGAACAGGAACAGGGCGCGAAGAAGGACGCCCCCGTCGGCGTCAAGCAGGTGAAAGAAGGCCTCACCTGGATCGGCCTTCTGCCCTCCGACGACGAGCGCGACCTCATCAAGAGGGTCATCGCGGTCGGCGGTGACACCGTCAAGTGCTGCGACACGCAGGGCCGCGTGACGGTCAACGGGACACCCCTGAACGAGCCGTACATCCACCCCGGAGACGTGCCGTCGAAGTTCGAATTCGAGGTCGAGGTGCCCAAGGGGCGCCTGTTCGTGATGGGCGACCACCGCTCCAACTCGGCCGACTCGCGCTTCCACCGCACCGAGGCGTTCAGTGGCACCGTCTCGGAGAAGTCGGTCGTCGGCCGCGCCCGCGTCATCGCCTGGCCGGTCGGCCACTGGAGCACGCTCCCGGAGCCGGACACCTACGCGACAGTGGCCGCCGCGCAGAACAGTTCGGCCCCGGCCCGGCAACCGTCGCATAGGGTGGCCTCCGAGGATCAGAACGGATTGATCCCTCTCCCGAGCCCTGCGGAACTCCCGCTCGTTATGGGAGTGGTGGGCCTGCATCGCGTATGGGACGACAGGCAGCGGCACGGAGTGAGGAGTGGATGTGGGGGACTTGGCGGTCGGCGCACGGTCAGGGCAAGGGCCCGACGAGCAGCCCGGGCGATCCGACGACGGAGCGGCATCGGCCGCGACGGGCGCCGTGAACCTCGACAGTGGCGCCGCGAACGGCGACGGGCACGGTGGTGGCCGGGGCGACGGCCCTGGTGACGCCCACGGTGACGGCGGCACGGCGGGAGGCCGGGCGAAGAAGCCCCGCTCCTTCTGGAAGGAGCTTCCGCTCCTGATCGTCATCGCGCTGGTCCTGGCGCTGGTGATCAAGACGTTCCTGGTGCAGGCGTTCTCGATTCCGTCGGCGTCGATGGAGAACACCCTGCAGATCGGCGACCGCGTGCTCGTCGACAAGCTGACGCCGTGGTTCGGCTCCGAGCCCGGGCGCGGCGAGGTCATCGTCTTCCACGACCCGGACGGCTGGCTGAAGGACGAGCCGACGGCCGAGCCGAATCCGGTGCAGCGGGTCCTCGGCTGGATCGGCCTCATGCCGTCCACGAACGAGAAGGACCTCATCAAGCGCGTCATCGGCGTCGGCGGCGACACCATCGAGTGCAACGGCACGGGACCGCTCGTGGTCAACGGCAAGGCGCTGAACGAGCCGTACGTCTACCCGGGGAACACCCCGTGCACCGACGACAATGTGGGCGGCAAGTTCAAGATCACCGTACCTATTGGCAAAGTTTGGGTCATGGGTGACCACCGCCAGGACTCCATGGACTCCCGATACCACCAGCAGGACAGCAACCAGGGCTTCGTCCCCGTGGACAACGTCGTGGGCCGCGCGATCGTGGTCGCCTGGCCGCCCGCCCGCTGGACGACTCTGCCGGTACCGGACACGTTCGACCAGCCGGGCCTGAACGCCGCGATGGGAGCGGCCCCGGGCGCGCTCGGGCTCGCGGGCGCCGCGCCGCTCGTGCTGTGGCGCAGGCGTCGGCTTACCCAGGGGAACACCAGGGTTTCTGCGGTGAAGACCGCCGGGTAGGGTGCCGTCCCAGATCGCCGATCTTCCACGGCGAGTCTCCGAGGCGGGGAGCAACTGGGATGAGCAGGACACGTCGTACGGACGAGGGCCATGGCCGGCTCGGCAGCACGCTGTCGGGATTGGCCGTGGCCCTCGGCTGTGTGCTGTTCCTGGGCGGGTTCGTGTGGGGCGCCATCGTGTACCAGCCGTACACCGTGCCCACCGAGTCGATGACGCCGACGATCGGCGCGGGCGACCGGGTCCTCGCGCAGCGCATCGACGGCAGTGAGGTCAAGCGCGGCGACGTCGTCGTCTTCACGGAGTCGGCGTGGGGCAACATGCCCATGGTCAAGCGCGTCGTCGGCATCGGCGGCGACAAGATCGCCTGCTGCGAGGCCGGCAAGCTGACCGTCAACGGCAAGGAGATTGCCGAACCGTATCTCCCCAAGGGACAGGGCCCCTCGGCCACGGGGATCCCCACCACCACGGTCCCTGAGGGCCGCCTCTTCCTGCTCGGCGACGAGCGCAGCGGCTCTCTCGACTCCAGCGTCCACATCGGCGACTCCAGCCACGGAACGGTGCCGCGCAGCGCGGTTGCCGCCCGGGTCGACGCCGTGGCCTGGCCGATGGACGGCATGCTCGCGCGGCCCACCGGCTTCGAGGCGCTGCCGGGCGGGCTCTCCCAGCCGGGCCCCCTGAGGCTGGTCCTGGCCGCCGTGGTCGCGGGCGCCGTCCTGGTGCTCGGCGGTGCCGCGTACGGGCCGATCGCCAAGCGCGCGAGCAAGGGCCGCGGCAGGTCGCGCGCGTCGGCGGGGGAGCGGGCCCTTGCGGGCTGAGCCTCCCGGCGCCGGCCGGCAGCTGCGGAAGGTCGCACGGGTCGTACTGCTCGATCCCGACGACCGCATTCTGCTGCTGCACGGGCACGAGCCGGGGGACGCCGCCGACGACTGGTGGTTCACCCCGGGCGGCGGCCTGGAGGGTGACGAGACCCGTGAGCAGGCCGCGCTGCGCGAGCTCGCGGAGGAGACCGGCATCACGGACGTCGAGCTCGGCCCGGTCCTGTGGTGCCGCACCTGCTCCTTCCCGTTCGACGGGCGGCGCTGGGACCAGGACGAGTGGTACTTCCTGGCCCGTACGACGGCCGCGGTGGCCGGGGCGGAGATCACCGGGGCGGGCCTGACCGAGCTGGAACGGCGCAGCGTCGCCGGAGCACGTTGGTGGACGTGCCGGGAACTGGCCGAGGCACATGAGACGGTGTACCCGACCAGGCTCGCCGGGCTGCTGGAACGGCTGCTCGACGAGGGTCCCCCGAGTCGTCCCGAAGTCCTCGACACGGAAATCGTCTAGAGGCGTACGGGGCTGACGCACAATAGGGGGACGCACGGCTGAAGGGGAACATGCCATGAGCGCCGAGGACCTCGAGAAGTACGAGACCGAGATGGAGCTGAAGCTCTACCGGGAGTACCGCGACGTCGTCGGTCTGTTCAAATACGTGATTGAGACCGAACGGCGCTTCTATCTCACCAACGACTACGAGATGCAGGTGCACTCGGTCCAGGGTGAGGTTTTCTTTGAGGTATCCATGGCGGATGCCTGGGTGTGGGACATGTACAGGCCCGCACGGTTCGTGAAGCAGGTCCGGGTACTCACGTTCAAGGACGTGAACATCGAGGAGCTGAACAAGAGCGATCTCGAGCTGCCGGGTGGGTGAGCTCGCTGGATCGGGTGGCTGGGTTATCCACAACCCGTGAGTAGTTCACCAAGATCCACTTCTTCGGCGTCCATGCCTCAGCGTGGGCGTCGGAGGTGGTGCCGACATGAACGCGTCCAAGGCACGCAGCGCACTCGGAAAGTACGGCGAGGAGCTGGCCGCGCGCCGGCTGGCCGAGTCCGGAATGACGGTCATCGAGCGCAACTGGCGGGCGGGCAGGACCGGTGAGATCGACATCGTCGCCCGGGAGGGCGACGCGCTCGTCGTCTGCGAGGTGAAGACCCGCAGGGCGGGCGGCCCCGCCGGGTCCTTCGAGCATCCGATGGCCGGGGTCACCCCCGTCAAGGCCCAGAGGCTGCGCGACCTGGCGGAGCGCTGGGTTCAGGAACACGGGGGAGCGCCACCCGGCGGCGTACGCATCGATCTGGTCGGGGTCCTACTGCCGGAGCGCGGCGCCCCTGTCGTCGAGCATGCGCGGGGTGTGGCCTGATGGGATTCGCGCGCACATGCTCCGTGGCCCTCGTCGGGGTCGAGGGGGTGGTCGTCGAGGTCCAGGCCGACCTGGAGCCCGGGGTCGCCGCGTTCACGCTGGTCGGACTGCCCGACAAGAGCCTGTCGGAGAGCCGCGACCGGGTCAGGGCGGCGGTCGTCAACTCCGGCCAGGAGTGGCCGCAGAAGAAACTCACGGTGGGGCTCAGCCCGGCGTCCGTGCCGAAGAGCGGCAGCGGATTTGACCTGGCCATCGCCAGCGCCGTGCTGGGAGCGGCCGAGCGGATCGATCCGAGGGTCCTCTCCGAGGTCGTGATGATCGGCGAGCTGGGACTCGACGGCCGCGTACGGCCCGTTCGCGGGGTGCTCCCGGCCGTCCTCGCGGCGGCCGACGCGGGCTACGAACAGGTCGTGGTCCCGGAGTGCTCGGCCGGCGAGGCCGCGCTCGTCCCGGGCGTCTCCGTCCTCGGTGTACGGAGCCTGCGGCAGCTCATCGCGGTCCTGACGGACGAGCCGGTCCCGGACGAGCCGCCCGACGACACCGGACGCCCCGACCCGATGCTCGCGGGCCTGAGCATCCCGGGCCAGGGCCTCGGCGTGGGTCTCGCCGGGATGCCGCACGACGCCCACATCCTCGATCTGGCCGATGTCGTCGGCCAGCGCGCCGCACGCACGGCGATCGAGGTCGCCGCCGCCGGGGCCCACCACGTCCTCCTCCAGGGACCGCCAGGTGCCGGAAAGACCATGCTCGCCGAGCGGCTGCCGCTGGTCATGCCGCCGCTCACCCGCGAGGAAGCCCTCGAAGTGACGGCCATCCACTCGGTGGCGGGCATACTGCCGCCGGGCAAACCGATGGTCGACGCCGCCCCCTACTGCGCGCCGCACCACTCGGCGACGATGCAGTCTCTCGTCGGCGGCGGACAGGGGATGCCGCGGCCGGGCGCCGTGTCGTTGTCCCACAGAGGGGTGCTCTTTCTTGACGAGGCGCCGGAATTCAGCGGCCAGGCACTCGACGCGCTGCGCCAGCCGCTGGAGTCGGGCCACGTGATCATCGCCCGCAGCGCGGGGGTGGTGCGCCTGCCCGCCCGCTTCCTGATGGCCCTGGCCGCCAATCCGTGCCCGTGCGGCAACCACTCGCTCGTGGGCGGCGGCTGCGAGTGCCCGCCGGCTGCAGTCCGCCGCTACCAGGCGCGCCTCTCCGGGCCGCTGCTCGACCGGGTCGACCTCAAGGTGGACGTGGAGCCCGTCACGCGTGCGGAGCTGACCGGGAGCGGCGCACAGGGTGAGACCACGGTCGTCGTCCGCGAGCGGGTGCGGGCCGCCCGGGAGAGGGCCGCGGCACGGCTCGCGGACACGCCCTGGCGGACGAACAGCGAAGTGCCCGGGCATGCCCTGCGCACCCGGTGGCCCGCCGCGCCGGGGGCCATGGACGAGGTCGAGACCGATCTGGAGCGAGGCTTCCTGACCGCCCGCGGTGTCGACCGTGTGCTGCGGGTGGCCTGGACCGTCTCGGACCTCTGCGGCCGGGACCGGCCACGCGCACAGGACGTGGCGCTCGCCCTTCAGCTGCGCACCGGGATCTCGCGCGGTGTGGCCATGGCCCTCGGGGGGTCGGCATGAGCGCAGCGGAGGTCTCCGACGGGATCCGGCTCGCGAGGGCCGCCCTCACCAGGATCGTCGAGCCCGGCGACGAGACGGCGGGGCGGTGGCTGAGGGAGTTCGGGGCGGTGGAGGTGGCGCGGCGCATCGTCGAGGACGGGGAGCCGCTGCCCGGGGTGAGCGAGGGTCGCTGGGCGGGGCTGCGGGCCAGAGCGGCCGACGTGCTGCCCGAGCGTGACCTGGAGCGGGCGGCGGGCGCGGGCGCGCGGATCGTGTGTCCCGGGGACGCGGAGTGGCCGGCCCAGCTGGACGATCTCGGCGACGCGCGGCCCGTCGCCCTATGGGTGCGGGGGAGGCCGTCCCTGCGGATATGGGCGCTGCGGTCCGTCGGCGTCGTGGGGGCGCGGGCCTGCACGGACTACGGGGCACGGGTGGCGGCGAGCCTCGGTGCGGGGCTCGCGGAGCGCGGCAGCGTCGTCGTGTCGGGCGGGGCGTACGGGGTGGACGCGGCCGCCCATCGCGGGACCCTCGGTGCGAGCGGCGCCACCGTGGCGGTCCTGGCCTGCGGGGTCGACCGGCCCTATCCGCGCGGCCACGTCCAGTTGATCGAGCGGATCGCGGAACAGGGGCTCGTCATCGCGGAGTTGCCGCCCGGTGATCACCCGACGCGGAGCAGATTCATCCTCCGTAACCGCGTGATCGCCGCGCTCACCCGGGGGACCGTCGTCGTGGAGGCCGCCTACCGCAGCGGTGCTCTCGGTACGGCGCGGTGGGCGCAGCGCCTCGGCCGTCACACGATGGGGGTCCCTGGGCCGGTCACGAGTACCCGCTCCGAAGGGGTGAACGAACTACTGCGCGGGGAGGCGGTTCTCGTCACCGACGCGGCGGAAGTCATGGAGCTGGTCGGGGACATGGGGGACCTCGCCCCGGCACGGCGCGGACCCGTACTGCCGCACGACCTGCTCGCGCCGGGTGCCGCGGCGGTCCTGGCGGCGCTGCCCGCCGGCGGAACTGTCGGGGCGGGGGACATCGCCCGGGCGGCGGGCACCGGAGTCGACGACGCGATCGGGAGGTTGTACGAACTGCGCTCACTGGGGTTCGTCGAACGACACAGCGATGGCTGGCAGTTGACACGCCAGGCGATCCAGCCTGTCTTGCCGGAAGGAGGCGATCGGTGACGGAGGGTGTTGCGCCGTCCGGATGACGGCCGAACCCCTTGGCATTACGGGGCGTTGGCGTTTCGGCCCGGTTACGTACAGCGACGGATGTGACCCCGCAAGTCGCCCAACGGAACGTATCTGCGCACGTGCGATCCCATAGTCTTCGCACACTGCGACACTCCAGTCACGCTACGCTCACCAGGATTCCGGCTCGTTCGGTTCAATCCGGAATCAGCCTGGCAACGAAGAGCAACCACGATCAGATGGGCAACCGAGCATCAGACAGATATCTTGGGATCTTTACCATCAGTCCGGCGCCAGGCGCACAAATCCCCAGTTCACGGCAGAACGGCACAAGGCGACGAATGCCCCAGCACACCTCCGGGTCTGACCGGGCTGCGGTTCCCCCCGCTGCCCGTGGCAGCGTGCGGCCTCCTGCTCCCTCGTCGCTCGAGGAGCTGTGGAGGTCGTACAAGACGACGGGCGACGGGCGATTGCGCGAGCAGCTCATCCTGCACTACTCGCCGCTGGTCAAGTACGTCGCGGGCCGCGTCAGCGTCGGGCTGCCGCCCAATGTCGAACAGGCCGACTTCGTGTCCTCGGGGGTCTTCGGACTGATCGACGCGATCGAGAAATTCGATATCGAGCGCGAGATCAAGTTCGAGACGTACGCGATCACCCGGATCCGCGGCGCCATGATCGACGAACTCCGGGCGCTCGACTGGATTCCGCGTTCCGTGCGGCAGAAGGCACGCAACGTCGAGCGGGCCTACGCCACGCTCGAGGCGCAGCTGCGGCGGACTCCGTCGGAGAGCGAGGTGGCCGCAGAGCTCGGCATCAGGATCGAGGAACTGCACGCGGTCTTCAGCCAGTTGTCCCTCGCGAACGTGGTGGCCCTGGAAGAGCTGCTGCACGCCGGTGGCGAGAGCGGCGACCGGCTCAGCCTGATGGACACGCTCGAGGATCACGCCGCCGACAACCCGGTCGAAGTCGCCGAGGACCGGGAGCTGCGGCGGTATCTGGCGCGAGCGATCAACACGCTGCCCGAGCGCGAGAAGACCGTGGTGACGCTCTACTACTACGAGGGCCTCACCCTCGCGGAGATCGGCAATGTGCTCGGCGTGACCGAGAGCCGCGTCAGTCAGATCCACACCAAGTCCGTCCTCCAGCTGCGCGCGAAGCTGGCCGCCTTCCGGCGCTGACGATGCGGAATCGTCCCTGCCGGGCCGTGCGTGGGGCAGGACGACTCCCGCGGCGCGCCTCCCGTCCGTAAAGTGGTGACGTGCCAAGGATTCGAGCGGCCTCAGTGGCCGAGCACCGGTCGATGCAGCGCGGCGCCCTTCTGGACGCGGCGCGCTCCCTGTTGTCCGAGGGCGGGACGGAGGCGCTGACCTTCCCCGCGCTCGCCGAGCGCACCGGGCTCGCCCGGTCCTCCGTGTACGAGTACTTCCGGTCGCGGGCCGCGGTCGTCGAAGAGCTCTGCGAGGTTGACTTCCCCGTCTGGGCGGCGGAGGTCTCCACGGCGATGGAGCGCGCCGGGACCCCCGAGGGCAAGGTCGAGGCGTATGTGCGGGAGCAGCTCTCGCTGGTGGGCGACCGCCGGCACCGCGCGGTCGTGGCCATCTCGGCGAGCGAACTCGATTCAGGGGCGCGCGAGAAGATCCGCGCCGCCCACGGCGGGCTGGTCGCGATGATCGTCGAGGCGCTCGCCGACATGGGCCACACGGAACCGCGCCTCGCGGCAATGCTCCTTCAGGGGGTGGTGGACGCGGCGGTCCGGCGCATCGAACTGGGCGCGGCGGAAGACCCCTCGGCCATCACCGAGGCGGCCGTGAGCATGGCTCTCCGGGGCGTCAGCGGCTGATCCAGGGCGCGAGCCCTAGGGGCCGGCGCAAGCGGGGCCGGCTCCCGTGCGGCACTCATCTCCGTACCGGACGCCGGCCGTCGCCCCGCCCGGCAGCAGCGGCGAGAAGGGTCGCGGTGCGCCGGCCCTCATGGCGCCTGCACGAACGGCCGACCGGACCGGCAACAGCGGGACCAGCAAAGGCGGGTCGGCCCAAGGCGGGCCGCCCGTCCCCGCCGCCGCGCCACCCGCCCCCAGCACCGGCAGCAGTCGCGACGGACCCTGGCGCAACAACCGGGGTGGCAGTAGGGACAGCGGGTCGAGGTAGGTGTCACCGCGTAGCAAGCCCCAGTGCAGGCAGGACGTCGGGCCGCAATGGTCTGTCGCGGGTTCCAGCGCGCCCACTACCTCGCCCGGCGCCACCAGGGCGCCCTTCTTCACCGACGGCGTCACCGGTTCGTACGTAGTCCGTAGGGGTGGATCGCCCGTTCCTGACAGTTCCACC
This sequence comes from Streptomyces sp. NPDC055400, assembly GCF_053644375.1. Taxonomy (NCBI): domain Bacteria; kingdom Bacillati; phylum Actinomycetota; class Actinomycetes; order Kitasatosporales; family Streptomycetaceae; genus Streptomyces; species Streptomyces sp. NPDC055400. The sequence goes on along the minus strand of NZ_JBSHLM010000021.1, from coordinate 121,240 downwards.
GCCACCACCCCCGCGCCCGCCACGCGGCCCGCGAACGACACCCGGCCCCGCGCCACCGCTCTGACCGGGGCGCCGACCGGCGCGGCCAGGTCCACGCCGCGGTGGCCCGCCCCGTACTCCGTCGCCGGCGGGGCCCAGCCCCGTACGATCAGGGGCCGCGCCCCCACCGGCCAGGCGGCGCCCACGGTCGGTACCGGCGGGGGCGGCAAGAGGCCCGCCAGCGCCGCGGTCATCGTCATCGTCAGCATCAGTCGCATGCACTGAACGGTCCCGTCCCGACGCGATCCGCGGGGATCATGGACCGGATCTGTGGACTACCGATCGGTTGTGGACAGCGGCGTCACCCGGCACCTCGCGGGTCCCGTACACTTCTGAATGGCGATCGGGGTCACCCGATCGACTTCGCACGCCCCAACACCAGGTCATTCGTGACGGTGTCCGCGCTCCTCGGTCCCTCGTGGCACAGCGCGCGGGGCGTCAGGCGCGACAGCAATCCTGCGGTCGCGGCAACCGAGAACCCAAGGAGTACGGCCATGGCCGTCGTCACGATGCGGGAGCTGCTGGAAAGCGGCGTCCACTTCGGTCACCAGACCCGTCGCTGGAACCCGAAGATGAAGCGCTTCATCTTCACCGAGCGCAACGGCATCTACATCATCGACCTGCTCCAGTCGCTGTCGTACATCGACCGCGCCTACGAGTTCGTCAAGGAGACCGTCGCCCACGGCGGCACGGTCATGTTCGTCGGTACGAAGAAGCAGGCGCAGGAGGCGATCGCCGAGCAGGCGACCCGCGTCGGCATGCCCTACGTCAACCAGCGCTGGCTGGGCGGCATGCTCACCAACTTCTCGACCGTCTACAAGCGTCTGCAGCGCCTCAAGGAGCTTGAGCAGATCGACTTCGAGGATGTGGCCGCGTCCGGCCTCACCAAGAAGGAGCTGCTCGTCCTCTCCCGCGAGAAGGCCAAGCTGGAGAAGACCCTCGGCGGTATCCGCGAGATGTCCAAGGTGCCCAGCGCCGTCTGGATCGTGGACACCAAGAAGGAGCACATCGCGGTCGGTGAGGCCCGGAAGCTCAACATCCCGGTCGTCGCCATCCTCGACACCAACTGCGACCCCGACGAGGTCGACTACAAGATCCCGGGCAACGACGACGCGATCCGCTCCGTCACCCTGCTCACCCGCGTGATCGCCGACGCCGTCGCCGAGGGCCTCATCGCCCGCTCCGGTGCCGCCACCGGCGACCAGAAGCCGGGCGAGAAGGCCGCGGGCGAGCCGCTCGCCGAGTGGGAGCGCGACCTGCTCGAGGGCGAGAAGAAGGCCGACGAGAAGCCGGCCGCCGAGGCCGAGGTCCAGACCTCCGCCGAGACGGAGAAGGTCGCCGACGCCGAGGCCGAGGTCGCCACCGAGGTTGTCGCCGAGGCTCCGGCCGCGGACGCCGAGCAGGCCTGAACCTCCCCGGTTCGGTAGTTGACGGCGGGGGCCGACTCGGCCCCCGCCGTTCACCCGTAGATCTTTCAGACTTCGAGAGAGAATTTCAGATCATGGCGAACTACACCGCCGCTGACGTCAAGAAGCTCCGCGAGCTCACGGGCGCCGGCATGATGGACTGCAAGAAGGCGCTCGACGAGGCCGACGGCAGCGTCGACAAGGCCGTCGAGGCCCTGCGCATCAAGGGCCAGAAGGGCGTCGCCAAGCGCGAGGGCCGCTCCGCCGAGAACGGCGCCGTCGTCTCCCTCATCGCCGACGACAACACCTCCGGTGTCATCCTCGAGCTGAAGTGCGAGACGGACTTCGTCGCCAAGGGTGAGAAGTTCCAGGCCGTCGCGAACTCCCTCGCCGCCCACGCCGCCAAGACGAACCCGGCCGACATCGCGGCGCTCCTCGCGTCCGAGATCGAGCCCGGCAAGACCGTCCAGGCGTACGTCGACGAGGCCAACGCCAACCTCGGCGAGAAGATCGTCCTCGACCGCTTCGCGCAGTTCTCCGGCGCCTACGTCACCGCGTACATGCACCGCACCATGCCCGACCTGCCCCCGCAGATCGGTGTTCTGGTCGAGCTGGACAAGGCCGACGCCGACCTCGCCAAGGGCATCGCGCAGCACATCGCCGCCTTCGCGCCGAAGTACCTCTCCCGTGAGGACGTCCCGGCCGAGGTCGTCGAGTCCGAGCGTCGCGTCGCCGAGGAGACCACGCGCGCCGAGGGCAAGCCCGAGGCCGCTCTCCCGAAGATCGTCGAGGGTCGCGTCAACGGCTTCTTCAAGGAGGCCACCCTCCTCGGCCAGCCGTACGCGCTGGACAACAAGAAGTCCGTGCAGAAGGTCCTGGACGAGGCCGGTGTCACCCTGAAGCGCTTCTCGCGCATCAAGGTCGGCATCTGAGTCCGTACCGCGACAGCCGGAAGACACCGCTAGGGTCGACGAGATCCCAGTAGGGTCGACAGCAGTCTCCCGCGTACGCCGCCACGCGCGCGTCCGCGCCGGGTGACCGCAGATGTGACGAGGAGGCCATTGCCGAGCATGGGATGCGAACAACACCCCACCGGCAATGGCCTTCTTTGTATGTGTGCCAAGTAAAGAGGCGAGATCACCATGACCACCACCACCAAGGCCGACAAGGGCGACAAGAGCGACGACGGCAAAGGCGCGGGGCGCTTTTTGCTGAAGCTGTCCGGCGAGGCGTTCGCCGGTGGCGGGGGTCTGGGCGTCGACCCCGACGTGGTGCACAAGATCGCCCGTGAGATCGCGGCCGTCGTGCGCGACGGCGCGCAGATCGCCGTCGTCATCGGCGGCGGCAACTTCTTCCGCGGCGCCGAGCTCCAGCAGCGCGGCATGGACCGGGCCCGCTCCGACTACATGGGCATGCTCGGCACCGTCATGAACTGCCTCGCGCTCCAGGACTTCCTGGAGAAGGAGGGCATCGACAGCCGCGTGCAGACCGCCATCACCATGGGGCAGGTCGCCGAGCCGTACATCCCGCTGCGCGCCGTGCGCCACCTGGAGAAGGGCCGCGTCGTCATCTTCGGCGCCGGTATGGGCATGCCGTACTTCTCCACCGACACGACCGCCGCCCAGCGCGCCCTGGAGATCGACGCCGAGGCGCTGCTCATGGGCAAGAACGGGGTGGACGGGGTCTACGACTCCGACCCGAAGACCAACCCCGAGGCTGTGAAGTTCGACGCGCTCAGCTACGGCGAGGTCATCACCCGCGACCTCAAGGTCGCCGACATGACCGCGATCACCCTGTGCCGCGACAACAAGCTGCCCATCCTCGTCTTCGAACTGCTCGCCGAGGGCAATATCGCGCGAGCGGTCAAGGGTGAGAAGATCGGCACGCTCGTGGGCGACCACGGAACGCGGGCCTGACACGACCCCCGCCAGGGGATGGACAATGTCCTGCCGGTCGGACACCGTGCAGGAAAGACACACGACGCAGCCGGCCGCCCTGGGCGCATGCCGGGCCTCACTCAAGACACGCAGGAGCAAGTGGTGATCGAAGAGACCCTCCTCGAGGCCGAGGAGAAGATGGAGAAGGCCGTCGTGGTCGCCAAGGAGGACTTCGCCGCGATCCGCACCGGCCGTGCGCACCCGGCGATGTTCAACAAGATCGTGGCGGATTACTACGGCGCGCTGACCCCGATCAACCAGCTGGCCTCGTTCTCCGTGCCCGAGCCGCGGATGGCCGTGGTGACCCCGTTCGACAAGAGCGCGCTGCGCAACATCGAGCAGGCGATCCGCGACTCGGACCTCGGCGTCAACCCGAGCAACGACGGCAACATCATTCGTGTGACGTTCCCGGAGCTGACCCAGGACCGCCGCAAGGAGTACATCAAGGTCGCCAAGACCAAGGCCGAGGACTCCAAGATCTCGATCCGCTCCATCCGCCGCAAGGCCAAGGAGACGATCGACAAGTTCGTCAAGGACGGCGAGGTCGGCGAGGACGAGGGCCGCCGCGCCGAGAAGGAGCTCGACGACACCACCGCGAAGTACGTCGCACAGGTGGACGAGCTGCTCAAGCACAAGGAAGCCGAGCTGCTCGAGGTCTGAGGAATTCCGTGAACGAGTCTTCCTGGGGAGCGCCGACCGGAGCCGGGTACTGGGGGCCGCCCGACCAGGGGCCCTCCCAGGGGGCTTCCCCGGCGGGTCCCGCGTACGAACAGCATGCGGTTGAGGAGACTCGGCCCATGCCCATCGTGCCCGAAATGCCCGAGGTACCCGCCGGTGGTCGTGACCAGGACGACGATCGGGGGGCTGCTCGGCCGAGCGGTCCCCTGTTCCGCGACGCGTCGCAGGGCGGGAGCCGGCACGAGGACCCTCGCGGGGGACAGCACGAGTCGCAGCATCAGGCACAGCACGAGCCGCAGCATCAGACGCACCGCCCGACGCAGCACCAGACGCCGTATGTGACGCCGCACGAGGCGCAGCACGAGAGCCGGCAGGAGCCCATGCCAAGCGCCGCACAGCCCGCCCCCGCACCGCCGAAGAAGAGCGCGGGCCGTGACCTCGGGGCCGCCATAGGAGTCGGGGTGGGGCTCGGCGCGGTGATCGTCGCGTCGCTCTTCATCGTCAAGGCCGTGTTCATCGGCGTGATAGCGGTGGCCGTCGTCGTCGGCCTCTGGGAGCTCACCTCGCGGCTCGAGGAGCGCAAGGGCATCAAGGCGCCGCTTGTGCCGCTCGCAGTCGGCGGCGCGGCGATGGTCGTCGCCGGATATGTCCGCGGCACCGAGGGCGCCTGGGTGGCGATGGCGCTCACCGCGCTCGCGGTCCTGGTCTGGCGCATGACGGAGCCCCCCGAGGGCTACCTCAGGGACGTCACGGCCGGTGTCTTCGCAGCGTTCTACGTGCCGTTCCTCGCGACTTTCGTGGCGCTCATGCTCACCGCGGACGACGGGCCGCGGCGCGTCCTGACGTTCCTGCTGCTGACGGTCGTCAGCGACACCGGCGCGTACGCGATCGGCTGGCGCTTCGGCAAGCACAAGCTCGCCCCGCGCATCAGCCCCGGCAAGACGCGCGAGGGGCTGGTCGGCGCGGTGACGTTCGCGATGGCCGCCGGCGCGCTGTGCATGCAGTTCCTGATCGACGACGGTGCCTGGTGGCAGGGTCTGCTGCTCGGGCTCGCGGTCGCGGCCAGCGCCACGCTCGGCGACCTCGGCGAGTCGATGATCAAGCGCGACCTGGGGATCAAGGACATGGGCACGCTCCTCCCCGGGCACGGCGGGATCATGGACCGCCTCGACTCGCTGCTCCCGACGGCGCCGGTGGTCTGGCTGCTCCTGGTGATCTTCGTCGGAGCCGGCTGACCGGCCCGCTCATCCCGGCTGACCTGCGCGGATTCAGGTGACGGGCTCGTTGTCCACAGGGCGGCGGGCCCGTTGTCGTGTCTGCGGCACTGGAAGGGTCATGTCTGAGGCCGGAGAACTGGCGGTGATCCGGCGGGAATTGGCCCCCGACCTACGTTTGGCGCTGACCGGGGGCGGTTTTGCCGGGAGCCGGGCGGCCGGGGCCGTCTGTGGGCCCTCCGAGGGTGGCCCACGACGGCCAGTCACGGCCGGCGACGACCACCCCGCACTTCTTGTGCCCCAGGTCACGCAAATGGATCTGCGACACTGGACGAGTTATGCCTAAGCCCGGAGAACTCACTTTCGTCGCCCCGCGCGGAGCCAAGAAGCCGCCGCGGCACCTCGCCGACCTCTCGCCCGCCGAGCGGAAGGAGGCCGTTGCCGCGATCGGTGAGAAGCCGTTCCGCGCCAAGCAGCTGTCGCAGCACTACTTCTCGCGGTTCGCGCACGACCCCGCGGAGTGGACCGACATCCCCGCCGCCTCGCGCGGCAAGCTGCAGGAGGCGCTGCTTCCGGAGCTGATGACGGTCGTCCGGCATCTGTCGACGGACCAGGACACCACCCGCAAGACCCTGTGGCGGCTCTTCGACGGCACGCTCGTCGAGTCCGTCCTGATGCGCTACCCGGACCGGGTCACCATGTGCATCAGCTCGCAGGCGGGCTGCGGAATGAACTGCCCGTTCTGCGCCACGGGACAGGCCGGCCTCGACCGGAACCTGTCGACGGGCGAGATCGTGCACCAGATCGTCGACGGCATGCGCGCGCTGCGCGACGGCGAGATCCCGGGCGGCCCGGCGCGCCTGAGCAACATCGTCTTCATGGGCATGGGCGAGCCCCTGGCCAACTACAAGCGGGTCGTCGGCGCCATCCGCGCGCTCACCGACCCCGAGCCCGACGGCGTCGGCCTCTCGCAGCGCGGGATCACCGTCTCGACCGTCGGTCTGGTCCCCGCCATGCACCGGCTCGCCGACGAGGGCCTCAAGTGCCGTCTCGCCGTCTCGCTGCACGCCCCCGACGACGAGCTGCGCGACACCCTCGTCCCGGTCAACACGCGCTGGAAGGTCCGCGAGGTACTCGACGCGGCGTGGGAGTACTCCGAGAAGTCGGGCCGTCGCATCTCCATCGAGTACGCGCTCATCCGCGACATCAACGACCAGGCCTGGCGCGGTGACCGGCTCGGCCGCCTGCTCAAGGGCAAGCGGGTCCACGTCAACCTGATCCCGCTGAACCCGACGCCGGGCTCGAAGTGGACGGCCTCGCGCCCCGAGGACGAGAAGGCCTTCGTCGAGGCCATCGCGGCCCATGGCGTCCCGGTCACCGTCCGCGACACCCGTGGCCAGGAGATCGACGGGGCGTGCGGCCAGCTCGCCGCCACCGAGCGGTAACCTGACTGGCGTACGTACATCTTCATATTCCGACAGGGGAGCGCCACAGCGCTGAGAGTGCGGCATCGGCCGCAGACCCTCTGAACCTTGCCCAGGTCATTCTGGGTAGGAAGTTCGGTCGCCACTCAAGCTGTTGTGCCCTGCCCGGGAATCGTCCGCGATCCCGGGCAGGGCCGCGTCTCTTCCTGGTCACCCAGGAGGGAACTTAAGTGAGCATCACCATCAAGGCCACGGCCGTCGCCGTGACGGCCGGTCTCGGACTCGTCACGCTCTCCGCGTGCGGGGGATCCGGCTCCGGCAAGGACTCCGCGGACTCCAAGACCGTCACCCTCGTCAGCCATGACTCGTGGGCCGTCTCCAAGAGCGTGCTCAAGGACTTCGAGAAGCGCTCCGGCTACAAGGTCACGGTCCTGAAGGACGGTGACGCGGGCGAGGCCGTCAACAAGGCCATCCTGTCCAAGGACAATCCGCAGGGCGACGTCCTCTTCGGCGTCGACAACACGCTCCTGTCGCGAGCCCTCGGCAACGGCCTCTTCCAGCCGTACGAGGCCAAGGGCCTGGACCAGGTGGGGGCCGAGTACCAGCTCGACAGGGACAAGCACCGGGTCACCCCGATCGACACCGGCGACATCTGCGTCAACTACGACAAGAAGTACTTCGCCGATCACAAGCTGACGCCGCCCGCCTCGTTCGACGACCTCGCCAAGCCGGCGTACAAGAACCTGCTCGTCACGGAGAACGTGTCGACGTCGTCGCCCGGTCTCGGCTTCCTGCTCGGCAGCGCCGCGCAGTACGGCGACGAGGGCTGGCAGGGCTACTGGAAGAAGCTCAAGGCCAACGGCGTGAAGGTCGTCGACGGCTGGGAGCAGGCGTACAACGAGGAGTTCTCGGGCTCCGCCGGTGGCAGGAAGACGGGCGGTGACCGGCCGCTCGTCGTGTCGTACGCGTCGTCGCCGCCGGCCGAGGCCATCTACTCGGACCCGCAGCCGAAGACCGCCCCGACCGGGGTCGCGACCGGCACCTGCTTCCGCCAGACGGAGTTCGCCGGCCTGCTGAGCAACGCGAAGAACGAGAAGGGCGGCAAGGCGCTCCTCGACTTCCTGATCACGAAGGAGTTCCAGCAGGACATGCCGCTGAACATGTTCGTGGACCCGGTGACGAAGGACGCCGCCCTGCCCGCCGACTACGCGAAGTACGACGTCGAGGTCGACGCCCCGAAGACCATGGCGCCGAAGAAGATCGCCGACAACCGTGACGCCTGGGTCAAGTCGTGGACCTCACTCGTACTGAAGTGACGCCGCCCGCAGGGCCTTCGGTGAAGCAACCGGTAAATCCCCCGGTGAAGGCCCCGGTGAAGCCCTCGGCGAAGTCCCTCAAGGGGCGCGGGAGCGCGGCGCGGCTCGGCCTGATGGCTGTGCCCGTCGCGTTCTTCGCGCTGTTCTTCGCCTATCCGGTCGCGGCGATCGTCGCCCGCGGCCTGAAGGCAGGCGGCCACTGGCAGTTGGGGCGGATCGCCGATGTGCTGGGGCAGCCCGACATCCGGCACGTCCTGTGGTTCACGACCTGGCAGGCGCTCGCGTCGACGGCGCTCACGCTGCTGATCGCGCTCCCCGGCGCGTACGTCTTCGCGCGCTTCGAGTTCAGGGGCAAGCAGGTCCTGAAGGCCGCCGTCACCGTGCCGTTCGTGCTGCCGACCGTCGTCGTCGGCACGGCGTTCCTGGCGCTGGTCGGCCGCGGCGGGCTGCTCGACAGCCTGTGGGGCGTACGCCTCGACACCACCGTGTGGGCCATCCTGCTCGCCCATGTCTTCTTCAACTACGCCGTCGTCGTGCGCACCGTCGGCGGACTGTGGTCGCAGCTCGACCCGCGGCAGGAGGAGGCCGCCCGGATGCTGGGCGCCTCCCGCTGGACGGCCTGGCGGAAGGTGACGCTGCCCGCGCTCGGACCGGCCGTCGCGGCCGCCGCGCTGATGGTCTTCCTCTTCACGTTCACGTCGTTCGGCGTGGTCCAGATCCTCGGCGGGCCGACGTTCTCCACCCTCGAAGTGGAGATCTACCGGCAGACCGCGCAGATCTTCGACCTCTCCACGGCGGCCGTCCTCACGATCGTGCAGTTCGCCGCCGTCGGGATCATCCTCGCCGTGCACGCCTGGAGCGTGCGCCGCCGCGAGAGCGGGCTGCGCCTCGTCGACGCGGCGCACACCGCCCGGCGCCCGCGCGGCGCGGGCCAGTGGGCGCTGCTCGCCGGGGTGGTCGCCACGGTCGCGGTGCTGATCCTGCTGCCGCTCGGCGTGCTCGTCCAGCGCTCGTTCGACGGTCCCGACGGCTTCGGGTTCGCCTACTACAAGGCACTGACCTCGTCCGGCAGCGGCGTGTTCCTGGTGCCGCCGATCGAGGCGATCTGGAACTCTCTCGCGTACGCGCTCGCGGCGACCGCCATCGCGGTGGTCATCGGCGGACTCGCCGCCGCGGCCCTGACGTTCCCCCACTCTCGGCTCCGCTCGAGCGGGGGGACCCCCATGGCCGGCCGTCTCGTACGGGGTTTCGACGCGCTCCTCATGCTGCCGCTCGGCGTCTCCGCCGTCACCGTGGGCTTCGGATTCCTGATCACCCTGGACAAGCCGCCCCTCGACCTGCGCGGCGCGTGGATCCTGGTGCCGCTGGCCCAGGCCCTCGTCGGGGTGCCCTTCGTCGTCCGCACCATGCTGCCGGTCCTGCGCGCGGTCGACGGGCGGCTGCGCGAGGCCGCCGCCGTCCTCGGCGCCTCGCCGCTGCGGGCCTGGCGCGAGGTCGATCTGCCGATGGTGCGCAGGGCGCTGCTGATCGCGGCCGGGTTCGCGTTCGCCGTGTCGCTCGGCGAGTTCGGGGCGACCGTGTTCATCGCCCGCCCGGACAACCCGACCCTGCCGGTCGCCGTGGCGCGGCTCCTCGGGCGCGCCGGCGACCTCAACTACGGCCAGGCGATGGCCCTTTCGACGATTCTCATGGTGGTGTGCGCGGTGTCGCTGCTGCTGCTCGAACGCATCCGCACGGACCGTACGACGGGGGAGTTCTGATGGCCCTGCTGACTCTGGACGACGCGACCGTGCGGTTCGGCGGCCCGTCCGAAACGGCGCATGCGGCGCTCGACCGGGTCGGTCTGGAGGTCGCCGAGCACGAGATCGTGTGCGTGCTCGGCCCCAGCGGCAGCGGCAAGTCGACGCTGCTGCGGGTCGTGGCCGGGCTCCAGGGGCTCGACGGGGGCCGCGTGTTCCTCGACGGCCGCGACCAGGCGGGTGTGCCCGCGCACCGGCGGGGCGTCGGCCTCATGTTCCAGGACCACCAGCTGTTCCCGCAGCGCGACGTGGGCGGAAACGTCGCCTTCGGGCTGCGGATGCACGGCGCCTCCCGCTCCGAACGGCAAGACCGTGTACGGGAGTTGCTGGAGCTTGTCGGGCTGCCCGGCGCCGGGCAGCGCCCCGTCGTCTCGCTGTCCGGCGGCGAGCAGCAGCGCGTCGCTCTCGCCAGGGCGCTCGCTCCCCGCCCTCGTCTGCTCATGCTCGACGAGCCGCTCGGCCAGCTCGACCGCTCGCTGCGGGAGCGCCTGGTCGTCGAACTCAGGGAACTCTTCGGCGAGTTGGGTACGACCGTGCTCGCGGTGACGCACGACCAGGGCGAGGCCTTCGCACTCGCCGACCGTGTCGTGGTGATGCGCGACGGGCGGATCGCCCAGTCCGGCACGCCACTTGAGGTGTGGCAGCATCCTGCCGACGAGTTCGTGGCGCGCTTCCTCGGCTTCGACAACGTGGTCGACGCCACGATCGTCGGGGAGGCGGCCGATACTCCCTGGGGCAAGGTTCCCGTGCCCGCGGGGTCCCCGCAGGGCCGCGCCAAGATCCTCGTCAGGCCTCCGGGCGTACGCCTCGTGCCCGCCGCCGAGGCCCAGTTGACGTGCACGGTCACCGCGCGCACCTTCCGCGGCACGCATGTCGCCGTACACCTCCAGGCCGGACAGGCGCCCCGCCTCGAAGCGGCCTGCGCGCTGCGGGACGCGCCGGAGTCGGGGGGTGAGGTCGGGGTGGCGTTCGACGCGGGCGAAATCGTGGTGCTGGACGGTGTTGCTCCCACGTAGGGTCCGGCACATGACCGACACCGCTGCACTCGCGCCCTCACCTGCTCCAGGACTCCTGACGCATGACCGCTACTGCGACGAAATCATCGCCCAGACCGCCCTGTTGACGGACCACCTGACGGGCGCCGACCTCTCGGTGACGGTACCGACGTGTCCTGACTGGACCCTGCGCGACCTCGCCCTCCATGTGGGCCGCGCCCACCGCTGGGTCGAGACGATCGTGCGGACCAGGTCCGCCGGTCCGGTCTCGGAGGAGCAGGTGCCGCACTTCACCGGCGGCGACGACCCGGCCGCCCTCGCCGACTGGCTCACGGAGGGGGCCGCGCTGACCGCCGGCGCGCTGCGCGCCGCGGGTCCGGACACAGCCGTATGGACCTGGGCCTGGGAGCACTCCACCGGATTCTGGGCCCGCCGCATGACCCATGAGACCGTCATCCACCGCGCGGACGCGGCGCTCGCGGCGAAGACCGACTACGACGTGGTGCCCGAGATCGCGGCCGACGCGGTCGACGAATGGCTGCAGATCGTCCAGTACATCCAGCGTGCCGTCCCGTCGGACAATGCGGCGGAGCTGCGCGGCGCCGGCCGCAGCCTGCACCTCCACGCCACCGGCACTCCGGCGGGCCTCGACGCCGAGTGGCTGATCGACCTCGGTGAGGACGGCTTCACGTGGCGCCGCGGCCACGAGAAGGCGACCGTCGCGCTGCGGGGGCCGCTGACCGACGTGCTGCTCGCCTTCTACCGGCGCGCGCCCCTCGACGGCGGACGCGTGGAGGTCCTGGGGGAGCGGGAGCTGCTGGACTTCTGGCTGGAGCGGGCGACCTTCGGATAGGGCCGCCCGACTGACTTCTGCTCAGCCCAGCTTCGCGAGGGCGTCCGCCGCTTCCTCCACCGTGTCCACCAGCGTGATCCGCGCGTCCATCGAGCGTTCCCGGGCCAGGGACGTGAGCAGCGGCCAGGCGGGCAGGCGCTCCGTCCAGTGGGCGCGGCCGACGAGGACCATGGGGGTGGGCTCGCCCCGGGACTCGTAGTAGTTGGGCGTCGCGTTGTCGAATATCTCCTGGACGGTGCCGGCCGCGCCCGGCAGGAAGACCACGCCCGCGTTCGAGCGGGCCAGGAGGCCGTCCTCGCGGGTGGCGTTCGCGAAGTACTTCGCGATGTGCCCGGCGAAGGCGTTCGGCGGCTCGTGGCCGTAGAACCAGGTCGGGATGCCGACCGAGTCGCCGCCGCCGGGCCAGCGCGAGCGCACCGCGAAGGCGGCCGACGCCCACGCCGTGACCGACGGGGTGAACGAGGGTGCGGCGGACAGGAGCTGGAGCGCCTCGGTCAGCATTCCGTCGTCGAACCGTGCCGCGTACGCGCCCAGGTTCGCCGCCTCCATCGCGCCCGGACCGCCGCCCGTGGCGACGGTGACCCCGGACCTGGCGAGCGTCCTGCCGAGCCGTGCCGCGCCCGCGTACCCGTCCGTGCCGCGCGCCATCGCGTGACCGCCCATGACCCCCACCACCCTTGTGCCGGCGAGGAGTTCGTCGAGGGCGTCGGAGACGGAGTCGTCGTGCACGGCCCGCAGCATCGACGCGAAGACGTCGCGGTCGGCCTTGGTCTGCTGGAACCAATCGTACGCGCGGGCGTCCGGCGTCGACTCGTATCCGCCTTCCGCGAGACCCGCGAACAGCTCGTCGGGGGAGTAGAGACGACCCCGGTACGGGTCGAAGGGGAGGCCGGGGACCGGCGGGAAGACGAGGGCGCCGGTGGCGCGGATCCGGGCCGCGGCGTCGGGCCCTATCGGACAGCCGAGGAAGACGGCGCCCTCGGCGTCCAGGGTGAGCAGCTCGTCCGTACGCTCCGTCAGGTCGACGGCCTGCACGCGGCGCCCGGCGAGTGAGCCGTGCGCGGCCACGACCTCGTCGAACTCGTCGAGCGTCTCGATCTCATGGCCGGCGTCCGTGTGCGGGATCGCGGGCCTGCGCGGGGCGGGTTCAGGGGTCTGCACCCGCCCATGCTAGGCGGCGCGGCCGGCGGGGATCAGCCCTGGACGACCGCCGGGTCCATCCACATGATCTCGAACGTGTGGCCGTCCGGGTCGTCGAAGGCACGGCCGTACATGAAGCCGTGGTCCTGCTTCTCGCCGGTCTCGGTGCCGCCCGCCGCGATCGCCTTGTCGACGAGCTCGTCGACCTTCTCGCGGCTCTCGGCGCTCAGACACAGCAGCACCTCGGTGCTCTTGGCCGAGTCGACGATCGTCTTCTTGGTGAAGCCGGCGTACTTCTCCTTGGTGAGCAGCATGATCACGATGTGCTCGCTGACCACCACGGAGGCGGCGGTCTCGTCGGAGAACTGCGGGTTGATCGCGTACCCGAGCTCGGTGAAGAACTTCTTCGACGCGTCGAGGTCGTTCACGGCGAGGTTCGGGAAGATCATCTGCTGGTACATGGCGGGTCCGTCTCTTTCGCTCGCTGGTGTCGGTGCGGCGTCGCTGTGCCGTACGCAGAGTTAGACGGGCCGCCGACCGGTAACTCATCGCCCGCCGCGCACTTTCCTTCGATGTCCGAACGCAAGGCCCTGGAGGTGGTGCGGGCCTTCGGCTCAGGCGGCGAGCGGGAGCGCCGCCAGTTCCGCGACCACCCACGTCAGCGGGCCGAACACGGCGAGCAGTGCCGCCGCGCGCAGCCCGGCCGCACCCCGCAGGAGACTCGCGGGGGCGCCGAGCCGGAGCAGGGCGGCCATGGTGTCGGAGCGGGCGTGCTTGGCCTCGATCGCGGCCGTCAGGAGCGTGGCGACCGTACAGCCCATGACGAGGACGGCGCCGAGCGCGGACAGCGGACCGAGGTCGGGCTGACGTCCCGACCAGAGGGTGAGCCCCGCGTACGCGCCGGAGGCCACGGCGCAGACCACGCCCAGGGGGCGGCCGATGCGGCGGGCCTCTTCCTGGAGCACCCGGCCCGCCAGGAGCCGCGCCGCTCCGGGCCGCACCGCCTGAAGGGCCCGGCCGCACTGGTACGTGAGCCCGGGACCCGCGAGCGCGAGGCCGAGGGCCGTCAGCGTCCAGCCGGCCAGCACGCCTGCCGGGCTGCCGCCCAGACCGCCCGGCATGGGGAACCCCGCGGTGCCGTGCGCGCGGGAGGCGTACGTCTCCACGGCGAGGCCCGCAGCGAGCAGGGCCACGCCCCAGGGCAGACCGGTCGGCGCGGGCACCGGGGCGGCGGGATCGCGCGGATCCGGCTGCGGCTCGCCGGCCTTGACGGCGCGCGGGCGCAGCACGACGGCGGACGCGGCGGACGCGGCGAGCGGGACCAGGGCGAGCAGGGTCAGGGTGGCGCCCACGGGCAGGGGCCGGTCGGCGGCGAGGAGGCCGCGGGCGGCGCCGTCGAAGGGCAGCCCGGAGAGGTCGCCGCGCAGGTGCAGGAAGAACAGCAGCGCCAGCGTCGAGCCGAGCGTGCAGGCGACCGCGGTGGAGATCGCCGAGATGAGGGTGAGGCGCGCAGGCCCCAGGCCGACCGCGGACAGGCCGGGACGCGGCCGGGTGCCCGGGTCGGTGCGGGCGACGGCGACGGCGAGGTGGACGGTCGCGGCGATCGGCACCAGGCACCAGGCGAGGCGCAGTACGGATCCGGTGGAGGCGTCGGGATGGCCCATCGCGTAGCCGAGCGTGCACAGCAGGAGGAAACCGGTGCCGGCCGAGGCGGCCGCGACCAGGAGCCTGCGGAGCTGGACGACGGGCCGGCCCCGGCGGGCTAGACGGAGAGCGAGCACGCGGCCCGGCCTTCCGCGTCGGTGCCGCCGGGTACCCCGGGCAGATGGACCGTGTTCACGCGACGCCCGTCGAGGAGCGACACCGAGCGGTCGGCCAGGGCGGCCACCTCGGTGTCGTGCGTGGCGAGGACGACGGTGATGCCGTGCGAGCGGGCCGCGGCCATCAGGGTGCGCAGGACGTGGGCGCGGTCGGCGCGGTGCAGGGGCGCCGTGGGCTCGTCGGCGAAGAGCAGGGAGGGCGCGGTGACCAGGGCGCGGGCGATGGCTACGCGCTGGCGCTCCGACTGGAGCAGGGCGTGCGGGCGCTTGCGGGCGCACATGCCGATGTCGAGCCGCTCCAGCCACTCCAGGGCGGAGGCCTTGGCGGCGCGGCGGCTGCCGCCGCGCATCATCAGGGCGAGTGCCGTGTTCTCCCAGGCGTTCAGCTCGGGCACGAGGTGCGGCTCGGGGTCGATCCAGGCGAAGCGGTCGCGGCGCAGCCGTTCCCGGACGAGCGGGCCCATGGTGTGCACGGGGGTGCTGTTGAACCAGACCTCGCCCTGCTGCGGCAGGAGCTGGCCGGAGAGGCACTGCAGGAGCGTCGTCTTGCCGCTGCCGCGCGGTCCTGTGACGGCGAGGATCTCGCTCTCGCGGACACCGAGCGAAACGCCGGTCAGCGCGGGCGAGCCGTTGTGGGAGAAGTGCAGGGCGCGTGCCCAGAGCACGTCGTTGTCCGGCGGGGCCACCATGGCGAACACCTCGTTCAGAGACTGCAGATCAGAAATGCCGTAAGACGAGCCGTCCCCCTTACGGGGGAACGAAGGCAGGGCCGATCGGTCACTGGGCACGCTAGGTATTCGCCGGCGCGGGTCGGGAAATGACGCGGCCCGGCCGCCCCCATCTCACTCGGATGGGCGCAGCCGGGCCGCGGGAGCCGTCAGGCTCAGATCTTGCTCCAGGCCTCCGTGAGGACCTGGCGGATGATGCCCTCGATCTCGTCGAACGTGGACTGGTCCGAGATCAGCGGCGGCGACAGCTGGATGACCGGGTCACCACGGTCGTCGGCGCGGCAGTACAGGCCGTACTCGTAGAGCTTCTTGGACACGAAGCCGTAGAGCACGCGCTCCGACTCCTCGTCCGTGAAGGACTCCTTGGTGTCCTTGTCCTTGACGAGCTCGATGCCGTAGAAGAAGCCGTTGCCGCGGACGTCGCCGACGATCGGCAGGTCGTGCAGCTTCTGCAGCGTCTTGAGGAAGCTCGCCTCGTTGTCGAGGACGTGCTGGTTGAGACCCTCGCGCTCGAACAGGTCGAGGTTGGCGAGCGCCACGGCCGAGGAGACCGGGTGGCCACCGAAGGTGTAGCCGTGCAGGAAGGTGTTGTCGCCCTTGTAGAACGGCGCGGCGATCCGGTCGGAGACGATGGTCGCACCGATCGGGGAGTAGCCCGAGGTCATGCCCTTGGCGCAGGTGATGATGTCCGGGATGTAGCCGAACTTGTCACAGGCGAACATCGTGCCGAGGCGGCCGAAGGCGCAGATGACCTCGTCCGACACGAGCAGCACGTCGTACTGGTCGCAGATCTCGCGCACGCGCTGGAAGTAGCCGGGCGGCGGCGGGAAGCAGCCACCGGCGTTCTGCACGGGCTCGAGGAAGACCGCGGCGACGGTCTCGGGGCCCTCGAAGAGGATCTCCTGCTCGATCTGGTCGGCGGCCCAGCGGCCGAAGGCCTCGGGGTCGTCGCCGTGGATCGGGGCGCGGTAGATGTTGGTGTTCGGCACCTTGTGCGCGCCGGGGACCAGCGGCTCGAAGGGGGCCTTCAGGGCCGGCAGGCCGGTGATCGACAGGGCGCCCTGCGGGGTGCCGTGGTAGGCGACCGCGCGGGAGATGACCTTGTACTTGGTGTGGTTGCCGTTGAGCTTGTGGTACTGCTTCGCAAGCTTCCAGGCGGTCTCGACGGCCTCGCCACCACCGGTGGAGAAGAAGACCTTGTTGAGGTCACCCGGGGCGTAGTGGGCGAGGCGCTCGGCCAGCTCCACAGCCTTCGGGTGGGCGTACGACCACACGGGGAAGAAGGCCAGCTCGGTCGCCTGCTTGGCGGCGACCTCGGCGAGCTCCCTGCGTCCGTGGCCGGCCTGCACCACGAACAGGCCGGAGAGCCCGTCGAGGTACTTCTTGCCCTGGTCGTCGTAGATGTAAGTGCCCTCGCCACGCACGATGGTGGGAACGGGCGCGTTCTCGTACGACGACATGCGGGTGAAGTGCATCCACAGGTGGTCGTACGCGGTTCGGCTGAGGTCCTTGCTCACGGCTATCGGGTTCCCCACATATAGGTCTGCTTCTTGAGCTTGAGGTAGACGAAGCTCTCGGTGGAGCGCACGCCGGGAAGGGTCCGGATGCGTTTGTTGATGACGTCCAGGAGCTGGTCGTCGTCCTCACACACGACCTCCGCGAGGAGGTCGAACGAGCCTGCGGTCATGACCACGTACTCGACTTCCGGCATGGCTGTCAGCGCTTCGGCGACGGGATCGAGGTCACCCTCCGCGTTGATGCCGACCATCGCCTGGCGTCGGAAGCCCACGGTGAGCGGGTCCGTGACGGCGACGATCTGCATCACGCCCTGGTCGAGCAGCTTCTGGACGCGCTGTCGCACGGCCGCCTCGGAGAGGCCGACGGCCTTGCCGATAGCTGCGTACGGCCTACGGCCGTCTTCCTGGAGCTGTTCGATGATGGCGAGGGAAACGGCGTCGAGAGGCGGGGTGCCGGTGCCGTTCCTCGATCCTTTTGGGTCTGCGCTGCGACTGGCCACGTCCCCCACCATGCACGAGGAGTCGACAGTTCCGCAAGCCCCGATCGATGAAATCCGTTGTTTGAGGGCTCGAAGTTCACGGATTTCGCAGATCTGGCGCGGTGGGGGGTGTTGAAAGCGTGGGACTACGGATTAGGGTGGTATCTCATCCAATGGACATCCGACCAGGAGGGCCGCCTCAGTGACCAGCGAGCTGCGTCGTCTGCGCAATTACATCGACGGTGAGTTCCGGGACGCCGCCGACGGACGGACCACCGAGGTGGTCAACCCGGCCAACGGTGAGGCGTACGCGACCGCCCCGCTGTCCGGCGACGCCGATGTGGACGCCGCCATGGCCGCCGCCGAGGCCGCGTTCCCGGCCTGGCGCGACCTCACGCCCAGCGAGCGCCAGAAGGCCCTCCTCAAGATCGCGGATGCGTTCGAGGAGCGGGCCGAGGAGCTCATCGCCGCCGAGGTCGAGAACACCGGCAAGCCGACC
The DNA here is from genome assembly GCF_053644375.1 of Streptomyces sp. NPDC055400. Classification (NCBI taxonomy): domain Bacteria; kingdom Bacillati; phylum Actinomycetota; class Actinomycetes; order Kitasatosporales; family Streptomycetaceae; genus Streptomyces; species Streptomyces sp. NPDC055400. The sequence continues at coordinate 103,396 of NZ_JBSHLM010000021.1, read as the reverse complement.
GGTCTGACCCGGTCCGAGGAAATCCCGCCCATGGTCGACCAGATCCGCTTCTTCGCGGGTGCGGCGCGCATGCTCGAGGGCCGCTCGGCCGGCGAGTACATGGAGGGCCTGACCTCGATCATCCGCCGCGAGCCCATCGGCGTCTGCGCCCAGGTCGCGCCGTGGAACTACCCGATGATGATGGCCGTCTGGAAGTTCGCCCCGGCGCTCGCCGCGGGCAACACGGTCGTCCTGAAGCCGTCGGACACCACCCCGGCGTCCACGGTCCTGATCGCCGAGATCATCGGCTCCATCGTCCCCAAGGGCGTCTTCAACGTCATCTGCGGTGACCGCGAGACCGGCCGCGCGATGGTCGAGCACAAGACCCCGGCGATGGCCTCCATCACCGGCTCCGTGCGCGCCGGCATCTCGGTCGCCGAGTCCGCCGCCAAGGACGTCAAGCGCGTCCACCTGGAGCTCGGCGGCAAGGCCCCGGTCGTCGTGTTCGAGGACACCGACATCGCCAAGGCCGTCGAGGACATCTCGGTGGCGGGCTTCTTCAACGCGGGCCAGGACTGCACCGCCGCCACCCGCGTCCTCGTCCACGAGTCCATCCACGACGAGTTCGTCCAGGCCCTCGCCAAGGCGGCGGCCGACACGAAGACCGGCCAGCCGGACGACGAGGACGTGCTCTACGGGCCCCTCAACAACCCGAACCAGCTCGCCCAGGTCACCGGCTTCATCGAGCGCCTCCCGGCGCACGCCAAGGTCGAGGCCGGCGGCCACCGCGTCGGCGACAAGGGCTACTTCTACGCCCCGACCGTCGTCTCGGGCGTCAAGCAGGACGACGAGATCATCCAGAACGAGGTCTTCGGCCCTGTCATCACCGTCCAGTCCTTCGCGGACGAGGCGCAGGCCGTCGAGTGGGCGAACGGCGTGGAGTACGCGCTGGCCTCCTCGGTCTGGACGAAGGACCACGCGCGCGCGATGCGCATGTCCAAGATCCTCGACTTCGGCTGTGTCTGGATCAACACCCACATCCCGCTGGTCGCAGAGATGCCCCACGGCGGCTTCAAGAAGTCCGGCTACGGCAAGGACCTGTCGGCGTACGGCTTCGACGACTACACGCGCATCAAGCACGTCATGACGTCGATCGAGGGCTGATCAGCGGCACCGATCCGCTCCCACCGCCCCCGCGTGGCTCCGGCCGCGCGGGGGCGGCGGCGTGTCCGGGGGCGCTGCGGCGCGGCGGGCGCCGGGTGATCGACAGTGTGTCGGCTCTCACCCCGTCGGCTCGACGCAGCGTCCATTGTCCGGGTCCGCCGGGCGCGGGCATCCTGCACAGGTGCGAGCGACCCCGAGGAACCCCAAGCCGTCCCTGTCCCGCCGTTCCCTGATGCGTGCCCTGGGCGGTGGCGCCACGGCCGCCGCGGTCGGCGCGCTCGCCTCGGGGTGCGGTGTGCCCGCCGCCTACGTCGCGCCGGGAGACCGCGCCGCGACCGACCGGTCCGGCAGCGACAAGCGGCTCGTCTTCGCCAACTGGCCGCTCTACATCGACGTGGACGACGACGATCCGTCGAAGCGGCCCACGCTCGACGCGTTCCGGAAGCAGACCGGGATCGACGTCAAGTACACCGAAGAGATCAACGACAACGACGAGTTCTTCGGCAAGATCAGCCCGTCCCTGATGAACCATCAGAAGACCGGCCGGGACCTCATCGTCATCAGCGACTGGATGTGCGCCAAGTTCGTGACGCTCGGCTGGGTCCAGGAGATGGACCGCGCCCGTCAGCCCCACGTGACCAAGTACCTCGACCCGCTGCTGCGTTCACCGCACTTCGACCCCGGCCGCAAGTACACCGTGCCGTGGCAGTCCGGCATCACCGGCATCGCGTACAACAAGCGCAGGGTCGGACGCGAGATCAGGCACGTGTCCGATCTGTGGGCGGCCGACCTCAAGGGCAAGGTCACCCTGTTGTCCGGGCTCGACGAGTCGTTCGCGCTGCTCATGCAGGGCAACGGCGTCGACATCACCCGGTGGACCCCGGACGACTTCCACCATGTGTGCGACCAGGTCGAGAAGCTCGTCAAGAGCCACCACATCCGCCGCTTCACCGGCAACGACTACATCAAGGACCTCTCCAGCGGCGACGTCCTCGCCTGCCAGGCCTACAGCGGTGACGTCATCCAGCTCCAGGCCGACGACCCGGACATCGAGTTCGTCGTGCCCCAGGAGGGCGGTGAGCTGTGGGCCGAGTCGCTGATGATCCCCAACCTCGCCGACCACAAGCGCAACGCCGAGCGCCTCATCGACTTCTACTACCGGCCGGAGGTCGCCGCCGAGCTGGCCACCTGGGTCAACTACGTGAGCCCTGTGCCGGCCGCCCGCGAGATCCTCGCCGGCTCCAAGGACAAGGACACCGCGGCCCTCGCCGAGGACCCGCTGATCTTCCCCGACGACACGATGCGCGCGCGGCTCGCCATCGCGCGCGACATCACGTCGAAGGAACGCCCGGAACTCGCCAAGCGGTGGAACGCGATCGCTGGGCTGTGAGAGGGCCGGCCGGTTCCGGCGCCGTCAGTTCCACAGGGGCGTGGTCATGACCCGATGGGACGCGGCCGGGTGGCCCTGCGGGTAGGTGAGCGTGATGCGCGAGTAGTGCCGGCGGTCCTGGTGCTTGGTCCAGTACTCCGGCCGGTCGAGGCGGACCGTGACGCGGTACGAGCGGAACTTGCCCGCCGCGCAGTACGGCTTGCAGTCGTTGACCACGCTCGTACCCGTGGCCATCGCCGTGGACGTGCCCCAATGCGACCACTTGAGCGAGGTGAGGAGGCTGTTGCCGTCCCCGCACGCGAGCATGAAGTCGGTGGGCCGCACCTGTGGGTGCCAGGTGCAGTCGACGAGCACGGTGTCGGTGTTCTTCTGCTGCGGTTTCGGCGCCGCGGTGGACGCTGAGGCCGGAACCATGGCTGCTGCGAGGGTGCCGGCCGCACAGAGTGTGAGTGCCGTCTTCAGTGTTTTGCTCCTCAAAGTACCCTCCCGGCAGATCGGGGGGCCCTGGGCCCCGTGGTGCTCGTTCCGACGCTAAAGGGGTCCCGTGAGATGCGCCACTCGAACGGGTCAGCACCGCACGGACGGGGTACTCGCGGGCCGGTCAGCCCTTGACCGCCGCCATGATGATCCGCTCGGCGACGGGATTCATCGCGTCGCCCTTGGCGTCCGTCGCGCCGACGGAGTAGACCACGGTCCGTGACAGATCGCGGGTCGCGGCGACCCCGGTCACGTACCCGTAGCGGGATCCGGACTTGCCCCAGTACACCGAGCCGCCGGCCACGATGCGCTGGAGGCCCGCGCTCATGGTCGCCCCCGGCACGTCCGACGGCACCGTGAACATCTCCTTGAGCTGGGGCGCGGGCACGAGCCGGCCGCGGAAGAGCGCCCGCAGCAGCCGCTCCAGGTCCGCCGTCGTGGAGATCATGTCGCCGGCCGCCCACCGGTCGGACTGGTTCCACTCGGTCACGTCGACGAACCGGCCGCCGTCCAGCTGGTAGCCGCGGTTGTGCGGGCCGTGGATCACGGGGTCGGCGCCGGGGAACGACGTGGCGCGCATCCCGGCGGGACGCAGGACGCGCCGGGTGGCCTCGTCCGCGTACGTGTGGCCCGTGACCTTCTCGATCAGCATGCCTAGAACCGTGTAGTTGATGTTGAGGTACTGCTGTTGCCCGCCCGGGTCGAACGACGGTCCCTTCGCGAGTGCCGACGCCACGACGGCCTGCGGGGTGAGGGTGTCGAAGCGGTGCGCGCAGGCGTCCTCGAAATCGTCGCCGAAGCCGTCACCGGCCTGGATGCCGCTGGTGTGGTTCAGCAACCGGCGTACGGATATGGGCCGGAAGCCCTTCCCCTTGAAGAGGTCCGGCAGATAGTGCTGCACCGGCGCGTCCAGACTCACGCGGCGCTCGGCGGCGAGCTGGAGCACGACCGCCGCCGTGACGACCTTCGTCGTCGAGCCCGCGCGGAACCGGCCGCCGTCGAGCGCGGCACGGCCCGAGGCCAGGTCACGCACGCCGGAACTGCCGCGCCACGTGCCGTCCGTGCCGCCGACCCGCACGAGCGCGGCAGTCGCGTCCGCATCCGGCAGCCCGGAGATCGCCTCGCGCAGCGCGGCCGCGTCCGGGCGGTCCGCCGCGGCCGACGCGCGGGCGGGTGCGTCCGCCAGGGCCGGTACGGCGAGCGGGCCCGCGGCGAGGCCGAGGACGAGGGCGCAGGCAAGGACGGTACGGCGGGTGCGTGCGGGCATGCGGCGCTCCTGGTGAGGTGAGGCGGTCCTGCGGACACGACCATCCTGCGGGGGCCGAAAGAGCTCCGGATCGTCGGTGAGGAGGGCGCCTCCCCTGGAGTCGGCCAGGGTCAACCGGCCCCGGAGCGAAGGAAGTTGTCGGGGTTCACCCCTAGGGCCGTGGTGCGGGTGGTCAGTTGCCGCGCAGCCCGCACAGCACGTCGATGCGGTTCGTCGTGATCGAGTCGACGCCGAGGTCGAGGAGGCGGCGCATCGCCGACTTCGTGTCCGGGGTCCACGAGGAGACCAGCAGGCCCTGGCGGTGCACATGGGCCGCCAGCTCCCGACTGACCAGCGGGAAACGGTAGTTGAGCCAGGCCGGCCTGACCGCTTCGAGCACCCCGGGCCGCGGCGGGGCCAGCGTCGTCCACGTCAGCGCGATCTCGGCGGCCGGGTCCGCGCGCCGCACCGACAGCATCGTCTCCGTGCCCGCGCAGTAGTAGGCACGCTCGTCGGCGCCGCAGTCCCGGATGACCCCGACGACCGTACGGACCGCGCGCGCGTCCGCGCCCGGCAGGTCCACCATCACCCGCCGCTCGGCCAGTACCTCCATGGCCTGTTCGAGGGTGGGCACGCCGCCCGCGGTGAGGCCGCGCACCTCGTCGTACGAGAGCGCGGAGAGCGGGCGGTCGTGGTCCCACAGCCGCTTGAGAGTGGAGTCGTGCAGCAGCACGGGCACGCCGTCGCGGGTCAGCCGGACGTCGATCTCGACCGCGTCCGCCCCCTGCTCCAGTGCGGAGCGCAGGGAGGCGAGGGTGTTCTCACGGACGCGGTAGGGGTCGCCCCGGTGGGCCACGGCAGTCACGGTATGCATGGCCCCATTGTGGTCAGCCGGTCAGGCCCCGGCGAGCCACGTGTCCGTGTACGTCTCGATCTCCGCGGCGATACGGGCCTTGCCCGGCTCGTCGAGGAACGACGCGTCCACCGCGTTCCTGGCGAGCGCGGCCACGCCCCGCTCGTCGAGGCCGAGGAGGCGGGCGGCGACGGCGTACTCCTTGTTGAGGTCCGTGCCGAACATCGGCGGGTCGTCGGAGTTGACCGTGACGACGACCCCGGCGTCGACGAACTGCTTGATGGGGTGCTCCTCCAGGGTGCTCACGGCGCGCGTCGCGATGTTCGACGTCGGGCAGACCTCGAGCGGGATGCGGTGCTCGGCGAGGTGGGCGAGAAGCTCCGGGTCCTGCGCGGACGTCGTGCCGTGGCCGATGCGTTCGGCGCCGAGGTGGACCAGGGCGTCCCAGACCGTGCCGGGGCCCGTGGTCTCGCCGGCGTGCGGCACGGAGTGCAGGCCCGCGGCGATCGCCCGGTCGAAGTACGGCTTGAACTGGGGCCGAGGCACGCCGATTTCGGGCCCGCCGAGCCCGAAGGAGACGAGGCCCTCCGGACGGATCGTGTCGGTGGTCGCGAGCCGCACGGTCTCCTCGGCGGACTCGAGCCCCGCCTCGCCGGGGACGTCGAAGCACCACCGCAGGATGGTGCCGAACTCGGCCTCGGCCGCCTTGCGGGCGTCCTCGATCGCCTCCATGAAGCCGTACTCGTCGATGCCGCGGCGGACGGAGGAGTACGGGGTGATGGTCAGCTCGGCGTACCGCACGTTCTGACGGGCCATGTCCCGCGCGACCTCGAACGTGAGGAGGCGGACGTCCTCCGGCGTGCGCACGAGGTCGACGACCGAGAGGTACACGTCGATGAAGTGCGCGAAGTCCGTGAACGTGAAGTAGTCGGCCAGCGCCTCGGGGTCCGTCGGGACCTTGGAGTCCGCGTGGCGGGCCGCGAGCGTGGAGACGATCCGGGGGGACGCCGAGCCGACATGGTGCACATGCAGTTCTGCCTTTGGCAGTCCGGCGATAAAGGCATGCAGATCGGTCACGGATTCCTCCCCAGGAACTTGGATGATCGGCTGATCGGGTGGGTCGCAGTCATCGTAGGCGGGCCACGGACGCGACCTGGCGGCGGCCGTAGCATGACGGGACGTCCGGGTGGGAGAAGAAGGGGGACGAGCGAGCGATGTCCGAGGACACAGAGGGCAGAGAGGGCGCCGAGGGCGCTGAGGGTGGCTACGGTTCGGCGGCCGCGCCGGAGCGGGGGCCGGGGGATCAGCCTGGGGGCAGGGTGTCCCTGGGGAAGCGGGAACCGGACCCGTGGGCGGCTCCGGCGGAGACGGGCCCGCGGGACGCCGTGCCGGGGGATGCGGCACAGGAGGCCGGGCCGGTCACTCCGGCGCCGGTGAACCCGTTCGCGCCGCCGTCCCACGCGGAAACGCAGGTGGACCCCTTCGCCGCGCCCTCTGCACCCACGTCGCCCAGCGAGCCGTACAACCCGTTCGCCCCGCCCTCCCCGGGCGCCGCGACGGCCCCCGGCCGCTGGTCACAACAGCCGCACCAGCCATACCAGCCGCAAAGCCCGCACCCGCACGCCCAGCCGCCGGGTGCCGCCTACGGCATGCCCCCCGGCTATCCGGCGGCGCAGGCCGGGGCCCCCTGGGCGCCGGGGGCCAACCCCTTCGCGCCGCCCGGTGAGCCCGTGCCCCCGCCGCCCGTCTCGCCCGACGGGCCGGGGCAGATGCAGTACGGCTACCCGGCCGCCCCGTACGGCTACGGCTACGGCCGGCACGCGGCGACCGGTCCGGGCTCGACGGCCCACGGCGTTCCCGGCTACGGCTGGCCGGGGATGCAGCCGCAACCCGCCAACGGCATGGGCGTCGCCGCTCTGACGCTCGGGATCATCTCGGCCGCCGCCTTCATCCTGTGGCCGATCGCGATCATCGTCGGCATCCTCGCCATCATCTTCGGCGCGATCGGCCGCGCGAAGGCGAGCCGGGGCGAGGCCACCAACCGGGGCCAGGCCCTGGCCGGACTGATCTGCGGCATCGGCGGTCTGGTGCTCGCGCTGGTCATGATGTTCTTCGTCATCGCCTACAGCGACTCGTCGAGCGACAGCGACAGCAGCGACGACAGCGGCTACTCCGCCACTCTGTAGGACACCGCCAACGGGGGCCGGGCCGTCAGGCCCGGTCCGCCAGCCGCTCACGCGCCGCCATCAGCGCGAACCCCAGCAGGTTGAGCCCGCGCCACCGTCTCGGATCGGCGGCCGCCTCCGCGTCGGCCGCGAGCCCGATGCCCCACACGCGGTCGAGCGGGCTTGCCTCGACCAGGACCCTCCCCCAGCCTTCGGCCGGGGGGACCCCCCTCTCGCTTCGCTCGCCCGTCCCGAGCAGGAACTCCCGCAGATCCGCGTGGGCCGCGAACTTGTGCACGCTGCCCTCGACGACGATCCCGAACCGCTCGCGCGCCCAGACGTCCTCGTCGAAGCCGCGCACGAGGCGCCCCGCTTTCTTGGCCTGCGAGGGATGCGCCGCCCCGACGGCTCTGCGCTCGGCCTCCGCGTCCCCGAACAGCCGGGCCTTCGCGGCCATCATCCAGTGCTCGGCCGTCGCGTACTCGACGTCGTCCACCGTGAACGGCGCCGGCCACCACTGACTGAGGCAACTCGCCCCGACCGTGCCGTCCGCCCGCGGTGTGTGCCCCCAGAAGTGCAGGTACTTGACCCGTACACCCGCTTCCACCGCCCTGACCAGCGAGTCCTGATCGTGGATGGTCGCGTTCCCCTCAAGCTTGTCGATCTTCCCCATGCACGCGAGTCTGGCACGCACCACGGACACTCCGTCCTTGGTTTTTCAGGGGGACTCGACACCTGGTCGACAGATTCCGTCGCGTAACCAAAAGGCAACAACGGAATCACTTGTTGCAGTACATCGCCTCTGTCAGGATCGGCACTCAAATCGAGCTGGAGCTACGCCGGCCTCGCGGGACGGGGCTTTGGCGGAGGAGAGCGATAATGCACAACCCTGGCAACAGCACCCGCTTCCAGGCCCAGGACCGGTTCGCCGAAGGCGCCCAGTACATCGCGGGCCGCCTCACCAAGGGCACATCCGGCCGCACCCACGCAGTCGTCGACCCGGCCACCGGCCAGGACGTCTACACGTACGAGCTGGCCGGCACCGAGGACGTCGACGCCGCGGTGGCCGCGGCCCGCGAGGCCTTCCCCGGCTGGGCCGGCGCCACGCCGGGCGAGCGTTCCGACGCGATGCACCGCTTCGCGGGCGTCCTTGCCGAGTGCGCCGAGGACCTCGCGCAGGCCGAGTCTCTGCAGTGCGGCAAGCCCCTCAAGCTGAGCCGCGAGTTCGACGTCCCCGGGACCGTCGACAACACCGCGTTCTTCGCGGGCGCCGCCCGGCACCTCCAGGGCCAGTCCGCCGGCGAGTACAGCGGCGACCACACCTCGTACGTGCGGCGTGAGCCCATCGGTGTCGTCGGGTCCATCGCTCCCTGGAACTACCCGCTCCAGATGGCCGCCTGGAAGGTCCTTCCGGCGATCGCCGCAGGCAACACCATCGTGCTCAAGCCCGCCGAGCTGACCCCGCTCACCTCCCTCCTGTTCGCGCAGGCCGCGACCGAGGCGGGCATCCCCGACGGTGTCGTCAACATCGTCACGGGCGCGGGCAGGGACGCCGGCGAGCACCTCGTCGGACACCCCGACGTCGCCATGACCTCCTTCACCGGGTCGACGGGCGTCGGCAAGCGCGTCGCCGAGATCGCCACCTCCACCGTGAAGCGGCTGCATCTGGAGCTGGGCGGCAAGGCGCCGTTCGTCGTCTTCGACGATGCCGACCTGGAGGCCGCCGTGCACGGCGCGATCGCGGGCGCCCTGATCAACACGGGCCAGGACTGCACAGCCGCCACGCGCGCGTACGTGCAGCGCCCCCTCTACGACGCCTTCGTGCAGGGCGTCGCGGACCTCATGGAGGGCATCCGGGTCGGCGACCCGTTCGCGCCGGACACCGACCTCGGTCCGCTGATCTCGCACGCCCAGCGCGACCGCGTCGCCGGATTCGTCGACCGGGCCCGCTCCTACGCGCGCGTGGTCGCCGGCGGCGTCATCCCCCGGGGCGACCTCAAGCAGGGCGCGTACTACCGGCCGACCCTCGTCGCGGACGCCGCCCAGGACAGCGAGATCGTCCAGGCCGAGATCTTCGGCCCGGTGCTCGTCGTGCTGCCCTTCGACAGCGACGACGAGGGCATCCGCCTCGCCAACGACACCCCCTACGGCCTGGCCGCCTCGGCCTGGACCAGGGACGTGTTCCGGGCGAACCGCGCCACCCGCGAGATCAAGGCGGGCTGTGTCTGGGTCAACGACCACATCCCGATCCTCAGTGAGATGCCGCACGGCGGCTACAAGGCGTCCGGCTTCGGCAAGGACATGTCTGCCTACTCCTTCGAGGAGTACACGCAGATCAAGCACGTCATGTTCGACAACACGGCGGTCGCCCGGAAGCACTGGCACCGCACGATCTTCGGGGACCGATAGTCGTCAGGCCGCCCTCGGGGCGGCCGCACCCTCTCCCGTAAGGGACCCTCCCGAAAGGGCAACCAAGCGCATGGAGCAGTACGAGCCCGACAGCATGTCCCCGGTACAACTCGCCGCCATGCGGCGCAGTTTCCAGAGCGGCAGGGCGGCCATGACCCGCCGTTCCCTGCTGCGCGCCTCCGCGGGCGGCGCGCTGGCCGTCGGCGGGATCGGGGCGCTGAGCGCCTGCGGCATCCCCGCGGCGAGCAAGAGCCAGGGCGGCGTCTCGTCCGAGGACCACTCGGCCGACGAGAAGGTGATCAACTTCTCCAACTGGACCGAGTACATCGACCTCAGCGACGACGAGAAGCACCGGCCCTCCCTGGAGGCGTTCACCAAGCGCACCGGGATCAGGGTCAAGTACACCGAGGACATCAACGACAACGTCGAGTTCTTCGGCAAGATCAAGCCGCAGCTCGCGGCGGGCCAGGACACCGGCCGGGACATCATCGTCCTGACCGACTGGCTGGCCGCCCGGCTGATCCGCTTCGGCTGGGTGCAGAAGCTCGACCCGGCCAACCTGCCCCACGCGTACGCGAATCTGTCCGCCCAGTTCCGCAGCCCCGACTGGGACCCGGGCCGTGCCTACTCGTACCCGTGGCAGGGCATCGCCACGGTCATCGCGTACAACTCCAAGGCCACGAACGGCAAAGAGGTCACCTCCGTCTCGCAGCTGCTCGACGACCCCAAGCTCAAGGGCAAGGTCGGCCTGCTCTCCGAGATGCGCGACAGCGTCGGCATGACCCTGCTCGACATGGGCAAGGACCCGGGCACCTTCACGTCCGACGACTTCGACGCGGCGATGGCCCGGATGCAGAAGGCCGTCGACAGCAAGCAGGTCCGCCGCTTCACCGGCAACGACTACATCGCCGACCTGAGCAAGGGCGACCTCGCGGCCTGTCTCGCCTGGGCGGGCGACATCGTCCAGCTCCAGGCGGACAACCCGGACGTCAAGTTCCATATCCCCGACGCCGGTTACATCTCGTCGACCGACAACATGCTGATCCCCAACAAGGCCCGTCACAAGACGAACGCCGAGAAGCTCATGGACTACTACTACGAGCTGCCGGTCGCCGCCGAAGTCGCCGCCTGGATCAACTACGTGACGCCCGTGGACGGCGTGAAGCCCGAACTGGCCAAGATCGACAAGAGCATCGCGAACGACCCGCTGATCGTTCCCGACAAGACCATGAGTGCCAAGGCGCACGGTTTCCGCTCTCTCACCTCCAAGGAAGAGACGGCGTTCGAACAGAAGTTCGCCCAGCTCACCGGCGCGTGAGACCCGCAGCACCGAGCCCCCCGCCCCCTCGACTCCTTGGACTGCACCATGACGACAGAAAACGGCGGCGACGTCCGCCTTGCCGGGATCAGTAAGACCTACGGCTCCTTCACCGCCGTCCATCCGCTGGACCTGACCGTGCCGCAAGGCTCCTTCTTCGCCCTCCTCGGCGCCTCGGGCTGCGGCAAGACCACGACCCTGCGGATGATCGCCGGGCTCGAGGAGCCCAGCTCCGGGACGGTCATGCTCGGCGACCAGGACGTCACCGCGCTGCCCCCCTACAAGCGCCCCGTGAACACCGTCTTCCAGTCGTACGCGCTCTTCCCGCACCTCGACATCTTCGAGAACGTCGCCTTCGGCCTGCGCCGTCGCGGCATCAAGTCCGTGAAGAAGCAGGTCGGGGAGATGCTCGACCTGGTCCAGCTCGGCGAGCAGGCCCGCAAGAAGCCGCACCAGCTCTCCGGCGGCCAGCAGCAGCGCGTCGCCGTGGCGCGCGCCCTGATCAACCACCCCAAGGTGCTGCTCCTCGACGAGCCGCTCGGCGCCCTCGACCTCAAGCTGCGCCGCCAGATGCAGCTCGAACTCAAGCGCATCCAGACCGAGGTGGGCATCACGTTCATCCACGTCACGCACGATCAGGAGGAGGCCATGACCATGGCCGACACGGTCGCCGTGATGAACGCGGGCCGCGTCGAACAGCTGGGCGCCCCGGCGGACCTGTACGAGAACCCGGGGTCCACGTTCGTCGCCAACTTCCTCGGCACGTCCAACTTCATCGAGGCCGAGGTCGCCGGCCGCAGCGGCGAGGACCTCACCCTGAAGGCCGGCGACGGCAAGCTCGTACTGCCCGCCGCCCGCTGTACGGCCGCCGCCACCACGGGCGGGAAGGTCCTCGTCGGGGTGCGCCCCGAGAAGATCTCCCTCACCCACGCCGATGACGCGGGCTCCATACCCGACGGCCGCAACCGCATCACCGGCCGTGTCGCCGACAGCAGCTTCATCGGCGTCTCCACGCAGTACGTCGTCGACAGCCCGCTCTGCGACGCCTTCGAGGTCTACTCCCAGAACATCGAACGCGACATTCGGCTCACCCCCGGTGCCGAGGTCGTCCTGCACTGGAACCCCGCGCACACCTTTGGCCTCGACGCCGCCCAGTCCATGCTTGCTGGAACAACGGGCTCGGCGGGCGCCGCGAAGGTCGAGGAGGACGCCGCCGCATGACGACCGTCACCAAGACGCCGGAGGCGGCGCTCGACGCCCCGGCCGAAACACCCCGCAGGCCCCGCAAGCGCGGCCGTCTCGTCCCCTACTGGCTGCTGCTGCCGGGACTGCTCTGGCTGGTCGTCTTCTTCGCCCTGCCGATGGTCTACCAGGCGTCCACGTCGATCCAGACGGGTTCCCTGGAGGACGGCTTCAAGGTCACCTGGCACTTCGCGACCTACTGGCACGCACTCGACGACTACTGGCCGCAGTTCCTGCGCTCGGTGCTCTACGCGGGCGCCGCCACGATCCTCTGCCTGGCGCTCGGCTACCCGCTGGCCTACCTCATCGCCTTCCGCGCGGGACGCTGGCGCAACGTCGTCCTCATCCTCGTCATCGCGCCGTTCTTCACCAGCTTCCTGATCCGCACGCTGGCCTGGAAGACGATCCTGTCCGACGGTGGCCCGGTCGTCAGCACGCTGAACACCCTGCACATCCTGGACGTCACGAGCTGGATCGGCATGACGGACGGCGACCGCGTCCTCGCGACCCCGCTCGCCGTGATCTGCGGACTCACGTACAACTTCCTGCCGTTCATGATCCTGCCGCTCTACACCTCGCTGGAGCGCATCGACGGCCGGCTGCACGAGGCGGCGGGCGACCTGTACGCCTCGCCCGCCACCACCTTCCGCAAGGTGACGTTCCCGCTCTCCATGCCGGGTGTCGTCTCCGGCACACTGCTCACCTTCATTCCCGCCGCCGGTGACTACGTCAACGCGGACCTGCTCGGCTCCACCGACACCCGCATGGTCGGCAACGTCATCCAGACGCAGTTCCTGCGCATCCTGGACTACCCGACGGCGGCGGCGCTCTCCTTCATCCTGATGGCCGCGATCCTGATCATGGTCACCGTCTATATCCGCCGGTCTGGAACGGAGGACTTGGTCTGATGCCCTTCGTACGCTGGCTGCGCCGCAATCTCGTCGTCATCGCGGGTCTGGTCACCCTCGGCTATCTGCTCCTGCCCAACGTCATCGTGACGGTGTTCTCCTTCAACAAGCCGAAGGGGCGCTTCAACTACGAGTGGCAGCAGTTCTCCCTCGACGCGTGGACGAACCCGTGCGGCGTCGCCGACATGTGCGGCTCGCTGTCCCTGAGCCTCCAGATCGCCCTGTGGGCGACGATCGGCGCCACCGTCCTCGGCACGATGATCGCCTTCGCCCTGGTCCGCTACCGCTTCCGGGCCCGCGGCGCCGTGAACTCGCTGATCTTCCTGCCGATGGCGATGCCCGAGGTCGTCATGGCCGCCTCGCTGCTCACGCTCTTCCTCAACATGGGCGCGCAGCTGGGCTTCTGGACGATTCTCATCGCCCACATCATGTTCTGCCTCAGCTTCGTCGTGACGGCCGTCAAGGCACGCGTCATGTCGATGGACCCGCGCCTCGAACAGGCCGCCCAGGACCTCTACGCCGGTCCCGTCCAGACCTTCGTACGGGTCACCCTGCCGATCGCCGCGCCGGGCATCGCCGCGGGCGCGCTGCTCGCCTTCGCGCTCTCCTTCGACGACTTCATCATCACCAACTTCAACGCGGGCTCGACCGTGACCTTCCCCATGTTCGTCTGGGGATCGGCGCAGCGCGGTACGCCCGTGCAGATCAATGTCATCGGTACGACGATGTTCATCGTCGCCGTGCTGCTGGTCCTTGCCGCCATGCTGATCGGCAAGCGAAAGAACAAGGCAGTTTGAGGGAGTTGAAATCATGGCCGCACGTGCCATGAACCGTGGTACCGACTGGATCAAGTCACTGGCGGACGCCAAGCCGCTGTCCTACTGGCTGGACGACCCCGGCCGGCCCGGGGCCCAGCCGGCGCTCACCGGCGACGAACACTGCGACCTGCTCGTCGTCGGCGGCGGCTACAGCGGCCTGTGGACCGCGCTCCTCGCCAAGGAGCGCGACCCCGGGCGCGACGTGGTCCTGCTCGAAGGGCAGGAGGTGGGCTGGGCGGCGTCCGGCCGCAACGGAGGATTCTGCGCCGCCTCCCTGACGCACGGCGTCGCGAACGGGCTGGCCCGCTGGCCCGGCGAGATCGCGAAACTGGAGGAGCTCGGCAACCGCAACCTCGACGCGATCGAGGAGGCGGTCGCCCGCTACTCCATCGACTGCGACTTCGAGCGCACCGGCGAGCTGGACGTGGCCACCGAGCCGCACCAGGTCACCGAACTCCGGGAATTCCACCAGGAGCTGACCGAGGCGGGCCTCGCCGGCGGCACCGAGCTCCTCGACGCCGACGCGACCCGCGAACAGGTCGACTCGCCGACCTTTCTCGGCGCCCTGTACGACCGGCGCGGTGTCGCGATGCTGCACCCCGCCAAGCTCGCCTGGGGCCTCAAGCAGGCCTGCCTCGACCTCGGCGTGCGCTTCTACGAGCACACCCCGGCGCTCGAACTCTCCTCGTCCGGCGCCGGGACCGCGGCCCGCACCCCCTACGGGCGCGTCTTCGCCCAGCACGTCGCGCTCGGCACGAACGTCTTCCCGTCCCTGGTCAAGCGCGTGCGCTCGTACACCGTCCCGGTCTACGACTATGCGCTGATGACCGAGCCACTCGACCACGACCAGCTGGCCTCCATCGGCTGGAAGAACCGCCAGGGCCTCGGCGACTCGGCCAACCAGTTCCACTACTTCCGGCTCTCGGCGGACAACCGGATCCTGTGGGGCGGTTACGACGCGATCTATCCGTACGGCGGCCGGGTACGCGCCGAGTACGACCACAGGCCCGAGACGTACGCGAAGCTCGCCGGCCAGTTCTTCACCTGCTTCCCGCAGCTGGAGGGGGTGCGCTTCAGTCACGCGTGGGGCGGCGCCATCGACACGTGCTCCCGCTTCTCGGCGTTCTTCGGCACGGCCCACAAGGGCCGCGTCGCGTACGCCGCCGGGTACACCGGCCTCGGCGTGGGCGCGACCCGCTTCGGCGCGGACGTGATGCTCGACCTGCTCTCCGGTGAGCGCACGGAGCGTACGGAGCTGGAGATGGTCCGCACGAAGCCGCTGCCCTTCCCGCCCGAGCCGTTCGCCTACACCGGGATCGCGCTCACCAAGTGGTCCCTGGCGCGCGCCGACGACAACGGCGGCCGGCGCAACCTGTGGCTGAAGGCGATGGACAAGGCGGGGCTCGGCTTCGACAGCTGACACGTCCCGAACCACCGGTCCGGATCGACAAGCCCGGAACAACTGGTGGGCAGAACCCGCGTAATGCTCGCGGCCCGGCCTCCTCTTCCTGGTGACACGCACAGCTTTCGGCAACTGCGTACCAGGAAGAGGAGGTCCCGCCATGACTGGCTCGGGGGCGAAGTCGGCGGTCGAGTGGCTGGCGTCCGTGGCACCTGACCCGGACGCCTGCCGCTGGGAATGGGAGCGCAACCCCCTCGGGGTCGCGCTCCTTCCCGCGGGCAGGCTCTGGGACGTACTGATCCTTACCGGCGAACTGGGCTATCCGACGCTCGACGTGCTCACCCGTGTCATCGACCGGCCGGGCCCCGTGCTCGCCGACTTCGGTGACGCCCGCATGGGCTTCTTCGTGCCCTCCGGCACGGCCGCCCGCTGGCTCGGCACGGGGGTGCGCGGCGCGGGCCGCGGCACCTGGATCGTCGTGCCGCATCCCCTTCCCGGCCGCGCCGCCGGCGGGGTCCGCTGGCTGATCCCGCCCGACGGCTCGGGCACCCTCACCGACCCGACCGTCCTGGAGCTGGCGATGCACGAGGCGGCCGCGCAGCTCGCCCGGGACGACATCCACGAGTAGCCCGATGGGCCGGGCGGGTCAGCCGCGGGGCGCCCGGCCCGCCCACACCGCGCACATGACGTACAGCAGGACCACCGAGAGGCACCAGCCGCCGACGACGTCCAGCGGCCAGTGGTAGCCGCGCCGCACCAGACCGAGGCCGACGGCCGCGTTCAGGGCCGTGCAGCCGATGACGAGTTCGCGGCGCGCGTAGGCGCCGCGCACGTACGGCAGCAGGAGGAGCAGGCAGGCGCCGTACGCGACCGCCGCCGTCGTCGCGTGGCCCGACGGGTAGAAGCCGGTGCCGGGGCCCATCACGGCCGGGCCCGTCCGGGCGACGGTGTCCTTGACCGGGACGACCAGGAGCGGGACGGCGGCCATCGTCAGCGCGGCGGTGACCGGGGGCTTCCACCAGCGGGGCGCGCCGTCGCGACGTGCGCGCCAGGCGGCGTAGCCGAGGACGGCGGCGAGGACCGGGAGGGCGACGGCGACGCTGCCGAGGTCGGCGAGGAGTTCGGCGGCCCGGTTCGGCAGGCGGCTGGATCCGATCGCGTCACCGAGGCGTTCGTCCGCGCGGCGCAGCGCACCGCCGACGGCGATCTGCCAGGTGAGGAAGAGGAAGAGCAGGGCGCTCAGAACGGCGGCCCAGCGGAAAACGGTCGGCCGCCCCGGAACAGGGGGGGTAGTTCCGAGGCGGCCGATCTGATCGGTTTGCCGCACGCCCCGGGGGGTCTGGGGCGGGCGGCCATCCGATCGGTGAGGAGTTCCGGAGCCGGAAGCTCCGGGTGTGTGCGCGAGGGCACGACCAGGGCGGGGCTGGGGAGGCTCCGTCCCGGTTTCGCCCACAGTCCCCTGTGGGCGGGGTGTTTCTCTCATCTGCAGGAACCGTACGGCAGGGCGTGGGCGTCCGACAGCGGGTACAGCAACCCGTCATCGGCCCCGCACACGTTCTTCACACGCCCTGACCGTTGCCTGGAGTCGCCGTCGCGGCTCAGACGCCCGCGAACGCGGTCTCGATGATGTCCAGGCCCTCGTTGAGCAGGTCGTCACCGATGACGAGCGGGGGAAGGAAGCGCAGCACGTTGCCGTAGGTGCCACAGGTGAGGACCAGCAGACCCTCGGCGTGGCAGGCCTTGGCGAGCGCGGCGGCGGCGGCCGGGTGCGGCTCCTTGGTGGCCTTGTCCTTGACGAGCTCGATGGCGATCATCGCGCCGCGGCCACGGATGTCGCCGATGATGTCGAACTTCTCGGCCATGGTCGCGAGGCGGGCCTTCATGACGGCCTCGATGTTCTTCGCCTTGGCGTTGAGGTCGAGCTCCTTCATGGTCTCGATGGCGCCGAGCGCACCGGCGCAGGCCACCGGGTTGCCGCCGTAGGTGCCGCCGAGGCCGCCCGCGTGCGCGGCGTCCATGATCTCGGCGCGGCCCGTCACGGCGGCGAGCGGCAGGCCGCCCGCGATGCCCTTGGCGGTCGTGATCAGGTCGGGGACGATGCCCTCGTCCTCGCACGCGAACCACTGGCCGGTGCGGCAGAAGCCGGACTGGATCTCGTCCGCGACGAAGACGATGCCGTTGTCCGCGGCGAACTGGCGGATCGCGGGCAGGAAGCCCTTCGCCGGCTCGATGAAGCCGCCCTCGCCGAGGACCGGCTCGATGATGATCGCGGCGACGTTGTCGGCGCCGATCTGCTTGGTGATCTGGTCGATCGCCTGGGCGGAGGCCTCGGCGCCCGCGTTCTCCGCGCCGGTCAGCCAGCGGTAGCCGTAAGCCACCGGCACGCGGTAGACCTCGGGCGCGAACGGGCCGAAGCCGTTCTTGTACGGCATGTTCTTGCTGGTCAGCGCCATCGTCAGGTTCGTACGGCCGTGGTAGCCGTGGTCGAAGACGACGACGGCCTGGCGCTTGGTGTACGCACGGGCGATCTTGACGGCGTTCTCGACGGCCTCGGCGCCCGAGTTGAACAGCGCGGACTTCTTGGCGTGGTCACCCGGCGTGAGCTCGGCCAGCGCCTCGGCGACGGCGACGTATCCCTCGTACGGCGTGACCATGAAACAGGTGTGGGTGAAATCCTGCAGCTGGGCGGAGGCGCGGCGCACGACGGCCTCGGCGGAGGCGCCGACCGAGGTCACGGCGATGCCGGAACCGAAGTCGATCAGGCGGTTGCCGTCGACGTCCTCGATGATGCCGCCGCCGGCGCGGGCGGTGAAGACCGGCAGCGTGGAGCCCACGCCGGCCGCGACCACGGCGGCACGTCGGGCCTGCAGCTCCTGCGACTTCGGACCGGGGATGGCGGTGACGACGCGGCGCTCCTGCGGGACTGCGCTCATGCGGGGCTCCTGGTTCTGTGTTCGGGCCCGGTTTCGCCGGGTTGATGCGGGGGTTCCCTCGCAGGTTAGGTGCGGGGTCGGGGGGCGGTCATGCTCCATCGGGGTGGTGTCCGGGAGGGATGTTGTCCACAGTGGACACTTGGGTGCGCCGCCACCTACGAGCCCGCAGGGCGCGTAGTCGGTGAACTCCCTTGGTCCTGCGACTAGATTGAGGCCGGACCGAGGCGCTGAGCACGGACGGACCGGCAGGTCAGGGGGCACGGGCAGATGGACACCGAGGGAACGCACGAGGCACGCGAGGGACAGCGGGCCCCCACACCGGTGCCGCGCCCCGCCCAGCCTGCGGCCGCAGCGCCCGCCGCCCTGGCCCCGCCGATGCCCCGGCAGCCGCCCGCCGCCCGCGCCGCGTCCGTCGCCGACTGGCTGGCCACCCCCCGGCCCGAGACGGCGCCCGGCATCTGGCGGTTCGGGTACCGGCCGCCGGCGCCCGAGCCGGACCTCGAGGGCGACCGGCGCAGGCGCGTCCTCGGACTCGTTGTCTCGACCGTGCTCGGCCTGCTGTTCTGGTCGCTGTGGCGGCACGGCAGCATCCCCTACCAGTGGGCCCTGCTGAGGCTGTTCACGCCGGGCGACTGGTGGTGGGGCGGCAGCGCCCAGCCCAAGCAGTGGCAGGGCAACGACGCCCTCGCGGTCTACGACGGACTGGTCTTCGGCGCGCTCGTCTACGCCGTAGGCCGGCTCGGCGCCTGGCCGGAGGCGATCCGGCACTTCGTGGTGCGCCGACCGCAGCCGTCCCGCGCTCTGATCGCCTCGTTCGGCGCCGTCGCGGTCCTCGTCTTCGTGTGGCCGGGCTCCCTCGGCCTGGACTGGCGGCCGCTGCCCGTCGTCAATCCGGTCCTCTCCCTGGTGGCGCTCGTCGCGGGCGGCTACGACGTGTTCACCTCCGCGATCGTCACCGACGTCATCTACACCGTGATCACGGTCGCCGTGCTGTGGCCCTTCGCCCGGCTCGGCGGCTGGTGGGGGGCGCTGCGCTCCGCCCGCCGCGGCACGACCCCCGCCCGTCCGCCCCGCAGGCCCACGCCCCCGCCCCCGCCCGCCGCGGAGACCGGCCGGGCGCACTGGCCCGCGCTGCGCGCCGCGGGACAGGACGAGGCGGCCGACCTGCTCTCCGCCGAACTGCTCGGCGGGCGCATGAACGACGTCGACTGCGCCCGCGTCAGCCATGTCTGGCAGGCCGCCACCGGACCGGCCGCCCGCGACTCGTTCGCCGCCACCGTCGCCCGCCACGGCGCCGCCGCCTGGGCCCACCCCTCGGGGCGGCGCGACCTGCCCGCCCGCAGCGCCGCCCACGACCTGCTCGTCGGCCAGGTCAGGATCGGCCGCTACGCCAAGGACAAGCGCAACCCGTACCCGGTCCGCGGCGCCTACGCCGCCCTCGAACCCGCCCTGCTCGGCACGTCGCTGCTGGCCGTCGGCCCCTCCGGGTCCGGCAAGACCGGCCGCCTCATGCGCCCTGTCGTCGAGGCGCTCACCCTGCAGTCCCTCACCGGGCGGGCCGCCGTCGTCGCCGTCTGCGCGGCGGGCACGGACCTCGGACCCGACGACGCGTACGACGTCGTCGTCAGGCCCGGCGACCCGGCATCGGCGTACGACCTGGACCTCTACGCGAGCTGCACCGACCCGGACGAGGCGGCCGCCTTCCTCGCCGAGGGACTGGTCGGCGACCTCGAAGCCGTCGACACCCGGCGCGCGGCGACCGCGCTCGCCCAGCTGCTCGGCCCCTACCGCAGCGCCCACGGCCGCTTCCCCTCCGTCCCCGTGCTGCGCGAACTGCTCGAAGGGGAGCCCGCCGCCCTCGCCGCTCTCAAGGCGGACCTGGCGGAAGGGAACGCCGCCATGCGCCGCGAACTCGACGCCCGGATGCGGCAGTCGGGCACGGCCGGCGACCCTGGGCCCGCGCTCGCCGACCGGCTCGCGGTGCTCGACCGCCCCGCCTTCGCCGAGTTCTTCGACACCAGCGGCGAGGGCCGCCCCTTCTCGCTGCGGGCCGTCGCCCACCATCCGGTCAGCGTCCGCGTCGACCTGCCCGAGCAGGGCCACGAGGAGGCGTCGCGGCTCCTCGCCCGACTGCTGCTCGCCCAGTTCTCGTACGTCGCACGCGGCGGCGCGAGCCGGCAGCACTTCGCCTGCCTGGTCCTCGACGACGCGGCCCGCACCCTGACCGCCGAGAGCGTGCGCGCCGTGCAGCGGCTGCGGTCGCTGAACGCGGGCGTCGTGCTCGGCCTGCGCACGATCGGCGAGGTGCCCGAGCCGCTGCAGGGACCGCTGTACGCGGCGGCCGGCTGCCGGATGGCGTTCGCGGGGGTCACGACATGGGACGGGCGGCGGTTCGCCGAGGCCTGGGGCACCGAGTGGGTGGAGACGACGGAGGTCGCCCGTCACACCGTCTTCGCCGACCAGCCGATGACCCGCGCCCTGCACTCGCTGCGCAAGTTCGTCACCGGCAAGGCCGTCACCACCGACGCCGTCACGGTCCGCAAGGTCGAGCGCGAGCGCTGGTCCGCCTCCGACCTGGCGCACGCCGTGCCGCCCGGCCACGCCGTCCTGTCCGTGACGACGGTGCGGGGCGAGCACGCGCCCCCGCTCCTGGTGGACCTGCGCGACTGAGGCGGTCCGGTGTGCGGGGAGGCCGCAGACGTACGTACGGTGAGGCAGAATCGACACTGGTCGTTCATACGTACCGGCCAAAAGATCCACGGGATCCACCCCTCACCCGAGCATCACCTGTCGCACACCTGAAGGCCTCATGCCGCCCACGCTCGCCTCCCTCGTCCATCACTCCGCGCTCAAGCTGACCGTGCGCGCCGGGGAGGAACGGCTGGACACCGCTGTGCGCTGGGCCCACGTCAGTGAGCTCGCCGACCCCGTGCCGTACATGGAGGGCGGCGAACTGCTCCTGTTCACCGCGCTCAAGCTGGACGCGGAGGACCCGGAGACGATGCGCCGCTATGTGAAGCGGCTCGCGGGCGCCGGAGTCGTCGGGCTCGGCTTCGCCGTCGGCGTCAACTACGACGCCGTCCCGCGGGCGCTCGTCGACGCGGCGCGCGAGGAGGAGTTCCCGCTCCTCGAAGTGCCGCGCCGCACCCCCTTCATCGCCATCAGCAAGGCCGTCTCCGCCGCCATCGCCGCCGACCAGTACCGCGCCGTCACCGCCGGGTTCGCCGCCCAGCGCGAGCTGACCAAGCAGGCGCTGAGCGGCGGGCCCGAGGGGCTGCTCGGCGCGCTCGCCGGCCAGGTCGACGGCTGGGCCGCGCTGTACGACGCCTCGGGCGCCGTGGTCGCGGCCGCGCCGGAGTGGGCCGGGCGCCGGGCGGCCCGGCTGGTCGGCGACGTCGAGCGGCTGCGCGAGCGGCCCGCCCCGGCCAGCGCCGTCGTCGGCGGCAGCGAACAGCACGGCGGCGGGGACGAGGACCGCGTAGAACTGCACTCCCTCGGCACCGGACGCAGGCCCCGCGCCGCCCTCGCCGTGGGCACCGCCGCGGCCCTCGGCACCGCCGAGCGTTACGCGCTGCACTCCGCGATCGCCCTGCTCACCCTCACCACCGAGCGCTCCCGCTCGCTGCACGCGGCCGAGCAGCGGATCGGCGCGGCGGTCCTGCGGATGCTGCTCGCGGGGGAGCCCGAGCACGCCAGGACCGTCGCCGGTGACCTGTACGGAGGGCTGCTCGACGCGCCCTTCCGGATGATCGTCGCCGAGGTCGCGTCCGCGTCGGCGGGCCGCGCGCACGCCGACGGGCACGCGCGCGTGGCCCTCGACAAGCCGGAGCGGCCCGCGCCGGGCACGGGGGCGGCGGCCGTCGGCGCCTGTGGGGACCCGCTCACCGGGCTCGCCGACGTCGTGGAGGCCGCCGCGGCCCGCTCCGGGGAGGCCGTCCTCGTGGTGCCCGACGGTGACCGGCTCGTGCTGCTCGCCGCCGACGGCGGGGCGGCGACGGGCGCCTGCACCCAGTACGCCGAGGCCCTGGAGACGGCCCGCCTGACGCAGCGCGAGCAGGGCTGCGCGGGCGAGGACGACGAACTCGTGGTGGGCCTGTCCGCACCGGCCGGGCCGATCGCCGCCGCGACCGCCTACAAGCAGGCCGAACAGGCCCTCTCCGTCGCCCGGCGGCGCGGGCGCGCCCTCGTCGAGCACGAGGAGGTCGCGGCGGGCTCCGTCCTGCCGCTGCTCGCCGACGACGCCGTACGCGCCTTCGCCGACGGTCTCCTGCGGGCCCTGAAGGACCACGACGCGACCGGCCGCGGCGACCTCGTGGCGTCGCTGCGCGCCTGGCTCTCGCGGCACGGCCAGTGGGACGCGGCCGCCGCCGACCTCGGTGTGCACCGGCACACCCTGCGTTACCGGATGCGGCGCGTCGAGGAGATCCTCGGCCGCTCGCTGGACGATCCGGACGTGCGCATGGAGCTGTGGCTGGCCCTCAAGGCGACGGCCGCGGGCGGCGAATAGGCCCGCCGGGCCCGCCCTTCAGGAGCAGACCCGCGCCCGCCTCTGCCAAAGCGGCGCGCCGCACTCGCGGACTCCGACAGGTCGGACAAACACGGCTCCGCCTCCGCCCGCCTACCGTTGGTCCGGAAAGACCCCCAGTACACACCCACTGCGGAAGGGCCGGGACCGACTATGACCGCCACTCACGCCTTCTGGCTCGCGGGCCGCGAGGCCACCGGTGACGCCACCTTCGACGTCACCAACTCCTACGACGGTCGGCTGGTCGGCAAGGTCAGCGTGCCCACGGACGCGCAGGTCGAGGAGGCCGTCGCCGCCGCGTACGCCGTCCGCGACGAGTTCGCCGCCACCCCCGCCCACGTACGGGCCAAGGCCCTCAACCACGTGGCCGACCGGCTGACCGAGCGCACCGAGGAGATCGCCCAGCTGATCTCCGCCGAGAACGGCAAGCCCATCAAGTGGGCGCGCGGTGAGGTCGGCCGTGCCGTCTCCGTCTTCCGCTTCTCCGCCGAGGAGGCCCGCCGCTTCAACGGCGGCGAGGCCCAGCGCCTCGACACCGACGCGGGCGGCACCGGCCGGCTCGCCCTGACCCGCCGCATTCCGCACGGCGTGGTCCTCGGCATCGCGCCGTTCAACTTCCCGCTGAACCTCAGCGCCCACAAGGTCGCCCCGGCCATCGCCGTCGGTGCCCCGATCATCCTGAAGCCGGCCCCGGCCACGCCGATCTCCTCGCTGATCCTCGGCGAGCTGCTCGCCGAGACCGAGCTCCCGGCCGGCTCCTGGTCCGTCCTCACGGTCCCGAACGACCGCATGCCCGCCCTGGTCCAGGACGAGCGCCTGCCGGTCATCTCCTTCACCGGCTCGGGCCCCGTCGGCTACGCGATCATGGACAGCGTGCCGCGCAAGCACTGCACGCTGGAGCTCGGCGGCAACGGCGCGGCCGTCGTCCTCGGTGACTGGGCCTCGGACGAGGACCTGGACTGGGCGGCGACCCGCATCGCCACCTTCTCCAACTACCAGGGCGGCCAGTCCTGCATCTCCGTGCAGCGCGTCATCGCCGACGCCTCCCTGTACGAGCGGCTCCTGCCGAAGATCGTCGCAGCGGTCGAGGCGCAGGTCACCGGTGACCCCGCGGACGACGCCACCGACGTCGGCCCGCTGGTCAGCGAGGACGCCGCCAAGCGCGTGGAGTCCTGGGTCGACGAGGCCGTCGCCGCGGGCGCCTCGCTGCTCGCGGGCGGCAAGCGCGAGGGCGCCACGTACGCCCCGACCGTCCTCGCCGACGTGCCGGCCGACGTGACGATCTCCTGCGAGGAGGTCTTCGGACCGGTCCTCACGGTGAAGAAGGTCGACGGCGAGGCCGAGGCCTTCGCCGCGGTCAACGACTCCAAGTACGGCCTCCAGGCGGGCGTGTTCACGCACGACCTGCAGACCGCCTTCCGCGCCCACCGCGCCCTCGAGGTCGGCGGCGTGGTCATCGGCGACGTCCCGTCCTACCGCGCGGACCAGATGCCGTACGGCGGCGCCAAGCAGTCCGGCGTGGGCCGCGAGGGCGTGCGCTACGCGATGGACGACTACACGTACGAGCGCGTCCTCGTCCTGACGGGCCTCGCCCTGTAGGACCCGGCAAGACCCCGGCGTACGCCTGATCCGTACGCCGGCCATGGACGGCCGGAGCCCACTGTGCGGGGGCTCCGGCCGTCCGCGTTCCCGTGGCCCGCCATTTGACGGCGGGCCCGCCGGACCCTTGTCCCCCGAATGCCGGTACTGATGACCCGATCGGTGCGCGAGGGGTGGTCGGGTTGCCTGTTTTCGGGTACATACGACCGAGTAGCACCCGTCGGTAGCCGATGCCGAACGGCCCCTACTCGCGTCGAGGTGAGCCCCCATGGCGGCCCCAACTTCCCAGAAGCCATCCGTATCGGAACGCGAGGCCCGGCAGGTCGCCGAGGCCGCGCGCGAACAGGGCTGGCGCAAGCCGAGCTTCGCCAAGGAGCTCTTCCTCGGGCGCTTCAGGCTGGACCTGATCCACCCGCATCCCCAGCCGGCGGGCGAAGACGTCCGGCGCGGCGAGGAGTTCCTCGCCAAGCTGCGCGACTTCTGCGAGACACGCATCGACCCGGCCCGCATCGAGCGCGAGGCGCAGATCCCCGACGAGGTGATCAACGGGCTCAAGGAGCTCGGCGCCCTCGGTATGAAGATCGACACCAAGTACGGCGGCCTCGGCCTCACGCAGGTCTACTACAACAAGGCCCTCGCCCTGGTCGGCTCCGTGAACCCCGCGATCGGCGCCCTCCTGTCGGCCCACCAGTCCATCGGTGTGCCGCAGCCGCTGAAGATCTTCGGGACGCAGGAGCAGAAGGACACCTTCCTGCCGCGCTGCGCCAGCACCGACATCACCGCGTTCCTGCTGACCGAACCCGACGTCGGCTCGGACCCGGCGCGCCTCGCCACGACCGCGGTGCCCGACGGGGACTCGTACATCCTCGACGGCGTGAAGCTGTGGACGACGAACGGCGTCGTCGCCGATCTGCTCGTCGTCATGGCACGGGTGCCGAAGGCGGAGGGGCGCAAGGGCGGCATCACGGCCTTCGTCGTGGAGGCCGGCTCCGAAGGGATCACGGTCGAGAACCGCAACGCCTTCATGGGCCTGCGCGGCCTGGAGAACGGCGTGACCCGCTTCCACCAGGTCAGGGTCCCGGCCGCGAACCGCATCGGCCCCGAGGGTGCCGGCCTCAAGATCGCCCTCACCACCCTCAACACGGGCCGGCTCTCGCTGCCCGCGATGTGCGTGGGCGCGGGCAAGTGGTGCCTGAAGATCGCCCGCGAGTGGTCCGGCGCCCGCGAGCAGTGGGGCAAGCCGGTCGCGTTCCACGAGGCGGTCGGCCAGAAGATCTCGTTCATCGCGGCGACGACCTTCGCGCTCGAAGCCGTCGTCGACCTGTCCTCGCAGATGGCCGACGAGGACCGCAACGACATCCGCATCGAGGCCGCCCTCGCCAAGCTCTTCGGCTCCGAGATGGGCTGTCTGATGGCGGACGAGCTGGTCCAGATCCGCGGCGGCCGCGGCTTCGAGACCGCCGAGTCGCTCGCCGCGCGCGGCGAACGCGCCGTCCCCGCCGAGCAGCTCCTGCGCGATCTGCGCATCAACCGCATCTTCGAGGGCTCGACGGAGATCATGCACCTCCTCATCGCCCGCGAGGCCGTGGACGCGCACCTGTCCGTCGCCGGTGACCTGATCGACCCCGACAAGTCCCTGTCCGACAAGGCGAAGGCGGGCGCGAAGGCCGGCGGCTTCTACGCGCGCTGGCTGCCGAAACTCGTCGCCGGACCCGGCCAACTCCCCAACTCCTACAGCGAGTTCCACCCCGCGGGCCACGCCGACCTCTCCGGCCATCTGCGCTACGCGGAGCGCTCGGCGCGCAAGCTGGCCCGCTCCACCTTCTACGCCATGTCCCGCTGGCAGGGAAAGATGGAGACCAAGCAGGCCTTCCTCGGCCGGATCGTCGACATCGGCGCCGAACTCTTCGCGATGAGCGCGGCCTGCGTACGGGCCGAGCACCTGCGCGGCAGCGGCGAACACGGCCGCGAGGCCTACCAGCTCGCCGACGTGTTCTGCAGCCAGTCCCGCGTCCGCGTCGACGAGCTCTTCGGGCGCCTGTGGCACAACACCGACGGACTGGACCGCAAGGTCACCAAGGGCGTCCTCGGCGGTTCCTACACCTGGCTGGAGGAGGGCGTCATCGACCCCAGCGGCGACGGCGCGTGGATCGCGGACGCGACCCCCGGCCCCTCGAAGCGGGAGAACGTCCGCCGTCCCATCCGCTGAACCGCGCCCCGGGGCCCGCGGGTATCTTGCTCACCGCAAGTCCCAAAGGCCCCGGGGGAGACGGCAGCCATGCGTGACGAGCGCACGTACCGCAACGACCTGGAACGACGGTTCCGCGACCACGCGCTGAAGACGCGCACCCGCGGCTTCTGGCTGCTCGTCCTCGCCGCGCTGCCGTGGCTGTACGTCCTGGCCCGGCTCCTGCTCCCGTCGGGCGTCCTCCTCGCGTCCGGCGGCGAACACGGCGCCGGCTGCGACGACCCGCTCCTGTTCGAGGAGATCCGCAGGAGCTACGACGTCAGCATCTCCGACACCTGCGTCCTTGAGCCCTGGCCGATGATCTTCGCCGTCCTCGCGCTCTCGCTCCCCATCGGGCCGGCCGGCGCGATCCTCTACGTGCGCGGCGTCCTCGGCGCCGACCTCAGTCACTACATCCGGTCCATGACCGGGCAGTGAACGGTCCCGCCTCCTTGCCTCAAAGGGCGACGAGGCGGACATTGGGTACAGGGGGGAGGCTCCTGTGCCGAGTACCGGATTCGACCGCATCACCTCCAGGATCATGCGCGCAGGCGAAGGCAGGATCCTGCACAAGCTCCAGCGCATCGCCGACCAGGTCAACTCGGTCGAGGAAGACTTCGTCGCGCTCACCGACGCCGAGCTCCAGGCCCTCACCGCCGAGTTCCGGCAGCGCCTGACCGAGGGTGAGAGCCTCGACGACCTCATGCCCGAGGCCTTCGCCGCGATCCGCGAGGCCGCGCGCCGCACGCTCGGCATGCGCCACTTCGACGTACAGGTGATGGGCGGCGCCGCGCTCCACCTCGGCAACATCGCCGAGATGCAGACCGGCGAGGGCAAGACCCTGGCCGCGACCCTGCCCGTCTACCTCAACGCGCTGGCCGGGAAGGGCGTCCACCTCGTCACCGTCAACGACTACCTCGCCGAGCGCGACGCCGCCTGGATGGGCCGGGCCTACCGGTTCATGGGCCTCACCGTCGGCGTCGTCAGGACCGACATGGACCCGGCCGCCCGGCGCGCCGCGTACGCCTGCGACATCACGTACGGCACCAACACCGAGTTCGGCTTCGACTACCTGCGCGACAACATGGCGTGGTCGAAGGACGAACTGGTACAGCGCGGCCACCACTTCGCGATCGTCGACGAGGCGGACTCGATCCTCATCGACGAGGCCCGCACACCGCTGATCATCTCCGGCCCGGCCGACCAGCCCACCCACTGGTACGGCGTCTTCGCGGGACTGGTCAGGAACATGAAGGGCGTCCCGGTCCAGGACGAGCATTTCACCACCCAGGCCGACAAGGACCGGCTCGCCGAGCTGCGGGCCACGTACGACTACGAGTACGACCTGAAGAAGCGGACCGTGGCGATCCTGGACCGTGGGGTCGCCTACCTGGAGGACCAGCTCGGCATCGAGAACTTCTACGAGGCGGCCCACACCCCGCTCATCGGGCACCTGAACAACGCGCTCAAGGCCAAGGAGCACTACAGGAACGACAAGGACTACGTCGTCATCGACGGCGAGGTCCTCATCGTCGACGAGCACACCGGCCGCATCCTCATGGGCCGCCGCTACAACGAGGGCCTGCACCAGGCCATCGAGGCCAAGGAAGGGGTGGACATCAAGGACGAGAACCAGACGCTCGCCACGATCACCCTGCAGAACTTCTTCCGCCTCTACGCCAAGCTCGGCGGCATGACCGGCACGGCCATGACCGAGGCCGCCGAGTTCCACCAGATCTACAAGCTGCACGTCGTGCCCATCCCCACCAACCGGCCGATGGTCCGCCGCGACGACCCCGACCTGATCTACCGCACCGAGAGCGCCAAGTTCGACGCGATCGTCGAGGACATCGCCGAGAAGCACGCCGCCGGCCAGCCCGTCCTCGTGGGCACCACCTCCGTGGAGAAGTCCGAGCTCCTGTCCGAACAGCTCCGCAGGCACGGCATCCGGCACGAGGTGCTCAACGCCAAGAACCACCGCCGCGAGGCCCAGATCGTCGCCCAGGCGGGCCGCAAGGGCGCCGTCACCGTCGCCACCAACATGGCGGGCCGCGGCACCGACATCATGCTGGGTGGCAACCCCGAGGCGATGACCGCAGCCGCACTGGAAGAACGCGGCCCCGCCGAGGACGACGACCCCGACCGGCGCCGCGCCGTCGAGGAGCGCGTCGCCGCGTCCGCCGCCGCCGAGCACGACGAGGTGAAGAAGCTCGGCGGGCTCTACGTCCTCGGCACCGAACGGCACGAGTCCCGGCGCATCGACAACCAGCTGCGTGGCCGCTCGGGACGCCAGGGAGACCCCGGGTCGTCCCGCTTCTACCTGTCCCTGGAGGACGACCTGATGCGCCTGTTCCGCGCCCAGGCCGTCGACCGGGTCATGGCCATGGCGAACGTCCCGGCGTCCGTGCCCATCGAGAACAAGATGGTCACCCGCGCCATCGCCTCCGCCCAGTCCCAGGTCGAGCAGCAGCACTTCGAGTCCCGCAAGGACGTCCTCAAGTTCGACGAGGTACTCAACCGGCAGCGCACCCTCATCTACCGCGAACGCCGCCGCGTCCTGGAGGGCGAGGACCTGCGCGCCCAGATCCTCCGCTTCATGGACGACACCGTCGAGGCGTACATCACCCATGAAACCGCCGAGGGCTACCCGGAGGAGTGGGACCTCGACGTGCTCTGGGCCGCCTTCCGCGAGCTCTACCCGTGCGGCATCACCGTCGGCGAGCTCGACGAGGCGGCCGGCGGACGCGCCGAGCTGACCGCCGGCCTCCTCGTCGACGCCGTCACCGAGGACATCCACGCCCGCTACGAGGAGCGCGAGAGCGAGCTCGGCGCCGACGCCCTGCGCGACCTGGAACGCCTCGTCGTCCTCGCCGTCCTCGACCGCAAATGGCGCGAACACCTCTACGAGATGGACTACCTCCGCGACGGCATCGGCCTGCGCTACACCCTGGGCCGCGAGCCGATCTTCGAGTACGAACGCGAGGGGTTCGACCTGTTCGCGGCCATGATGGACGCCATCAAAGAGGAGTCGGTCGGCTACGTCTTCAACCTCGCTACCAATGCCGACGTGCCGCCCTCCGACGCCCTCGACGCGGCCCGGCGCCCCGACCGTCTCCACTTCAGCGCGCCCACCCTGGACACCGCCGGGGGCAGACAGGAAGGCCGCTTCAACGCCGCCCCCGACCAGGACGCACCGCGCGACGCGGAGCCGCCCGGACCCTCCCCGCGGCCGTCCGCCTGAGCGAAGGGCCGCCGCCGGCGCAGGCGATGACGAACCGCCGGGGGACGCGCTGTCCGAGGCGCCCGGCGGCCACGCCACAATGGGAGGCATGAGCGACAGCGCATCCCCCCTCGCGGACCCGCACCTCGTCTACGACCCCTCCGGCACGGACGGCCCGCGGGACGTCGTCATCCTCGGCTCCACGGGCTCGATCGGCACCCAGGCCATCGACCTGGTGCTGCGCAACCCCGACCGCTTCACGGTCACGGCGCTGTCCGCCGCGGGCGGCCGGGTCGGCCTGCTCGCCGAACAGGCCAGGCAGTTGCGCGTACGGACCGTCGCGGTCGCCCGCGAGGACGTCGTGCCCGCCCTGCGCGAGGCCCTGAGCGCGCAGTACGCCGACGGCGAGCCGTTCCCCGAGATCCTTGCCGGACCCGACGCGGCCACCCAGCTCGCCGCCTCCCCCTGCCACACGGTGCTCAACGGCATCACCGGATCCATCGGCCTCGCCCCGACGCTCGCTGCCCTGGAGGCAGGGCGCACCCTCGCCCTCGCCAACAAGGAGTCGCTCATCGTCGGCGGCCCCCTCGTCAAGGCGCTCGCGAAGCCGGGTCAGATCATCCCGGTCGACTCCGAGCACGCGGCGCTCTTCCAGGCCCTCGCGGCCGGCAAGCGCGCGGACGTCCGCAAGCTCGTCGTCACCGCGTCCGGCGGCCCCTTCCGGGGACGGACGAAGGCGGACCTCGCACACGTCACACCCGAGGACGCGCTCGCGCACCCGACCTGGGCGATGGGCCCGGTCATCACCGTCAACTCCGCGACCCTCGTCAACAAGGGCCTGGAGGTGATCGAGGCGCACCTCCTCTACGACATCCCGTTCGAGCGCATCGAGGTCGTCGTGCACCCGCAGTCCTACGTGCACTCCATGGTCGAGTTCACGGACGGCTCTACCCTCGCCCAGGCCACGCCGCCCGACATGCGCGGACCCATCGCCATCGGCCTGGGCTGGCCCCAGCGGATCCCCGACGCGGCGCCCGCGTTCGACTGGACGAAGGCGTCGAGCTGGGAGTTCTTCCCCCTCGACACCGAGGCCTTCCCCTCGGTCGGGCTCGCCCGGCACGTGGGCAAGCTCGCGGGGACGGCCCCGGCAGTGTTCAATGCCGCAAACGAGGAGTGCGTGGACGCGTTCCTGAACGGCGCGCTGCCGTTCAACGGCATCATGGACACCGTTACGAAGGTCGTCGGGGAACACGGCGCGCCTTCGGCAGCGACGGCGGGAACCTCCCTGACCGTCGCGGACGTCCTCGAAGCGGAAACCTGGGCACGCGCCCGGACCCGTGAACTGACGGCACAGGCGACATCGACCGCGGAGGCTCGTGCATGACGACCCTGATGATGATCCTCGGCATAGTCGTCTTCGCGATCGGGCTGCTCGTCTCGATCGCCTGGCACGAGCTGGGACATCTCTCGACCGCGAAGCTCTTCAAGATCCGCGTGCCGCAGTACATGGTCGGCTTCGGCCCGACCGTCTGGTCGCGCAAGAAGGGCGACACGGAGTACGGCGTCAAGGCGATCCCGCTGGGCGGCTACATCCGCATGATCGGCATGTTCCCGCCCGGCCCGGACGGGAAGATCCAGTCCCGCTCCACCTCCCCGTTCCGCAGCATGGTCGAGGACGCCCGGGCGGCGGCCTTCGAGGAGCTCAAGCCCGGCGACGAGACGCGCCTCTTCTACACGCGCAAGCCGTGGAAGAGGGTCATCGTGATGTTCGCGGGCCCCTTCATGAACCTGATCCTCGCGGTCGGCCTGTTCTTCACCGTCCTGATGGGCTTCGGCATCACGCAGCAGACCACCACGGTCAGCTCGGTCCAGCAGTGCGTGGTCAAGCAGAGCGAGAACCGCGACACGTGCAAGAAGTCCGACCCCGCCTCCCCGGCCGCCGCGGCCGGACTGCGGGCCAAGGACAAGATCGTCTCGTTCAACGGCGTGAAGACCGACAAGTGGAACACCCTCTCCGACGAGATCCGCGCCAACCCCGGCAGGACGGTCGACATCGTCGTCCAGCGCGACGGCCAGGAGAAGGTCCTGCATGCCAAGATCGCCACCAACCAGGTGGCGAAGAAGGACGGCAGCGGCCAGATCGTCCAGGGCGAGTACATCAACGCCGGATTCCTCGGCTTCAGCGCCTCGACCGGTGTCGTGCGCCAGGACTTCGGCGACTCCGTGACCTGGATGGGAGACCGGGTCGGCGACGCCGTGCACTCGCTCGCCGCCCTGCCCGGCAAGATCCCGGCCCTGTGGGACGCCGCCTTCGGGGACGGCCCGCGTGAGCCGGACTCGCCGATGGGCGTGGTCGGCGCGGCCCGCGTCGGCGGGGAGATCTTCAACCTGGACATCCCGGCGACCCAGCAGCTCGGCATGGCCCTGATGCTCGTCGCGGGGTTCAACCTGTCGCTGTTCCTCTTCAACATGCTGCCGCTGCTGCCCCTGGACGGCGGGCACATCGCCGGCGCCCTGTGGGAGTCGCTGCGACGGAATGTGGCGAAGGTCTTCAAGCGGCCCGACCCCGGCCCGTTCGACGTGGCGAAGCTGATGCCGGTCGCCTACGTCGTGGCCGGAATCTTCGTCTGCTTCACCGTCCTCGTACTGATCGCGGACGTCGTCAACCCGGTCAAAATCACCTAGTAACCGGCCGTTCATGGTGGCCGGGCATGCTCTGTGCCCGGCCGCCCACCTTTGGGTGGACTTCCGGACGTGATGTGCTCGGCGCCGGGCCGGTGCCGTAATCTCGAAGCCTGGAGCCCGCTCACCACGGGACCCCGATCCGTGTCTTCTTCTCGGGTCTCGATTCCACACCTTGGGGTTGCACAGCAGATGACTGCGATTTCTCTCGGCATGCCGTCCGTTCCGACCAAGCTCGCCGAGCGCCGCAGGAGCCGGCAGATCCAGGTCGGCACCGTGGCGGTCGGCGGAGACGCACCGGTGTCGGTGCAGTCCATGACGACGACCCGTACGTCCGACATCGGCGCCACGCTGCAGCAGATCGCCGAGCTCACCGCGTCCGGCTGCCAGATCGTCCGTGTGGCGTGCCCCACGCAGGACGACGCCGACGCGCTCGCGACGATCGCGAGGAAGTCGCAGATCCCCGTCATCGCGGACATCCACTTCCAGCCGAAGTACGTCTTCGCCGCCATCGAGGCGGGCTGCGCCGCGGTCCGGGTGAACCCGGGCAACATCAAGCAGTTCGACGACAAGGTCAAGGAGATCGCGCAGGCGGCCAAGGACCACGGCACCCCGATCCGCATCGGCGTGAACGCGGGCTCGCTCGACGCCCGGCTCCTGAAGAAGTACGGCAAGGCCACCCCCGAGGCGCTCGTCGAGTCCGCCCTGTGGGAGGCGTCCCTCTTCGAGGAGCACGGCTTCCGCGACATCAAGATCTCGGTCAAGCACAACGACCCGGTCGTGATGGTGAACGCCTACCGCCAGCTCGCCGCCCAGTGCGACTACCCGCTGCACCTCGGCGTCACCGAGGCGGGCCCGGCGTTCCAGGGCACCATCAAGTCCGCCGTCGCCTTCGGCGCGCTGCTCTCCGAGGGCATCGGCGACACCATCCGCGTCTCCCTCTCGGCCCCGCCGGTCGAGGAGATCAAGGTGGGCAACCAGATCCTGGAGTCGCTCAACCTCAAGCCGCGCCGCCTGGAGATCGTCTCCTGCCCGTCCTGCGGCCGCGCCCAGGTCGACGTCTACAAGCTCGCCGAAGAGGTCACCGCGGGCCTCGACGGCATGGAGGTCCCGCTGCGCGTCGCCGTCATGGGCTGCGTGGTGAACGGACCGGGCGAGGCCCGCGAGGCCGACCTCGGCGTCGCGTCGGGCAACGGCAAGGGCCAGATCTTCGTGAAGGGCGAGGTCATCAAGACCGTCCCCGAGTCGAAGATCGTCGAGACCCTCATCGAAGAGGCGCTGAAGATCGCCGAGCAGATGGAACGGGACGGCGTGATGAGCGGTGAGCCCGAGGTCTCCGTCAGCTGACGCACAACGTGGCGCAAGGGACCCGGGTGCCCCTCCGGAGGTGGCGCCCGGGTCCCTTGCGCGCGGTGTGCTGCTCAGATTCTCCGGCTAAAGTACGGAGATCGGCAGACCGTGTGACTCCGCCCCGCGGGGCTTCTCGCCGTGACGCGACGGTCAAGCCCTGACCGGTGCTCGCGAGCGAGCACGCGGCGAAGCTAGCAGGGTGTTCGACGGGTTGTCGTTGCCCGCAAGGAGTGATGGAGCCGCCCCGTTGTTGACTCAGACCACCACCCGGGTCCTCGAACCGAGTGACCTCGACGCCGCGCTCGCCGTGCTCGACCGCGAGCCGGTTGCCAATGCCTTCGTCGCGTCCCGCGTCCAGGTCGCGGGCCTCGACCCGTGGCGCCTGGGCGGCGAGATGTGGGGCTGGTACGAGGACGGGATGCTCGAGTCCCTCTGCTACGCGGGCGCGAACCTGGTCCCGATCTGTGCCACCCCGAGGGCCGTGCGCGGGTTCGCCGACCGCGCCCGCCGGGCCGGGCGCCGCTGCTCCTCCATCGTCGGCCCCGCCGAGCCCACCGCCCAGCTGTGGCGGCTGCTCGAACCGAACTGGGGCCCGGCCAGAGACGTACGCGCCCAGCAGCCCCTCATGGTCACCGACCGGCTCCCCGACGACATCGCCCCCGATCCGTACGTCCGCCGCGTCCGCAAGGACGAGATGGAGACGATCATGCCGGCGTGCGTGGCGATGTTCACTGAGGAGGTCGGCGTCTCGCCGCTGGCCGGTGACGGGGGCCTGCTGTACCAGGCACGGGTGGCCGAGCTGGTCGGCTCGGGGCGCGCGTTCGCCCGGCTCGACGAGCACGGCAAGGTGATCTTCAAGGCGGAGATCGGCGCCGCGACGACGCGGGCCTGCCAGATCCAGGGCGTGTGGATCGCCCCCGAACACCGCGGCCGCGGCCTCGCCGCCCCGGGCATGGCGGCGGTCCTGCGCTATGCGCTCGCGGATTTCGCGCCGCTGGTCAGCCTGTACGTGAACGACTTCAACACCCCGGCGCGGGCCGCGTACCGCCGGGTCGGATTCGAGGAAGTCGGCGCGTTCATGAGCGTCCTGTTCTGAGGCGCTCGCGCGCTCCGTGTGGCACCTGTCTCACATTTCTGGCGCCATTTGACATTAGTGACCCTTATGGAAGATAAAGAAGCTCCTTTGGTTCAAGCTTCACACAGTGTGAACAACCTCCGTGCGCACCGGTGTGGATGCTGACGAGTTTCTACGCGAATGAGTGCCGCCATGTCCGACCGTGCCAGTGCCCCCTCCCAGGCCTGGGAGGAGTGGCGTGCCGGGCGGCACCGCTCCGTCACCGGTCCCACCGGGAACCTCGCCCTCGTCGAGACCCGCTGGTTGCCCGCGGGCGAGCGCCCCGACCTCACGGCGGCCCGCGCCGGACAGCGCGACAGTGTGACCGTCACCACCGTCGAGCGCACCGACCTGGTGACCGGCGAGCCCGAGTACGCGCTGCGGTTCTGGGACGCCGAGTCCCCCGCGATCCAGAACTTCGAGCGCACCGACGCGTTCCCGTTCGACCCGGCCTGGGTCCTGGACGCCACGTACACCCCCGTCGAGGACGGCCGCCGCGTCGCCTTCGAGCACATCCGGGACAACGGCGGCACCCGCGACCTCGCCGTCCCCGGCGACATCGCGCTCACCGTCGACGGCACCGACTACACGCTCAGCGCCTTCGACGACGACGGCACGCTGCTGCTCGTCTTCGGCGACCCGACCAACGGGGCGGCCACCTACGGCGCGGGCCGGTTCCTCTTCGTCGAGCACACCGGTGAGGGGCGGGTGCGGCTCGACTTCAACCGCGCGTTCGTCCCGCCCTGCGGGTTCTCCGATCAGTACAACTGTCCGATGCCGCCGCGGCAGAACCGCTTCCATCTGCCGGTGGAAGCCGGCGAGAAGCTCCCGGTCTTCCGCGCCGGCTTCGCCGACCAGCACTGATCTCCCGCGCGCCCCTCCCGCGCCCACACGAAGGCAGCCTCCATGAACCTCCCCAAGAAGCCCCTGTCCGCCGGTGTGCTCACCGTCGCCCTCGCCGTGACGCTCGCCGCGTGCGGTGGCTCCGGTGACAACAACAGCAACGGCGGCAGTGGCGCGTACGACAAGAACGCCACGGTCAACATCGGCTCCCTGTACGAGCCGCAGAACCTGGACAACACCGGGGGCGGCGGCCAGGGCGTCACCGAGGCGCTCAACGGCAATGTCTACGAGGGCCTGTTCAAGCTCACCGACGACGGCAAGGTCGAGAACCTCCTCGCCAAGGACTACAAGGTCTCCGGCGACGGGCTCACCTACACCTTCACCCTGCGCGACGGCGTGAAGTTCCACAGCGGCAAGGCGCTGACCGGCAAGGACGTCAAGTACAGCCTGGAGAAGGTGATCGCGCCGGACTCGCAGTCCGCGCGCAAGAGCAACCTTGAGGTCATCAAGTCGGTCGACACCCCCGACGCGAAGACCGTGAAAGTCACGCTGAAGCAGAAGTCGATCTCCTTCGTCTACAACCTGTCCTACGTCTGGATCATCAACGACCAGGCGAAGAACCTGAAGACGGCCGAGGACGGCACGGGCCCGTACAAGCTGGGCAAGTGGACGCGCGGTTCCGCGCTCAGCCTCGACCGCTTCTCCGGCTACTGGGGCACCGCCGCCACGAACAAGCAGGTCGTCCTCCACTACTACAAGGACGCGACCGCGCTAAACAACGCGCTCCTGACGAACGCCGTGGACGTCGTCACCAGCGAGCAGTCGCCCGACGCCCTCGACCAGTTCAAGTCCAACCAGAACTACAAGGTCAACGACGGCAACTCGACGACCAAGCTCCTGCTCGCCTTCAACGACAAGGCCAAGCCCTTCACGGACGTCAAGGTCCGCAAGGCCGTCTCGTCCGCGATCGACGACAAGAAGCTCCTCGAGTCCGTCTGGGGCGGCTACGGCAAGGAGATCGGGTCGATGGTGCCGCCCACCGACCCCTGGTACGAGGACCTGACCAAGGTCAACGCCTACGACCCGGCCGAGGCCAAGAAGCTGCTCAAGGAAGCCGGTTACGCCAAGGGCTTCAGCTTCACGCTGGACACCCCGAACTACGACCCGCACCCGACGGCCGCCACCTTCATCAAGTCGCAGCTCGCCAAGGTCGGCATCACCGTCAAGATCAACACGATCACGCCCGACGAGTGGTACACGAAGGTCTACAAGAACCACGACTTCTCGGCCACGCTCCAGGAGCACGTGAACGACCGCGACCTCGTCTGGTACGGCAACCCCGACTTCTACTGGGGCTACGACGACAAGCAGGTCACCAAGTGGGTCGAGGACGCCGAGAAGGCGTCGTCGACGCAAGCGCAGACCGACCTCCTCAAGAAGGTCAACCGCAAGACCGCCGAGGACGCCGCCAGCGACTGGCTGTACCTGTACCCGCAGATCGTGGTGGCGAGCAGCAAGCTGTCCGGCTACCCGGTCAACGGCCTGAACTCGCAGTTCTTCGCGTACGACATCAAGAAGGGCTGATGACCGGCTATCTCCTGCGCCGCCTCGCCTTCCTCGTCGTCTCCCTGGCCCTCGCGAGCGTCGTCCTTTTCGTACTCCTGAGGATGCTGCCCGGCGACCCGGCGAACGCGCTCACCTCCGTGGGCGCCTCGCCGGAGCAGATCGCGGCGGCGCGGCACTCCATAGGCTCCGACAAACCGCTGCCCGAGCAGTTCACCCACTGGATAGGGCAGCTCGCGACCGGCGACCTCGGCACGTCCTTCGTCAGCTCGCTGCCCGTCGGACCCGAGGTCACCCAGCGCCTGAGCGTCACCGTGCCGCTGACCCTGTCCGCGTTCGTGCTCGCCGTGCTGATCGCGGTCCCGGCCGGCTTCGTCGCCGCGTACAGGCGCCGGACCTGGTACGGCGCCCTGCTCAGCGGAGTGTCCCAACTGGGCATCGCCGTCCCGGTGTTCTGGCTCGGCATGATCCTCATCGCCGTGTTCGCGCTCAACGCGGGCTGGCTGCCGTCCGGCGGCTTCCCGCCGGACGGCTGGTCCGACCCCGCACAGGCGATCCGCTCCCTCGTGCTCCCCGTCGTCACCATCGCCCTGGTCATGTCGGCGTCCCTGATCCGCTACGTCAGATCGGCGACGCTCGACGTCCTCGACAGCGACTTCCTGCGCACCTCGCGCGCCCTCGGCTCCTCCTTCGGAGGGGCCATGTGGCGACACGGACTGCGCAACGCCTCCGTGCCGGTCATCTCGATCCTCGGCATCGAACTGGCGTCGACCCTGCTCGGCGCGGTCGTCGTCGAGTCCGTGTTCGCGCTGCCGGGGCTCGGCTCCCTGCTCGCCACCGGCATCGCCCAGCACGACTACCCCGTCATCCAGGGCGTCCTGTTCGTCTCCACCCTCGCCGTGCTGCTCATCGGCTTCGCCGCCGACCTCGTGCAGCGGATCGTCGACCCACGGCTACGCCACCGGCTCTCGGGAGGCGCCCGATGAAGCGTTCCGCGACCCTGTGGACGGGGTGCGTCCTCGCCGGACTCATCGCCCTCATCGCGCTCGTCTCCCTCTTCTGGCTGCCGTACGACCCCTCGGACACCTCCGGCGGACGGCTCGCCGGCCCCGGCGACGGACACCTGATAGGCACCGACAAACTCGGCCGCGACCTGCTGACGCAGCTCATCACCGGGTCCAGGATCGCGATCGCGGCCGGGCTCGGCTCCGTCGTGATCGCGGCCGTCGTGGGCATCACGCTCGGCCTCATGGCCGCGTTCGCGCAGGGCTGGTTCGACGACACCGTCTCGGCCCTGCTCGACATCCTCATCGCGTTCCCCACGCTGCTGCTCGCCATGCTGATCGTCTCCGCCCGCTCGGCGACCCTCACCTCGGCCGTCCTCGCGATCGGAATCGCGCAGAGCGCGATCGTCGCCCGGCTGACCCGTATCCTGGTCAAACGGGTCCTGGCGCAGGACTACATCACCGCGTCCCGCACCTCCGGCAGCTCCTGGCCGCGGATCGTCGGCGCGCACGTCCTGCCCAACATCTGGCCGACGCTCGTGGTCAACCTGGCGCTCCAGTTCGGCCTCGCCGTCCTCGCCGAGGCGAGCCTGTCCTACCTCGGCCTCGGCGCCCCGCCGCCCAACGCCTCATGGGGACGCATGCTCCAGGAGGCCCAGGCGACGTTCACGACCGCGCCGGCGGGAGCGCTCGCGCCCGGCATCCTCCTCGTCCTGCTCGTCATCGGCGTCAACCTCGTCGCCGACGGCCTGCGCGACACCTTCGACCCGGCCCGGCGCAGGAGGACGGCGGCATGAGCCTGCTCGACGTACGCGACCTCACCATCCGCACCGGCGACGGCCGCGACCTCGTCTCCGGCCTCAGCTTCTCCCTCGACCGGGGCGAACGGCTCGGCCTCATCGGCGAGTCGGGGTCCGGCAAGTCACTCACCACCCTCGCCGTGCTCGGCCTGCTCCCCGACGGGATGACCGCCACGGGCAGCGTCGAACTCGACGGCACCCAGATCGTCGGCGCGAGCGAGAAGCGGCTCGTCGGCGTCCGCGGCAGCGCCGCCGCGATCGTCTTCCAGGAGCCGCTGACGGCGCTCGACCCGCTGATGCGCGTGGGCAGACAGCTCGCCGAACCGCTGCGCCACCGCGGCCTCAAGGGCGACGCGCTCCGCAAGGCCGTCGCCGAAGCCCTCGAACAGGTCAGACTGCCCGAACCCGGGCGCATCGCCCGCGCGTTCCCGCACGAGATCTCCGGCGGCCAGCGCCAGCGCGTGGCCCTCGCCATGGCGCTCGCCTGCGACCCGGACGTGCTCATCGCCGACGAGCCGACCACCGCCCTCGACGTCACCGTGCAGTCCGAGATGCTCGTCCTGATCGACACCCTCGTCGGCGAGCGCGGCATGGCCGTCCTCTTCGTCAGCCACGACCTGGCCGTCGTCTCACGCGTCACCGACCGCGTCCTGGTGATGAAGGACGGGCGCGCGGTCGAGGACGGGACGGTACGCGACCTGGTGCGCGCGCCACGGCAGGCGTACACGAAGGCGCTCGTCGACAGCGCGCGGAAGCTCGAATCCGCCCTGGACCTGGGAGGGCCCCGATGACCGCAGTACTCGAACTCGACTCGGTCGGACACACCTACCGGGGGGCCGCGGCGCCGGTCGTCGAGGACGTCTCCCTCACCGTCGACGCGGGCCACAGCCTCGCGCTCGTCGGCGAGTCAGGGGCCGGCAAGACGACCCTGCTCCGCCTGCTCCTCGGCCTCGCCCGCCCCACCACCGGAACCGTCCGCTTCGACGAGGACCCGCTGAAGCTCGGCGACCGCGCGCAGATGCGGCGCTTCCGCCGCTCCGTGCAGTGCGTCTTCCAGGACCCGTACGCCTCCCTCGACCCGCGCCAGCGCGTCAGCCGCATCGTCGCGGAGCCGCTGCGCTCGCTCGGCGTGGCCACCGGCGCCGCCGTGCACGCGAAGGTCGCCGAGGCGCTCGAACAGGTCGGACTCCCGGCGGACGCGGCGGCGCGCTACCCGCACGAGTTCTCCGGCGGCCAGCGCCAGCGCATCGCCATCGCCCGGGCCACCGTGTGCGACCCACGCGTCCTGCTCGCCGACGAACCCGTCAGCGCGCTCGACGTCACCACCCGCGTCAAGGTCGTCGACCTGCTCGGCGAACTCAAGCAGGATCGGGGCCTGACCATCGTCATGGTCTCCCACGACCTGTCCGTGGTGGCCGCCCTGTGCGAACGGACCGCCGTACTCGAACGCGGACGCGTCGTCGAGCAGGGCCAGACCCGTGACGTGCTCGGATCGCCCGAACACCCCTACACACGGCGGCTGCTCGACAGCGTTCCCAGGCTGCCCGTTTGATCAGCTGAGCGCCGCCGGACGGCCCTGTAGTCTCCCCGTCATGACCCAGGACGACGTCGTCACCATCGGGCCTCTCGACCTCGCGGAACACGTGGACGAGGCACTGGCCGTGCAGGCGTACGCCTTCGGCCTGAGCGACGACGAGATCGCCGTGCGCCGCCAGATCGTGCTGCGGCACCTCACCTACCCCGGAGCGCGCGCCCTCGGCGCCCACACCCCGGGCGGCCGACTCGTCGGCTTCGTGTACGGCATGCCGAACGACCGCGCCCACTGGTGGTCCACCGTGGTCGAGCCCTATCTGCGCTCGCGCTCGCTGGACGGATGGCTCGACGACTCCTTCGTGATCACTGAGCTGCACGTCCATCCCCGCTACCAGAACCGCGGCATCGGCCGCTCCCTCATCACGACCATCACGGACAGCGCCGCCGAGCCCAGGTCGATCCTTTCCGCCATCGACTTCGACAGCCCGGCCCGCGGCCTGTACCACTCGCTCGGCTACGAGGACCTCGCCCGGCAGGTCGTCTTCCCCAGCGCTCCCCGGCCCTACGCGGTCATGGGCGCACCGCTCCCGCTGCGCCGCTGAAGGCAGCCGATTTCCGGGCGCGGGACGGACCCGGCTAACCTCCTGCACATCCCTATCTTTCGCAGCAGGAGTCAAAATCATGGCCCAGGTCCAGCGCATGTCCCGGTTGATGGTCAAGACACTGCGTGACGACCCGGCCGACGCCGAGACGCTCAACCACAAGCTGCTCGTCCGGGCCGGGTACGTGCGCCGCACGGCCGCCGGCATCTGGTCCTGGCTGCCGCTGGGCAAGAAGGTCCTCGAGAACGTCGCCCGCGTGGTCCGCGAGGAGATGGACGACATGGGCGGCCAGGAGGTCCTGCTCCCGGCCCTGCTGCCCAAGGAGCCCTACGAGGCGACGGGACGCTGGGAGGAGTACGGCCCCGAGCTGTTCCGCCTCAAGGACCGCAAGGGCGCGGAGTACCTCCTCGGCCCGACCCACGAGGAGATCTTCACGCAGCTGGTCAAGGACCAGTGCTCGTCCTACAAGGACCTGCCCGTGATCCTCTACCAGATCCAGGCGAAGTACCGCGACGAGGCCCGCCCGCGCGCCGGCATCCTGCGCGGCCGCGAGTTCCTCATGAAGGACTCGTACTCCTTCGACACCAGCGACGAGGGCCTGGCCGAGTCGTACGCCCTGCACCGCGAGGCGTACATCAAGATCTTCGAGCGCCTCGGCCTCGACCACCGCATCGTCTCCGCCGTCTCCGGCGCGATGGGCGGCTCGGCCTCCGAGGAGTTCCTCGCCCCGGCCCCGGCCGGCGAGGACACCTTCGTCGACTGCCCGGCCTGCGACTACGCCGCCAACACCGAGGCCGTCACCTTCGCCGCCCCGGCCCCCGTGAGCGCCGAGCACCCGGCCGTCGAGGAGCTCGACACCCCCGATACCCCGACCATCGAGACCCTCGCCGCCCACCTCGGCGTCGAGGCCTCACAGACCCTGAAGAACCTCCTGGTCAAGGTCGACGGCGAGATCGTCGCCGTGGGCGTGCCCGGCGACCGCGAGGTGGACCTCGGCAAGCTCGGCGAGCACCTCTCCCCGGCCGTCGTGGAGCTCGTCACGGCCGAGGACTTCGAGGGCCGCGACGACCTCGTACGCGGCTACGTGGGCCCGCAGGGTCTGGAGAAGGTCCGCTACATCGCCGACCCGCGCATCGCCGCCGGCACCGCGTGGATCACCGGCGCCAACAAGCCCGGCAAGCACGCGAAGAACGTCGTCGCGGGCCGCGACTTCGAGGTCGACGACTACCTCGACGTCGTCGTGGTCGAGGCGGGCGACCCCTGCCCTAAGTGCGGCACCGGCCTGCGCCTCGACCGCGCCATCGAGATCGGCCACATCTTCCAGCTCGGCCGCAAGTACGCGGACGCCTTCCAGCTCGACGTCCTCGGCAACCAGGGCAAGCCGGTCCGCGTGACCATGGGCTCGTACGGCATCGGCGTCTCCCGCGCCGTGGCCGCCCTCGCCGAGCAGACCGCGGACGACAAGGGCCTGTGCTGGCCCAAGGAGATCGCCCCGGCCGACGTCCACGTGGTCGCCGCCGGCAAGGCCCTCCAGACGGAGCTGGCGCTCGACGTCTCCCAGAAGCTGGGCGCCGCCGGCGTCCGCGTCCTGGTCGACGACCGCGCCGGTGTCTCGCCGGGCGTGAAGTTCACCGACGCCGAACTGATCGGCGTCCCGCAGATCCTCGTCGCCGGCCGCCGCTCGGCCGAGGGCATCGTGGAACTGAAGGACCGCAAGACGGGCGAGCGCGAGGAAGTGACGGTCGAAGAGGCCATCGCGCGCCTCACGGCGTAGTCAGATCGCCGGACGGGCTGAAATCTTCAGCCCGTCCGGCGATCGAGGATCGGGGTCCGGGGCGGAGCCCCAGTTCGGGAAGGGGCGGGCTGGGAGTGAAGAAACGCCCCTACGGCCGGGCCGCTACAGCCACCCCGCGAATTCCAGCAAAAGCTCCGCGTCCCGCTCACGCCCCACGCGCAGTGCCCGTACGCCGGACTCCACCGCCCGGAACAGCGTCCACCCGCGCAGCCGCTCCTGGTCCACATCGAGGGACTCCGCGAGCCGCTTCACGCGCCGCCGCGTCGTCGCCGCACCGGACGGTGACGCGATCAGGTCCTCCACCCGGTCCCTGACGAGCCGCGCGAGGTCGAAGGCGCACTCGCCGACCACCGGGTCGGGACCGACCGCGAGCCACGGCGTCCGCTCCCCGGCCAGCACCTTGCTCTGCCGGAACGTCCCGTGCAGCAGCCGTAGTTCAGGCGGTGCCACGAGCAGTTCGTCCCGCGCCGTGAGCGCCGCGTCGACCAGCGGCACGACATCCGGCTCCGCGGCAGCGGTGGCGCGCATCGCCTCGGCCTGACGGCCCGTCCGGTCGGCGACTGTCTCGCAGGAGCGCCACGACGGCGGTTCCACCCAGAGCCTGCGCAGCGTGCCGGCCGCCTCGAGGAGCGCCTTCGCCTCGGGCAGCGAGCGCACCGACACCTCGGGGTGCAGCCGTTCCAGGAGCAGGTCACCGCCATCGCCCAGGAGTTGCACCGCCCCGAACCCGTTCCAGTGTGTGAGAGCCGCGTGCTCGGCCTCCGGACGGAAGCGCTCCGGCGCCAGTTTGAGGACTGCGGGCGTGTGGTCGGCCCGTCGCACCAGGACGACGAGACTGCTGCGCCCGCCCGGCACATGCACCCGCTCGACCGTCAGCTCAAGCCGTTCCACGGCCTCCCGAAGAATCTCCGGCACCCTCGCCAGCCACGCGGACGCCCCGTCGTCCCGCACCTCGCCGAGCGCGTTGACCAGCCGCTTCGGCGGTTCGAAAGACATGTGCGAGTAACTCCCTTCC
Source organism: Streptomyces sp. NPDC055400 (assembly GCF_053644375.1). Taxonomy (NCBI): domain Bacteria; kingdom Bacillati; phylum Actinomycetota; class Actinomycetes; order Kitasatosporales; family Streptomycetaceae; genus Streptomyces; species Streptomyces sp. NPDC055400. The sequence goes on along the minus strand of NZ_JBSHLM010000021.1, from coordinate 59,220 downwards.
CCGTGACGGCGGACGGTACGTGTGACCGTGGCGGCTACGCCTGCGGTGTCGCGGACGCCTGGGGCGCCGCGGCCCGCTCGGCGAGACCAGGGAAGGCTACGCTGCCGCCGCGCCACCGCACCGCGCGCACCGCCGCCTCCCGCAGCGCGTCCGCCGCGCCCCTGCGCCGCGCCCCCTCGGAGGCCCGCACCAGGTCCGAGTAGACGCCGGCGACGCGGTCCTCGATGTCCGCCGCGAGCCGCGCCGCCGCCGCCGAGTCCGGCACGGGGAAGGGCAGTGCGTAGGCACCTGCCGACGGCTCGGGCTCGCCGTCGAGGTCGCGGACCGTGCGCCGCAGGTCGTCACGGCGGGCTCGGTGGGAGTCGTACGCGGTGCGCGCCTCGGACCTGCGGCTCTCGCTGATCCGGCCGCCGACGACGCCGTACCCGTACACAGCCGCGTGCTCGGCGGCCAGTGCCGCCTGGACCGCGGAGAGAAGCTGCTTGTCGCTGTCGTCCTTGTCGGCCATGTCAGTCCTTCGTCAGCAGATACGCGTGTCCGGCGCCCGCGGCGGCCACCGAGGCGAGCAGGCGCGCCAGTTCGGCGGGGGCGTCGACCAGGGCCGCCGCACGGCGGTCGGCGAGCTGCCGCTCGGCCTCCGCCAGCGCCCGCACGGTGTCCTTCTCGGAGGCCGGTGAGGCGGACGGCGACGGCGACGCAGACGGGGAGGCCGGTGCGGCCGGGCGCGCCGGCGCACCGAAGCTCTTCGCGTGCCGGGCCACTTCGTCGCGGAGCGGGCCGAGCCGCGCGGCCAGGGCCGGATGGGCCGCGAGCGCGGCCTCGTACCGGTCGAGCAGGTCGCCGCTGTCGCGGGCCGCGCGCGCCTTGATCCGCTGCGCGGCGGACACGCTGCGCGCGCCCCTGGCACCGTCCGAGTCGGGGTCCTCGCCGTCGGAACAGCCCGTCAGGAGCGCGGCCCCGGCCACCGAGGCCAGCAGGCTCCTTCTACGCGGCCCCGCGGGGGCCCCAGTGGTCAACGGCACGGCAGACGTCCTCGGCAGGAAGGATGGCAGGAAGGATTCAGCAGGAGCGGCGGGCGGCAGGCCCGGTGATCACCGTACCTTCGGCCCATGTCGGGTGGACGGCAACACCCCCCTGGACCGGATACCCTTTGACCTGACGCACGACGAGACCACAACAGCACACGCGGCCGAGGAGTCACCCGGATGAGCACCACCCAGAGCGAGAGGCTGCGGTCACTACTGGAACCGCTGGTGAGCTCTCAGGGCCTCGATCTCGAAGAGATCGAAGTGGCATCGGTCGGACGTAAGCGAGTGCTGCGAGTCGTCGTCGACTCCGATTCCGGAGCCGATCTGGACCAGGTCGCCGATGTGAGCCGCGCGCTCTCGGCGAAGCTCGACGAGACGGACGCCATGGGTGAGGGCGAGTACGACCTCGAGGTGGGCACCCCCGGCGCCGAGCGGCCGCTGACCGAGCACCGGCACTACGTGCGCGCGGTCGACCGCCTGGTGAAGTTCCAGCTGGCCGACGGCGCCGACACCGAACTCGTCGCGCGGATCCTGAAGGTCGACGACGAGGGCCTGGACCTCGAGGTGCCCGGCGTGAAGGGGCGCAAGCCCACCGCCCGCAGGCTCACCTTCGACGACATCGCCAAGGCGCGTGTCCAGGTCGAGTTCAACCGTAAGAACAAGAACGAAGAGAATGCAGAGGAGGCGTAGCCGTGGACATCGACATGAGTGCCCTGCGGGGTCTGGTGCGGGAGAAGGAGATCTCCTTCGACCTGCTGGTCGAAGCGATCGAGTCGGCCCTCCTCATCGCCTACCACCGCACCGAGGGAAGCCGTCGCCACGCGCGCGTGCGCCTCGACCGTGAGAGCGGACATGTGACGGTGTGGGCGAAGGAGGACCCGGCGGACCTCGAAGAGGGCCAGGAGGCCCGGGAGTTCGACGACACCCCGTCCGACTTCGGCCGTATCGCCGCGACGACCGCGAAGCAGGTCATCCTGCAGCGGCTGCGCGACGCCGAGGACGACGCGACGCTCGGCGAGTACGCCGGCCGCGAGGGCGACATCGTGACGGGCGTGGTCCAGCAGGGCCGCGACCCGAAGAACGTGCTCGTCGACATCGGCAAGCTCGAGGCCATCCTGCCGGTGCAGGAGCAGGTCCCGGGCGAGGAGTACCAGCACGGCATGCGCCTTCGTTCGTACGTGGTGCGCGTCGCGAAGGGTGTGCGCGGTCCTTCCGTGACCCTGTCGCGCACGCACCCGAACCTGGTGAAGAAGCTGTTCGCGCTCGAGGTCCCCGAGATCGCCGATGGCTCCGTCGAGATCTCCGCCATCGCGCGCGAGGCCGGGCACCGCACGAAGATCGCGGTCCGCTCGACCCGCTCCGGCCTGAACGCCAAGGGCGCCTGCATCGGCCCGATGGGCGGCCGTGTGCGCAATGTCATGGCCGAGCTCAACGGCGAGAAGATCGACATCGTCGACTGGTCCGACGACCCGGCGGACATGGTGGCCAACGCCCTGTCCCCGGCGCGCGTGTCCAAGGTCGAGGTCGTGGACATGGCCGCCCGCTCCGCGCGGGTGATCGTGCCGGACTACCAGCTGTCGCTCGCCATCGGCAAGGAGGGCCAGAACGCCCGCCTCGCCGCGCGCCTCACCGGCTGGCGGATCGACATCCGTCCGGACACCGAGCAGCAGCCGGCGGAGTAGCCACCACAAAGATCACGACAACAACCGTTCGATTTTTGCCCCAAAGGGGTGAGGTCGGTACGGGGAGGTAGACTTAAGCGTGTCTGGCCGGACGCATGCCCGTGCATGCCCAGAGCGCACGTGTGTGGGGTGCCGGGAGCGAACGGCCAAGAGCGATCTGCTGCGCATCGTGGTGATCGAGGGTGAATGTGTCCCCGATCATCGCGGTACGCTGCCCGGCCGGGGTGCGTATGTGCATCCCGCCCTGGTCTGTCTCGACCTGGCGGTCCGCCGCCGGGCGTTCCAGCGGGCGTTCAAAGCCCCTGGACCGTTCGATACGGAGGCCCTGCGCCACCGCGTCGAGCAGGTAACACCGTAGAACGTGCCGTACGGGACCCCGTGCGGTCCTGGTACCCCCGCGAGTTGGAAGTAGGTCGAGATTGCGATGAGCACTCGATGAGCACGCGATGAGTACGCCCATGAAGTAGCGACGGTCCGGCGTAACCCGGACCTAAAAGGAGCGAAGTGGCTAAGGTCCGGGTATACGAGCTCGCCAAGGAGTTCGGGGTGGAGAGCAAGGTCGTCATGGCCAAGCTCCAAGAACTCGGTGAATTTGTCCGTTCGGCGTCCTCGACGATCGAGGCGCCTGTAGTACGCAAGCTGACTGACGCCCTCCAGCAGGGCAGTGGCGGCGGCAAGCCCGCCGCCCGCAAGGCCGCGCCCGCGAAGCCCTCGCCGGCCCGTCCGACCCCGTCTCCGGCGCAGGCCGCAAAGCCTGCTGCTCCGCGCCCGCCGGCTGCGCCTTCTCCTCGGCCGTCCGCCGCGGAGAAGCCCGCTGCCGCCGCCCCGGTGACCCCGGCCGCCGGTCAGCGTCCGACGCCCGGCCCGAAGCCGGCTCCGCGTCCCGCGGCTCCGGCCCCGGCCGCGCCCGAGTTCACGGCGCCGCCCGCGGCTCCGGCCGCTCCCGCTGCCCAGGCCCCCGCGGCCTCCCCGGCAGCCGGTCCGCGTCCGGGCGCCCGTCCCGGTGCCCCCAAGCCCGGTGGCGCCCGTCCGGCCGGTCCCGGCCAGGGTGCTCAGGGCCGCGGCGACCGCGGCGACCGTCAGGGTGCCCCGCGCCCCGGCGGCCAGGGTCAGGGCCAGCGTCCCGGCGGTCGTCCCGCAGGGCCGCGTCCCGGTAACAACCCGTTCACCTCTGGTGGCTCCACCGGCATGGCGCGCCCCCAGGCGCCCCGTCCCGGCGGTGCCCCGCGTCCCGGCGGCGGCCAGGGTGGCCCCGGCGGCCCGCGTCCGCAGGGCGGCCCCGGTGGCGCCCCGCGTCCGCAGGGTGGTCAGGGCGGCGCCCGTCCGACTCCGGGCGGCATGCCCCGTCCGCAGGCCGGCGCTCCGCGTCCGGGTGGTGCCCCCGGTGGTAACCGTCCGAACCCGGGCATGATGCCGCAGCGTCCCGCTGCCGGCAGCCCGCGTCCCGGTGGTGGCCCCGGCGGTGGCCGTGGTCCCGGCGGCGGCGGTCGCCCGGGTGGCGGCGGCGGTCGTCCCGGTGGCGGCGGCGGTTTCGCCGGTCGTCCCGGTGGTGGCGGCGGCGGTTTCGCCGGTCGTCCGGGTGCCCCCGGTGCCGGTGGCGGCGGCGGTTTCGCCGGTCGTCCCGGTGGCGGCGGTGGCCGTCCCGGCTTCGGCGGTCGTCCCGGTGGTCCGGGTGCCCGCGGTGGCACACAGGGTGCGTTCGGCCGTCCCGGCGGGCCCGCCCGTCGTGGCCGCAAGTCGAAGCGGCAGAGGCGCCAGGAGTACGAGGCCATGCAGGCCCCGTCGGTCGGCGGCGTCATGCTGCCTCGCGGCAACGGACAGTCCGTCCGTCTGTCGCGTGGTGCCTCCCTCACCGACTTCGCGGAGAAGATCAACGCCAACCCGGCGTCGCTCGTCGCCGTGATGATGAACCTCGGCGAGATGGTCACTGCCACGCAGTCCGTCTCCGACGAGACGCTGAAGCTGCTCGCGGATGAGATGAACTACATCCTCGAGATCGTCAGCCCCGAGGAGGAGGACCGCGAGCTGCTCGAGTCCTTCGACATCGAGTTCGGCGAGGACGAGGGTGGCGAGGAGTTCCTCGTCGCGCGTCCGCCGGTCGTGACCGTCATGGGTCACGTCGACCACGGTAAGACCCGACTGCTCGACACCATCCGCAAGACGAATGTCGTCGCGGGCGAGGCCGGCGGTATCACGCAGCACATCGGTGCGTACCAGGTCGCCACCGAGGTCAACGACGAAGAGCGTCGCATCACCTTCATCGACACCCCGGGTCACGAGGCGTTCACCGCCATGCGTGCCCGTGGTGCCAAGTCGACCGACATCGCGATCCTCGTGGTGGCGGCCAACGACGGTGTGATGCCCCAGACGATCGAGGCGCTGAACCACGCCAAGGCGGCCGACGTGCCGATCGTGGTCGCGGTCAACAAGATCGACGTCGAGGGTGCCGACCCGACCAAGGTGCGCGGTCAGCTCACCGAGTTCGGTCTGGTGGCCGAGGAGTACGGCGGCGACACGATGTTCGTCGACATCTCCGCCAAGCAGGGTCTGAACATCGACTCCCTGCTCGAGGCCGTGGTCCTGACCGCGGACGCCTCGCTCGACCTGCGGGCCAACCCGGAGCAGGACGCGCAGGGTATTGCGATCGAGTCGCACCTCGACCGTGGCCGCGGTGCCGTCTCGACGGTCCTGGTCCAGCGCGGCACGCTGCGCATCGGCGACACCATGGTCGTCGGCGACGCGTACGGCCGTGTCCGCGCGATGCTCGACGACAACGGCAACAACGTCGAGGAAGCGGGTCCGTCGACCCCCGTCCTGGTCCTGGGTCTCACCAACGTCCCGGGCGCCGGCGACAACTTCCTGGTCGTCGACGAGGACCGTACGGCCCGTCAGATCGCCGAGAAGCGTGCCGCTCGCGAGCGCAACGCCAACTTCGCGCGGCGTGGCGTCCGGTTCTCCCTGGAGAACCTGGACGAGGCCCTCAAGGCCGGTCTGGTGCAGGAACTCAACCTCATCATCAAGGGCGACGCGTCCGGTTCGGTGGAGGCTCTCGAGTCCTCGCTGCTCCAGCTCGACGTCGGCGAAGAGGTCGACATCCGCGTCCTGCACCGCGGCGTGGGTGCCGTCACCGAGTCGGACATCGACCTGGCGACCGGCTCCGACGCGATCGTCATCGGCTTCAACGTCCGCGCTGCGGGCCGCGCGGCGCAGATGGCGGACCGCGAGGGCGTCGACGTCCGTTACTACTCGGTGATCTACCAGGCCATCGAGGAGATCGAGGCGGCCCTCAAGGGCATGCTCAAGCCGGAGTACGAAGAGGTCGAGCTCGGCACGGCGGAGATCCGCGAGATCTTCCGCTCGTCCAAGCTGGGCAACATCGCCGGTGTGCTCGTCCGGTCCGGCGAGGTCAAGCGCAACACCAAGGCGCGCCTGCTGCGCGATGGCAAGGTCATCGCGGAGAACCTCAACATCTCCGGTCTGCGTCGTTTCAAGGACGACGTCACCGAGATCCGCGAAGGCTTCGAGGGCGGTATCAACCTCGGAAACTTCAACGACATCAAGATCGACGACGTCATCGCGACGTACGAGATGCGCGAGAAGCCGCGCGCCTGATCCGCGCACGGCTCAAGGTCGGGGCCGGTCGGCGGGACGAAATCCCGTCGATCGGCCCCGGCCGTTCCGTGTACGGTTCGAGTGTCCCCGCCAAGTGGTTGGCGGGGCCACGAACCCGAACCGGCGGGACATCCGGACATACATGTATGTGGGGACTCTGTCCTTTGATCTGCTCCTCGGCGACGTCCACTCGCTGAAGGAGAAACGCTCCGTGATCCGCCCGATCGTCGCCGAACTCCAGCGCAAGTACGCGGTGAGTGCGGCGGAGACCGGGAATCAGGAACTTCACCGCAGGGCCGAGATCGGCCTGGCGATGGTCTCCGGGGACACGGGGCACCTCACCGACGTACTGGACCGGTGCGAGCGTCTGATCGCCGCCCGTCCCGAGGTGGAGCTGCTCTCCGTTCGACGCAGGCTCCACGGCGACGAAGACTGATTTTCAAGAGCAAGGCGAAGAAGGAGACGGCGCAGTGGCCGACAACGCGCGGGCGAAAAGGCTGGCGGACCTCATCCGAGAGGTGGTGGCCCAGAAGCTCCAGCGCGGGATCAAGGACCCGCGGCTCGGTACGCATGTGACCATCACGGACACCCGGGTGACGGGTGACCTGCGGGAGGCGACCGTCTTCTACACGGTCTACGGCGACGACGAGGAGCGTGCCGCTGCCGCGGCCGGCCTCGAGAGCGCCAAGGGTGTCCTCCGTTCGGCGGTGGGCCAGGCGGCCGGTGTGAAGTTCACGCCGACCCTGGCCTTCGTGGCGGACGCCCTGCCGGACAACGCCCGGGCCATCGAGGACCTCCTCGACAAGGCCCGGATCTCGGACGAGAAGGTCCGGGAGGTGTCCGCCGGTGCCGAGTTCGCCGGGGGCGCGGACCCGTACCGCAAGCCCGAGGACGACGACGCCGCCGGCGCGGACGAGGACGGCGAAGCCTAGGAATGACGCAGAAGAACACCCCGACGCCCGACGGTCTTGTCATTGTCGACAAGCCGTCGGGCTTCACTTCGCACGACGTGGTGGCCAAGATGCGCGGGATCGCGAAGACCCGCCGCGTCGGCCACGCGGGCACGCTCGACCCCATGGCGACCGGTGTCCTGGTCCTCGGTGTGGAGCGGGCGACCAAGCTGCTCGGCCATCTCGCGCTGACCGAGAAGGAGTACCTGGGCACGATCCGGCTCGGCCAGAACACGCTGACCGACGACGCCGAGGGCGACATCACGTCGTCCACCGACGCGTCCGGCGTCCGGCGCGAGGCGGTCGACGCGGGCATCGCCAAGCTGACCGGCGCCATCATGCAGGTCCCGTCCAAGGTCAGCGCCATCAAGATCAACGGCGTGCGTTCCTACAAGCGGGCCCGCGAGGGCGAGGAGTTCGAGATCCCGGCGCGGCCGGTCACCGTCTCGTCCTTCACCGTCTACGACATCAGGGACGCGGTCGCCGAGGACGGCACCCCGGTCCTCGACCTGGTCGTCTCGGTGGTCTGCTCGTCCGGGACGTACATCCGGGCCCTCGCCAGGGACCTGGGCGCCGGCCTCGGCGTCGGCGGTCACCTCACGGCGCTGCGGCGCACGCGGGTCGGCCCCTACAAGCTGGACTCCGCGCGCACCCTCGACCAGCTCCAGGAGGAGCTGAGCGTGATGCCCGTCGCGGACGCCGCGACCGCCGCGTTCCCCCGCTGGGACGTGGACGCGCACCGCGCCAGGCTGCTGCTCAACGGGGTCCGTCTGGAGGTGCCCGGCGAGTACGCGGGCGCCGGGCCGGTCGCCGTCTTCGACCCCGAGGGCGTGTTCCTCGCGCTCGTGGAGGAGTCGAAGGGCAAGGCGAAGAGCCTCGCCGTCTTCGGCTGATCTCTTCGCCGGCCCCCCCGCCGTGGAGCGGCGCGCAGTCAGCCGCGTGCTGCTCCACGATCCCCCTCCCCAAGGGTCTATCCATCACCCCCGATCTGTTCACCCCTTCGGGCGGGCGCTCGGAGTGAACCGAGGGAGTGGAAGGGGGCGCGTTCGCTCTGACGCCTGTTCCGCTGATCATCACGCGCCTACCGTCGGTCCTACGGGGCGTGGCGGGAGGTTCGACGATGGCGGGACTGGGCCCCTGGGCCGGAGACGGGGACACGACGGGTCCCGGGACCGGTCCGCCCCTCGTCCATGTCTTCGATCTGGCCGGACGCCCGCGCGGCGCCGGCTTCGTCGCAGACGACCACGGGACCGTCGTCACGAGCCATGAAGTCGTGGACGGACTCGGCCGCGTCGTCCTGCGCGCGCCCGGCGGGATCACCCGTGTCGTGGGCGCCGCCGATGTCGTCCCGCTGCCCGAGTCGGCCCTCGCGCTCATCCGCACCGACGCGACGGAGGGCCTCGGCATGCGCCCGCTGCCGGTGGCCGTCCGGGGCCCGGCCGGGGCCGGGGCGTACGTGCGGATCGCCGCCGGGGGCTGGCGTGAGGCGCGCGTCCTCGGCCGTGCCGACGTCACGTACACCGCGACCGACGGCTTCCATCTCGTCCCCGGGGCCATGGAGCTGGCCATCGGTACGGACGGCCGCGACGCGCTGCGGCTCGGGGGAGGGGCCGCCGGGGGGCCCGTCGTCGACGCCGCTTCAGGCTCCGTCCTCGCCGTTCTCGGCACGGCGCTCGATGCCGGACACCGCGCCGCCGGGTTCGCCGTGCCGCTGCGGGAGGCCGCTGCCGCCGACCCGGACGGGCCGCTCGCCGCACTCCTCGCGCGGAACGCGGCCACCGTGCCCGTGTACGGGGACGCACTCAATCTGGCGGGCGCACTCCAGCTGACGGCCACGTCGGTCGGGTCCGACGGGCCGAGTGCGGTCCTCGACCCGGAGCCGGTCGAACGGCCCGAAGTGGCAAGGGAGTTCGCCGAGTTCGAGGTGTCCGACGCGGCGGTCCTCGCCCTCGTGGGAGCGCCGGGCAGCGGCCGTACGACGGAACTCGCCGCGTATGCCGCGCGACGCGGACGGGGCGCCCACCCCGCCCCGACCCTCTGGCTGCGCGGCGCGGATCTGCAGGGCGATGACCGGAGCGTGGCGGACGCCGCGCGGCGGGCGCTGGTCAGGGCCGGGCGCATCGTCGCGGCGTCACTGCCCGGGGCCGTCCCCGTACGGACCGGGGAGCCCGACGGCCAGGAGCCCGGCGGCGCCGGCGTCGGTGATGTGTCGCCGGAGCGGATCGCGGCGCCCGCACGCGCCGCCGGCCGGCCCCTCGTGCTGCTGCTCGACGGGCCCGAGGAGATGCCGCCCGTACTGGCGCACCGGCTGGCGGAGTGGACCGAGGGCACGGCGCGCTGGCTGCGGGAGACCGGCGTGCGGCTCGTCGTGGCGTGCCGGGGGGAGTACTGGGAGCGCGCGGGCGAGCTGTTCCCGGCCCGTGTGCTGTACGGGCGGACGGGGCGGCTGCCCGCCTGTGTTCCGCTGGGGGAGCTGACCGGGGACCAGGCCCGCGTGGCGTGTGAGCGGTACGGGCTGCCCGAGGAGGCGCTCGCCGGCCGCGACGCACGGCATCCGCTCGCGGTGCGGCTCCTCGCCGAAGTACGGGCCGCGCTGCCCGGACCCGTGCCGGGCAGCGCCGACCGGGACGCCGTCTTCGCCGCGTATCTCGACCTCATGTGCCTGCGCGTGGCGGTGCGCCTCGCCGCTGTGAACGGGCTGCGCGGCACGGCCGTGCGCAGGCTCGCGGCCCGGGTGTCGGGGCAGGTCCACGAGGCGGCGCGGCGCTGCCTGGGGCCGGGGCAGGGGGAGTTGGACCGCGAGGCGTTCGAGGAGGTGTTCCCCTGGGGCGCGCTGCCGGGGCGGCGCGGCGGGGGCGTCACGGCGTGGGCCCCGGCCGTCCTCACCGAAGGCGTACTCGTCCCCGCGGGGCGCGGCTACCGGTTCGCGCACGAGGAGGTCGCCGACTGGATCCAGGGTATGCACCTGGACCTGGACGAGGCGCTGCGGGCGCTCGTGTACCGCGACCGGGAAGCCGGCCGGGCCGCGCGCGCGGTGCCCGTCCCCCGGCACCGCGCGGGCCCCGTCGTCCAGGCCCTCCTCCTCGTCGAGCGGCAGCAGGGTCCGGCCCAGCTCGGCGGGCATCTGGCCGAGTTGGTGCTCAGGTCCCTCACCCCCGGCGACGCCGACGCCTCATGGTGGGCGGCCCACCTCGTCGAGGAGGCGCTCCTGCGCGTGCCCGACGCCACTCCCTATCTCGGGGTGCTCGAACCGCTCGCCGACCGCGGACGCCTCGACCCCTCGTTCTGGCGCCGGATCCCCGTCACGGACGCCGACCGCCTCGGTCTCCTGCGCCGCCTCGTCGTGCACGATCCGCCGCCCGGGAGCCACGCCCGTCACCTGGACACCGTCGCCGACCTGCTGGCCGCCGACCCGGCCGGCGTCCAGGTCCACCTCACCCGCTGGTTCGACGACACGCGGCCGCTGCCCGCCCTGCCCGACGCGACCGTCGCCACCGCGGCCCAGGCTCTCCTGCACACGCACCGGCACCGCGCCGTGGACGACCTCACCGAGGCCCTCGCCGACTGCGCGCACCCGCACGCCGACGAACTCCTCGCCGTGCTCGCCGACGAGGAGCCGTCCGCGCTGTGCCGCGCCGTCGACCGCTGGGCCCACGACGAGCGCCCCGCCCGCCGCGCGTCCGCCGTCGCCTGCGCCCTGCGGGTCGCCCCGCACGTCACCACCGACGCCGACCGCAGCCTGCTGCGTTACGCCGCGCTCGCCCTGCTCGCCCGCACCGCCGACGGCGCCCGGCACGGCACCGCGCTCGCCCTCCTCGTGCGCGACCCGCAGACGCGTGGCACCTATCTGGCGCGCGCCCTGGAGCGGTTCGCGGACGGCGATCCGCAGCTGCCCGTGAGCGCGCTCGCCGCCGCCCTGGCCACGCACCCCGAGCCCGTCCTGCGCGCCTTCCGGGACCGCGCGCGGGAGCCGGGCGGTGCGGGCGGCGTGCTGGAGGCCCTCGCCGACGTGACCGCGCCCGCGCTCGCGCGGCGGTCGGCCGCCCTCGTCGAGGACCTCTCGGCGGACCGGCCCGACGCCGCTCAGGACATCGCCGCGTACGTCGACCGGTGCCTGGAGCACGGGCCGGCCGGGCGAGCTGTCCTCTTCCCTCTCGTCACGGGGCTGCTCCGCACCTGTCCGGGCCCCGGGCGGGCCGCGCTCGCGCCCGTCCTCGCCGGACCCGGCACCGGCGCCTCACGCGCCCTGCGCGGCGAGCTCCTCGACGTGCTGCTCGCCCACGAGGACGACCCGGACGTGCTCGACGCCGTCCTGCGGACCGCCGCCCGCAGCGCTGAGGGAGCCGGGGCGACCCGTACCCGTGACCTGGTGCGGCGCACCGGACAGCGGCTGGTCCGCACCCCGGAGGGAGCCGCACGCTTCGACCGCGGGCTCGTCGAGGCCGCCGACGCGGTGCCGGGGTTCGCCGCCCTACTCGTCCAGTGGCTGGAGGGGGCGCCGCGCGAGTGGGCCGCCCTCGTCGGGCCGAGTGCCCGCCGCGTGATCGAGGCCCTGGCCGGAGTACGCGTGCCCGCCTGACCTGCACATGCCGGTACGGCGCCTCCCGATGCGGGGCGTGGGCGCTCGGCATGGCACTCTTAGACCTGCGTATTCGGCAAAGAGACGTAACAGTCGTACACAGGTTCGCGAGGAGCAATCACCGTGCAGCGCTGGCGTGGCTTGGAGGACATCCCCCAGGACTGGGGGCGCAGCGTCGTCACCATCGGCTCCTACGACGGAGTGCACCGCGGCCATCAGCTGATCATCGGCCGGGCCGTCGAACGGGCCCGTGAGCTCGGTGTGCCCGCCGTCGTCGTCACCTTCGACCCGCACCCCAGCGAGGTCGTGCGCCCCGGCAGCCACCCTCCGCTGCTCGCCCCGCACCACCGGCGGGCGGAGCTGATGGCCGAGCTCGGCGTCGACGCCCTGCTGATCCTTCCGTTCACCACCGAGTTCTCGAAGCTGTCGCCGGCCGAGTTCGTCGCGAAGGTCCTGGTCGACAAGCTGCACGCGCGCCTCGTCGTCGAGGGGCCGAACTTCCGCTTCGGCCACCGCGCCGCGGGCGATGTCGCGTTCCTCGCCGAGCAGGGGACGACGTACGACTTCGAGGTCGAGGTCGTCGATCTGTACGTGAGCGGCTCGGCGGGCGGCGGCGAGCCCTTCTCGTCCACGCTGACCCGGCGGCTCGTCGCCGAGGGCGACATGGAGGGCGCGCGCGAGATCCTCGGCCGCCCGCACCGCGTCGAGGGCGTGGTTGTGCGCGGCGCCCAGCGCGGCCGCGATCTGGGCTTCCCGACCGCCAACGTCGAGACGCTCCCGCACACCGCGATCCCGGCGGACGGCGTCTACGCGGGCTGGCTGCACGTGGGGGACGAGGCGATGCCCGCCGCGATCTCCGTGGGCACCAACCCGCAGTTCGACGGCACCGAGCGCACCGTCGAGGCGTACGCCATCGACCGGGTCGGCCTCGACCTGTACGGCCTGCACGTGGCCGTGGACTTCCTCGCCTATGTGCGCGGGATGGCCAAGTTCGACTCGATCGACGCGCTGCTGGTCGCCATCGCGGATGACGTGAAGCGGTCTCGGGAGCTTATTGAGGCGTACGAGGGGGAGTAGGCGGGGTCTGGGTAGGCGTCGCGGGGGCGCTGCCCCCGGAGCCCCTGGTCCTCAAACTCCCCCAGACTCCGTCCGGGGGGACCCCCACGGGCTGGGTTTGCCCGTCGTGGTTGCGGTCGCCCAGTGGCAGGCCACCTGTGTCGTGCTCGCGCCCGACAGCACCGGCAGGTCCTCCCCGCGGCAGCGGTCCGCCACGCCCGACCGTTCCGCCTCGCCCGACGCCAGGATCTGGCAGCGGGCGTGGAAGCGGCAGCCGGACGGGATGCGCGACGGGTCCGGCGGCTCGCCCGTCAGGACGACCGGATCACCCGGCGCTTCCGGCAGAACCGACAACAGGGCCTGCGTGTACGGGTGTTGAGGTGCCGTCAGAACCTTCTCCACCGTTCCCGTCTCCACGATCCGGCCCAGATACATCACCGCCACCCGGTCCGCGATGTTCCAGGCGAGACCCAGGTCGTGCGTCACCACGAGGGCGGACAGGCCCAGTTCGTCGCGCAGCCTGAGCAGCAGCGCGAGGATCTCGCCGCGCACCGACGCGTCGAGGGACGCCACGGGCTCGTCCGCGACGATCAGTTCGGGGTCGAGGACGAGCGCGCCCGCGATGACGACACGCTGCCGCTGGCCGCCCGACAGCTCGTGCGGGTAGCGCAGGAAGAAGCGCTCCGGGGGGCGGAGTCCGGCGCGCGACAGGGCGTTCGCCACCGCCTCGCGCTCGTCGCCCGCGTACCCGTGGATGCGCAGGCCCTCGGCCACCGCGTCGTACACCGTGTGCCGCGGGTTCAGCGAACCGCTGGGGTCCTGGAGGACCAGCTGCACGCGCTTGCGGTACGCCTTGAGGGCGCGCGTGGAGTAGTCGAGGGGCTTCCCGTCGAACGTGACCCGGCCGGACGTCGGCGGTACCAGGCCGAGCAGGGAGCGGGCGAGCGTCGTCTTGCCGCAGCCCGACTCGCCCACCAGCGCCACGATCTCGCCGGGCGCGATGTCGAGGTCGACGCCGTCCACGGCCCGCGCGGGGTCCGCGCCACGGCGGCCGGGGAAGGTGACGTGCAGCGCGCCGGCCGCGAGCAGGGGGGACGTACTGGTCATGCTGTGGTGCTCCTTGCCTCGGCGCCGGCGGCGTCGTCCGGATCGGTGGCGCCGCCCACGTGCACACAGGCCGCCAGCCGGGCCGTGCCCGCGTTCCGCAGCTCCTGGTCCTCAGTGATGCAGCTGTCGAGCGCCACCGGGCAGCGCGGGTGGAACGTGCAGCCCGGTGGCAGCGCCGACGGGTCGGGCGGGTCGCCGGGCAGACCGCGCGGCGCGAACCGGGACGCGATGTCGCCGATCCGCGGGAACGCCGCCGACAGGGCCTTCCCGTAGGGGTGTTGCGCGTTCTCGTAGACCTCGCGGGCGGGGCCCTCCTCGACGACGCGGCCCGCGTACATCACCGCGAGGCGGTCGCAGGTGTCCGAGAGGACGGCGAGGTCGTGGCTGATCATGATGAGGCCGAGGTCCTGGTCGGAGACGAGCTGCTCGATCAGGCGGAGGATCTGCGCCTGGATCATCACGTCGAGGGCCGTCGTCGGCTCGTCCGCGATGATCAGGCCGGGGTCGCAGGCGAGCGCCATCGCGATCATCACGCGCTGGCGCTGGCCGCCGGACAGCTCGTGCGGATACGCGTCCGCGCGGGCGGCGGGCAGGCCGACGTGCTCCAGGAGCTCCGCGACCTTCTTCTTCGCGCCCGCCGGCGTCGCCTTCCTGTGCAGCAGGATCGGCTCGGCGATCTGGTCGCCGATGCGGTGCACGGCGTTGAGCGAGTGCATCGCGCCCTGGAACACGATCGAGGCACCGGCCCAGCGCACGGCCCTGACCTGGCCCCACTTCATCGTGAGGACGTCCTCGCCGTTCAGCAGGATCTCGCCGGAGACCTTCGTGCCGGCCGGCAGGAGACGCAGCAGCGCGAGGGCGAGCGTGGACTTGCCGCAGCCTGACTCGCCGGCGATGCCGAGCTTGTGGCCCGCGTCGACACTGAGGTTCACGCCGCGCACGGCCCGCGCCCCGCCCGCGTACGTCACTTCGAGGTTTCTGACGTCGAGAAGGCTCACCTGGCCACCCCCAGCTTCGGATTGAGGACGGCTTCGACGGCACGGCCGCACAGCGTGAACGCGAGTGCGACCAGGGCGATGGCGAGTCCGGGAGGCGCGAGGTACCACCAGTCGCCCGCGCTGACCGCGCCCGCCTCGCGCGCGTCCTGGAGCATGCCGCCCCACGACGTGATCGTCGGGTCGCCGAGGCCGAGGAACGCGAGCGTGGCCTCGGTGAGGATCGCGCTGGAGATCACGAGGGTGGTCTGCGCGAGGACGAGCGGCATCACGTTCGGCAGGACGTGGCGCAGCATGATGTGCCCGTGCCCGCCGCCGAGCGCGCGGGCCCGCTCGATGTACGGCCGTGACTCCACGGCGAGCGTCTGGGCGCGGACCAGGCGGGCCGTCGTCGGCCAGGTCGTCACGCCGATCGCCAGGATGACCGTCCAGATGGAGCGGGACATCACGGTGGCGAGCGCGATCGCGAGGACCAGCGTCGGCATCACCAGGAACCAGTCGGTGACCCGCATCAGGACCGTCGCATACCAGCCGCGGAAGTGGCCGGCGACGATGCCGACGACCGTGCCGATCGCCACGCACAGGAAGGCGGCAAGGAGCCCCACGGTGAGGGACACACGCGCCCCCCACACCAGGAGGGCCAGCACACTGCGGCCGAACTGGTCGGTGCCGAGCGGGAATTCACCGCTGGGAGCTTCGAGCGCGCCGCCGGGTGCGTCGGTGACGCTCTGGGAGTCCGCGCCGACCAGCAGGGGCGCGCAGATCGCGATGAGCGCGATGAGGACCAGCCCGGCGAGACCCCACAGCCCGCTCCGGTGGGCCCGGTACTCGCGCCAGAAGCGGGCGGCGGAGCGGCGCTTGCGGGCGCGCGCCAGGGCCCGCGCGCTCTTCTCGGCCGGCGGCGGGAGCTGGGCGGTGTCGAGATCGGTGTTCATGTCGGCAGTCATCGGCCCACCCGGGGATCGAGCAGCGGATACAGTACGTCGGCGAGGGTGTTCGCCAGGATCACCGCGGTGGCGAAGACGAAGAACAGCCCTTGGACGAGTGGCAGGTCGGGCACGCTGAGTGCCGAGTAGAAGAGGCCGCCGAGGCCGGGCCAGGAGAAGACCGTCTCGACGAGGATCTGACCGGCCACGACGTGCCCGAGGTTCACGAACATCAGCGTGAACGTGGGCAGCATCGCGTTCGGGACGGCGTGCTTGCGGCGTACGACGTCGTCGCGCAGGCCCTTCGCGCGCGCCGTCGTCAGATAGTCGCTGCCCATCTCGTCGAGCAGCGAGGAGCGCATCACGAGGAGCGTCTGCGCGTAGCCGACCGCCACCAGCGTGATCACCGGCAGGACCAGATGGTGCGCGACGTCCATGACGTACGCGAACCCGCTCTCGCCGCCCGACTCAAGACCGCCTGTCGGGAACAGACCCGGGATCGGGCCGAGCCCCACCGAGAACACGATGATGAGCAGCAGACCGAGCCAGAACGACGGGATCGAGTAGAGCGTGAGCGCGAACGCGGTGTTGAAGCGGTCGCTGCGCGATCCGTTGCGCCAGGCGGTGCGCGTGCCGAGCCAGATGCCGAGCGCGGTGTAGAGGACGTACGCCGTGCCGGTCAGGAGCAGCGTCGCCGGGAGCGCCTCGGTGATCTTGTCGATCACCGGGGCGTGGAACTGGTACGACGTGCCGAAGTCGCCGGTCAGCGCGTCACCGATGTAGTTGGTGAACTGCTGCCACATCGGCAGGTCGAGGCCGAACTGGTGGCGGAGCGTTTCGAGCTGCTGCGCCGAGACCCGGCGGCCTCCGGTCATCTGTTTCACCGGATCGCTGGGGATCAGGCGGAACAGGAAGAAGCTGGTGACCAGGACCGCGAAGAGCGAGACGACCGCCCCCGCGATCTTGCCCGCCACGTACTGGAGATAGGCCTTGGTGTTGCGCGCGCGTGGACCGCGGGCCGCCGACGGCCCGGCTTGTGCCGGGCCGTCGGTGTCCGCACTCTGCACGAGCGCCGGAGTGCTCTCTGCTGTCATGTGGAACTCTCGTTACTCGTGCGGTACTTGCGACGCCTGCGGACGGACCTGACGCGCCTTCTTCTGACCGGGTGCTGCTACTCGCGGTCGTCCGCCGAGGTGCGGCGGCGCCGCGCGAGGAGCAGCCCGCCGCCGCCGAGGATGACGACGGCCGCGACGATACCGATGATCACGCCGGCCGAGCCGGAACTGCTTCCGCTGTTCTTCGCGTCGCTCGTGTCGCCCGCCGGAACGGCCGACCACCAGCTCCAGTACCCGTCCTGGCCGTAGATGTTTCCGGCCTCGGTCGGCATGGTCTGGATCGACTTGATCTGGTCGGTGCGGTACGCCTCGACGGCGTTCGGGTACGCGATGACGTTCATGTACCCGGAGTCGTACAGCCACGACTCCATCTGCTTGACGATGTCCGCGCGCTTGACCGGGTCGTACTCGGCGAGCTGCTTCTTGTACAGGTCGTCGTACGTCTTGTCGCAGATGAAGTTGTCCGTCGCCGCGCTCTCCTTGGCCTTGACGGGCAGGGCGGCGCAGGTGTGGATGCCGAGGACGAAGTCCGGGTCGGGGTTGACCGACCAGCCGTCGAACGCGAGGTCGTACTCACCGGCGTACCAGGGCACCGAGACGTCGTCTAGGCAGTCGACCTTCAGGCCGATGCCGAGCTTGCCCCACCACTCCTTGAGGTACTTGCCGATCGCCTTGTCGTTCGGGTCCGTGGCGTGGCACAGGATGCGGAAGTTGAGCGGCTTGCCGTCCTTGCCGACGCGCTCGCTGCCCTTCATCTTGTAACCGGCCTCGTCGAGCAGCTTGCCGGCCTTGTCGGGGTCGTACCCGAGGGCCTGGCTGCCGGACGGCTTCCAGAAGTAGTCGCCGAAGCGCGGCGGGATGTAGCCCTCGCCCTCGACGGCGTGACCCTGGAAGACCTTGTCGACGATCGTCTTGCGGTCGATCGACAGGAACAGCGCCTGGCGCACCTTCTGGTCGAGAAGGGCCTTGTTGCCGTTGCCGAACTTCTTGCGGTCCTTGGTTTGCGCGCCCGGGTTGGTGGCGAGCGCGAAGAAGCGACGGCCGGGGCCCTCGTTGACCTTGATGTTCTGCTCGCCCTTGAGCGACGCCGCCTGAGCGGGCGTCAGGGCGGGGGAGCCGGCCACGAAGGAGACCTCGCCCTTGCGCAGGGCGGCGACCGCGGCGTCCTGGTCCTTGTACGTCTTGAAGACGACCTCGTCGAACTTGGGCGCGCCGCGCCAGAAGTCCTTGTTGGCCTTCAGCTTCACGTACTGGTCGACCTTGTAGTCGGTCAGCACGAACGGGCCGTTGCCGACGACCGGGAAGGTCTTGTCGTTGTTGAACTTCGAGAAGTCCTTGACGTTCTTCCAGATGTGCTCCGGAACGATCGGGACGTCGAGCGCGGCCATCGTGGCCTGCGGCTTCTTCAGCTCGATGACCAGCTGGGTGGCGCTGGGAGCGGTGACCTTCTTGAAGTTGGAGACGAAGCTGCCGTTCGCGGTCGCGGCGCCCTCGTCCGTCATCATCTTGTTGAAGGTGAAGGCGGCGTCGGCGGCGGTGGCCTGCCGGCCGTCGGACCACTTCGAGTCGGACCGGATGGTGTAGGTCCAGGTGAGCTTGTCCGCGGACGGCTTCCATTCGGTGGCGAAGCCCGGGACGGTGTGGTTGTCCTTGGGGTCGTAGTTGGTCAGGTACTCGTACATCATCCGGTGGATGCTCGTACTGACCAGTCGCTGAGCGAGGAACGGGCTCAGCGAGTCGACGCTCTGGGCGAGGGCGACGGTGAGGACCTTCTTGCCGCCGTCGGCCGCCTTGGCTTCGTGGGGTGCGGGGTTGAGCGGCGTGGCGAGGCCGGCCGTCAGGGTGAACGCCGCGGCGCCGGCGGCCAGGAGGACCCGCAGGGTCCGGCGGGGCGCGCGCCGTGGGGAACGGGAGAAGAGCGGAGCGTGTGCTCTCTGGGGCTGATCTTTTGTGTCCATGGGTCGGTGACCTCGCGTCGTTGCTCGCGCAGGAGTGGCAGGTTGATCATGGGACGCCAGCTGGTTGATGTGTGTGTCTATCAGCGGCGGTCTGCGCACGTCAACGACACATGAACCCCATGTGGCCTGCGGAAATAACGAGTTGACCCGGAATTCACGCACATTGGTCGAGACCTCTGACGCTTTGCAGGCCAGGGCGTGATGCCCGTACCGCACAACAATGCGTATCCAGTGGGTATTTGAGCGGTTTTCGGCGGACACGGGAAAGGCCCGCACCGTGGTGTCGGTGCGGGCCTTCTGTGTGTCCTGGAGGCCGGGGTTCGGCGCTGTTACTGCTGAGGCGGCTGGGGCTGTGCGGTGTACGGGGGGAGGGGTTGGCCGGGGGCGGGCTGGGCCGGCGCGGGGGGTTGCTGCTGCCACATCTGCGGGGGGCCGGGCTGGCCCGGCTGCTGGGGCTGGCCGGGGGCGCCGGACTGGGCCTGGCCGGGCTGCTGCGGATATGGCTGGCCGGGGTACGGCTGGGCCGGGAACTGCTGCCCCGGAGCGGGCTGTTGACCCGGCGCGGGCGGCTGGGGCGCGCCCGGCTGCCCCGGATACGGCTGACCCGGATACGGCTGACCCGGGTAAGGCTGCTGCGCGGGGTACGGCTGCTGCTGGTGACCCGGCACCGGGGGAGCCATGGTGGGCGGCGGATTGCCGTCCGACGTCCACAGGCCCTGCTGCTGCTGGGCCCGCGGGAAGTCCTCCGCGACCATCGCCGAGAGGTTGAAGTACGCCTCGCGCACCTTGGGCCGCATCATGTCGAGGTCGACCTCGGCGCCGGCCGCCAGGTGCTCGTCGAACGGCACCACGACGACGCCGCGGCACCGCGTCTCGAAGTGCGACACGATGTCGTCCACCTTGATCATCTTGCCGGTCTCGCGGACCCCGGAGATGACCGTGATGGAACGCGACACCAGATCCGCGTACCCGTGCGCCGACAGCCAGTCGAGCGTCGTACTGGCGCTGCTCGCGCCGTCGACGGACGGCGTCGAGATAATGATCAACTGGTCGGCGAGGTCGAGGACGCCGCGCATCGCGGAGTACAGCAGACCGGTGCCGGAGTCGGTCAGGATGATCGGGTACTGCTTGCCGAGCACGTCGATCGCGCTGCGGTAGTCCGTGTCGTTGAACGTCGTCGAGACCGCCGGGTCCACGTCGTTCGCGATGATCTCCAGGCCGGACGGCGCCTGCGAGGTGAACCGGCGGATGTCCATGTACGAGTTGAGGTGCGGGATCGCCTGCACCAGGTCTCGGATGGTGGCGCCGGTCTCACGGCGCACACGGCGGCCGAGCGTGCCGGCGTCCGGGTTGGCGTCGATGGCGAGGATCTTGTCCTGGCGCTCCGTGGCGAGCGTCGAACCGAGCGCCGTCGTCGTGGTCGTCTTGCCCACGCCGCCCTTGAGGCTGATGACGGCGATCCGGTAGCAGGACAGGACTGGCGTGCGGATCAGGTCCAGCTTCCGCTGCCGTTCGGCCTCCTCCTTCTTGCCGCCGAGCTTGAAGCGCGCGTTGCCGCCGCCGGGGCGGGTGCTCTTCGCCTTCTGCTTCTTGTTGCTGAGCAGCCGGTCGGCCGACAGCTCCACGGCCGCCGTGTAGCCGAGCGGCGCACCGCCGACGTTCGTGGGCGTGCGCTGGTCGTGCTGAACGGGCTGCGGCCAGGCGCCACCGGCACGCGGGTCGGCCGTTCCCGGGGGCACCTGCCCCGGGTACGGCTGGCCGGGCTGGCCCTGGAACTGCTGATCGGGCTGCGGCTGGCCGGGGTGGCCGGGGTGGCCCTCGGGGTGCGGGGCCGGGGCCTGCGGCGCGGGCGGCTGCGGGTGCGGCTGCTGTCCGACGGGGGGCTGGGGGCCGGGCTGCTGTGTGTGCGGTGCCGGCGGCTGCTGGGGGTGCTGCTGCGCCGGGAGGTGCGGGGCCGGGGTGTTGGGCGCGGCCGGGTGTCCCTGAGCCGGGGCTCCGGGCTGCGGCTGCGGGAACCCGTAGCCCGCGCCGGGCTGGGGCTGCTGCTGCGGGAACCCGTAACCGCCTTGCGGGGCGGGCTGGTTGGGTGTGCCGGGCTGGGACTGCTGCGGGAATCCGTAACCGCCTTGCGGGGCGGGCTGGTCCGGTGCGGCGGGTGCGGGCGGCGTCGGCTGCGGGAACCCGTAGCCCTGCTGCTGCTGCGGCGGTGCCGGAGGCGCGGGTTGCTGCGGGTCGCCGGGGACCGCTTGCTGCGGGAATCCGTAACCACCCTGCTGCGATGGCGGGGTGTTCTGCGCGGGCCAGGCCGGCGGGGCGGGCGTGCCCTGGGCCGGAACCGGCGCGCCGGGTTGCGGCTGCTGCTGCGCGGGCCACTGGGGGGCCGGCGTGGGGGCGGCGGGCTGGAACGCCGGGGGGAGCGGCGGAATACCGTCCTGCGGCACGGGCGGCGGGGCCCAGGCGGCGGGGGTGTTCTGCGCGTCGGCCGGTGCGTTCTGCGCGTCGGCCGACGAGTCAGAGCCGGCGCTGGTGCCGGTGTCCGCACTCGCTTCGGCCGGTGTTTCCGCAGGAGCGGCTTCGGCGGTCTCGGGGCCGGTGTCGCCCGAGTCGTCCGAACCGGTCGGCCCTTCCGCCTCGGACGCGTCGTCAGAAGCGGCCTCGGGGTCGGTGTCATCGGTCGAGGCCTGAGTGGCGTCGGTGTTGGCGTTGGCGTCGGTGTCTCCGACGCCCGCAGCGTCCCCGGAGGGCCCGGCAGCGGCGACCACGGGGAAGTCACCGGACTCACCGGAGCCGGCGTTCTCGCCGTCAGCACCCGCCTGCGCGTCGGCAGACGCGGCGTCCCCGCCCTGCTCCTCGGTCGTCGGCTCGGTCGTCGGATCGGCCTTCTGTTCGCCCTGCGCGGCCAGCTCGGCGAACTCCCGCTTCAGCGCGGCCGCGGAGAACCGCATCGTCGCGCCGCTCTCCAGATCCCCGTTCCCGGAACCCGCGTCCGGCTCGACGGCCGAAGCGGCGGGCGTGTACGGCGTGTAGGGCGCGGGCGGCGCCTGGGGCGCCACGGGTGCGGGCGCCGGTGGCGGAGGCGTGGCGGGAGTGGCCGAGGGGGTCTCGCCCGTGCCCGACGACGCGTTCTGCGTGTACCAGGCCGGTGGGGCGTAGTCGATGGTGAACTCGCCCGTCGTCTCAGTGGCGGACTCCGCGTCGGAGTGATCATCGACGGGTGTGTCCCAGCCCCCGCGGATCTCGTCCCGATCGCTGTTCACAATGCCTCCTGGTGTGGTCGAGCACCCTCGTGCCGTGGTGGGGGGCGACCGTTCCTGTCGTCCGATCCGCCGCGCTCTTCCCCTGGGACGCGTACGAGCCGTTCGTGGGTTCACGCGCGCGTCCTTGTCCCAGCCTAATCACCAAAACCACGTGCACGGCAGGCCCGTCCGTCCCCCCGGCGCCGTCCGATGGGTCACACCCGGCCAACAAGTGATGCCCAAGCGATACGGAAGTGACGAACACCCCCCGGTCCGCCACGCGCAAACTGCCCGAATAAGCCGCAAAGGGGAACGAGTTCGATCGCCGGAACGCTCCGCGGCAGACTGCGGGCCGGCCTCAGTCCATCCGGCGCGCGTAACCCAACAATCCGGTCTCGGCGTCCGTCGCCTGAGTCATCACGTACTGCCGGTCGCGGTCGGTGCACCACAGAGTGACGCCGTCCGCGAGCGTCGGCAGGGACTCCCACTCGCCGCGGGGCAGTCCGATGACGCGGCCGATCTCCGCCGCCTCGTCCGGCGAAACGCGCTGGACCCCGACGAGCCGCGCCTGACGCATCAACCGGGGCGCCACCGGGCTCAGATAGGGCAGCAGCGTCAGTACGGACTGCCACGGCGCGGACGCCACGCGCCCGCGCGGCGGACGCATGCCGCAGTCCCGCACCACGAGCACCGGGCCACCGGCGGACGCGCCCTGCGGCGGCACCCGCCCGACGTCGTGGACCGTCATCCCGGACTGGCCGCCACCGACCGCCTGCACCAACTGCGCCCAGGCCTGCGCCCGTCCGGTCTCCACCGCGACCCGCGCGCCGGTCGCCGCGGCCCGCAGCGCGAGCACCTGGGCCGTCCACAGGCCACCGATGAGCACCATGTCGTACGGCGTCGGCCGGTTCACCCCGAGCACGGCGGGCTGGCCGTCGGCATCGACGCCGACGACGACACCGTCGTCCCCGATGGGCAGCGCGAGGGTGTCCAGCTGTTCGACGGAGAGCGTGTGGCGCTGGTGGCGCGGCCCGAAGAGCCCGAACCCGGTACGGGAACGGTCACCGGCGGCCGGCGCGGGAGCCCCGCCCGGATTGCCGTTCGCGTTCCCGTTGCCGTTGCCGTTCCAGGAACTTCCGTCCCAGGATCCTGCCCCGGCCGGGGGAGATGACGTCATGGCCATCAGCGCGCACCTCCGAGGGGCAACGTGGCGAGAACTCCGGGCAGTTGTTCGCGGTCGAGCCGGACGAGACCCGTCTTGGCCTGCCGCGCCGCCGTCTCCAGGGACCGCCGCGCCGTGGTCAGCTCGCTCTCGCTGCGTCCCGTGATCCGCATGTGGCCGCAGAGCTGGATGTCCCGCTGGTCACCGCGGGACAGCGTCAGGCTGAACGTCGTGGCCAGCGCGGGCACCGTGGTCAGGAGTGCGACCAACTGGTGCAGAGCGGGCCCGGATCCGCCGAGCTGCGGCCAGCGCCGCACCCAGTACGTGGTGTGTCTGCGGTTGTCGCAGCGCCAGCTGCGGCCGGACTCCTCGGTCCTGCGCTGCGGCAGCTCGCTCCGCCCGGCCTGCGCCGTCACCATCGGGTTGGCGCACGCCGACGTGGCGACGGCGGCCGTGAGCTCCTCCTCCGTCAGCACGCTGGCGCGGAATCCCGCACCGGTCAGCCGGCTCGCCAGATGCTGGGCCGCGCGGGCCACGCACTTCTGCGCTCCCACGGTGCCGCCGCCGCGCGCGGCCACGGCCTCCGGGCACAGCTCCGGGTCGAGCTTCAGGGCGATCCACGTGATGCGGACGGCGGGGGAGCCGGTCTGGGCCTGCAGCGGCGCGTAGTTGCTCACCGCCACGGACTGCTGCGGCAGGTGCAGCGCGGGCGCGGGCTGCGTGTGCAGCACGATCTGCGCCGACTCGAGCTGGATCCCGTCGACGTCGAGGGCGTCCCGCACGATCCCTATGGGCAGCGGCCGCCGGGAGCGCTCCGCCCGCAGGGCGGTGGCGTCCGACTCGACCTGGAGCACGGCGGTCAGGAAGCCGCCGTCGCCGACGATGCCGATGGGCCGCTGGTCGCGGTCGTCACCGCGGCTGTAGCTGTACGTCCGCAGCGAGGGGTCGCACTCGACGGCGGGCGCGAGGCCCGGCTCCGTGCCGGGCGGGACCGGCGTGCTCGCCGCACGGCGCTTGCGCGCGCGCAGCGCCAGGACGGTGCCGAGCCACTCGGGCAGCGACCGCCCCCGGCGTCGTACGAGGGCGAACAGGACGAGGATCACGGCGACGACGCCCGCGGGCACCAGCGCCAGCTTGTCGACGACCGCGGCGCCGACGACCAGCGCGGCGGCGACCTCGATCATCACCATCTGCTGGAGCCGGAACGACCCGGCCCGTCCGGAACGCGACTTCAGATGAAGTGAGACCGGACCGGCGGGCGCCGCCGGAGAGCCGGCCCCACCGCCGGACCGAGCCGCCGGCGCACCGTCTCCAGGTCCCGGCCGACCGCCCGACCGCGACCGGGATTGCGACCGTGACCGTGTCCGCGTTGCGGAAGCCATCACTCCAAACCCCCCGAACTCTCCCGAAAATCCCTGACGCACAGGGTCTTTGAAGGCCCCAGCACCCTACCCGTCCCACACGCACAACCACGCAACAGGCATAGTAGGGGCCGGGTCTGACAACGGAGGGCGGGGGACGCAGGTACCCCCGAGCGCTGCACGGGGAGAAGCGGACACAGATGGCATCACGGCGGGACGAACTCAACGCCTACACCTTCGCGAAGCGTCGTACGCTCGCGTCCTTCCTCCAGCCCTCACCCTCCGGTTCGGAGGAGGGGGCGCCGAAGCCACTGCGTGCGGTGCTGCCGGGCGTCATCGTCGGCATCGTCGTCCTCGCGGTCTTCGGGGCGTGGGGGATGTTCAAGCCGACGGCGCCGCCCAAGTGGGATGAAACGGCGAAGAACGTGATCGTCGCGGACAAGTCGACGACGCGCTACGTGGTCCTGAAGACGGACGGCAAGGTCCAGCTGCACCCCGTCCTCAACATGGCGTCGGCCAAGCTCCTCGTGGCCCCGAGCGACAACCCCATCGTGACGGTGTCCGAGAAGGTGCTCGACAGCGGCAAGATCCCGCACGGCGCCACGATCGGCATCCCGTACGCGCCCGACCGCCTGCCGCCGGACTCCGAGGCGGAGTCCGCCAAGCGCTGGGCCGTCTGCGAGCGCCCGGGCGAGGGCGGTCGTGCCATCCAGAAGGCGGCGTTCGTCCTCGCGAAGCGGGACGAGATGAGGACCGAGGGCAGGGACGCGAAGCTGCGCCGCGGGGACCTGATGTACGTCGTCGGCCCGGACAAGGCCAAGACGGAGTACGTCGTCGACGCGAGCGGCACGGCCTACCGCATCGCCGCCCGGCAGGACGACAGCGAACAGCTCCTGCGCGCCCTGCGCATCGACCAGGCGAACCAGGAACCGCAGCGCGTCTCCAGGAACTGGCTGGACACGCTCCACAAGGGCACGGCGATCTCCTTCCCCACGCTGCCGGGCAAGCCCGGTGACCCCGCCGGCCTGAACAGCACGCTGCTGGACGACTCGGCGAACAAGGTGGGCATGGTCCTCAAGACGCCGGACCAGTTCTATGTCGTCCTGCCCGGCAAGGTCGCCCCGATCACCGACTTCACCGCGCACCTCCTCCTGGGCAGCCCCGACCTGGTGTCCCTGGGACAGCGGGGCGAGGCGCTCAAGGTGAGCCCCGGTGCCGTAGCCGCCAGTCAGCCCTTCGGACCCGCCAACTGGCCGAAGTACGAGCCGAAGACGGTCAACGAGGCCTCCACCGCGGCCGGCAGCCGGAACACCGTGTGCAACGTCCTGAACAAGGTCGACAGCGACAACGGCCGCACCACCCTGAGCACTTGGGCGGGGACGAAGTTCCCCGCGCCCCTGCCCACCGGCTCCTCCAGCGCGTACGTCACCGCCGGATCCGGCCAGCTCTACCGCCAGTTCCAGGGCACCGAGACAACCGCGGGCCCCGTCTTCCTGGTCACCGACACGGGCCTGCGGTACGCGATGCAGTCCAACAGCGACAGCGGTGCGGACGACGCAGGCATCGGCACCACGGAGAAGCAGCGCAAGGCGCAGCGCGAGGAGGCCAAGCTGGCGGTGACCAGCCTGGGCTACGACAAGGTGGACCCGGCGCCGATCCCGTACGCCTGGTCGCAGTTCCTGCCCACGGGCCCGCGCCTGTCCACGACAGCGGCCCGCCAGCCGCAGGGTTCCTAGGGCCGGGGGAACCACGATGGCGTACGCATCCAGGGAATCCGCAGCCGCATGGACACGTAAGGCGGCACTTGTCGCCGCGCTGGCCGTGACGGTGACGACCACCGCGCTCCTGCCCGCGGGGCCCGCGGCCGCCGACGGTGAGCAGTGCACCTTCGGCCCGAAGAACCCGAAGTACGCGGGCCGTCCCTGGTCGCTCCAGCGCGTCCTCCTGGACGACCTGTGGAGCGAGACCAAGGGCAAGGGCGTCAAGGTCGCCGTCATCGACACGGGCGTCGACGTCAAGAACCCGCAGCTCACCCATGCCGTGGACACGTCCAAGGGCAAGAACGTCCTGCCCAAGAACCTCAAGGACGACAACGGCGACAAGATCGCACGCGGCAAGGAGAACGGAACCACCGACACCGTGGGCCACGGCACGCGCGTCGCCGGCATCATCGCCGCGCGCCCGGCCGCGAAAACCGGCTTCGTCGGCCTCGCCCCCGAAGCCACGATCATCCCGATCCAGCAGAACGACGCGGAGGGCCACGGCACGGCCGAGTCCCTCGCCGACGCCATCCTGTACGCGAAGTCCGTCGGTGCCCAGGTCATCAACATCTCCCAGGACACGGCGAACGCGGTCAAGCCCGCCCCGAGGCTGGAGGCGGCGGTCAACTCCGCCCTCGCCGCCAAGATCGTGGTCGTCGCCTCGGCGGGCAACGACGGCCTGGACGGCAAGGTCAAGGAGACGTACCCGGCCTCGTTCCCCGGCGTCCTGGCGGTCGCGGCCTCGGACCGGAACAACGAACGCGCCTCGTTCTCCCAGTCGGGCGACTTCGTGGGCGTGGCCGCGCCGGGTGTCGACATGGTCTCCACGGTCCCGGGCGCGGGCCACTGCTCGGACAACGGCACCAGCTTCTCCGCCCCCTACGTGGCCGGAGTCGCGGCCCTCGTCAAGGCGAAGCACCCCGACTGGACGGCGGCGGAGGTCGTCGCCCAGATCGAACAGACCGCGGAACGTTCGACCTCCGGCCACGACCGCCTGGTCGGCTGGGGCGTCGTCGACCCCGTCCGCGCGGTCACGGAGGACCCGGATCACCCGATCGAGTCCCCGGCCCCCGACGAGGGAGTCACCCGGGCGAAGGCTCCTACGGCGGCGAAACTCCACTTCGGCGAGACGGCGGAACAGCGCAACACCCGCCTGGCCACCTACACCGTAGTCGGCACGGCGGTACTGGTGGCGGGCCTGGGCGGGGCGGCCGTCGCCGTACGGGACGCGCGGCGGCGGGGCCGGAAGTCGGCGAGCGGGGCGTGAACGCGATGCTCGTGATCAGCTTCGGTATCGCCACCGCGCTGTTGTTGGCCGCATGCGTCAAGGCGGACCGTGTCCGCGGCTGGCGCCAGAGCCTCAACCCGTCGGCGCCCGAGGTCCCCGACGCGGCCTTCGTCGTAGCCCGCGTGATCTTCCTCGTCCTGGCCGGCGTCATGGTGTTCGAGGGTTTCAACCTGCTGAAGGTCTCCTCCGACTCCGACTGGAGCGACGACGAACTGACCAGAGCGGCACGCCAGGCCACGGACGACCTGGACGGCTGGATGTACCGCGACGACGGACTCACCACGGACTCCGCCTACTTCGACGACTACGCGTCCCTGCTCGAGGACAAGGTCATCCGCTACGGCGGCGGAGGAGCACCCGAGTCCGGCGTGGCCGCCGACCCAGCCGACGCGAACACGGACACGGACGCGTACTTCACGGTGCAGGCGAACGGCGCGGACGCGGCCTTCTGCACCCACATCGAACGCACCCGCCAGAAGAAGGACGACTACACGCCCCCGGGCATCGCGGGCGGCGAAGGAACGATCACTGAACGCGCGTACCGGTTGGCGGTGACGACGAGGGAGGGCGCGTGCTGATGTGTCAGGCCTCGCCGCAACCGCCGTTCCGGGCCACGGAGTTCGCGTACTCCTTGATGAACCGGAGCATGTCCGCCGCATCCGCATGATCCGAAACGCGGGCCGTCACCCAGAACGAGCTGTCCGCACCGGCCGGCTTCGTGCACTCCACACGACCGACAGCCCCGGTCTTCGAGTAGATGAACCGCCCGCCGCCCGCACCGGTGTCGTTCGGATTGACCCCCAGCGCGGACGTGGCGACATCACGCGCCGAGGTGTCGCCGCCCAGCTTCTCCACACTGCTGGAGAACACGACCTTCCCGTCGACCTCAAGACGACAGCGCTTCACACCGACCGCCGACGCGGGCTGGGCCGAGATCTTCTTCCCCGGCGGCAGCAGGGGCTGCAAGGAACCGGCGGACACCTTGGTCCCGCACAGCTCCTTCGGAGTCGCGTAGCCACGCTCGGTCGCGGACGAAGAACAGCCGACCGCCGAAGCGACGAGCAACGCCGCACCGAGTACCGCCGTCCAGCCCGAACGCGCTCTGCCCCGCGGGAGTTCTTGCATGACGTCTTCCATCGCCTTCGGTGATCGTGCCGGTGAGTCGCGCGGCATCAGTCGGGGATCTCGGTGTCGAGGTCCTTGGCCATCGCGTGAATATCGGTGTTGGCGTCGTTGAAGCCCGTCGCGGTGCCTTCACTCACCCAGGTGTCGATCTGGTCCGAGTAGCCCGCGTGGTGCGCCTTGGCGGCCTCCGTGGCCGCCGCGTAGTTGACGTTCGTGGTGGTGTCCTTGATCGTCTCCCACCGTGTCGCGATGTCATGACCGGCTTCCGAGCGGTACTGGCCCGAATCGTCCTTGAAGAACGCCTCCATCACCACCGATGTCACCGTGCCGGCGGCGCCGCCCGCGGCCGCGCCGACCACGGGGGAGGCGATGAAACTCGTACCGATGCCGACGCCCGTACCGACGATGCCCGAGATGACGTTCTTCTTCTGGCTGACCGCGTAGTCGAAGTCGCCGTCCTTCTCGTTCGCCGGGCCGAGCACCGCTTCCTGCCGGCCCTGGGCGAGCAGACCGCTGAACTCCCCGGACTTGCGCGACAGGCTGGTGATCGTGTCCTTCGCGTCGTGCGGGTAGCGCTGGTCGTCGGGGAGGTCGGGGTTCAGGTGATAGTCCATCAGGTTGGCGGTGTACGCCTTCTCGCCGACGCTCAGCGCGCTGTACCCCTCCGGGTTCTGGCTCGCGGTGACCAGGAAGCGGGACACGGCGCTGTGATCGAGCTTCGCGTCCGCGCCGTCGTTCGGGTACAGCAGGTTCCAACCGGACTTGTCGCCGTCACCGACCGTCGGGCCGTCGGCCATCGCCCGGTGGATGTCGGGCAGGTACTCGGACCCGATCTGCCCGATGCTGTCCGACATGTAGTCGTGGTCCTTGAGGCGGTTCGGGTCCTCGGAGATGGAGTTGACGAGGTCCCGCATCAGCCCGGCCTGATCGGCGGTGTGCGCCGGAGTGTCCGCCGTCGGCAGTTCGCCCGCCGGATGCCCGGTCGTTCCGGCCTCCAGCGCCAGGGCGAGGTTGTTGCGCCCGGTGTTGAGGTCGTCGCCGTGCATGTCGGACTCCTGCGGCCACTCCCGGTCCTCGAAGAGGTACTTGAAGTTGCTGGCCGCCGCCTTGTCGCCGTCCTTCGGCGTGTACTCCTCGTTGAAGAACGAGGTAGCCGCGTCAGGGCTGTTGGACAGGCCCTTCAGGTAACCGGTGAGCGGATCGGAGCCGCTGTCCTCGCCGATCCGGTTGAGCCAGGGGTCCATGCCCATGTGCTGCCATGCCATGTTGCGGTGCTCGCCGTCGCCGGTGAGCTTGCGCTCGGTGGCCATGAGCTTGGTGCCATAGTCCTCCATGAACCGGTCGTCGTAGTCGCCGGTCCGCATCAGGTTGCTCATGACCTGGAAGCCCATCGGTCCACCACGATCGCCGTACAGCGGCTTGTCGCCCAAGTCGATCATCTTGGACTTCCACTCGTACATCGCCGTCGAGTCGCTCTGCGTCGCGTGAGCCAGCGACAAGCCGAGGTTGCGCTGGAGGTCGTCGAACTGGTCGAGCCGCTCGTGACCCAGCTCGTAGTTCCCGCGGGCCGGGTCGTTGATCCCCGTCCAGAACTCAAGGATCTTCTGCGGGCCGACCTTCGTGGCGAACTGCTCGGAGAACAGCTCGTCGTTGGCGTACTTCTTGAACCCGGCGTTGAGCCGGTCGAACTCCTCGACCGACAGGTCCTTGGGGTCCTTCTGCGCGAGTTTCGCCAGCTCGTCGGCTTCCTTGACGGCGGCGGCCGCGGAGTCGCGGTCCGAGTAGGTCGCGTCGGAGAAGCCCATGGACGTCTGGTTGACCAGCAGCCTCAGGACTCTGGTGGCCGTGTCGTCGCTCTCGCTCGCCCCGTCGACGATCTTCTGGATCTGGTCGCGGACCCCCGTGACATCGCCGTCGGTCGGCTTGGGGTCCTTGGCGTCAGGCTTGGCACGGACGGTGAAGCTGCCCTTGCCCGACGCCGTGACACTGATGTCCCTCGTGCCCGCGTTCTGTATCGCCGTCGTGAGATTGCCGTGATACGTCCTGAGTTCACCCGCGGTGTCCCGGAGAATGTCGTAGATCGACTTCGCCTGGGTGTGCGCGTCGTCGAATTCACCGACCGTCTTGCCGATGAATTCCTTGGAGACGGTCGCATTCGCCCCGGCCCAGACGGCCTTGGCCGCGGAGGCCTTCATGCCCGTACGGGCTTCCTTCGCGAGCGCGTCGAGATTCTTGACCATCGTCGACCAGTCCTCGACGGCATCGTCGAGGAGCTTGAAGTTGGCGTGGAGGAGCGCCTCGAAATGCATCAGTCGTCCTTCTTCTTCGGCTCGCCGTACACCGGGTTCTTCTTGCCGGGGTCACCGACGCGCTCGTCGAAACCGGCGTCCAGCATGTCGATGCTGCTCATCTGACGCTGGATGAAGTCCTCGTCGTCCCCGTGCAGTTTCTTGGTGCGGTGCATGTGGTTGGCGATCTGCGCGGTGGCGTCCATCAGCGACCGGAGCTGCTCCTCCCAGCGGTTCGACACCTCCTGCAGGCCCCCGCCCAGCGCGAAACCCTGCGCGGACAGGTCCGACGCAGCCGAGTCGCTGGAGGGAACGGCCACCCGGGCCTTGTCCCACATCTGGCTGTAGAGCTTGTGGGCATCCGAACCGACCTTCTCGAGGTCGCCGTGCCCGACCGCGAGGTCGCCGTACTGGGAAGGGGGCGGCCCGCCGCCCTCGTCGTCCGGTACGCGGTTCAGCTGCATCTGCGTCGACTGACGCCCCGCCGCCTCGGCCTTCAGTTGCTCCCACTCGTCCCACGCCATGAGTGAGCTCCTTCCCCCGCGTGCGCATTGTCCGGCGCCGATGGACGGCAGCCGTCCGGTTCAAGTTAGCAACTCGGCGAGTCCGAGCCACTACTCGGACCGGCACCAAGAGGCACGCGAAGTGAAGATGTTGTGGAATTCGCGGACTGCGTGCGTGTGTGCGCGTGCGCGCTTTCTCAGGCGGACGCCGGTGCCCATGCCGTCTCGGGAATCCGGTCGAGTACGTCGCACAGGTAGTTCAACCGATCCTCGATCTCCTGCCGGGACAGCGTGCCGGTGTACCACGTGAACAGTTGGTCGTCGCGTACCCGGAGCGGGTTCTTCTCGCCACGCGGATCCGAGAGGAGAAAGGCCCGTACGTCGTCAGTCAGGACGTTACGGACGAACGTTTCGTCATGTGAGTCAACTCGGAACTTCTCATCGAATCCCGGTACGCCGAGCAGGGTCCTGGGTCCTCGACCCATCACCCTGTCCAGCTTGCTCGGACGCCCCACCTGCATGAACGGCGTACCCGAACCGGGTGCCGAGACGAGGAACACCGACTCGAAAGTGAGCTTCCTGCTCTCGTCGATCCCGGCGCCGCCGGACAAGGGATTGTGGTAGCGGTACTCGAAGCATGTGAAGGAGCGGCCGCGGAACTCTCCCGTGGTGTAGTGCCACGCGGTCAGGTTCGAGCCTTTGCCCGGCATGGGACCCACGCCGCAATACTCGGTGGCGCGTCCACGCGCGCGACGCTCATAGGTCCAGCCACGCGCAGGGGCGCCCACTTCGAAGGCCGCCCATTCCGTCCGGATCCGCTCGTCCTCTCGTTTACCGCGTTTGACCGTCCTGATGGCCAGTACGATCACTCCCGCAATGAACGCGGCCATCAAGACCTGCACCAGGATTCCCACCATCTGTCCCATGGGCCGAGATTATTGCGGGCGCCGTGTGCACCTGTGAACCGAGTTCGAACTCGTCACCGGCCTTGTGGTGCAGCACCAGGCACAGGGAGGGCGAGATGGGGAGTTTGCCCATGTAAGACCGGTACGGGGAGCGCGTTTCGTAACTGACCTAGCACATAGGTCAGTTGGTTCCGTCGTACAGCGTGACTACAGTGGTAAAGGCGCGATGAGGGACCCTCGCGCCACCGCGCTCCGGGCGCGGACTGATGGACCGACGGGGAACGGGGAAGGGGACACGTCGTGCTTCCTGCTGACATGGCGATGGGCGGGGTGTCGGCTGCGGCTGCCGCAGACCTGAAGGTCGGTGCGGGAGTACTCCAGACGTTCAAACAGCGCGTCGACAAGCTGTTGAGCGAGTTCGAGGGCTCGGACGGAGCGCCGTCCAAGGTCGGTGGCCAGCGGATCGCGCCGACCTCCCTGCGTGGTGCCGGTACGACTTTCCCCGAAGCCGACGGTCTCTACCACCAGTACAACGTCGTTCACGAACGGCTCACCTCGCTGGCGAAGACGCTCAGCCTGCAGATCGAGGCGATGGGTATCGCCGCGCATGGCGCGGAGGTCGGCTACGACAACCTCGAGGACGAACAGCGACGCCGGTTCTGGGCCATCCAGTCGAAGATCGAGCATGACCAGCTGGCTGCCGAGCGCGAGAAGGCCGGCGCGCCTGAACAGCCGCGGAACGACAAGAAGCAGTCGAAGAAGGGATTCGGGCTGTGACTGGGAAGGACGACTGGAACGAGCTGTCCGGCCAGGAACAGGCCAACGTCCAGGTCGGCGTCACCGATATGACCAGTCGGGTGTCCGAGCTCATGCACGACGCGTTCGGGTTCGGCAGGTTGCGGGCCTCTGGACAGTCCAACTTTGAGGGCCATGACCTCAACGACATGATCGACATCGTCGAGAACACGAACCCGTCAGACCTTGAGAGCGCCGGCGAGGCCCTTTGGAAGGCGCAGAAGGCCATCTCGGACGCGGCGACCGAACTGCGCGGTCACTTGACGGCCGCCGAGGACGACTGGAAGGGCGAGGCGGGCAAGGCCTTCCAGGTCTGGGGCAAGGGACTCGCCGGACACGCGGACGATCTCGCCGACTACGCGAAGGCCGCAGGCGTTCAGATCACGTCCGCCGGCACGGGCCTTGCATCTGTGCGCAGCGCCATGCCGCCCCGGGACAGCCGTCTCGTGCGGAAGTCGGTCGACGACATCCCGGTGGTCGCGCGGGTCGAGACCAACGACGACTACACCGCGGCTACGAAGGTTGAGGGCCATCGCCAAGAGGCCATCAACCAGATGAACCGGCTGTCGTCGTTCTACACCGTGTCCGAGGAGTCGCTGAAGGGGCTGGAACCTCCGACGTTCGAGGCGATGCCCAATGTGGGGGTGCCGAAGCCCACGGGCGGAGGGTGGAGCAGTCTTCCGAGTGAATCTCAACCAGGGACATTCCAGCATCACGCGTCGAGCACCGAGGGCACGACTGAGCAGCGCCACACGACCGTCGCACCGCACGCGGACATCGGCCTGCATCCGGTCAAGGACGTTCCCGACTCGACCAGCCATCCGGTCCGAGAAGTCGGAACGGCAATCGACAGCGTCGACACGCTCCCTCAGCAGACGCCGACGAACCCCGTGACCGCCACCACTCACCCGACCACGACGCCGACAACCGGCCCGCAAGGAGTCCCCCTTCCTTCCTACGCCCAGGGTGTTCCGAATCCCCTAGGTAAGGGTCCGGTGGGACGGGCCCTCGGTACGACCGGCGTGCCGAGGAATCCCGCGACCGCAAAGGGGCGAGCCGGAACCCCCGGACCCGCTTCAGCTCGAGGCCTGGGCCAAGGCGGCACGAACCCGATGGGACGCCCGAACGCGACCGGCCAGCCGGGTGTCAAGGGCGGCATGCCGGGCGGCCGTCCGACCTCGGGAGTCACCGGAGGCACGCCCAAGCAGGGAGGCACGTCGGCCGGTCGCCAAGGCCTGGGGCCGAGGGGCGCGGGTCGGAGCAACGGCGGCGTCATAGGCGGAAGGCCCACCTCGACCGGTGCGTCCGCGAAGTCGGGCCCCAAGATGCCGAGGGGCACCGTCATCGGAAGCGAGGGAGCTGCCGGTTCACGGACTTCAAGTGGTGGGATCAGCCAGCGAGGAGTCATGGGGGCGCCGAGTACAACGAACGGCGCCGCCAGGAACCAGACGCCCGGGCGCGGTTCCATCGGTAACCCCGACGGCGTGACGGGTGCTCCCGCAGGGCGCAACTCCGCCTCCCGCGCGGGCAGGAACGGCTTCACCGCCGGCGGCTCCGGTCTCGTACGAGGTTCCGAGGGCAACCAGAGTTCCGATCAGGAAGAGGGCGCACAGCGGCCCGATTACCTGGTCGAGGACGAGCAGACCCATCTCCCCAAGAAGCCGCAGCGCGATGTGCCCCCGGTGATCGACCAAGCATGAGCGAGGACAGACGAAGCATGAAGTCAGGGACCAGCCGACGCGGCAGCTGGACTATGCCCTTCCTGGGGCGGGTCGGGAGACGCGCGTCAGTGGTGGGCGCAGCAGTTGGCGTTCTTGCCGTCATGTCCACCGGGCTGGCCCCAAGCGCCTTTGCCGACGATGTGCACGCCAAGCAGTGGTACTTGGACGACATGCTGGCCGAGCGGTTGTGGAAGGTGAGCACGGGCAAGGGCATCAAGGTTGCGGTCATCGACAGCGGCGTCAACCCGTCCACTTCCTCGTTGACCGGGAAGGTGCTGGAGGATGAGGTCCCTGCTGCTGCGGCTTATGGAGCGACAAAGGACTACGGCGGTCACGGTACGAGCATGGCGGAACTCATTGCGGGTTCTGGGGCCGGCGGAGGTTTGCAGGGCCTTGCGCCAGGGGCCCGGATCATTCCGGTGCGCGCAAAGCTGGACCAGCTCAAAGACAAGGCCGAGCGCAAGAAGACCGCTTCGATTCCCCAGGCGATCAGGGCTGCTGCCGACACGGACGCACAGATCATCAGCATGTCGTTCGGCTCCGAGTTCCAGAACGACGAAGAGACAAGCGCGATTGAGTACGCGGCCAAGAAGGGCAAGCTCATGTTTGCCGCGGTTGGGAACTCCGGCGACAAGGACAACTTCATCGGTTTCCCGGCCGCACTCCCCGAAGTGGTTGGGGTCGGTGCCTCCGATGCGACGGGAACGGTAGGCAAGTTCTCGCAGTCCGGTGACTACATCGATCTGGCGGCGCCTGGCGTTAACGTACCCACCTGGTGCGATGCGACCTTCAAGCAGTACTGCCAAGGCAAGGGAACGAGTCAGGCAACCGCCATTGCCTCGGCCTCGGCCGCCCTGATCTGGTCGGCACATCCCAAGTGGACGGCGAGCCAGGTCCTCCGGGTCCTGATCGACACTGCCGGTCGTGACTGGCCCAGGAATCAGCCGAGCAAGTATCTCGGCTACGGGCTGATCAGGCCCGCCCAGAACTTGATCGCCGGTAAGGGAAACCCGGGCGCCCC
Organism: Streptomyces sp. NPDC055400; assembly: GCF_053644375.1. Taxonomy (NCBI): domain Bacteria; kingdom Bacillati; phylum Actinomycetota; class Actinomycetes; order Kitasatosporales; family Streptomycetaceae; genus Streptomyces; species Streptomyces sp. NPDC055400. The sequence goes on along the minus strand of NZ_JBSHLM010000021.1, from coordinate 23,047 downwards.
CGATGTGGATCCGATCACCAACGAAAAGACGTCGGTTGCCGGGTCCACTACCGGCGCTACCCCCTCCGCCTCCGTACCAGCCTCGTCACAGCCCTCGAAATCCACTTCAGGTGGTGAGACCTCGGCGGCAGGATCTAGTGCGAAGTCCTCGGACGGCAATGACCAGTTGTGGATTGTCCTCGGTGCCGCTGCCGCGGTGGTGGTGATCGGAGGCGGGGCGTTCGCGGTGGTGCGGGCTCGGCGTTCTGGCTGAGCGGCAGTTACACGACGTTTGTCGAGTGAGGGAAGAGTGCTTCCCCGCGAGACAGTATCGGGAAAGTTCCAGTAGTAATCCAGGAGAGGAAGGCCGAACATGGCAGACGGACAGCGGCTCTCAGACGATGAGATGGTGCGGCTCGAGCGGAAGATCGCCGAGAAGTTCGAAAACATCAAGTCCACGGTGCACCGCCTTCAGGGGACGATCGACAGCCTGGAAGGCAACTGGAAGGGCATCGGCGCGAACGCCTTCAACACGAAGCAGCACGAGATCAACACGTCGATGAAGAACATCGGCAACATCCTCGTGAAGTTCCTCGACGCGATGAGCGGTACCCGGAAGATCAAGGACGACTCCGAGGACAAGGTGCGCCAGGCGGTGAACGCCATCAACGTGTACGACGGCGCTCCGAAGTCCACGCTCAGCAGCTACTGAGCGAACCAGCCGTGCGCCAGCAGTAAAAAAACTCAGGGGAGATGGAGTAGATCATGGGTCTCAATCACGACGAGATGGTCGTCAAGTACGGCGCTCTCGACACCGCGGCCACCGAAATCGGAACCATGGCCAAGCAGCTCGAGGCCGACCTGCAGGAGATCAAGCAGCTGGTTGCCGGCACCGTCGCCTACTGGGAGGGTGAGACGCAGAGCACCTACGGGGACGAGCAGCGGAAGTGGGACAAGGAAGCCCACGACATCCACCTCGCGCTGCAGGGCATCGGCCACGTGGTACACCAGGCCGGCGGTGACTACATGGGTGGCGACAAGAAGGCCGCCAGCTTCTTCCTGTAGAGCGAGAAGTACGGATGCGGGGTGGGCGCGCGCGGGAGGCGCCCACCCTGTCCCATTGGTCCGGCGGGTGGAACACGAAGTATCGGTTCGCGCTCGTCGTTGAAGGGAAAGCAGTTCATGTCATTCGGGCCGGCGCCCTCTCCGTTCACACAGTCTCTGCGTGCAGCAAAGGATCGCAAAAAGCAGCGTGTGAAGCGTTGGCTGTCCATCTGCGGCGTTCTAGTCGTAGTGATCGGCGTTGGCGGGTGGTTTGTGTGGGGTGGAGGCCCGGCGGAGAAGGACGCCAAGTCGACCAACGCGCCGAGTTCTCGCCGGCAAGCCCCGGATGAGGTGAGCGAGGCTGATGGAAAGACTCCGGTCAATCCTGAAGCCCGCATGGCAGTCGAGTACAACGACAAGAAGCTGAAGCCGGACGAAACCTCCTACCTGCCGGGTACTTGGGCTACGTCCAAGACTTTCGCCATGGCACAGGGAAGCACACTCACGGGGTACCGCTTCAGGCAATGGGAGCCCGCCTGGAGCACCAGGTTGAGCGGTGCCATCTGCTCGACGACGCGGCATGTGACAGTCGATGGCCGAACTGCCGTCGTTGCTCAGTCTGGTCGCGGGGGCAAGGTAAACGCCAAGTCCGCATGTAACTTGCTCGTGGTATTCAACGTGGACACCGGCAAGAAGATATGGCAAGTGACGCTGCCCCACTCCGACAATGCGTACGCGACCAATATGAATGTGACGCTGACGCGAGGCGTAGCCGTGACGGCTTGGGGGTCGGGTTCGGCAGCGTACGACCTGCGTCAGGGCAAGAAGCTCTGGGAGGCTCCAGGCAAGGAAGCCTGCAACGACAGCGGTTTCGCAGGCGGACGTGACTTGCTGGCGCTGCAGACCTGCGGAAGCAGTGATGACGACACCTCATACCGCGTCCAGAAGATTGACCGACGTACAGGAAAGCCCGAGTGGACGTACAAGGTGGGCCGAGGTATCGGGGCAACCTACTTGGTGTCTTCGAATCCGCCGGTAATCGCTGTCGCCGCAGGTGCGGACTCAGTGACGGACCTCATCGTTCTTGACGCGCACGGCAAGCACAGATCGACGGTGGGGCTGGGAGTTGACCGCTACGTCACGGACTGTGGCGGCTCACTTTTCGGGACTGTAGAGTCCTGCGGCTCGGTGATCGTGGGGAGCCGTCAAGTATTCGTGGGAGGAAAGCCGTCCATCGACGCCCTCTTCACCGATCGTCCCGCGAACTCGATTACATCTTTTGACCTGCGTTCGGGGAAGCCTGTTCGTAAGTTTAAGTCCAAGGCCCGTCGTGCCATGTATCCCGTCCAGATGGGCGGTGACAGGCTCCTGGCGTTCCGGGCAAGTGACGACAACCGAGCGCCGTCGGCGGTCGTGAGTATCGATCCGAAGACGGGCAGGGAACGTCCTTTTCTCCTGTTCCAGATGCCTGCCGCCATGTCGGCGCTCGGAGAGCCGGAGTCGCTGGACGTGATCGTCAGCCACGGCCGGGTTTTCTTCGCGTTCAAGCAGATTCAAGTGCATGACTCGGCCGCCGATTCAGGTCTCGTTCCCGGCGCTGTCGGTTACGAAAGCGCCGGCTAGGAGCGGCAGGCCTCCTCTACCCGGCGTCCGACCCCGCCGCATCCTCCAGATCGAACTCCCCGTCCCGAGCCCCCAGCACGAACGCAGTCCACTCCGCCTCCGTGTAGCGCAGCACCGTCTCCGGTTCCATCGAAGAACGCATGGCCACGGCGCCCGCCGGCAGGTACGCGATTTCGACGCGTTCCTCGTGATCCTCGGTGCCGGGGGCGCTGTGCCAGGTGACGTCGGAGATGTCGAGGGCGTAGAGCTCGTTCTTCTCCCGCTCCTTGCGCGCCGCGACGTCCTCGGGGGACTCCCCGGCCTCGTTGGTTCCCGCACCCTGCTCGGCGTCCTGCGCTGCCTCGGCCATGATCCGGGGCCCCTTCCCGATATACGTACCTGCCGTGCGGCAAGCCTACTTGGGGCGGCCGGGGGCGCGCGGCGCGTCACGCGACTTGCACCCCCACGGGTACTCGGCTTCAGCCGCAGCCCACGTCCTTCATCGCCGCCGGAAGATACGCCTTCAGGAGGGCGCGGAGCGCGTCGCGCCGCTTGGGTACGTCGTCGGTCGCCTGTTGCTTCAACTCGATGTTCGCGACGAACTGCTGTTGTTTCCCGCCGTACACGCATCTGTCCACGGCCAGGGCTCCGCGGTCCGCGATGCGGGCGGTCCGGCCGATGTCCGCGCCGGCGGGGTGGCCGAGGCCCCGCATGCCCCGCTCGTTCACGGCGATGACATCGGTGCCGGCCGGCACCACGTCGCCGGAGAAGTACACGACGAGGTTCCCGTCGACCTTCAACTGGCAACGGGACTGCGTGGGACCGAAGTTGTAGTCCCGTTCTGTGAGTTTCCCCCCGTCGGGGAGGAGAGGGGACAGCAGGCCGGACCTCACCGGGACTCCGCATACGGCCTTGGGCACCGCGTAGTCCTTCCCGGACGAGCCCGTGCAAGCCGAAGCCGTGAACACCGCCAGGATCGCGACGGCACCCAACGCCTTGGACAGACCACCCTGCCTCACTGATCGCCCGCCAGTCCCCGAGCCCGCGCGTTGCCGTCAAAGGCAGCCGCGTTGATCTCGTTGGTCAACGTGTAGGAATTGTTCTCGGTCTGGCCGGGGTTGGCCGTGGCCCAGATCTTCGCCAGGGATTCCAGCTGGCCTTCACGGCCCGTGAACGTCTTGCCGTTCTGCTGGTGGTTCTCGTCGTCGATGCGGCCCTGTTCGTCCTGCTGCCACTGATAGGTCAGTGCGTCGACGCCGCGCTGTGCGGCGTCGCCGACCACCGGAATGAAGTTCACCGCGCCGCCGATGCCGTGGTAGGCCCACTTCGCCTTCCAGGACGGGTCTTCCTTGTCGGTGTCCAGCGCCTGGTAGCGCGCCTCCTCCAGGAAGCCGACGGTCGCACCGGCCCGCTGCAGCGTCTCCTTGGGATCACTCGGGTGATCGGTGTTGATGTCGTGGACGATCTCGCGGTTCAGCCCGTCGTTCAGCAGTCCGTAGGAGTCCTGGTCACGGGAGATCTGCTTGGTCACTTCGAGGAGCTGGTGCCGGTCGAGCTGCCTGGGGTCGTCGGGATGGTCGGCCTGGGAACTCATCGTGTTGTGCGTTTCGTCCCCGTAGTTCACCAGGACCTTCGCCATGTCGTCGCGCATCTCACGGGGGAAGTCGTCGCCGGTCTCGGACAGGTACTTGAGTGACCGGTCGAGGGCCTGGCGGTTCTCCGGAGTGTGCTCCACGTACGTGGCATTGGGGTCGTTCGGATTCATGCCGCTCGTGGCCGCGAGGAGAGCCTTGCCGGTCGCGTCCCGTGAATGGTTCCCGTCCCCGTCGTCGAGCGGGGTGTCGTCGAACGTGTGCCGCTCCTTCAGTACCCATTCCGCGTTGTCCTGCGGATGCGTCTCGTTGAAGAACTCGGTCGCAGCGTCCGGACTGTTGGAGAGACCGGTCATGAAGCCCGTCATCGGATCACGGCCGAAGTCCTCACCGATGAAGTTCATCTTCGGCATCGGCGGCCCGCCGGCTCCCTGCCAGTAGTGGTCGGGGAGCTTCATCTTCTTCTCGGTCGCGACCAGCGCGTTGCCGTACTTGTTCATGAAGTCGTCGTCGTAGTCACCGGTCCGCATGATGTTGCTCATCAACTGGAAGCCGTAGACGTTGCTGCCCCTCGTCTGGACCGTCTGGCCCCCGAGGTCGACCATGCGGTCCTTCCAGGACTGCATGTCGGCCGAGTCGGACTGCGTCGCGCCGGCGAGCGTCATGCCGAGATTCTTCTGGAAGTCGCCGAGCTGGTCGTGGCGGGCTCGCTGCAGGTCACCGCCGTCCGAGGGGTCGGAGAGGTCGGCCCAGAAGTCGAGGGTGCCCTTGGGCCCGAGGGTCTTGGCGAACTCTTCCTGGAACAGCGGGTCGTTCTTGTACCTGGCCATGGAGGCGTTGAGCCGGTCGAACTCCTCGGGGGACATGTCGTCCCCCTTGTTCTTCATCAGGTTGGCCAGGTCATCGGCTTCCTTCATGGCCTTCGCGGCCCCGTCCCGGTCGCTGTAGTCAGCCCCGGAGAAGCCGTACGTGGCCTGGTCCACGATGAGATTGAGGGCCTTGGCGGCAGTGTTGTCGCTCTCCGTGGCGCCACTCATGATCCGCTGTACCTCGTCGCGGAGGTCGGTGACGTCCTGCACGGAGTGCTCAGGAACCGACGTGCCTTTCGCGGCGCGGTCGGGATGGATGTTCATGGTGACGGTGAACCCGCCGTTCCCGGAGTCCACCACCGTGAGGTTCTTCTTCATCCCGCGGTCTATCGCGTCGTTCAGCTGCTGCCGGTAGTCGATCAGTTCGCCACGGGTGTCGCCGAGGATTTTGGCGATGGAGTTGGCCTGCGTATGCGCATCGGCGAACTCCCCGGCGGTCTTGTCCACGAACTCACGCGACACCGTGGCGTTGGCGCCGTGCCAGTTCGCTCTGTCGGCCTTGGCCTTGAGATCACGCTCGGCGTCGTCCTGGAGGGACTTGAGGTTGACGACCATTTCCTCCCAGTCGCCGACAGCCTCACCCAGGGCGGAAAAGTTGCCGTAACGGAGCGCATCGAGGTCCATCAGTTGCCTCGCTTCTCGTCAAAGCCCTTGTCCAGGGTGGAGATGCTGCTGATGACGCCGTAGATGTGCTCCTCGTCGCCCTTGTGCGCGCCCTTGGTGTAGTCGAGGTGGTTCGAGATGTGGGCGCAGGCGTCGAGGAGGGACTGCACCTGGTCCACCCAGCGCTCAGCCACATGGTCCAGGGCCTTGCCGACGGCGAACTCCGACTTGAGCCCCCCGGCGGCCTTCATCGAGGAGATCCGGGCGTGGTCGCTCTCCCGGTCCATGCGGGTACGCAGCCGGAACGCGGCATCTCCGATCGCGGCCAGATCAGGGAAGTCGACCGTCAGGTCGCCCTGAGGACTCCCCCCACCGCCGCCGCCCGGGTCGGCAAGCTGGTTCAACTGCATCTGGGCGTTCCCCTTGTGCAGGGCTTCCGCCTTGAGCTGTTCCCACTCGTCCCAGGCCATCTGCTGACCCCTTCCCCGTGTCACTGTTGTGCTCCCCTTGCGCCCGTCTCCCTCGTGGAAGGAGACGGGCACTTCACAGCACATCCAACTGACCAGAGCGACCTGGTCAGTTCAAGCGACCTTGCCCAACCATGACGATCTCAATACATCACTGGTCGGACGGGACCAGTCCCGTCTGGACCAACGGCTTCCCCCGCTTGCGCGAGACGAACACGCCACGCCCCGCCGGCATCGGCCGGGGCCGCACTCCGCCGATCAGGTCGCCCTCGCCGGGGTCGCCCGCGAGGACGAGGCCCTGGGCGCCGAGCTCCTTCATCCGCTGGATGAACGGCTCGTACGCGGCCCGGCCGCCGCCCGCCGAGGAGCGGGCGATGATGAAGCGGACACCGACGTCCCGCGCGAACGGGAGCAGTTCGGTGAGGCCCGACAGCGGGTTCCCGCTCGACGTGGACACCAGGTCGTAGTCGTCGATGATCACGAAGACGTTCGGACCGCGCCACCAGCTGCGGTCCCTCAGCTGCTGCGCCGTCACCTCGGCCGTCGGCGTACGCCGCTGCATGAGGTCGGCGAGCGCGTCCATGTGGTGCCCCATCGAGTTCGACATGGGGATGTACTCCGCCAGGTGCGAGGGCGGGGTCACGTCCAGCAGGGCGCGGCGGTTGTCGACCACGAAGAGCTTGCAGGAGTCGCCGTCGTAGCGCTCGGTGAGGCGCTTGATGAGCAGGCGCAGCAGGTTCGACTTGCCGGACTCGCTCTCTCCGAAGATGAGGAAGAACGGGTCCTGTTCGAAGTCGAGGAACACCGGCTCCAGGTTGTCCTCGTCGAGCGCGAAGGACACGCCGCGGTCCGGGAACAGGTTCCCCGGGGGCAGCCGGTCCGCCGCGAACTCACGTGGGAGCAGCCGCACTTCGGGGGCGCCGGGCGCCGTCCAGTGCCGGGTCACCTCGGCGGTCAGCGCCGCCGTGGCCTCGGCCAGGTCCGTGTCCGACGAGAGGCCGTCGATCCGGGGGACCGCCGCCATGAAGTGCTGCTTCTGCGGCGACTGGCCGCGGCCGGGCACGCCCGTCGGCACGTTCGCCGCGACCTTGCGGTCGAACTCGGAGTCCATCGTGTCGCCGAGCCGCAGCTCGAGGCGGTTCATGAGGTGGTCCTTCATGTTCGCCCTGACCTCCATGGACCGCGAGGCCGTCAGCACCAGGTGGATGCCGTAGCCCAGGCCGCGGGCCGCGATGTCGAGCACCGCGGGCTCCAGACCCTCGTAGTCCGTACGGAAGTTGCCCCAGCCGTCGATGACGAGGAAGACGTCACCCCACGGCTGGTCGGTGACGGAGATGTCGCCGCGCGCCCTGCGTGCGCGGAAGTCGCCGATCGAGGCGATGCCGGAGGAGCGGAAGTACTCCTCGCGGCGCATCATCACGCCGTAGACCTCGGCGACCGTGCGGCGCACCTTCTCGGGGTCGAGGCGCGAGGCCACCCCGCCGACGTGCGGCAGCCCGGCGACGGCCGACAGACCGCCACCACCGAAGTCGAGCCCGTAGAACTGCACTTCGTACGGGGTGTGCGTCAGGGCGAACGAGGCGATGAGTGAACGCAGCAGTGTCGACTTGCCGGACTGCGGGCCGCCCAGGATCTGCATATGGCCGGCCGCACCCGAGAAGTCGCACCACAGCGGGTCGCGCCGCTGCTCGTACGGCTTGTCGACGAGGCCGGCCGGGACGATGAGCCGCCCCGCGCCCTCGTAGCCGGGCTGCGTGAGCCCGCGGCCCTGTACGGCGGCGAGGCCGGGAAGGAGGCTGTCGAGCGACGGCGGGCTGTCCAGCGGCGGCAGCCACACCTGATGGGCCGCCGGACCCTGTGCCTCGAGCCGGCGCACGATCACGTCGAGCACGGTGTCCGAGAGCGCGTCGTCGGTCGTGGGCGTGGTCTCGGCGCGCTGCTGGGGCACGGCCACGTACTGCACCGGCACCTCGGCCGCCGTGAACAGCACCGGGCGCCGGTCCACCGGGAGCGGCCCGCCCGCCACCGCGGTCTGCGCGGAACCGGAGCGATAGGTCCCGGACACGTACGCCGCCTTGAAGCGGACCATCTCGTCCGTGCCGTACTTCAGGAAGCCGGAACCCGGCACGTTCGGCAGCTCGTACGCGTCGGGCACGCCGAGCGCCGCGCGGGACTCGGCGGCGGAGAACGTCCGCAGACCGATCCGGTACGAGAGGTAGGTCTCCAGGCCGCGCAGCCGGCCCTCTTCGAGGCGCTGAGAGGCGAGGAGCAGATGCACGCCCAGGGACCGGCCGATGCGGCCGATCTGCACGAACATCTCGATGAAGTCGGGCTTGGCCGTCAACAGCTCGCTGAACTCGTCGATCACCAGGACGAGCGACGGGATCGGCTGGAGCGGGGCGCCGGCCGCGCGCGCCTTCTCGTAGTCGTGGATGTTCGCGTAGTTGCCCGCGTCGCGGAGCATCTCCTGGCGGCGGTTGAGCTCACCGCGGATGGAGTCGCCCATGCGGTCGACGAGCGTCAGGTCGTCCGCGAGGTTGGTGATGACCGCGGCGACGTGCGGCATCTGGGCCATGCCCGCGAACGTCGCACCGCCCTTGAAGTCGGCGAGTACGAAGTTCAGCGTCTCGGAGGAGTGCGTGACCGCGAGGCCGAGGACGAGGGTGCGCAGGAGCTCCGACTTTCCGGAACCCGTCGCACCGACACACAGGCCGTGCGGGCCCATGCCCTCCTGGGCCGCTTCCTTGAGGTCGAGCATGACGGGCCGGCCGTCCTCGCCGACGCCGATCGGCACGCGCAGCCGCTCCGCCTGCGAGCGCGGGCGCCACGTGCGCTTGGTGTCCACGGACGCGGCGTCGCCGAGGCTCAGCAGATCCGTGAAGTCCAGGTTCGCCAGCAGCGGCTCGTCGTCGTCGCCGCCCGAGGCCATGCGCAGGGGCGCCAACTGCCGCGCCAGCGCGTCCGCGGCCTCGTACGACAGCAGGTCGGGCGTGCCCTCGTAGACCATGCCGTGCGCCGACTCCAGCGTCAGGGAGCGGGGCTGAACGACGATCGAAAGGTCGCCGCGGCCCGCCGTCAGGTCACCGGGAACGACCTCGACCACGGACACACCCTGCAGGCCCTCGGGGCTGGCCAGCATCGACATCGGCGGCAGGGACACGCCGTCGAGCACGACGACGAGGTGCGGCTGCTCGGGGACGGGCGCACCACCGGGATGGAAGCGCGGACGGCCCTGGAGGCGCGTGGTCAGCATCGCCTCCAGCTCCATCGGGTCGGTGGTGATCAGACGGCGGCTGCCGGCGCCGTCCGTCTGGCCCGCGGCCTGGCTGTGCGGAAGCCACTTGGCCCACTCCCACTGCGGCGCGGCCTCCCGGCCCGTCGCCACGGCAATCACCAGGTCTTGGGGGGAGTGCAGCGACGCGAGCGAGGCGACGACGGCGCGGGCCGTGCCGCGCACCGTCTGCGGCTCACCGCTGACCGTCACGTGGTAGAAGGCCCGCAGCGAGACCGCCATCGGCAGGTCCTCGAGCGTGCCGTGCGCGGCGAGGAAGCGCTGCATGGCGCCCGCCGTCAGCGGCTCCAACTCGTCCACGGGCGCGGTCTGCGGGGGCACCAGCGGAGTGGCGAGCCCCTGCGGGCCGAGGCCGACGCGCACCTGCCCGAAGTCCTCGTCGCCCGTGCGCCGCTCCCAGACGCGGCTGCCCTCGGCGACGAGCGCCCACAACTGCTCGGGGGAGGGGTGCAGGTAGTACTGCGCGTCGCGTTGCTTCCTCGCGGTCTTCGTGGCGTCGCGCCGGGTTTGCGACAGATAACGCAGATAGTCACGGCGCATGTCCGACATCTGGCCCTGCGAGCCGCGCCGGTAGCGCACCAGCATCGCGATGCCCATGCCCAGGGTCGACGCGATCATCACCATGCCCATGATCTTCATGAACGGCTGCGCGCTGGGATTGAAGAAGAACACGACGGATCCGCCCATGCCGAGCATCGGCAGGAGCTGCATCATCGCGCCTTCCTGCTGCCCCCGTGGCAGCTCGGGCGGAGGCTGCAGGACCACCTCTTCTGTGGGCACTTCGGACGGCAGCGCCCGAGGCGGGCGCTTCACGACGATGTGACTCACTAAGCACCAATTCCCTTGCCGGACCGAGGTGTTCCGTCCGCCGCCCCGTGTCAGGCGGACGTCGATCGTGATTTGCGATCCTACTGACGGTCACTGACAACGGTGGGCGGTAGGGTGCCGGAGGTGCAGTCGAGGGCCGTGGATCGCCCGAGAAATCAGGGCATTTCACGCGGTCGGGAGCGAGCGGGACCTTCAACGCCGGTCCTGGAAGCCTCGTTGACGGGCAGCGGGGACGCGCGCGAGCGGCGTACACAACACCTCCACATCCGGCTGCATCACCGGACACACCAACCGAGGGGGAACAGCAGGTGAGCATGACGGCTTCCGCTTCCGCGACGGCCGGCGCGACCGGCGGAGCGGGCACCGGAGCCCCTTCGGGGGCCGGCACGGGCCTCGGCTTCTGCCGCGTCACCATCGTCGCGCCCGACAGCCGGATCGACGTGGCACTGCCCGACGACGTCCCGGTCGCCGACCTCAATCCGGAAATCCTGCGGCTCTCCCAGCAGAGCCCCGCCGAGGGCGCACCGGTCGGCTACCACCTCGTACGCCGTGACGGCACCGTCCTCGACAGCGCCCGGTCGTTCGCCGCGCAGCGGATCCTCGACGGCGAGCTGCTCACCCTGCGCCCGTTCTCCGAGTCGCTGCCGCCGGCCGTCTTCGACGACGTCTCCGAAGCGGTCGCCTCGGCCGTCACCCGCGACCGCACCCTGTGGAACGGCGACCTGACCCGCGGCGCCGGACTCATCGGCGGCGGTGTCCTGCCCGCGCTCCTGGCCTTCGTCACGTGGACGGCCGAGCCGCACCACAACATGCACAGCCTCCAGGGTGTCCTCGCCGCGGTGGCCGGCCTCCTCCTCGTCGTCCTCGCCTGCGTCCGCGCCAGGGTCTACGACGACCGCGGCTCGGCCATCGCGCTCGGCCTCGGCGCCCTGCCGAACGTGGCGGTGGCGGGCTCCGGCCTGCTGCCCCTTGCCGACCACCAGGGAATCGGCAGGCTCCAGTTCCTGCTGGCCTGCACGGCCGTACTGCTCGCCTCCGTGGTCCTCACCCTGGTCTCGCCGGGCGGCGACGGTCCCTTCGTGGCCTTCGTCTTCGCGTCGGCAGTCGGCGTACTCACGACCTTCATCGCCATCCTCACGGACCTGACGGCCGTGGAGACCGCCGGCCTGTGCGCGCCGCTCTCCGTAGGGGCCCTCGCGTTCCTGCCGGGCCTGTCCATGCGCTTCGCCCGCCTGCCCATCGGCTTCGAACCCCCGAGCATGGCCCGCGGCGAGTACGGCGACGACCCCGCGAACCAGGAGCCCGTCGAGGCCGACCGCATCGCGGCCCAGGCCCGCCGCGGCCACGAGCTGCTCGTCGGCCTGGTCGGCGGCTGCGCCCTGGTGTCCGTCGGCGCCGCTGCCGTCCTCGGCTTCTCGCACGACGTATGGGGCCAGCTCCTCGCCTTCGCCACCGGCGTCGCGATGCTGATGCGCGCCCAGCTCTTCCGCTACACCGCGCAGGTCGCCTCCCTCCTCGCGGCAGGACTCGCCGCCCTCGTCCTGCTGGGCCTCGGCCTCTCGCTCCACCCGCCGCTGGACTACCTGGACGACTTCTTCAGGAAGGGTGACAGCACCGCCCTCGACATCCGCACGGTCTGGCTCGTCGCGGTGATCGCGGCGGCCACGGCACTGATCACATCGATCGGCCTGATCACGCCCCGCCGCGGAGTGAGCCCCTTCTGGGGACGCTTCATGGAGATCGCGGAGACGTTCGTCCTGCTCACGCTGGTCCCGCTGACGCTCGCCGTCTTCGACGTGTACGCGAAGGCCCGCTCCATGACCGGCTGACCGGACGGTCGGGTCCACACGGAGCGGCTGGTACGCTGTGTGACGGCCGTTTGTGTACGCGCCCTCAGGTCTCCGGTTCTCCGGAATCTGAAGACTGCGCCCAGCGGACCTCGCCTCCCGAGTAACGGAAGCTCCCCTGAGATGTGGACCAGGGGCACTCGGTGGCCACGAAAAGACTACGAGGAGTACGCGTGTCGCTCGACGCCGCTACGAAGAAGCAGATCATCACCGAGTTCGGCCAGAAGGAGGGCGACACCGGCTCCCCCGAGGTCCAGGTCGCCATGCTGTCCCGCCGGATCTCGGACCTGACCGAGCACCTCAAGACGCACAAGCACGACCACCACTCCCGTCGTGGTCTGCTGATCCTGGTCGGCCAGCGTCGCCGCCTTCTGCAGTACCTGGCCAAGAAGGACATCCAGCGCTTCCGTACGCTGGTCGAGCGCCTCGGCATCCGCCGTGGTGCGGCCGGCGCCCGCTAAGACGCCGTGAAGGGAGCGGTTCCCACCGACAGGGGGCCGCTCCCTTTGCTGTACGTGCGAAGTGTCACAGCCCCTTTGTAGTCTGGACACGCGAACAAAAGCACCACCGCACGCATCACCACATGCATGCGTCGCTTCGATGCACCGCACCCAGTTGCACCGCATCACCGCGACGCATCACCGCACGAGGAGAAGCGCACCCTCGCCGCCGCCGGTCCTCGGTAGTGGCCCCCGGGAGACGGATCCCGTCCACCCCGGGTGCTTCGATCGAAGACCGGCCCGCACACAAGGCGCGCGCTTCTCCGGCCCCGTCCCTCCGCCACACGGGCGGAACGGGACAAAAGACGAAAAGTAACGGAGAAAACGCTAGTGGAGAACGAGACCCACTACGCCGAGGCCGTCATCGACAACGGCACTTTCGGCACCCGCACCATCCGCTTCGAGACGGGCCGTCTGGCCCGTCAGGCCGCCGGCTCCGCCGTGGCGTACCTGGACGACGACACCATGGTGCTGTCGGCCACGAGCGCTTCGAAGAAGCCCAAGGACCAGCTCGACTTCTTCCCCCTCACGGTGGACGTCGAGGAGCGGATGTACTCGGCCGGCAAGATCCCCGGCTCCTTCTTCCGCCGTGAGGGCCGTCCCTCCGAGGACGCGGTCCTGACCTGCCGCCTCATCGACCGCCCGCTGCGTCCGTCCTTCAAGAAGGGCCTTCGCAACGAGATCCAGGTCGTCGAGACGGTCATGGCGCTCAACCCCGACCACCTGTACGACGTGGTCGCCATCAACGCCGCCTCCTGCTCCACGCAGCTGGCCGGCCTGCCCTTCTCCGGCCCGGTCGGCGGCACCCGTGTCGCGCTGATCAAGGGCCAGTGGGTCGCGTTCCCGACGCACACCGAGCTCGAGGACGCCGTCTTCGACATGGTCGTCGCCGGTCGCGTCCTCGAGGACGGCGACGTCGCGATCATGATGGTCGAGGCCGAGGCCACCGAGAAGACCATCGAGCTCGTCAAGGGCGGCGCCCAGGCGCCGACCGAAGAGGTCGTCGCCGCCGGTCTCGAGGCCGCGAAGCCCTTCATCAAGGTCCTCTGCAAGGCCCAGTCGGAGCTGGCCGCCAAGGCCGCCAAGCCGACCGGCGAGTTCCCGATCTTCCTCGACTTCGAGGACGACGTGCTCGAGGCCCTCACGGCCGCCGTCAGGACCGAGCTCGCCCAGGCGCTCACCATCGCCGGCAAGCAGGACCGCGAGGCCGAGCTGGACCGCGTCAAGGGTCTGGCCGCCGAGAAGCTGCTCCCGAAGTTCGAGGGCCGCGAGAAGGAGATCTCGGCGGCGTACCGCGCGCTGACGAAGTCCCTGGTCCGCGAGCGCGTCATCAAGGACAAGGTCCGCATCGACGGCCGGGGCGTCACGGACATCCGTACGCTCGCCGCCGAGGTCGAGGCCATCCCGCGCGTGCACGGCTCGGCGCTCTTCGAGCGTGGCGAGACCCAGATCCTGGGCGTCACCACCCTCAACATGCTCCGCATGGAGCAGCAGCTGGACACCCTTTCCCCGGTGACCCGCAAGCGCTACATGCACAACTACAACTTCCCGCCTTACTCGGTCGGCGAGACGGGCCGCGTCGGCGCCCCGAAGCGCCGCGAGATCGGCCACGGCGCGCTCGCCGAGCGCGCCATCGTGCCGGTCCTGCCGACGCGCGAGGAGTTCCCGTACGCGATCCGTCAGGTCTCCGAGGCCCTCGGTTCCAACGGCTCGACGTCCATGGGCTCGGTCTGCGCCTCCACCATGTCGCTGCTGAACGCCGGTGTGCCGCTGAAGGCCCCCGTCGCCGGTATCGCCATGGGCCTGATCTCCCAGGAGATCAAGGGCGAGACGCACTACGTCGCCCTCACCGACATCCTCGGTGCGGAGGACGCCTTCGGTGACATGGACTTCAAGGTCGCCGGCACCAAGGACTTCGTCACCGCCCTCCAGCTCGACACCAAGCTGGACGGCATCCCGGCCTCCGTCCTGGCCGCGGCCCTCAAGCAGGCCCGCGACGCCCGCCTCCACATCCTCGACGTGATGATGGAAGCGATCGACACGCCGGACGAGATGTCCCCGAACGCCCCGCGGATCATCACGGTCAAGATCCCCGTGGACAAGATCGGTGAGGTCATCGGCCCGAAGGGCAAGATGATCAACCAGATCCAGGAGGACACCGGCGCCGACATCACGATCGAGGACGACGGCACCATCTACATCGGTGCCGCCGACGGCCCGGCGGCCGAGGCCGCCCGCGCCACGATCAACTCGATCGCCAACCCGACCATGCCGGAGGTCGGCGAGCGTTACCTGGGCACCGTCGTGAAGACGACGACCTTCGGTGCGTTCGTGTCCCTGCTCCCGGGCAAGGACGGCCTGCTGCACATCTCGCAGATCCGCAAGCTGGCCGGCGGCAAGCGCGTGGAGAACGTCGAGGACGTTCTCGGCGTGGGCGCCAAGGTCCAGGTCGAGATCGCCGAGATCGACTCCCGCGGCAAGCTCTCCCTCATCCCCGTCGTCGAGGGCGAAGAGGGCGACGAGACGAAGGACGACACCGACAAGTGACGTCCCGTAGCTCCAAGGCGACGGCCCGCACCTCCTCGGAGGCGCGGGCCGTCGCCCGTACCCAAACCCTGATCAAGGGCGAGAACGGCATCGGTACGGTCCGTAGGACCACCCTCCCCGGCGGCCTGCGCATCGTCACCGAGACGCTGCCCTCCGTACGCTCCGCGACCTTCGGTATCTGGGCGAACGTCGGCTCCCGCGACGAGACGCCCACGCTGAACGGCGCGACGCATTACCTCGAGCACCTCCTCTTCAAGGGCACCTCCCGCCGGAGCGCCCTCGACATCTCCTCCATGATCGACGCGGTCGGCGGCGAGATGAACGCCTTCACGGCGAAGGAGTACACGTGCTACTACGCGCGCGTGCTCGACACCGACCTCCCCCTCGCGATCGACGTCGTCTGCGACATGCTGACCGGCTCCCTCATCGAGGAAGCGGACGTCGACGCCGAGCGCGGCGTGATCCTCGAAGAGATCGCGATGACGGAGGACGACCCGGGCGACTGCGTGCACGACCTGTTCGCGCACACCATGCTCGGCGACACCCCGCTCGGACGCCCGGTCCTCGGCACGGTCGACACGATCAACGCACTGAACCGCGGCCAGATCGCCCGCTTCTACAAGAAGCACTACGACCCGACGCACCTCGTCGTCGCTGCCGCGGGCAACGTCGACCACAACAAGGTCGTACGCCAGGTCCGCGCCGCCTTCGAGAAGGCCGGCGCCCTCACCCGCACCGACGCCGTCCCCATGGCCCCGCGCGACGGCCGCAAGCCCCTGCGCGCGGCCGGCCGCATGGAGCTCCTCGGCCGCAAGACCGAGCAGGCCCACGTCATCCTCGGCATGCCGGGCCTCGCCCGCACCGACGAGCGCCGCTGGGCCATGGGCGTCCTCAACACCGCCCTGGGCGGCGGCATGTCGTCCCGCCTCTTCCAGGAGGTCAGGGAGAAGCGCGGCCTCGCCTACAGCGTGTACTCGTACACGTCGGGCTTCGCGGACTGCGGCCTCTTCGGGGTCTACGCGGGATGCCGGCCCAGCCAGGTCCACGACGTGCTCAAGATCTGCCGCGACGAGCTCACCCACGTCGCGGAGCACGGCCTGTCCGACGACGAGATCGGCCGCGCCATCGGCCAGCTCTCCGGCTCCACCGTCCTCGGCCTCGAGGACACCGGCGCGCTCATGAACCGCATCGGCAAGAGCGAGCTCTGCTGGGGCGAGCAGATGTCCGTCAGCGACATGCTGGAGGAGATCGCTTCGGTCACCCCCGACGAGGTGCGCGCGGTGGCCCGCGACATCCTGGGGCAGCGCCCCTCGCTGTCGGTCATCGGCCCGCTCAAGGACAAGCAGGCGGCGCGCCTGCACGAAGCGGTGGCGTAGCCCACCCGTTCGCAACTCGCGTAAGGAACGAAGAAGATGAGCAAGCTGCGCGTGGCGGTCCTCGGCGCCGGGGGCCGCATCGGCTCCGAGGCCGTACGGGCCGTCGAGGCCGCCGACGACATGGAACTGGTCGCGGCGCTCGGCCGGGGCGACAAGCTGGAGACCCTCACGGAGTCCGGCGCCCAGGTCGCGGTCGAACTGACCACGCCCGACTCGGTGATGGACAACCTCGACTTCTGCGTACGCCACGGCATCCACGCCGTCGTCGGCACCACCGGCTGGACCGAGGACCGTCTCGCCAAGCTCACCACCTGGCTCGCGGACTCCCCGCGGACCGGTGTGCTCATCGCCCCGAACTTCTCCATCGGGGCCGTCCTCACCATGAAGTTCGCCGAGGCCGCGGCGCCCTACTTCGAGTCCGTCGAGGTCATCGAGCTGCACCACCCGAAGAAGGTGGACGCGCCCAGCGGCACGGCCGCCCGTACGGCGCAGCTCATCGCGGCGGCCCGCGAGAAGGCCGGCAGCGCGCCGCAGCCGGACGCCACGGCCACCGCTCTCGACGGCGCCCGCGGCGCGGACGTCGACGGCGTCCCGGTCCACTCCGTGCGCATGCGCGGCCTCCTCGCCCACCAGGAGGTCCTCCTGGGCGGCGAGGGCGAGACGCTGACCATCCGCCACGACTCGCTGCACCACAGCAGCTTCATGCCGGGCATCCTGCTCGGCGCCCGCCGCGTCGTGACCGCTCCCGGCCTCACCTTCGGCCTGGAACACTTCCTCGACCTGAACGTCTGACGGACCTCATGCGCGCAAAGCTCACCTACCTCGTCACCGCCCTCGTCCTGGTCTTCTACTTCGTCCTGGTCGGCAGCCGCGGCCTGCTCCTCATCGAGCAGGGCACCCTGCTCACCGTCACGTTCGGCGTGGCCGTGCTGATCCTGCCGGTGATCGGCCTGTGGTTCCTCTGGGCCAACACCCAGTTCGTCCGCAAGGCGAACCGCCTCGCCGAGCTCCTGGAGGCCGAGGGCGGCCTGCCCGTGGACGAGCTGCGGCGCGACCAGTACGGCCGCATCGACCGCGACTCCGCCGACGAGGTCTTCGCCCGCCGCAAGGCGGAGACCGAGGACACTCCGGGGGACTGGCGCTGCTGGTTCCGCCTCGCCGTGGCCTACCGCGACGCCCGCGACACCCCGCGCGCCCGCAAGGCGATGCAGCGAGCCATCGCCCTCCAGGAGGGCAGGACGGTCAGCGTCTGAGGACATGTGAGTCCCGAGTACACGTGAAGGGCCGCGCCGGTGTTCCGGCGCGGCCCTTCACGTATGCGTCGTTCAGGCGTGCTGCGGCCGGTACTCCTCGGCCCACACCTCGATCGTGTCCGCCGCCCGGTCGAAGGCCTCGGTCCTCGCGAGGAAGTCCGCGCCGTGACTGGTGACCAGGGCCGAGCTCTCATCGGCCTTGTCCCGCCGTACGAGGAGCAGCGCCTGCCCCTGCACCGTGCGGGGGAGTCCGAGCCAGCGGACCGGCTGCTGGACCGTGCGGACCGTCACGACCTGGGCCCACGGAACCGTCTGGGTCTGGAAGAAGGCCACACGGCGCAGGCCGTGCGCGCTCACCCACGTACCCATCCGCAGCAGCCGCAAGGCCGCTCCGATGATGAGCAGCGCGATGAGACCGCACGCCGCGCCCCCGCCGAGACCACCCGTGAAGGCGATGATCACCGCGGCGAACATGACGTACGAGGCGAGCAGCAGGAGCAGTGCGGCGAATCCCACGCGCCACGGCCCCGGCCGGTAGGGACGCCGCCATTGGTCGCGATCGTCGAAAGGCAGCGCGACGTCGTCGGCCACCTCGTCAAAAGCGCGGTCGGCCGTCAGGAAGGGCAGGGGCACGACTGGTCCTCACTCAATCCACGCTGTATTCGGGCTGTGCCCGGTGAGGCTACCTAGGCGTGCGCCTGCCTTCCACCCCTGGGGGGCCGGACGGGGGCAGGCCGGTCAGCGACCGTCGGACGCTTGGGACTGCTGCGTGTGTGCCGGTGCCTGACCGGACGACAGGGCGGGCATCCCCAGGAGCAGGGCGCCCACGAGCCCGGCGACGACGGTGAGGCCGACGAGCGAGCGACCGGCGATCTGGCCGGCCGACGCGCGTTCGCGCGGGGGCGGAGTGACGTTACTGCGGAACTTGTCGGCTTCGGCGATGAAGGCGAACGGAACGGGCTCGCGCCGACGGAACATGGGTGCTGCTTCTCCTCGTCAAGATCGAAACGTTCGGATCATGGAACGGCTCCGGCCATCGAGTGGGGTCAGAGCGCCGGGAGCGGCGAACGAACCGCCCCGCTACCCATACAGACGCACGGATGCCCCAAAAGGTGCCCAGTTTCGCCGAATTAGCAGAAGTTCGGCGATGTTCGGATCGGAATGTCGCGAGGCGCGACCGAATGCCCCGTTGTCAGAGCCTGCCCGTAGAGTGGGCGCCGCCCGAGCGAAGTGATGGAAGGACCCCTCGAACCGTGACCGAAACCCCTGCTGACGACCTCAAGCCGACCTTCCGCGGCGACGTGACGGTCGAGCTGGTCAAGCACACCGCGAGCGATACCGACGTGCTGTTCGCCGCCCGCGTCTCCACCGCGGGAGAGCAGTCCCTCGACGAGCTGACCAAGGACCCGGAGCGCTCCAAGGGCCTGATCAACTTCCTGATGCGGGACCGTCACGGCAGCCCCTTCGAGCACAACTCGATGACGTTCTTCATCAACGCCCCGATCTTCGTGTTCCGCGAGTTCATGCGACACCGCGCGGGCTGGTCGTACAACGAGGAGTCGGGCCGCTACAGGGAGCTCCAGCCGGTCTTCTACGTCCCGGAGGCCTCCCGCAAGCTGGTGCAGCAGGGCCGCCCCGGCAAGTACCAGTTCGTCGAGGGCACGCAGGGCCAGCAGGAGCTCACCGGCCGCGTGATGGAGGACTCGTACCGCCAGGCGTACGAGGCGTACCAGGAGATGCTCGCCGCGGGCGTCGCCCGCGAGGTGGCCCGTTCCGTCCTCCCGGTCGGCCTTTTCTCCTCGATGTACGCGACGTGCAACGCACGCTCCCTGATGCACTTCCTCGGCCTGCGCACCCAGCACGAGCTGGCCAAGGTCCCGTCCTTCCCGCAGCGGGAGATCGAGATGGTCGGCGAGAAGATGGAGGCGGAGTGGGCCAAGCTCATGCCGCTCACCTACGCCGCATTCAACGGGAACGGCCGGGTCGCGCCGTAGTCAGGGAAACGTGGATTCGGTACAGATGTACGGTTCAGCCGTGCGAAGCGTCCGTATTGCGGCATTTCGGAAAGTTCATCTAGCCTGATCAAACGGACCCGGCACTGCTTGAACCCCCGAGCAGGCAGTGCCGGGATCCACCCCCGCCACACCCCCTGACATCCCCCGAGGGGGGACCGCGCGCTGAGCAGCGAGTAGCGTATTACCCATGGCTCCGACCTCCACTCCGCAGACCCCCTTCGGGCGGGTCCTCACCGCTATGGTCACGCCGTTCGCGGCGGACGGCGCACTTGACCTCGACGGCGCGCAGCGACTCGCCGCCCACCTGGTGGACGCAGGCAACGACGGACTCGTCGTCAACGGCACCACCGGCGAGTCCCCGACCACCAGCGACGCGGAGAAAGCGGATCTCGTACGAGCCGTACGACAGGCGGTCGGCGACCGCGCCCATGTCATCGCCGGCGTCGGTACGAACGACACCCGCCACAGCATCGAGCTCGCCCGCGCCGCCGAAAAGGCCGGAGCGCACGGCCTGCTCACGGTGACGCCGTACTACAACAAGCCCCCGCAGGAAGGCCTCCTGCGACACTTCACCGCGATCGCCGACGCCACCGAGCTGCCGGTGATGCTGTACGACATCCCGGGCCGCAGCGGCGTACCCATCAACACCGAGACGATCGTCCGTCTCGCGGAGCACCCGCGCATCGTCGCCAACAAGGACGCCAAGGGCGACCTCGGCCGCGCCAGCTGGGCCATCGCCCGCTCCGGCCTCGCCTGGTACTCCGGCGACGACATGCTCAACCTGCCGCTGCTCTCCGTGGGCGCGGTCGGCTTCGTCTCCGTCGTCGGCCATGTCGTCACCCCCGACCTGCGCGCCATGCTCGACGCGTTCGTCAGCGGCGACGTGCAGAAGGCCACCGAGATCCACCAGAAGCTGCTCCCGGTCTTCACCGGCATGTTCCGCACGCAGGGCGTCATCACGACCAAGGCGGCACTCGCCCTCCAGGGCCAGCCCGCCGGTCCGCTGCGCCTGCCCCTCGTGGAGCTGACGCCCGACGAGACCGCCCAGCTCAAGATCGATCTCGCCGCGGGCGGGGTACAGCTCTAAACACAGACTTCACAACTGAATACGCACGCCCGCAGGACACAGCTCCTGCGCCCAACACAAGACAACTGCTACTGCACGAACGTCACGCGCGCCACGTGCCTAACAGGTACGTGGCGCGCGTGGTGAGGAGAGTCTTTTGAGTCATCCGCATCCTGAACTCGGCGCCCCGCCGAAGCTCCCGAAGGGCGGCCTGCGCGTCACCCCGCTCGGCGGCCTCGGTGAGATCGGCCGCAACATGACGGTCTTCGAGTACGACGGCCGCCTGCTCATCGTCGACTGCGGCGTGCTCTTCCCCGAGGAGGAGCAGCCCGGCATCGACCTGATCCTGCCGGACTTCACGTCCATCAGGGACCGCCTCGACGACATCGACGGCATCGTGCTCACGCACGGCCACGAGGACCACATCGGCGGCGTCCCGTACCTCCTGCGCGAGAAGCCGGACATCCCGCTGATCGGCTCCAAGCTGACGCTCGCTCTCATCGAGGCGAAGCTCCAGGAGCACCGCATCCGCCCGTACACGCTCGAGGTCGCCGAGGGCGACCGCGAACGCCTGGGCCCCTTCGACTGCCAGTTCGTGGCGGTCAACCACTCCATCCCGGACGCGCTCGCGGTCGCCATCCGCACGCCGGCCGGCATGGTCGTCCACACCGGCGACTTCAAGATGGACCAGCTCCCGCTGGACCGCCGCCTCACGGACCTCCCCACGTTCGCCAAGCTCGGCGAGGAAGGCATTGACCTTCTGCTCACCGACTCGACGAACGCCGAGGTCCCGGGCTTCGTCCCGCCCGAGCGCGACATCTCGAACGTGATCCGCGGCGTCTTCGCGGGCGCTCAGAAGCGCATCATCGTCGCGTCCTTCGCCAGCCACGTGCACCGCATCCAGCAGATCCTGGACGCCGCTCACGAGTACGGCCGCCGGGTCGCCTTCGTCGGCCGCTCGATGGTGCGCAACATGGGCATCGCCCGTGACCTCGGTTATCTGAAGGTCCCGCCGGGCCTGGTCGTGGACGTCAAGACGCTCGACGACCTCCCGGACAACGAGATCGTCCTCGTCTGCACCGGCTCGCAGGGCGAACCGATGGCCGCGCTGTCGCGCATGGCCAACCGCGACCACCAGATCCGGATCGTCTCCGGCGACACGGTGATCCTGGCGTCGTCCCTGATCCCGGGCAACGAGAACGCGGTCTACCGCGTCATCAACGGCCTGACCCGCTGGGGCGCGAACGTCGTCCACAAGGGCAACGCCAAGGTCCACGTCTCGGGCCACGCCTCGGCCGGCGAGCTGCTGTACTTCTACAACATCTGCAAGCCGAAGAACCTGATGCCGGTCCACGGCGAATGGCGCCACCTGCGCGCCAACGCCGAACTCGGCGCCCTCACCGGCGTCCCGCACGACCGCATCGTGATCGCCGAGGACGGCGTCGTCGTCGACCTCGTCGGCGGCAAGGCCAGAATCGTCGGCAAGGTCCAGGCCGGTTACGTCTACGTGGACGGCCTTTCGGTCGGCGACGTCGGCGAACCCGCGCTCAAGGACCGCAAGATCCTCGGCGACGAGGGCATCATCTCGGTCTTCGTCGTGGTGGACTCCAGCACCGGCAAGATCACCAGCGGCCCGACCATCCAGGCGCGTGGCTCCGGCATCGACGACTCGGCGTTCAGCGCCGTCATGCCGCGGATCCAGGAAGTCCTGGACAAGTCGGCCCAGGACGGTGTCGTCGAACCCCACCAGCTGCAGCAGCTCATCCGCCGCACGCTGGGCAAGTGGGTCTCCGACACCTACCGTCGGCGACCGATGATCCTCCCGGTCGTCGTGGAGGTCTGACGCACCGTCGGAGCGGGGCGCCTCGATTTGCATCGAGGCGCCCCGCTCCAGTAGGTTTACGGCTCCGCCCGAGGGGAACCCGGCGCACTCACGTGCCCGATTGAAACTCCCCGAGTGGGCCGGAAATTCCGACTCAGAATCTCTGATAAAGTCGGAACCGCCGGAAAGGGAAACGCGAAAAGCCGAAAGGCCGGAGCGGAAACCTGAAAGGCGCCGAGGAAATCGGACACGAAAGAGTCTGATAGAGTCGGAAACGCAAGACCGAAGGGAAACTGCCCGGAGGAAAGCCTGAGAGAGTCTCTCGGGTGAGTACAAAGGAAGCGT
>NZ_JBSHLM010000020.1:0-234651 GCF_053644375.1 Streptomyces sp. NPDC055400 | reverse complement strand
CACCGTCAGGTCCTCAGCGAAATGCCGGTCCCCCGTCGCATCCGGCACATACTTCACGGTGACAACGATCCTCAAGCTCACGCCGGCTCTCCTACTGCAATCGTCTTTACTGGGCGGCCTTGCTCCCTGCAGGCAGCATAGGCGTCCGAAGCGGACTCTCCCGGTCGGGGCGGCCCGCGCCCCGAACGAAATATTACTCGTCAGTACACCCAGGATTCGCCCGCTAAGCAAGCGCTTTGAACTGTGATCCTAGTCGCGCAGACCGCTGAAGCGGCCCTGGTGGTAGACGAGCGGCCGGCCGGTCCCCGCGGGGTCTCCGGCGACGACCTCGGCGAGCACGATGCGGTGGTCACCGGCGGGCACGCGTGCGATCACCCGGCACACCAGCCAGGCCAGGACATCTTCGAGTACGGGCACGCCCTCCGGGCCCTCGTACCAGCGCGTGGGGTCCCCGAAGCGGTCGGCTCCGCTCTTCGCGAACGTGGCGGCCAGATCCTGCTGATGCTCGCCGAGTATGTGCACGCCGATGTGTTCGGCCTCGGAGACGACGGGCCAACTGGAGGCGCCCAGGCCGATACCGAACGAGATGACGGGGGGCTCGGCCGACACGGACGTCAGGGAGGTGGCGGTGAAGCCGACGGGGGCGGCGCCCCGGGCGGTGATCACGGCGACTCCGGCCGCGTGCCGGCGGAAGACCGAGCGCAGCAGGTCGGGCGATGCGGTCGTGGCGGTGCGGAGATCGGGCGTGGCCGTCATGGAGTTGTCCTTCTGCCGGAGGGGTGCGAGCGGGGTCCGTGGCTGCTCAGGAGCCGGGACAGCGCGCGCTCGCGCAGCGGGCGAGGTCCACATGGACACGCTCGAAAAGAAGGAGTTCCGTCGACATACAGTCAGGCTGACGATAGGTGGTGCGTGCAGTCAAGTGCGTCCCGCCATCTGGGAGAAGCGTCACCACGAAGTCACCACCCGTCAGACCGCCTCCCCGAGCGCGGCGATGACGTCGGCCTTGCGCGCCTGACCCGAGGCGCGGCGCACGATGCGTCCGGCCGCGTCGAGGACGAGCACGGTGGGCGTCTTGAGGACGCCGAGTTCCCGTACCAGGTCGAGCCGCTCCTCGGCGTCGATCTCCACATGGGCCACGCCGGGAACCATTTCGGCCACTTCGCCGAGCACGCGCCGGGTGGCCCGGCACGGGGCGCAGAAGGCGCTGGAGAACTGCACGAGGGTGGCCCGCTCCCCCAGCTCCTCGCCCAACTCCGCCGCTCCGAGCGCCGCTTCGCCCTGCCGCACCTTCATCCTCCCGCTCCGCCGCCGTTGCATCAGCCCGAAGGCGCTCGCCACGGCGAGCACGGCCACACACACCACGAGTCCGGTCATCGTTCCAGTGCAGCATTCACGAGACCGCAAAGATTCCCCGGGTCCGCACGACGCACCTTTGCGGAATGCTGGGTTCATGGACATCGATGTGAGAGGGCCGCGGTTCGGTGCCGCGGTCACGACGGTTGTACTGGCCCTGGTGCTCGTCACGGGCAGCGCCTGGCTCCTGGCGTGGCAGACGCTGTGTTTCGCGCTCGGCG
Source organism: Streptomyces sp. NPDC055400 (assembly GCF_053644375.1). Lineage (NCBI taxonomy): Bacteria > Bacillati > Actinomycetota > Actinomycetes > Kitasatosporales > Streptomycetaceae > Streptomyces > Streptomyces sp. NPDC055400. Next base: position 233,077 of record NZ_JBSHLM010000020.1, on the reverse strand, counting down.
CGGCGGGCGGGGTGGGGCGTTCTCCCTATGCGTGGCTGTTCCGGACGGTGGTGCGGCCGCGGCTCGGGCCGCCCACGGAGTTCGAGGCTCCGCAGCCGCCGCGGTTCGCGCAGTTCGTCGGGTTCGTTTTTGCGGCGGTGGGTCTGGTGGGTCTGGTGTGGGGGCCGGGCTGGCTCGGGCTCGGGGCGACGGCCTGCGCGCTGGCGGCGGCGTTCCTCAACTCGGTGTTCGGCTACTGCCTGGGGTGCGAGATGTACCTGCTCCTGCGGCGTGGCGCGGCACGATTTGGCTGATCAACGGGTTGCGCGGGCCGCGTGGGAGTGACGAGGATCTCGCGCCCGGCCGGAACCAGGACTGGCTACTCAGCCGTTGATGGGGCACGATCTGCGCAGGCCACAAAACCTACGGCTGCGTAACTTCCCGCCGGGAGCCCCCTCCCCAGGCAGAGATGAAGGGTCCTCCCCCTCCATGGCAGAGCTCGTCTACCGTCCGGTCATCGGCGCGGCCCGCACGATGTTCAAGGCGCTCGATCTGAAGATCGACGTCAAGGGCGCGGAGAACATTCCGCGCTCCGGCGGCGCGGTCCTGGTCAGCAATCACATCAGCTACCTGGACTTCATTTTCGACGGTCTCGCAGCGCTGCCGCAGAAGCGCCTGGTGCGCTTCATGGCGAAGGAGTCGGTGTTCCGGCACAGGATCTCCGGTCCGCTGATGCGCAGCATGAAGCACATCCCCGTGGACCGGAAGCAGGGCGAGGACGCGTATGCGCACGCCCTCGACTCGCTGCGCTCCGGTGAGGTCATCGGGGTGTTCCCCGAGGCGACGATCTCGCAGTCGTTCACGCTGAAGAGCTTCAAGTCGGGCGCCGCGCGCCTGGCCCAGGAGGCCGGTGTGCCGCTCATCCCGATGGCACTGTGGGGCACCCAGCGCCTGTGGACGAAGGGTCACCCGAAGAACTTCAAGCGCCAGCACATCCCGGTCACGATCCGGGTGGGCGAGCCGATGGAGGCCCCGCGCGACCAGTACGCCGGTGCGATCACCCGGCGGCTGCGCGAGCGCGTGCAGGAGCTCCTCGAAGCGGCACAGCGCGCGTACCCCGTACGCCCGAAGGGTCCGGACGACACCTGGTGGATGCCCGCGCACCTCGGCGGCACCGCGCCCACCGCGGCAGAGGTGAAGGCCGCCGAGGCGAGCTGAATCGGTACTGCAGACGTGCCGCGGGCCCACCGCGGTGCGTCTACTCCGGTGCGTGGACGGTGATCCGCGCGCCGGGGCTGAACTTCTCCAGGAGTTCGGCGAGTTCGGTGCCGGCCGCCACCACGTCGCAGTGCGGCCCCATCGCCTCCAGCAGGAAGAGCGCGTTCACCGACTCCTCGGTCAGGCGCGTACGGGTGCCCTGGCGCCAGTTCCAGCGGCGGCAGGTCACGCCGTCGTCGTCACACCAGACGACCTCGCCCGCGTCGGGGTGTTCCACGACGTCCGCTCCCCCGGCCACGGTGGCGAAGCCCTCTTCGCCGGTGGCCCTGGCGAGGCGCATGCCGCCCTTGATGTGGTCCAGGTCCTCGCCGCCGACCGGGATCAGATGGGCCACGCTGATCGCGTTGTAGACGTCGACCAGCGTGTTGATCCGCGGCAGTCCGCCGTCCGCGAGGGCCCTCTTGGCCAGTGCTTCGGCCGAGTTGCGGGTGCGGGAGGGTTTGGAGCCGAAGGCCGTGTAGGCGGCGCGCCAGGCCGCCATGTGCGGGTCCTCGTGCGGGGCGCGTCCGTCGAGACGCGCGGCGAGGCGGCGTGCGGCATCGTCGAGAAGGGCTGAAGTCCCTTCACTGCTGGGGCTGTTGACCAGCCCGTACGCCTCGATGGCGACGTGCCGGAACTCGGGCGCGAGGGTCCGTACCGCGTCGGACACGGTGAGGTGGAGGGTCATCGTCCGCCTTGCTCTTCGGGGTGCGCTTGCTGTTTCAGAGTGCGTCGGGGAGGTGTTCCCACAAGTAGGGCCGGTCGGGGGCGTCGCGCAGGGCGCGCAGAACGGCCGGGTCCGGTACATCGAAGAGTACTGGATAGTCCACCTCACTGGACTCCGTATCCGCAATGAAGGCCAGCCGCTCACCGTCGAGGGAGAACTGGGCGTCGACCCCGGACTTGTTCCCGCGGCAGTCCTGCCGGTGCCAGGCCCCATGGAAGCGCACGGCGACCATGCCGTGCAGCACGTACCCGGTCCCGGCGTCATGCGTGAGCCGCTGGTAGCAGAGCGCGGCGGGGATGTCCTCGGCACGCAGGAGCGCGGCCAGCGCGTGGGATTTGGCGTGGCAGATACCCGTGCCCTGCTCCAGGACGTCCGAGGCGCGCCAGGTGACGCGGAGGTCCCCGCTGTCGGCGGAGTGCGGGATGGTGTCCCGCACGAACTCGTAGGCGGCCCGGGCGTATGAATATGAATCGGCGGCCTGCGCGGCGAGGCGCTCGGCCGTCTTCCGTACGAGCGGGTGATGATGGTCGATGACCTCGTCGGCCGCCAAGTAGGCAGACAGGTCAGGGTTCTTCTGGATCAGCTGCATGGACCGGGAGCATAGAAATGCGACCGACCGCACGTCAATAGCTTTACGGTCGATCGCATATCTATACAGCACATCGATACGGCCACGCGCGGGGGAGAGCGCTAGCGGGCCATTTCCTCCTTGAGGGCGGCGACGAACCTGTCGACGTCCTCCTCACGGGTGTCGAACGCGCACATCCAGCGGACGTCGCCGGCCGCCTCGTCCCAGAAGTAGAACCGGAAGCGCTTCTGGAGGCGCTCGCTGACATCGTGCGGCAGCCGCGCGAAGACCGCGTTGGCCTGCACCGGGTAGAGGATCTCGACGCCGTGCACGGCGCGGACGCCCTCGGCCAGGCGCTGGGCCATCTCGTTGGCGTGCCGCGCGTTGCGCAGCCACAGGTCCTTGGCGAGGAGGGCCTCCAACTGCACCGACACGAAACGCATCTTGGAGGCGAGCTGCATCGAGAGCTTGCGCAGATGCTTCATGTGGCTGACGGCGTCCTGATTGAGGACGACGACGGCCTCGCCGAACAGAGCGCCGTTCTTCGTGCCGCCGAGCGACAGGATGTCGACGCCGACCGCGTTCGTGAACGTGCGCATCGGCACGTCGAGCGACGCGGCCGCGTTGGCTATGCGGGAGCCGTCGAGGTGCACCTTCATGCCGCGCTCGTGCGCGTGGTCGCAGATAGCGCGGATCTCGTCGGGCGTGTAGAGCGTGCCCAGCTCCGTGTTCTGCGTGATCGAGACGACCTGCGGCATCGCGCGGTGCTCGTCGTCCCAGCCGAAGGCCTGCCGGTCGATGAGCTCGGGCGTGAGCTTGCCGTCCGGGGTCGGCACGGTGAGCAGCTTGAGGCCGCCCATGCGCTCCGGGGCCCCGCCCTCGTCCACGTTGATGTGCGCGGACTCGGCGCAGATCACCGCGCCCCAGCGGTCGGTGACCGCCTGGAGCGCGACGACGTTGGCACCGGTGCCGTTGAAGACCGGGAACGCCTCGGCCGTGGGGCCGAAGTGGGCGCGGATGATCTGCTGGAGGTTCGCCGTGTAGTCGTCCTCGCCGTACGCGATCTGGTGACCGCCGTTGGCGAGGGCGAGGGCCGCGAGGACCTCCGGGTGCGCGCCCGCGTAGTTGTCGCTCGCGAAGCCGCGGACGTCCGGGTCGTGGTGCCTGCGGGCGTCGGTCTTCGGCGGATTCACGGCTTCTCGGTCAGCCACAGACGGGTCCCGTTCAACTCATGGGCGGGCCGGTCCCAGACGCCGGCGATGGCATCGGCCAGGTCCGTGACGTCCGTGAAGCCCGCGAACTTCGCGTTGGGTCGCTCGGCGCGCATCGCGTCGTGCACCAGCGCCTTCACCACCAGGATCGCAGCCGCCTGCTGCGGGCCCGCGTCACCCCCCGCCTTGCGGAAGGCGTCGCCGAGGGCCAGCGTCCAGGCCTCGGCGGCGGCCTTGGAGGCCGCGTACGCCGCGTTGCCCGCGGTCGGCTTGCTGGCGCCCGCGGCGCTGATCAGCAGGAAGCGTCCGCGGTCGCTGCGCTGGAGGGCGTCCTGGAACGCGAGGGAAGTGTGCTGGACCGTGCGGATCAGGAGCTTTTCGAGGAGGTCCCAGTCCGCGAGATCGGTCTCGGCGAAGGTCGCGCTGCCGCGCCAGCCGCCGACGAGATGGACGAGGCCGTCGACCCGGCCGAAGTCCTTCTCGATGTGGTCCGCCCAGTCCCGGGTCGCATGCAGGTCGAGCAGGTCGACGGTGTCGCCGATGACGGTGGCGCCCCCGTGCGCGTAGCGTGCCGCGTCCACAGCCTCCGCGAGGCGTGCCGCGTCCGCGTCCGCGCCGACGACCGTGGCGCCCGCCTCGGCGAGGCGCAGCAGGGTGGCGCGGCCCGCGGGTCCGGCCGCGCCCGCGACCGCGATGACCGCTCCGTCCAGCGCGCTGTTCCCGTTGCCTTCGGCCATGGCCGTCGCCTCCTCGTCGCGAGCGCTCACGCGGCGGCCTGCTCGGCGCCCGCAGCGGTGATCCCCTTGGTGGAGGCGATCACGTTCTTCAGCTTCTTGGACAGTGCCTCATAGAACATGCTGAGCGGAAACTCGTCCGGAAGCACGTCGTCGACGAGCTTGCGCGGCGGCAGGCTCAGGTCGAGGGCGTCGGGACCCTTGGCCCAGCGCGAGCCGGGGTGCGGGGAGAGGTACTGGGACACCAGGTCGTACGCGGCGAACCAGTGCACCAGCTTCGGGCGGTCGATGCCGTCGCGGTACAGCTTCTCGATCTCGGCGCACAGCTGGTTGGTGACCTGCGGGGCGCGCTCCCAGTCGATCTGGAGCTTGTTGTCGGTCCAGCGCAGCACGTCGTGCTTGTGCAGGTACGCGAAGAGAAGCTGGCCGCCGAGTCCGTCGTAGTTGCGGTTGCGGTCACCGCTGACCGGGAAGCGGAACATCCGGTCGAAGAGGACGGCGTACTGGACGTCGCGGCCGTGCGCGTTGCCCTCGGACTCCAGCTTCACGGCCTCCTTGAAGGCGGTGAGGTCGCAGCGGAGCTCTTCGAGGCCGTACATCCAGAACGGCTGGCGCTGCTTGATCATGAACGGGTCGAAGGGCAGGTCGCCGTGGCTGTGGGTGCGGTCGTGCACCATGTCCCACAGGACGAACGCCTGCTGGCAGCGGTCCTGGTCCGAGATCATCTCGCGGATGTCGTCGGGCAGCTCGAGCCCGAGGATGCCGACGGACGCCTCGGTGACGGCACGGAAGCGGGCCGCCTCGCGGTCGCAGAAGATGCCGCCCCAGGAGAAGCGCTCGGGAGCCTCGCGCACGGCGATGGTCTCCGGGAAGAGCACGGCCGAGTGGGTGTCGTAGCCGGCTGTGAAGTCCTCGAACGTGATCCCGCAGAACAGCGGGTTGTCGTAGCGCGTCGCCTCAAGCTCGGCGAGCCACTCGGGCCACACCATGCGCAGGACGACGGCCTCCAGATTGCGGTCCGGGTTGCCGTTCTGCGTGTACATCGGGAAGACGACCAGGTGCTGCAGTCCGTCCTCGCGGTGCGCGGCGGGGTGGAAGGCCAGCAGCGAGTCGAGGAAGTCGGGGACCTGGAAGCCGTCTTCCGCCCAGCGCCGCAGGTCGGCGGCGAGCGCCGCGTGGTACGCGGCGTCGTGCGGGAGCAGCGGGGAGAGCTGCTCGACGGCGGATATCGCGCGGTCGAGCGTCAGCTCCGCCACGGCCTTGGACGGGGCGCCGTCGGCGGCGAAGTCGATGGAGCCGTCCTTCTGCTGCCAGGGACGGATCTCCTCCACGGCGGCCTTGAGCACGGGCCACGCCGGGTGTTCGACCACCCTGCTTTCGGGGCTTCCCCCGACCTTCTCCGGAGGAACCTTCCCCTCCACGCCCGACTGCACAAGAATTTCCGTCATTACCCATCCTCCACGGGAGAACCTCGCGTACAGACACCGTAAGCGGGCGAGGTTCTCCACCACAAGAGGGGTCGGGCGGAAGTTATCCTGCGTGACCCCCTGGTTCACCGTCGTTTTTCCTGCCTGACACGGTTGAAGCGATGGCCTTCGCCACATCCGCCACGGCAGTACGGGCATCGTCGAGCAGCTCGGGGAAACCGAAGAAGCCGTGGAACATCCCCGGGAAGTGGCTCTCCGTGACCTCGACGCCCACCGCGCGCAGGGCCTTCGCGTAGGCGAGGCCCTCGTCGCACAGCGGGTCACAGCCCGCGGTCACGATGTGGGCGGGCGGCAGCGAGGCAAGGTCGGCGAGGAGCGGAGAGACGTGCGGGTGGGACCGGTCGCCGTCCGGGCCGAGGTACTGCTCGGCGAACCAGCGGCAGTGCGCGGCCGTCAGGAAGTAGCGGTCGGCGTTCCGCGCGAACGACTCCGTCGACCGATGCGCGTCGGTGGCCGGGTAGACGAGGGCCTGGAGCGCGATGCGCGGGCCGCTCCGGTCCCGGGCCAGGAGGCAGACGACAGCCGCGAGGTTCCCGCCCGCGCTGTCCCCAGCCACGACGAGGGCGCCTGCGTCGCCACCCAAGGCGGCGTGGTGATCGGCCGTCCAGCACAGCGCCGCGTACGCGTCGTCGACGGCGGCCGGGAACGGCGACTCGGGGGCAAGCCGGTAGTCGACGGAGACGACCACGGCCCCCGCCTCGCGGCACAGCCCGCGGGCGGTGGAGTCATGGCTGTCCAGGCCGCAGATCGCCCACCCTCCCCCGTGGAGGAAGACGACGGTGGGGCGCGGGCCCGGGGCCTCGTCGGGGTCCGGGCGGTAGATCCGTACGGGGATCCGGGGCGCTCCGGTGGGGCCGGGGATGTCGCGGTCCTCGACCGAGCCGACGACCGGGGGCGGGAACGGTGACGCGGGAGCCGCGGCCAGGATGCGGCGGGCCTCGGCCGCGTCGGTGACGGCGCCGCCGAGGTCGGGGAAGAACGCGGTCATCGCGTCGACCAGGGCGCGGACGTCGGGTGCGAGGCGGTCCTCGGATGCGAGGCGGTCCTCGGATGCGGGGCTCATGCGGACACCGCCTGCTCTTGGGCGCGGAAGTGCGGGATGACCTTCTCGCCCCACTGCCGCAGCGTCTCCAGGCAGGCCTCCTGGGGGACGGTGCCCATCTGGACGAGGCACATGATCTCGTCGGCGCCCGCGTCGCGCAGGCGCTCGACGTAGGCGATGGCGTCGTCGGCGGTGCCGTAGGCGGTCGGCGTTGAAGGTGGCCGTCGCGGTGGGACGTACCGGGATCTGGTGTTCGTGGAGGCGGGCCACGACCTGTTCGGCGGCCCTGCGCAGGTCGGCCGCCTCGTCGGCGCCTTCCACCACGGCCTCGTCGGGGACGCCCGCGCCGCCGTACCAGTGCCCGATGGACTGCGCGAAGAACCGCTGGCCGCGGATGCCGATGTTCCGGGCCGTCTCCTGGTCGTCCAGGACGATGGTCGGGCACAGGACGGAGAAGTGGTCGTTGACGACGCCGGACACGAAGCGGTCGGGGGTGCGGGCGGCGATCGCGTCGTCGTAGGCGCGCCGCATGCCGGCGATCGACTCGGGGCCCGCGAAGCCCATCACCAGGGCGCCGATGCCGAGTTCGGCCGCCTGGGTGAGCGTCTCCGTGCGGCTGCACGCGAGGAAGAGGGGCGGGTGAGGCTCCTGCTTCGGGCGCGGCAGGACGGGGTGCGGGTCGATGTCGAGGAGCTCCCCGTGGTGCTCCAGCTCGTCCTTCTCCCAGGCCCTCCCGATGATCCGCAGTGCCTCCTCGACCTCCTGCGTCGTGCGGTCCTTGTCGACACCGCACAGGGAGGTCTCCTGCTGGGTGCCGCCCCGGCCGGCCCCGAGGTCGAGGCGGCCACCGGAGAGCAGGTCGAGCATGGCGGCCCGCTCGGCGACCCGCACGGGATGGTTGAAGTTGAAGGGCATGCAGACGACGCCGTGCCCGATCCGGATGGTGCTGGTGCGGGCGGCGACCCAGGTCAGGAAGATCTCGGGGGCCGACATGTGCGCGTACCACTTGAGGGAGTGATGCTCGACGGCCCAGATGCGGTCGAAGCCCATCTCCTCCGCGAGGACCGCCTGATCGACGCAGTCGTGGATGACCTGGTGTTCGTGTTCGACGGTGGGATCGGCGAGCTGTGCCTCGAAGATGACGGAGAACTTCACGTTGCCTCCAGGGAGTTGAGCCACACGCACTGTTCCGGTTAGGTATATGACTAACCGTCAGGTCTTCAGGGAGCAAGACCGGCGACGGCATTCGCCGGCGACAAAGGCTCCGGGGTCTTGCGGTGACCGGTTCCGGTCACTTCAATGCGGCGCATGGCTGACGACCTACCACCGACCGCCTGGGCCGTCCTCGGGCTGCTGTCCTTCCCCGGGGAACGAACCGGATACGAGCTGAAGAAGTGGGCCGACGCCTCCCTGCGGTTCTTCTACTGGTCGCCCGCCATCAGCCAGATCTACGCCGAACTGCGCCGCCTCGAATCACTGGGCTACGTCACCTCGCTGCGCTCCGGGGCCGAGGAGCCGCGGGCCAAACGAACGTACGCGATCACCGAGGAGGGACGCGGGGCGCTCGCGGTGTGGGCCGGGGGCGGGCATTACCTCGGCGCGCCCGTGCTCAAGCACCCCGTACTGCTGCGCGTGTGGCTCGGGCACCTCGCCGCGCCGGAGCACCTGCGTGGCCTGGTGACGGACCACGTGGCGCGCACGAAGGGCGAGCTGAAGGAGGTCCGGGACGCGCTCGAGCGGGCCGACGGGGTGGAGGCGTGGGCCCATCCGCAGATCGCGCTGCGCTGGAGCGAGCGGCGGCTCGCGGCAGAAGTCGAGCTGGCCGAGGCCATGCTGGACGACCTGGACGCGGTCCCCGGTCAACCGCCGGGGAACTCGCCCACCCACGGGTGACACTTCCCGCGGCAGGCTTCCGAGGCGGTAGGACGGACCGGTCCCCGCCCTTCTCTGTCCCTCCGCCCGTCTGGAGCCCTGAGCGTGAGCATCCGCGCCGTTCTGGTCGCAGCCGTCATCACCGGACTGGTCCTAGGAATCACCGCAACCAGAGCGGACCACTCCACTCCCTCGCGTCGGACCGGTCCCATCGTGGAGACGGGCCGTTAGGCTTCGGCCGTGCCGCGCGGGCGACCCCGTCCACGACCTCGCGCGGATGCCGAGCCGCCGTCGACGGAAGCGAGACGATCTTGAACTTCCTCACCATCGGGCATCGCGGAGTGATGGGTGTCGAACCCGAGAACACCCTCCGGTCCTTCGTCGCCGCGCAGCACGCGGGCCTCGACCTCATCGAACTCGATCTGCATCTGAGCAAGGACGGCGCCCTCGTCGTCATGCACGACGCCGACGTCGACCGCACGACGGACGGCCGGGGCCCCATCGCCGACAAGACCCTCGCCGAGCTGCGCGCCCTGGACGCGGGGCGCGGCGAACGGGTGCCGGTCTTCGAGGAGGTGCTCGACGCCGTCTCCAAGCCGCTCCAGGCCGAGATCAAGGACGTCGCCGCGGCACGCGCCCTCGCCGAGGTCATGCTGCGCCGTGATCTGGTGAGCCGCGTCGAGGTGATCTCGTTCCACGACGAGGCCGTCGCCGAGATCGCCCGGCTGGTGCCGGGCGTCCGTACGGCGCTGGTGGCCAGCCGCTACGGCACCGACGTGGTGGACCGCGCCACCGCCGTCGGCGCCACGTCCCTCGTCCTCAACATCCGGCGTCTGACGCAGGAGATCGTCGAGCGGGCCCGCAAGGCGGACCTGCGGATCATCGGCTGGGTCGTCAACACGCAGGACGATCTGCGCCTGGTGCGGGCGCTCGGCCTGGACGGCGCGACGACCGACTACCCGGAGATCAAACGGACCGGCCGCTTCACGGCCTGAGCCGGCCGAGAGGCCCGCGTCAGCCGAGGAGCTTGACCAGCAGCTCGAACTGGAGGTCGTCCCGCTGCGGGATGCCGAAGCGCTCGTCGCCGTACGGGAAGGGGGTCATCTCTCCCGTACGGCGGTAGCCCCGGCGCTCGTACCAGGCGATGAGGTCCTCGCGTACGGAGATCACCGTCATGTGCATCTCGCGCACGCCCCAGGCCTCGCGGGCGGTGCGCTCCGCCTCCGCGATGATCACCTTGCCGAGCCCCGCGCCCTGGAGGGCAGGGCTCACGGCGAACATGCCGAAGTACGCGTGCTCCCCGCGGTGCTCCAGCTGGCAGCAGGCGACGACCGCGCCGTCGCGCTCGACCGTGAGCAACCGGCTGTCCGGCGACTTGATGACGTCGACGACGCCCTGCGGGTCGGTGCGCTGCCCCTCCAGGATGTCCGCCTCCGTCGTCCAGCCGGTGCGGCTGGAGTCCCCGCGGTACGCCGACTCGATCAGCGCGACGAGCACGTCGACATCGGCGTCGGTGGCGTCCCGGAAGGTGAGGTCGCCCGTCGTGGGGCGGGGAGCGATGGACATGGGACGGTCTCCGATCTCGTGCACAGGCTGTCGGCGCGGGCGCCGTCGAGCCTAACGCCGAGCCTCTACGCTGCGTTCGCATGGTTCACGTACTGAGCAGCAGGACGCTTCTTCGCCCCACCGATCCCGAGCGGTCGCGGGCTTTCTACGGTGGGGCGCTCGGTCTCGCCGTGTACCGGGAGTTCGGGACGGGGCCCGAGCGCGGGACCGTCTACTTCCTCGGGGGCGGTTTCCTGGAGGTGTCCGGCCGCTCGGAGACGCCACCGTCGCCCGGGCTCCAGCTGTGGCTCCAGGTCGCGGACGCGGCGGCCGCGCACGAGGAGCTGGCGGCGCGCGGCGTCGAGGTGCTCCGGCCGCCGGTCAAGGAGCCGTGGGGGCTGATCGAGATGTGGATCTCGGACCCGGACGGCGTGCGCATCGTGATCACCGAGGTCCCCGAGGAGCATCCGTTGCGCTACCGGCCTTGAGGGAGCGGGTTCCGGGGTACACGCGAGCGGAAGGCCCCGTTCAGCGTGCGCGCCACCGGCGCGCGGAAGAGTATGGGCGGGATGGTCGCAGACCGGCCCCTTCGCGTCCGGATGGGCCCGACCCTGGAGAGACATCACATGGCAGCTCCTCGGATCCTGATCGTCGGCGGTGGATTCGCCGGCATGGAATGCGCGCACAAGCTGGAGAAGATCCTCAAGCCGGGCGAGGCGCAGCTGAGGCTGGTCAGTCCGTTCGACCATCAGCTGTACCTGCCCCTGCTCCCCCAAGTCGCCTCGGGCGTGCTCACTCCGCAGTCGGTCGCGGTGCCGCTGCGCCGCATGCTGCGGCACACCGGCATCGTGCCGGGCGGCGCGGTGGGGGTGGACCCCGAGGCGAAGGCCGTCGTCGTACGGAAGATCAACGGCGAGACGGTGGTGGAGCGCTACGACTACCTCGTCCTGACGCCGGGCAGCGTCACGCGGCAGTTCGACATCCCCGGTGTGGACCAGTACGCGGTCGGCGTGAAGACGCTGGCGGAGGCGGCCTGGATCCGCGACCACGTCATCTCCCAGCTCGACCTGGCCGCGGCCGGCACCGACCCCGCCGAGCGGGAGTCGCGGCTGCAGTTCGTGGTGGTGGGCGGCGGGTACGCCGGTACGGAGACGGCCGCCTATCTGCAGCGCCTGACCACCGCCGCCGCCAAGCGCCTTCAGGGGCTCGACCCGGCGCAGATCAAGTGGCATCTCGTCGACATCGCCCCCAAGTTGATGCCCGAGCTCGGCGACCGGCTCGGCGAGAAGGCCTTGTCGATCGTGGAGCGGCGCGGGCTGCACGTGTCGCTCGGGGTGTCCGTGGCGAAGGCGACCGAGGACACGGTGACGCTCACGGACGGCCGTGTACTGCCGTGCCGCACGCTGATCTGGACGGCGGGTGTCGCCCCGAGCCCGCTGATCGCGACGCTCAGCGCGGAGACGAACCGGGGCCGGCTCGTCGTGGAGCCGCATCTGACGGTTCCGGGGCTCGACGGTGTGTTCGCGCTCGGTGACGCGGCCGCCGTGCCGGACCTGGAGAAGGGCGCCGACGCGATCTGCCCGCCGACCGCCCAGCACGCCATGCGGCAGGGCTGGGCGGCCGCGAAGAACGTGGCGGCCGCGCTGCGCGGACGGCCGCTGATGCCGTACCGGCACAAGGACCTGGGGCTCGTGGTGGACCTGGGCGGCATTCAGGCGGTGTCCAAGCCGTTGGGCGTGCAGCTGACCGGGCTGCCCGCCCAGTTCGTCGCCCGCGCCTACCACTTGGGGGCGCTGCGCACCGTGACGGCCCGGTTCCGCACGGCGGCGAACTGGGGGCTCAATGCCGTCGCCGGCGACGACTTCGTGCGTACGGGGTTCCAGGCGGAGCGGCCCGCGACGCTGAAGGACTTCGAGAAGACGGACGCGTATCTGACGCCGGAGGAAGTGCACGCGATGGTGACGGCGCATGTCGAGGGCCGTTCGACGTCGGCTCCGACTGAGCCCAAGGCCCCTTAGGGACGGCGGTTACGCGGGGCCCGGCGGGGCCGTCAGGCGTGCGCGGCAGGCCAGTTGGAGGGCCAGCCTGGTCTCTGGATCGGTGAGGTCGGCGCCCGTGAGGTCCGTGATGCGGCGGATGCGGGCGCCGACGGCGTTGCGGTGCAGATGGAGCTCCTCGGCGGCGCGGCCCGGGGAGTTGTTGTGGTCGAGGTAGGCCTGAAGGGTGCGCAGCAGCGGGTCGGCGCGGTCCGGACCCAACTCCGTCACGGGAGCGAGGAGTTCGTCCACGGCTTCGCGGGCGGTGTCCGAGGCGTACCACTCCAGGAGCATGCGGTCGAGGCCCGCGGCGTCGTGCGCGGTCACAGGGGCGGTGTCGGCGGTGGCGGGCTTGAGGAGGGCGGCCCTGGCCTCGCGGGCCGAAGTGCGGATGCCCAGGGGACCGCGGTGCGGGGCGCCGACGCCGCCGCGCAGGTCCGCCTCGGGGTGCAGTCGGCGCAGCCGGTCGACGGCGCGGCGGGCCAGGGCGAGCGCGGTGCGGCGGCCCGGGGCGCCGGGGTCGGTGGGCCAGGTGCCGAGCAGGAGGAGGGCGTCGTCGACGAGGGCGGCGTTCCAGTGGACGCCGTCGGGGACGTGGCCGTCGGCGTGCTGCCGTACGTCGGTGAGTGTCCTGGGCAGGACGGTGTCGAGGAGCCGGTAGCGGTCCGCGGCGGGCAGCGCCGCGGCCTCGATGCGCAGGGCGATGTGGCGGCCGTCGACGGGGAGGCCGATGGTCCGGCCGCGGGCGGCCAGGCGGGCGGTCTGGTCCTGCGGGGCGACGAGGAGTTCGGCGAGGAGGTGGCCGCGGGAGCGCACGGGGACGTCGCCGTGTCCGCCGCCGGCCGCCGTGAGCGCGGCCAGCGCCAGGACGGAGCGGATGGCGGTGCCCGGGTGACCGGGCTGTGCGGCCGCGGCGAGGCGCACCTCGCCGTCGGGTCCGGCGGCCGATGCGCCCTCCTCGCCGGGGCCGGGGGCGCGGCGCTCGACGGGTGTGCCGAGCAGGCGGGCGGCGATCGCGGCGGCCCGTTCCGGGTCTCCCGCGGCGGAGGGCAGTTCGCGGGCGGCGGCCTCGATCCGGGCGAGGGCGTCGGCCGAGTCCCCCGCGACGGCGCGGTCGACGGCCACGACCAGGGCCGCGAGGTCTCCGTCCGTGGTCAGGACGGCTATCCGGCCGCGCTCCGCGAGGGCGTGTACGGCGATGTCACCCGTCACCTGCTCGCCGCCCGGAAGCACGAGTGCCGCGGCGCCGGCCGCCGCGGCGTCCCGTACGGCCACGTCGAGGAGGTGGTCCGGAACGGGTGCGAGGAGCACCGCGACCGTTCCCGCGGGGACGGCCGCGAGCCCGTCGGCGCGGGGTTCGAGGCGGATGCCGGTGACCTCGGTGGCGTCGAGCGGGCCCGCGAGCGGGCGGAGCGTGTCGAGGCCGGGTGCGCTGAGCAGGTCGACGAGGCGCGGCATGCTGCCATTGTGCTGGAGGCACAGCGTGGCGCCAAGGTGTGGGCTCGCAGCCTATTGGCGGGCGCGTGCGAGCTCGTACTCTGAGCCGTATGCAGATGGACGCCGGAGTGCTCGCCGACTTCGCGCGGGGCTGTGCCGTCCTGGGTTCGGGAGGCGGCGGCGGCCCCGCCGCCGTGACGTGCCCCGTGGCCGAGCAGGCCATCGAGGAGTGCGGGCCCGTGCAGGTCGTCACCGCCGGCGAGCTGCCTGAGGACGCGTTCGTCATGCCCGTCGGCCTGATCGGCTCGCCCGCCGTCGCCGAGGAGCGCATCGGCAGCCGGGCCGAGCCCGCGCGGATGCGGGAGCGGGTCGAGGCGCTGCACGGCGTCCCGGTCGCCGCCGTCCTCATCTCGGAGATCGGCGGGCTCAACGGCTGCACGGCCGTCGCCTGGGCGGCCCGGCTGGGGTTGCCGCTGCTCGACGCCGACGCCATGGGCCGGGCGTTCCCGCGCATGGACCAGAACGTCCTCGAACTGGCCGGGCTGCGGCCGGGCCCGACCGTGCTCGCGGACGAGTACGGCCGCACCGTCGTCCTCGACCATGTCGACGGCCCCTGGCTGGAGGAACTGGCGCGGGCCGTGGTCGCGACGTTCGGCGGGCACGCCGCGTCGTCCGAGTACCCGCTGACGGCCGGGCAGGCCGCCCGGCACGCGGTCGCGGGCTCGGTGACGCGGGCCGTCGCCGTCGGGCGCGGCGAGGGGCCCTTGCCGGTCCTGACCGGCAAGGTGTCGTCCGTGCGGCGGACCGACGAGGACGCGACACGCGTGCTCCTGGAGGGGACCGGCGCCGACGCGGGACGCCTCGTACGGATCGAGGCCCGCAGCGAGTTCGTCGCGGCGGTCGAGGACGGCAGGGCGCTGGCGCTGGTGCCCGACGTGATCGCTCTCGTCGACGTGCAAACCGGCTGGGCGGTGCCCGTGGAAGAGGTCAGGTACGGGCTGCGGGTGCGCCTCGTCACCCTTCCGTCGGCGCCGATCTGGTACTCGGAGGCCGGCCTGCGCCTCGCCGGACCCGCCGCGTTCGGCATGCACGGGCTGACGAGGGAGGCCACGCCATGATCATCGGTGTGGATGTGGGCCCCACCGGCACGGATGCCGTCCTGCTGGACGGCGACGGCACGGGCGGCGCCACCGGCGGCAGCCGGGCGTTGCGGGCCGTGAGGGTGCCGTCTGTGCCCGGCGACGCGGTCGGTTCGCTCGTCGCCGCTGTCGAGACACTGCCCCGCGAGCCGCGGGCGCGCGCCACGCAGCTCGCCGTGGGGCTGCGGGTCGCCGACCGGGCCCTGGCGGAGCGTGCGGGCCTCGCCCATGTGGGGGTGCTGCGCATCGGGGGTGAGGCCGCCGACACCGTACGACCGCTGTTCGGGTGGCCCGCCGAGCTGCGTGACGCCGTGTGCGCCGGCACCGCGAACGTGGCCGGTGGCGGCGGGCTCGGCCCGCACGACGGGGCGCCGCTCGACCGGGACGCTGTGGCCCGTTTCGGGGCCGAACTCGCGGGCCGGGCCGAGGCGTTCGCGGTTTGCGCCGTGTTCGCACCCGCCGACGGGACACAGGAGCGGGAGGCCGCCGAGATCCTGCGCGCCGAGGCGGGCGCCGACGTGCCGGTGGTCCGGTCGGGCGAGATCGGCTCGCTCGGGCTGCTGCGGCGCGAGAACGCGACCGTCCTCGACGCCGCGCTGTGCCTCCTGGTGGCCCGAGTCGCCGACGAGCTGACGGCCGCGCTCCCCCTGCTCGGGCTCGCGCCGGGTGCCTCCGTGCTCGTGACCCGGCACGACGGCACCCTGATGAGCTTGGACCACCTGCGCCGCCAGCCCGGCCTGAGCCTCGGCTCCGGCCCGGCGTGCATGATCCGCGGCGCGGGGCTGCTCGGCGGCGTGCGGGACGCCGTGGTCGCGGACATCGGCGAACGTCACGCCCGCGTAGGCGCATTGACCGCCGGCTACCCCCAGGAGGCCGGACCCGGAGGGCGCATCGGCGGCGTACCCGTCAGCCTGCGCGTCCCCGAACTGCTCACCGTCGGCGCCGCGGCACACCGCGACCTGGCGGAGGCGGTGGACCGCATGCAGCCGGCCGCCGGCCGGCTCCCCGTCGTCCTGGTCGGCGGTGGCGCGGCCGCGCTGCCCGGCCGCGCGCTTCCCGGGTGCGATGTCGTACGGCCCGAACACGGGGGCGTCGCGGGCGCGTTCGGCGCGGCCGCGAGCCCGGTGGGCGGCCACCACGAGCGCATCGTGCGGGCCGGTCCCGGCCGGCGTCTCGACGCCGCACGGGACGAGGTGCGCGACCTAGCCCGGGCCGGGGCCGTGCGCGCCGGGGCGGATCCCCGCCGTGTGAGCACGCTCCTCGAACCGGATCTCACCGTGCCCTACCTGCCGGGCGCACTGCTCCTGAGGGCCAGGGCCTTCGGTCCGCCGCTACCGCTCTGACCTGCTCAACCTCATTTTCCACCACGGCAGTTCAGCTTCGCCCTGCCGTGATCCCGCCCATCCCTCTTCGATGCGAGGTCCGTCCCCATGCCCAAGCCATCCGACGTGCCGACGCCCGGCCAGAACGACCGGGCCGATGAGGACTACCCCCTGGAGCGGGTGCCGCGCGCGGCCCGCTACTCCTGGTTCAACGTCGCCGTGCAGCGGTTCGGCCAGCTCTCCGACCTCACGCAGTTCCTCCTCGGCGCGACGCTCGGCGCCGGGCTCTCCTTCTGGGGCGCCTTCTGGGCGTTCACACTCGGCTCGGTGATCCTGGAGGTCGTCTGCATCTTCGTCGGCATCGCCGGGATGCGCGAGGGCCTCGCGACCTCGATGCTGGTGCGCTGGACCGGCTTCGGGCGGTACGGCTCGACGCTCATCGGGCTCGTCATCGCGGTCAGCCTGTTCGGCTGGTTCGGGGTGCAGACCGCGGTGTTCGCCGCCGGCCTCCAGTCGATCGTGCCGGCCATACCGCTGTGGGCCTGGTGCCTGATCTGCGGACTCGCTGTCACCGCGCTGGTGCTGCGCGGGTTCCGGGCCATGGGCTGGACGGCGTTCGTGACCGTCCCGGCGTTCCTGGGCCTCGCCGGGTGGGCGATGACCGTACAGATCGCCCGGCACAGCTTCACCGACCTGGTCGCGTCGCCACCGTTCGGCGCGCACATCTCCATCGCGACGGGGGCGACGATCGTCGCGGGCTCGTACATCGTCGGCGCCGTCACGACACCCGACATGACGCGCTTCAACCGCACCACCGGCGACGTCGTCAAGCAGACCCTGGTCGGGATCTCCCTCGGCGAGTACGTCCTCGGCCTCGCCGGGGTGCTCCTCGCCTACGCCGTGAAGTCCTCCGACCTGATCGCGATCATCACGTCCAGCTCCGGCGTGGTCGGGGTGATCGTCCTCGTGTCGGCCACCGTGAAGATCAACAACTGGAACCTGTACTCGTCCGCGCTCGGCCTGATCACAGCCGTGGAGTCGGTGTTCAAGGTGCGCCTCGGCCGGGTGGGGACGACCGTCGTCATCGGTGTCCTCGGCAGCTTCGCCGCGGCGGCCGGGATCCTGGACCACTTCACGGACTTCCTCACGATCCTCGGCGTCCTCACCCCTCCCGTCGCCGGGATCATGGTCGCCGAGTACTTCGTCGTGAAGAAGTGGCGCCCCCAGCTCGACGCCTCGCGTGCCATCGGCCGGCTTCCGGAGAGCGAGCCGAGCTGGGTGCCGGCCACGGTCGCCCTGTGGACGGCCGCCTCACTGGTCGGCTGGTTCAGCGACCACTACGCCTGGTGGGGCATCCCGGCGCTCAACTCGTTGATCCTCGCGGGCCTCGGCTACGTGATCCTCGGCAAGCTCGGCCTCGTGCGCGGCGTCCGTGAGCTGCCCTTCACCCAGCCCGCCCGCCCGGCCGCCCAGATCGAAGCCGAGTCCGGCGCGACGTACCCCCTCCCCGCCACCGCCCACTGAACCCCGTACCGGCCCACGGACGCACCGTCCACGTACGCACGAAGGAAGCCACCACATGCGCATCGGCATCGACGTCGGAGGAACCAATACCGACGCCGCCCTGCTCGGGGACGACGACCGAGTCCTCGCGGCGGCCAAGTCGCCGACGACGCCGGACATCACGTCCGGGGTCACGGCGGCGGTCCGGGCCCTCGACCCGCCCGTCGAGTCCATCACCGCGGTGATGATCGGCACGACCCACTTCCTCAACGCCCTCATCGAGGGCGCCCGGCTGGCGCCCGTCGCCGCCGTGCGCCTCGGCCTGCCGGCGACGGCGGCCCTGCCGCCGATGACGGACTGGCCCGACCGACAGCGGGCCGCGGTCGGCGGGCACGGCTATCTGTGCCACGGTGGCCGCGAGTTCGACGGCCGGGTGCTGTCCCCTCTGGACCCGGACGAGCTGAAGCGGACCGCCGTGGACATCGCCGCGCGCGGGATCGGATCCGTGGCCGTCTCCTCGGTGTTCTCACCGGTCGCCGAGGACGACGAGCGGCGCGCCGCGGAGATACTGCGCGGCGAGCTGGGCGACGGCGTGCACTTCTCGCTCTCGCACGAGCTCGGCCGGATCGGCCTGCTCGCCCGTGAGAACGCCACGATCATCAACGCGGCGCTGCGGGACCTGGCGACGGTCATCGTCGAGTCGTTCGGCAAGGCGCTCGCGGAGGTGTCGATCACGGCGCCATTCTTCCTGTCGCAGAACGACGGGACGCTGATGGACGTGGACTTCGCCCGTACGTATCCGGTGGCGACGTTCGCGTCGGGCCCCACCAACTCCATGCGCGGCGCGGCCTTCCTGTCCGGGCTCGGGGACTGCGCGGTGGTCGACGTGGGCGGCACGACCGCGGACGTGGGCATCCTCGCGGGCGGCTTCCCGCGCGAGGCCGCGGGCGAGAGCGAGGCGGCGGGCATCCGCACCAACTTCCGTATCCCCGACGTCCTTTCGCTCGGCATCGGCGGCGGTTCGCTGGTGTCGCCGGACGGCGAGACCGGGCCGCGGTCGGTCGGCTACCGGCTGACGGAGGAGGCACTAGTCTTCGGCGGCACGACACTGACGGCGACGGACCTGGCAGTGGCCGCCGGCCGCGCGGACGTCGGGGACTCGGCGCGGGTCGCGCACCTCGACACGGGCTTCGTGACGCACGCCCTGGACCGGATCGCCGACCGGCTCGCGGAGAGCGTCGACCGGATGCGGACCTCGGCCGCCCCGCTGCCCGTGGTGGCCGTCGGAGGCGGTTCGATCCTGGTGCCCGAGTCGCTGCCCGGCTTCGACGACGTACGACGGCCCGGCAACTTCGGCGTCGCGAACGCGGTCGGCGCGGCCATCGCGCAGGTCGGTGGCGAGGTAGACCGGGTCTTCCACATCCCCGAAGGGCGCAGGGACTCGGTGCTCGCCGAGGCGCGCGACGAAGCCGTGGGACGGGCCGAGGACGCGGGCGCGCGGCGAGGCACCGTACACGTCGTGGACATCGAGGAGGTGCCACTCGCGTATCTGCCGGGCGGCGCGACCCGGATCCGCGTCAAGGCGGTCGGCGCCCTCGACCTGCACCGCATCGGAACCCAGCAGCACGGAGCGACGGCACATGCGTGAGATCAACCTGGACAACCTCGACGACATCGCCCGCGGCGCCGGCATCCTCGGCACCGGCGGGGGCGGCGACCCGTACATCGGCAAACTCCTGGCACGGGAGGCCATCCGCAAGCACGGCCCGGTGCGGGTCGTGGACATCGACGAGGTGGCGCCGGACGCCACCGTCGTGCCGGTGTCGGGGATGGGGGCGCCGACCGTCCTCCTGGAGCGGGTCCCGAACGGCGGCGAGGAACTGGCCGCCCTGCGGGCGCTGGAGAAGCACATCGGCCGGCCCGCCACGCACATCGCGCCCATCGAGGTCGGCGGCGTCAACTCCATGCTGCCCATCGCGTGCGCCGCGCAGGCGGGCCTCCCGATCGTGGACGGCGACGCGATGGGGCGGGCCTTCCCCGAGGCGCAGATGGTGCTGCCGGGCCTGATCGGCGTGACCAACTCGCCGATGGCGCTCGCGGACGACAAGGGCAACACGATCATCGTGGAGGCCGTCGACAACCACGCGGCCGAACGGATCGCGCGCGCCGTGTGCGTGGAGCTCGGCTGCCAGATCTCGGCCGCGGACACGGTGCTGCGCGGTGACCAGCTCGCCGACGGCCTCGTGCCCGCGACGCTGACCCTGGCGGAGCGGCTCGGCGCGGCGGTGCGCGAGGCACGGGCCGCGCACAGCGACCCGGTGGCCGCGGCCCGCGCCATGCTCGCCGGTGTCCATCTGCTGACCGGCAAGGTCGTCGACGTGAGCCGACGGACCGAGGGCGGCTTCGCGCGGGGCCGGGCCCGCATCGAGGGCATCGCCGACGAGACGGGGCGGGTGCTCGAACTCGACTTCCAGAACGAGCACTTGCTGGCCACACGTGACGGCGTGACCGTCGCCACGACGCCCGACCTGATCTGTGTCCTGGACAGCGAGTCGGGCGATCCGGTGACCACCGAGGGGCTGCGCTACGGGTTGCGCGTCAGCGTGCTGGCCGCGCGTTGCGACCCCCGGTGGACCTCGCCGGGCGGCCTGGCGCTGGCCGGGCCGCGGTACTTCGGGTACGACGTCGACTATCTGCCGTTCGGGTCCTGATCGGTGGCCGGCGCGGGCGGTCGCAGGGTGATCGTCCGCGTCGTGTGCTTCTCCACCTGCTCGCGCGTGTAGAGGAGCGGGAAGGAGCCGTCGGCGGCCCAGGCGGCGAACAGGTCGCTGTAGTGCTCGCTGTCCGGATTCCCGGACTGGCCCGGTGAGTTCATGGCCACCGAGTCGTCCCAGGAGCCGACGTCGACGACCAGGCGGAACGTGGCGCCCGTCGTCTGGCGGAAGTCGGGTCCGTACGGCGCGACACCCACCGTGTCACCGCTGCCGCCGCGCGGGGCGGGACCGACCGACGCCCACGGCGGCTGCGGTCCGTCGTGGAGGGCGGTCACCGGGTGGAACACGCGGGCGTGGTGGAGCGCGCCCCAGTTCCATGCGGCCGGGTCGGGTCCGAGGAGGGCGGAGAGGTCGGCGACGGCGGCGGTCAGAGTGGCGAGCAGGGTGCCCGGGTCGAGGGTGGTCTCCGCGCCGGTGAGCAGGTCCAGGTCGACGCGGGGGTCGGAGGCCGGGTCGTCGGGCGGCAGGATCCGGGCAAGGGCCGCGGCGCGTTCGGCGTCGGGGGCGACTTGCTGCAGTGCCTTGCCGAAGACGGCGGGGCGCAGATGGCGGCGGTACCAGATCTCGAAGAGCGCGGCGGCCGCCGAGTCCGCCGTGACGTCGGCGTCCCAGTGCCGCAGCAGGCCGATGGCCCGCGCCGTCGCTTCGTCGTCGCCGGCCAGACCGGCGAGCAGCGGCAGGATGCGGCGCGCGGGCAGGCTGACCGTGTCGGTCTGGAGCCGTACACAGTCCTCGACGGTCCAGTTTGTGCGCGCGTCGAGCTCTTCGGCGATGCGGTGGTGGCGGGTGGGGGCGTACCAGTCGTACGTGACCGTGTCGCGGTCGTTCGGGTATCCGGGCGGCAGGTTCATCTGGTTGGCGGTGGCGAACCAGCCCTGGTCCGGGTCGCGTTCGGCGGGCAGCGCGTCGGCGTCGAGGAAGCCGTCCCATTCGTAGCGGCCGTCGCCGGGCACGGGCAGGGTGCCGTCCCAGTTCGGGCGGACCGGGACGCGGCCCGCGGGGCGCCAGCCGACGGTGCCGTCCGGCGCGGCGTACACCTGGTTCTCGCCCGGCGCGCCCCAGCGGCGCAGGGCGGCGAGGAACGCGTCGGGTCCTTCGGCCCGCATGTAGCCGGTGCTGCCGAGGTAGGGCGCCATGCCGGGTCCGAGCCAGGCGGCGCGGACGGCGAACGCGGCGTCGCGCGTGGGATGTTCGTGGATGACGGGGCCGTGCCGGGTGAACCACAGCTCGGCCTCGACCGGCTCCCCGTCCTTGACCGGGATGGTCTCGGTGACGCGGGTCATGGCTTCCCAGCGGCCTTTGTAGCGGTAGGCGCGGGGGTTGTCGGGGTCGGTCTCGTAGACGTACAGGTCCTCCTGGTCGATCGGGAAGATCGTGAAGCCGAACGCGATGTTCCCGTTGTGGCCGATGGAGAGGCCGGGCAGGGCGGGTTCGCCCGCGCCGATGACGTCGATGCCGGGTGCGGTCAGGTGCGCGATGTAGCGCAGGGCGGGCAGGGTGACCGCGCGGTGCGGGTCGTTGGCGAGGATGGGGCGGCCGGTGACGGTCCGGGACGGGGCGAGCACCCAGTTGTTGGAGCCGTCGATGCCCTGGAGGGCGGCCGCGTCGGGCCAGGGCGGAACCGTCGCGAGGTCGTACACCCGCAGCACGTCGTCCGGGATGACGCTCAGGTCGAGGCCCTCGGGGACGGTGAGGTGGTGCGGGGCGGGTTCGCGGCGGCGGCGCAGGTCTTCGACGCCGGTGCCGTGGTCGCGCAGGGTGAAGGCGCGGGCGACCTCGTCGTGGAGGTTGTACTGAAGGCCGTGACTGCGGATGCGGGCGACGTCCGATGGCCCCCAGAATGCCGGCTGGTAGCCCAACGTCACGAATTCCGGGGGGAGTTGGGAAGAGTCGCGGCGGCACAGGGACACGTAGGCGTTGATGCCGTTCACGAACGCCGTGGTGATCTGTTCGGTGTCCTCGCCGTACGCGCTCCATTCCTCGGACATGTCGCCGCGATAGAGGAACAGGCGGGCGGCGCGGTCGTGTTCGACGTACCGCTCGCCGAATACCTCGGACAGGAGGCCGAGTCCGCGGCGGCGCCACAGGTCCAGCTGGAAGAGGCGGTCTCTGGCCGCGTTGAAGCCCTGCGCCAGGAACAGGTCGTCCTGGGAGCCGGCGTAGAGATGGGGGACGCCCCACCGGTCGACGAGGATCTCCACGGGTCCGGCGAGGCCGGGTATCTCGAAGTCGTTCGCTGCTTGCGAGTTCACCGGTACGTCTCCCCTGTCGCCGCGTACGCCTGGGCGCCGCCCTCCGCTTCCACGATCGTCTCGGGCTCGGGGCCGGCGCCGCTCCGGCTGCCGATGTGGGCGGCGCGGTGGAGGACGGGTGCGGTCTCGTCGGTCATCAGGACTCCTTCGCCGGGGCCGCCGAGGCGGCCTGGACAGTGGGCCGTTGCGGGGCGGGGGCGCTCGGGGCCGGTGTCGCGCGGGTGATCGCGAACGTCACCACGAGGTTCGCGGCCAGCGCGATGATGCCGCCGTTGACCCCGTGCCACGGATCGTTGTCAGTGACCCACAGCCCCGTCATCACGGCGAGCCCGACGAGCATGCCGCAGATCCCGGCGCGGGCGGTCATGCGCCGCCAGAACAGGGAGAGCAGTACGACGGGCACGAGCTGGGCCAGGCCCTCGTAGGACAGGACGGACAGCTGGACGAGCGTGTTGGGGTGGAAGAGGCTGCCGCCGAGCGCGACCAGGCCCGCGAGGACGCAGACCGCCTGCGAGCGGCGCTTGGTGCGCAGGTCGTGGCCGTCGGTGACGGCCGGCCGCGGGCGGCGCGGGTCGGCGCCGTTGCCGCCGCCGAGGACGGTCTTTCCCCACAGGGTGCCGATGGACAGCTTGACTTCCTCCCCCTCGTGAACGAGGGGGATTCCTACGGCTCGCGCCATGGGGTTTCCTGCTTCGTCGCCAACTGCCCGCCCGGAGTTCTCCGTTGAGGTCTTACGCCAGCTCCACAGGCTGTCACCGCCAGTCCGGCGGCCAGCAGGTTGTTCGCTGCGTTCGTGTCCCGGTCGTGGGTCGTTCCGCAGGTGTCACAGGTCCAGGTTCGAACGTGCAGCGGCATCTTCTTTGCGAGGGTGCCGCAGTGGGAGCACAGCTTGGAGGAGGGGAAGAAGCGGTCGACAGCGATCACTTCCCGCCCGTACCAGGCGGCCTTGTACTCCAGCATGCTCCGGAAGTCCGACCACGCCGCATCGCTGATGGCGCGGGCAAGACTCCGGTTCTTGACCATGTTGCGTACGGTCAGGTCCTCGATCACGAGCGTTTGGTTTTCACGCACGAGCCGAGTGGTCAGTTTGTGCAGGTGGTCGCGGCGCCGGTCGGCGATGCGGGCGTGGATCCTGGCGACCTTTCGCCTGGCCTTGGCCCGGTTGGCGCCGTCACCCTTGGCCTTTCGGGAAAGGTTCCGTTGGGCCTTGGCCAGGCGGGCACGATCCTTGCGTTCGTGCCGGGGGTTGGCGATCTTCTCGCCGGTGGACAGGGTCAGGAGATGGTCGAGACCTACGTCGATGCCAACCGCCTGGCCGGTTGCCGGGAGCGGCGACACGGACGGGTCCTCGCACAGCAGGGACACGAACCAGCGTCCCGCGGCATCCTGCGACACGGTCACCGTAGACGGCTTTGCTCCCGGGGGGAGCGGGCGCGCGACCACACGATGTCGAGCGGTTCGCTCGTCTTCGCGAGTGTCAGGCGGCCGTCACAAAAGCGGAACCCGCTGGTGGTGTACTCGGCGGACTTGCGGGACTTCTTCCGCGACTTGAAGCGCGGATACTTGGCCCGCTTGGCAAAGAAGTGGGTGAATGCCGTCTGCAAGTGCCGCAGCGTCTGCTGCAACGGCACCGACGACACGTCGCCCAGGAAGGCCAGTTCCTCGGTCCTCTTCCACGCGGTCAGCATCGCTGAGGTGGCGTTGTAGTTGACCCGCTCTTGCCGCGTCCACGCTTCGGTGCGGGCGACCAGCGCGAGGTTGTAGACCTTGCGCACGCAGCCGAACGTGCGCGACAGCTCGGCCGCCTGCGCATCGCTCGGATAGAAGCGGTACTTGAACGCCCGCTTCACGCACGTCGTGGTCACGCTCACAAACTAATGCGGCCGTGGCTTAAATCCAAGCCTGCGGGTCACAGCACTGCGCCCCACCCTGACGGCACATCACAGATCCCTGCACTGCCCCGCAGGAGTCCGTTTCCCCTCCGCCCTGAAGGGGCGGAGCATGCACGGAGGAACCCGATGAAGCTCCTTGAGGAGGGAGCGGGGAGGGGCGGCGTGCTCGGCGGGCGGGGTGTTCAGAGCGCGGGGTCGTAGCGGCCGTCGACCGCGGTCCAGCCGCCGTCGACGGTCAGGACGCTGCCGGTGACGTACGTCGACGCGTCGCAGACCAAGTACGCGACGGCACCGGCGAGTTCGTCGGCGCGAGCCCAGCGCCTGAGCGCGGAGGCCTGGGCGTAGGCGTCGTACCAGGCGGGATCCGCGGCGATCTGGTCGGTGAGCGGGGTGCGGACGACTCCGGGGGCGACGGCGTTGAACCGCACGCCCCGCGGGCCCCATTCGGCGGCGGCGGTGCGCAGGAACTGGACGAGGCCGGCCTTCGACGCGGCGTACACGCTCTGGCCCGGTTCCACCTGGAAGGCCCGCATGGAGGCGAAGCCGACGACGCTGCCGCGGCCGCGCTCGGCCATGCCGGGGGCGAACGTCTGGACGAGGCTGACGTAGGCCCGCAGGTTCAGGGCGATGACGCGGTCGAACTCGTCGAGCGTGTAGTCGGCGATGCGTTTGCGGACGTTGGCGCCGACGGTGACGACGAGCGCGTCGAGGGGGCCCCACACGTCGGCGGCGGCGCGGATCGCCTCGGGGTCGAGGACATCGAGGGCGTAGGCGGACGCGGTGCCGGACCGGACATCGTCCGCGCCGGCCAGGGCGACGGTCTGCTCGGCGCCCTTCTCGTCCCGGTCGGCGACCACGACGTCGGCGCCCTGGGCGACGAGCGCGCGGACGGCCTCACGGCCGATGCCGCCCGCGCCGCCGACGACCGCGACGCGCCTGCCGTCGAGGCGGAACAGATTCGCGTAGTCCATGAAGTACTGCTGCCTTTCGGTCTGTCGAGGTGATCGGATCCGTCAGGGGCGGATGACGGCCATGCGCGTGACCGTCAGCTCCTCGATGGCGAAACGCGGCCCCTCGCGTCCGGTGCCGGAGTCCTTGACGCCTCCGTACGGGGCGATGTCGCTGCGGTAGCCGGGGACTTCGTTGATGACGACGCCGCCGACGTCGAGCGCGTCGACCGCGCGGAAGGCGGCGCCGAGGTCGCGGGTGTAGACCGCGGCGTGCAGCCCGTACCGGCTCGCGTTGACCAGGTCGTACGCGGCATCGAGTCCGGGGACGGTGCGCAGGCACACGACGGGGCCGAACACCTCCTCGTCCCAGGCGGGTTCGCCGTCGGGGACGTCCGCGAGCAGGGTCGGGGCGAGGCACCTCGCGCCGGTGCGGCCCCCGCCCGCGACGACCCGGGCACCGGCCGCCCTGGCCCGGCCGATCCAGTCGAGGACGCGCTCGGTGGCGGCTTCGTCGATGAGCGCGGAGACCCGGGTGCCGGTGTCGCGCGGGTCGCCGACCACGACGTCGGGCAGCCGTTCGACGATCTTCTTCTCCAGGGCGCCGGCGATCTCCTCGACGGCGATGACCCGCTGGACCGAGATGCACGCCTGCCCGGACGCGTAGTAGCCGCCGCGGGCCACGGCGTCGGCGGCCGCGTCGAGGTCGGCGTCCGCCGCGACGACGAGCGCCGCGTTGGAGCCGAGTTCGAGGACGACCTTGCGGGGCGCCGCGTCGCGCGCGATGCGGTGCCCTACCGTGGCGGAGCCGGTGAAGGAGACCGCCGCGACGTCGGGATGCGTGGTGAGGGTGCGGCCCACCTCGGTGTCGCCGGTCACGAGTTGGACCGCTCCGGGCGGCGCGCCGGCCGCGGCGAGGCGCTCGCGGACGAGGTGGGTGAGCCAGAGGGTGGCGAGCGGGGTCGCCGGTGCGGGCTTCATGATCACGGGACAGCCCGCGGCGAGCGCCGGGGCGATCTTGTGGGAGGCGAGGAGTACGGGGTAGTTGAAGCCGGCGATGCCGACGACGACCCCGATGGGCCTGCGCGTCCAGAACCCGAACATGCCGTCGCCGGAGGCCTGGAGGTCCAGCGGGACGGTCTCGCCGTGCAGGTGGGCCACCTCGTCGGCGGCGGCCCGCCAGGTCGCGGCGGCGCGCCGCATCTCGGTGTCGCAGTCGACGCGCGGCTTCCCGGTCTCCAGGACGAGCAGCTTCGCCATCCGGGACGAGACGCCTTCCAGGTCGGCCGCGACACCGGCGAGCACGTCCCGCCGCACCCGCGCAGGCAGGACCGCGACCTCCTTGCGGAGCCCGGCGGCGTGCTCGACGGCGCGCCGCGCGAGGTCCACGTCGCCGACCGGCGCCGAGGCGAACTCGCTCCCGTCGTACGGGAAGACGACAGGCCGTTGCGACGGCGCGGGAACCCAGGCGTCCCCGACCGGCAGGCCCGTGGGCACTTCTCGCGGATACGTCATCGCGCCGCTCCCTCGTCTGATCGCGCCGCTCCCCCGTTTGTACGGGCGGTGAGGAAGGCCTGCGCGGCGGCCGCGTACACGCGCGTGTACGCGGCGATCTCGTGCACCTCGACGTACTCGTCGGCCTGGTGCGCGATCCATTTGCCGCCGGGGCCGTACACGACGGTGGCGAGACCGGCGTCGCGCGTCAGGATCGTGCCGTCGGTGGTGCCGGGAACGGCTCCGAACGGTGGTGCTTCGCCGTGCACTTGGCGGTGTGCGTCCACGAGGGCGGTGACCACGGGGTGGTCCTCGGGGATCTCGACGGCGGGCCGGTCGTCGACGACGGTGACCTCGACGGACACCCCCGCTCCGGAGGCCGCCCGTTCCGCGAACTGCCTGACGCGCTCGATGAGTTCGGCGTGGTCGATGCCCGGTACGGTCCGTACGTCGATGCCGACGACGCCGTGCGCGGGGATCACGTTGAGCTGGTCGGGGTCGCCGCCGAGCAGCACGGTCGGGGTGACGGTGACGCGGCCCGCGTGCGGATGCTCGCCGTAGCGCTCCTCGGCCCACTCCTGCACGTCGGCGAGCGCCTCGACGATGCGGGCGCCGGCGACGATCGGGTTTCTGCCCTCCTGCGGCATGGCACCGTGGGCCATCACGCCGTGCAGGTCGAGACGGATACGGATCCCGCCGCGCGCCGAGGTGCACACCTCGTAGCCCTCGGGCTCGCAGACGATGACGCCGTCCACCTCGCGGGCGAGCGGTGACGCGGCGAACGCCTTCGCGCCGAGCATCAGCCCCTCCTCGTCGCAGAGCACGCCGACGACGATCCGGCCGGGGAAGGGCCCGGCCAGCTGAAGGGCCCGGACCCCGTAGATCATGGCGGCGACACCGGACTTCATGTCGGCCGAGCCGCGGCCCCAGAGTTTTCCGTCGCGGATCTCGGCGCCGTACGGATCGACGGTCCAGTCGGCCGTGTCGCCCTCGGTGACGACATCGATGTGCCCCTCGAACATCAGCGTGGGGCCGTCCCCGCCGCCGCCCTCGACCACCGCGACGGTGTTGGGCCGCCCGGGGACGACCTCCACCACCTCGTACTTCCAGCCGAACTCCGTGAAGAGCCGCTGGACGACGTCGGCCGCGGGGCGCTCCACCTCGGTGGCTCCCGCGGCGTTGACGGTGCGCAGCCTGACGAGTTCCTGGGTGAGGGCGACCGCGGCCGCGGCGTCGGTCACGGGGACGGGCAGGGCTGTGGAGCGGGAACTCATCGCACCTCCAAGTCGGGGTGGCCACGAGGCCAGTCGACTGGTCAGACCAGTTGATTTCCCGTACTCTGCCTCCACGTTCACGCCCGGGTCAATGGCCGGATCATGGATTCACTCCGGCGCAACTGCCCGACATGGAGAGGCACATGCCGCCCGACGACGATCTCTTCCAGCCGGTGAAGCCGGTCCGCGCCTATCAGCGGGTGGCCCAGCAGATCGAGGAGCGCATCCTCAGCGGTGACCTGCCGCCCGGCTCCCGGCTCCCGGCGGAGCGCGAACTCGTCGTGCGCTTCGACGTGGGCCGCTCGACGGTCCGCGAGGCGCTGCGCGTGCTCCAGTCGGCGGGCCTGATCCGCTCACGCCCGGGCGACCCGCTGGGCGCCGAGGTCCTCGGCGTCTCCCCGGACAACCTCAGCCAGGCCCTGAGCCGCCTGACCCGTTCCCGTATCGCCTCGCTCGGCGAACTGGTGCAGTTCCGCATGGTGCTCGACGCGGAGAGCAACCGCCTCGCCGCGCGCCTGCACACCCCCGACGACCTGGCCCGGATGCGGGAGCAGATCGACCGGATGGAACGCCTCGGCGAGTCGTCGACGGGAAACCTGCACGCCTTCAGCGAGGCGGACGCCCTCTTCCACCGGGCCATAGCCGAGGCGAGCGGCAACTCCCTGCTCGGCCTGTGCGCCCGCGCGGTGCACGAGGCGGTGGTCGGGGTCATCGAGGAGAAGATCGCGGGCGCCGCGGACGCCGTCGCCTGGATGGAGCGCTCGATCACCCACCACCGGCAGGTGCTCGACGCGATCACCTCGGGCGACGCGCCGCGCGCGGCCCGGCTCGGCCGTGAGGCGCTGTACGAGTACTACGCCGACCATGTGGAGCCGGAGACACGGCGGTTGCTCGCGGCGGCCGTGGAGAATCCTCGGGGTAGGGACTGACGCGGCCTGCCGCCGGAGGGCTCAGCCCGGAGCGGCGGCAACGGCGGGCCACCGCCGCAGACCTTCGGCCCACAACAACCGCTACCGCGGACCACCGCCGAAGACCTCCAGCCCGCAACAACCGCCACCCCGGCCCACCGACACAGACCTCCAGCCCGCAACAAACCGCTACCGCGGACCACCGCCGGAGGCCTTCAGCAGGGACTGCATCAGCGCGATCTCGGCCTGCTGGCCCGCGACCATCGTGCGGGCGAGCCGTTCGACGGCTACCGGGGCCCCGTGTCCCGCGACGGCCCTCGCCATGTGCACTCCCCCGCGATGATGCGCGATCATCAGCCGCAGGAAGACCTCGTCGGCCCGCTTCCCCCGCGAGCCGCGCAGGGCGTCCAGCTCGGCGCGGCTCGCCATCCCGGGCATCAGGACGCCCTCCCTGCGGTCCTCCGCGCTGGGTGGCGGCATGCCCGTCCAGGCCATGGGCGGTCGGCTCGAAGTCGCCGTCCTGCCCCACAGGGACAGCCAGCCGAGCATCATGCCGCGCTGGTTGGCCTGGGTGTTGGCGATGTCGTACGCCGGCGTGCGCACTTCGGGCGAGGCGCCGCGGCGCAGAACGAGGAGGGACATCTCGACCGCCTGCTGGTGGTGCACCGCCATGTCGCGCGCGAAGCCGACGGCCACGGAGTCGTCGGCCGGCGGGGCGGAGGTTCCGGCGGCGCTGGCCCGCCCGCCAGGACCGCACCGGCGAGCAGGGCGGCCACCAGCGCGACGGCGGCCGCGGCGACGAGCAGGACGCGGCGGGTCCGGGCCCCGGCGGCCGCCTCCGCGGCGCTCACGGCTGCGCAGGCCGGCCAGCCGCGCCTGCCGGGACGTGCCGTCGCGGCCGGCCCCACGGGCCGGGTGCTGTTGCTGGCCCTGAGATATGGGAGACCCCCGGTTCGTGCGCCGGACCGACGCAGGCCGACGCTAGAGGGCCCGCTGTCCCGGGCGCCCGGGTCCCGGGTCCCGCACCGCTCCCGGGACGCGAATGGGGCAGCCGCCACGCGCAACCGGGACAGGAGGCGCCCTACGCTGCGACAGCCGATGCCCGTGCACGCCACGTGACCTGGCCGTTCGGAGGCATCGGGAACAGCGGTGAATCGACGGGGGAGAACGAGTGGAATTCGGCATACTCGGGCCGCTGCGCGTGTGCGGCTGCGACGGGCGGGAGATCGCCATCCAAGGGCGCAAGCAGCGCACACTGCTCGCCGCGCTGCTCCTGGCCAGGGGCGACGTCATCCCGGACGAGCGGCTCACGACGCTCCTGTGGGACGAGCGTCCACCGGCCACGGTCAGCGCCCAGCTCTACACGTACGTCTCACGGCTGCGGAAGCGGCTGGGTCCCGCCGCGCAGGTGCTCCGTGAACCGTCCGGCTACCGCATCCGCATCGGCGAGGGGCAGTTCGACGCCGACGAGTTCGAGCGGCTGTCACGGGCCGGGCACGTCGAGCTGCGCGCGGGCAGGCCCGACCGGGCCGCGGGTCTGCAGCGGTCGGCCCTCGCGCTGTGGCGCGGGCCGGCGCTCGGCGGCGTCACCGACTATCTGCGTGACGCCGAGACCCCGCAGCTCGACGAGGCACGGATGGCCGCCCTGGAGAGCCGCATCGAGGCCGAACTCGCCCTCGGCGAGCACCAGCAGCTGGTCGCCGAGCTCACCGGCCTGGTGACGCGTCACCCACTGCGCGAGGCCCTGCGCGTCCAGTGGATGACGGCGTTGTACTGCTGCGAGCGGCAGGCGGAGGCGCTCGCCGTCTACCAGGAGGGGCGCCGCCTCCTCGCCGACGAGCTGGGGATCGACCCGGGCCCGTTCGAGTGAAATCCCAAGCCATGGTGAAAAGGGACGGGATCAGGCGCGCGGACCACCCGGACGGCCTTCGAGCTGACCGAGCAACTCGCCCAGCAGCACACTGAGTTGGCCCTGCCCGGCGCCACCGAGGCCGGAAAGCACCGTTTTCTCGTACGCGAGCTGGTCGGGCAGCAGCGCGTCGACGAGGTCACGGCCGGCGTCGGTCAGGCTGAGGTGGGAGACGCGCCGGTCGCGGGTGTCGCCGCGCCGGCCGACCAGGCCGCGCTCCTGGAGCTGTTTGAGCCGCTTGGTGACGGCGGCGCCCGAGGAGAACGTCTCCCGGGCGAGGTCACCCGGGGTGAGTTCGTGGCCGGTACGGCGCAGTGCGCCAAGCAGGTCGAACTCGGCGCGGGTCAGCCCGGCGCGGCGCAGCGGGGCGTCCTCGGCCTGCTGGAGGAGGGCGGCGCAGCGGTTGATCCGCCCGATGACCTCCATGGGCCCGGTGTCGATGTCGGGGCGGACGGTCTGCCACTGCCGCACCACCGCTGCGACGGTGTCGTCCGCCGCCGCCCTGCCGTTCCGTGTCGTCATGCTCGCGTGTTCTCCCGGGCGTCCGTGCCGCCCCTGTGCTCGTCTGCGTTCACTGCGTTCTCGGGGTTTCGGACGGTCCGCGGCGTCGCGCGTCGGACCGTCGCCGCGAGCGTACGGTGTCCGGCCTGCTCAGCGGTGACCACACGCTCCTCGGGCAGGGCGCGCTGCCACCATTCGCCGGCCGCGGTGTCGTCGGCGGCGCGCAGCTCGACGAGGGCCGCGGCGAGCCTGCGGCGCGCGGCCTCCAGGGCGCCGGGCTCAGGACGCGGGGAGCCGAGGATGCGTTCCGCGGCCTCGCGGGCGCGGTCGGTCGCTTCGAGGGCCAGCTCGATGTGGTCGGCGGCGCGCCGGTTGGTGACGATCACTGCGGCGACGATGCCCAGCAGCGCCCCGACAAGGGTGTCGACGACGCGGTCCGTGATGAGCTCGCCGGCCTCCTGTGTCCTGGCGAACTCGGTGATCAGCAGCGCCATGGGGGTGACGCAGACGCTGCCGAGCCAGTAGTTGCGGGAGATGAACGCCTCGGCGCCGAAGCTGAAGAGCAGGCAGAACAGGACGACGAAGATCTGGCCGGCGTGGGCGAGGGGCACCACGGCGGCGAAGACGAGCACTCCGGCGAGATTGCCGGCCACGCGCTGCACGGTGCGGTTCCAGGTGAGGGTGACATTGGCCTGGTAGAGCGAGGCGGCGGTGACCAGGGCCCAGTACGGGCGGCCGATCCCGAGGGCGAGCGACCCGTATCCGGCGAGGGCGCAGCCGACGGCGGTGCGCAGGGCGACCGGCAGGAGAGGCGAGCCGGGGGCGAGCCTGCGCCACAACGACGGCTTGCCGAAGGCGAGTTCGGCCTCGACACCGAGGACTTCGTCGGCGGCTTCGTCGGCGTGGGCGTGGTTGACGCGCGGGACGGGGCCCGTGCCGCTCAGGCCTGCCGCCCAGTCGCGCAGGAGTGCGGGGTCGGCGTCGGCGGGGGCGCCGAGAGCGACCTCGGCGCGCACGACCAGGCGCTCCAGGGCGCGGCGGGCGGCGCCCCGGCCGCCGGTGGCGAGGAGGGACTGCCAGGCGGCGTGGACGGCGGCGGCAGCACCGGCCCTGGCCCGCTCCCGCGCACCGCCCTCGGCGCTCACGTACGTGGCGGCGGCGTTCAGGGCGCGAGCGGTGGCGCGCCGCTCCGGGCCGTGCGGCCGGACGAGGGCGGGGGCCATGCCGACCAGCCAGGCCACGGCGCCCGCACCGGCGGTCAGGGCGAGGTGGCCGGGTATCTGCCCCAGGTGCTGCGGTGCGAAGAGGCTGGCGGAGCTGATGAACGTAAGGATCAGATGGCCGGGCGGGCCGATGCGGGTCGCGTCGCACAGGGTCTTCTGGGCGGCTGCGAGGAGCGCGCCGACCGCCACGAGTACGGCCGCCGAAGAGGTGAGCGAGGCGGTGAGCAGGGCCGCGGCGAGGCTCGCGAGCATGCCGAGGACGACCCAGGCGAGGGCCCGTGCGCGCGCCGCGTACGGCAGGTTGTGTGCGTAGAGCGCGCACAGCGACCCGGCCATCGTGTACATCGCGAGGTCGAGGCGGCCGAGGGCGAGCAGCGTCAGATTCGGCACCGCCGCGGACACGACGACGCTGGTCGCGGGCTTGAACCAGATGTCGGACGGGTTGTTGAGACGCAGTACCCCCGCGAGCGGGAGCGGACGGACGGGCCGGGGCCTGGACGGGGTGGGGGTTGTCGTTTCTGCGCTGCTCATACGGAGAAGTTTAGCAGGTGTTTTACTTGGAAACTTTCTGACTCCCTGTCCGACCACCGCACCCACTCCCTGCACCCGGGGGGCAACCGACCGCGCAACACCCGCGCACGGTGGCACTGCCGAAAGCGCCCGGTGCTCCCCTGCGCTCGATTGCGCCCCGCCGTGCACGGGCATCTCGTCCCCGACGCGGTACGGCGTCCGACTGGGGGAGGTTCGCGTGCACGGACCGGGCTCGGCCGCCTGGCTGCTCGTCGCGCTGTGCGCGGCGACGGGGGCGTACTGCCTGCTGCGGATGCGCAGCGGAGTCGAGGAGCAGCGCCGCACGGCGGGCGGCGAGGCTCTCATGGGGTTCGGCATGGCGCTCATGGCGATACCGGCCGCGGTGGTCACGCCGCCACCCGCCGCCTGGGCGGCGTACGCGGTCGTGTTCGGGGCCGCGGCCCTGCGCGCGCTGTGGGCGGCGCGTTCGAACGCACACCATCTGCACCACCTGGTGGGCGCCTTCGCCATGGCGTACATGGCGGTGGCGATGGCCGCGGCGCCGGGCGGGCACGCAGGTCACGCAGCGGCGGGCGCACCACTGGTGACCGGTCTGCTCCTGCTCTACTTCGCGGGGTACGTGCTGTGGTCGGGCGCGCGGCTGGTGCCGGTGGCGACGGCGGCCGGGGGCGGCCCGCCGGCTACCGGGTGGGGCGACCGCCCGGAGCTGGCACGGGCCTGCCGGCTCTCGATGGGCATCGGGATGGTCGCGATGCTGCTGACCCTGTAGACGCGCAAGACCTGTCGACCCTGCGAACGCGCAGGCCGGAGCCGTTGGGGTGCCGCCCCGGGCCCGTACGGACAGGATCCCGGGAAACTGCTCCATAGCGGACAACTGCCCGCTCAAAACCGTGGTGTACGTCACTTGACGCGACAGCCCGTACCCTCCGGTAGCCCCGGCTCATAGGCTGAGGCCATGACGGTCCCCGTAGCACTGCTGCTGCTCGGCACCCTCGCCGCTGTCCTCGCCCCGCGCCTTCTCGCGCGGGCCGACTGGCCGGAGCGCGAGCCGGTGGTCGCCCTGTGGGTGTGGCAGTGCGTGGTGGCCGGCGTCCTCCTGTGCTGCGCGCTCTCGATGACGCTGAGCGCGGCCGCCGCCTGGCAGGCCGTCCGCGGCCATGTGTTCGCGTCCGCCCCGCATGCCGTCGTCGACGCGTACGCGCTCCGGGCGGCCGGCGGCTGGGCGGCGACGCTGGCCGTGTCGCTCGCCCTCGGCGGGCTGTGGACCGCGGCGATGCTCGCCCGGGAGATCTTCCGCTCGGGGGCCGGGCGCAGGCAGCGGCGCGCCGAACTCCTGGTGCGTTCCCCGCTGTTGCCGGGCGAGGAGCCGGGCAGCGACCGACTCGTGGTCCTCGAAGGTGAGCGCCCCGACGCCTGGTGGCTGCCGGGCGCCGCGCCCCAACTGGTCATCACGACGGCCGCCTTGCGCCGCCTCAAGGGCCGTCAGCTGGACGCGGTCCTCGCGCACGAGATGGGCCACGCACAGTGGCGGCACGACTGGCTGCTGCACTGCTCCGGTGCGCTGGCCACGGGCTTCCCGCAGGTCCCGGTCTTCGCCGCGTTCCGCGACGAGATGCACCGGCTCGTCGAACTGGCCGCCGACGACATGGCGTCACGCCGCTTCGGACGGCTGACCATCGCCCTCGCCCTGGTCGAACTCAACGAGGACCGCGGGGTGTTCGGCCCCTGCCCCACGCCGCAGGCCCATGTGCCGCAGCGCGTGCACCGGTTGCTGACCCCGCCGCGGCGGCTCACCCCGGCGCGGCGTCTGCGCCTGACCGCCGCGGCAGCCCTCGTACCGGTGGTGCCGCTCCTGGTGACGTTCGTGCCGGGCCTGCGCGCGCTGGGCTGAGCGACGACCCGCGCCGGACGCGCCCGCTCCGCATGATGGCCACCGGCGCCGTCCATGGGTGAGGATCTTCCCCATGCACCCGGCACCGGTGAACTCCCCGCCCCGTCCCCGGCATCCGCGGCCCGCACGCGCGACGGCGGTGCTCGCCGCCCTCAGCGCGCTGCTGCTGATCGCGGTGGCGACCCGCTGGGAACCGCTGATGACCCTGGACGGCGAACTGGCGCGCACCGTCCACCGCTGGGCCGTCGACGATCC
This sequence comes from Streptomyces sp. NPDC055400, assembly GCF_053644375.1. NCBI lineage: Bacteria > Bacillati > Actinomycetota > Actinomycetes > Kitasatosporales > Streptomycetaceae > Streptomyces > Streptomyces sp. NPDC055400. The sequence goes on along the minus strand of NZ_JBSHLM010000020.1, from coordinate 197,367 downwards.
CGCACTGACGCGGGTGAACCGGATTCTGACGGACTGGTTCTGGGACCCGTGGACGATGCGCGCCCTGTGCGCCGTGGTCGTCGTCTGGCTTGTATGGCGCCATAACGCCTGGGGGCTCGCACTATGGGTGGTGGCCACATGTGCGGTGGGCACAGTGATCCAGCAGGGCCTGAAGGCGGCCGTCGGCCGTGACCGCCCGGTGTGGACCGACCCCGTGGACTCCGCGCACTACGCGGCCTTCCCCTCCGGGCACGCCATGACGGCGATGGTGACATGCGGGCTGACCCTCTGGCTGCTGCACCGCTACGGCGCGGGCCGCGTCCTGTGGCGCACGGCGTGCGCGCTCGCGGTGGTGTCGGTCGTCGGCGTGGGCCTCACGCGGCTGTGGCTCGGCGTGCACTGGCCCTCGGACGTACTCGGCGGCTGGCTGCTCGGGGCACTGACGGTGACCGTGTCGGTGACGGCGTACGAGCGGCTCGCAGCGAGCAGGTGACCCGTCGGGGCAAGACCGTCAGGGTGTGCCGTCATGACTGGCACATCACGACTGGGCTGTCACTGCCGGACCGTCACGACTCATAGCCCTCGACCTGCGACTCGGGCCTGGCCCTCGCCTCGTCGGGGTTCTCGCCGAACTCCGTCTTGGCCCGCCGCTGGCGCAGCAGGTCCCAGCACTGGTCGAGTTCGCGCTCCACGGCGGCCAGGCGCTCGTGCTCGGTCGCACCGTCGATCTCACCGGAGGCGAGCGACGCGCGGAGGCGCTTCTCGTCGTCGACCATCGCCGTGATCCGGGCCAGGATCTGCTCTTGATCCATGTCGGTACGCCTCCCAGTCGGCCGCCCGTCATCCCTTGCCCACTCTAGGGAGGGTTCGCCCGGTGTGCGATCCGGATCGGGTGGGCGCCCAGTACCGCAGCACCCCGTCGTCCTCGCCCGAGTCGTCCCGCACCGCGCCGCTGGCCTCGATGACGCGGCGGGAGGCGGCGTTGCCCGTGTCGCAGGTGATCAGCGCGGGGTCGACGCCCAGGTGGGCGGCGAGCGGGAGGGCTGCGCGGAGCATCGCGGTGGCGTGTCCACGCCCGCGGGCGCCGGGCCGTACGTCGTAGCCGATGTGCCCGTCGCGCAGCCAGGCCGCGGTGAGGCGGTGGCGGATGGCGAGGCGGCCGAGGTAGGTGTCCCCGTCGACGTACCAGAGGGTCGTGCACTCGACGTCGTACCGCAGGATGCTGCGCGGTCCGTGGGTGAGCCGCAGGCGGGCGACGTATTCGGCGAAGACGGCCGGGTCCTGCCAGGTGTCTCCGTACGCGCGCAGGCTGAGCCCCGCGGTGGAGTCGTCGTCGGGTCCGCCGGCGCCCTCGGCGCGGGCCTCGTCCATGGCGGCGAGGAAGGAGGCGTGGACGCGGACGTCGGGAGCGATCAACTGCGGCATCGGGCCAGTGTGCCCCGTGAGGCGTCCGCCGCGGCGGGGATTTCCGGCGCCGGCGGCCGTTCCGGAACCCGTACCGGAATCCCGCGTCCCGTGCCGGAAACCCGTACCGGGCCGCTGTCCGGACGGCACCGACGCCGTCCGGACAGCGGCCCGGCAGAACCAGGCGTATCCGACGATCCCCCGCGTCGCCGGATACGCCCGAGAGCCCTGGCCAAAGGTTCCGCAAAGGGCCCTCGGGCAGGGACGCTACGAGTATACTGGCTGCGAGCCAGTCAACGCAGGAGTTACAGGATGTCCCCGCGCAGCGCATCGGTCAATGAGGAATTGCGACGGCGATCCCGCGAGCGGCTTCTGCAGGCGACGATCGAGCTCGTCGGGGAGCGCGGATACGAAGCGGCGACCCTCGGTGACATCGCGGACCGCGCCGGTTCGGCGCGAGGCCTGGTGTCGTACTACTTCCCCGGCAAGCGGCAGCTGCTCCAGTCCGCGGTGCACCGCCTCATGCACCGGACGCTGGAGGCGGCCCTGGAGCGCGAGCCGCACACCGAGGACGGGCCGGAGCGCCTCGCGCGGGCCGTCGACGCGATCCTCGGCCTGGCCGTCGACCACCCCGTCCTGATGCGGACGCACATGGCGGGGATCCTCCAGGCCGAAGGCTTCGTGCAGTGCCCCGAGCAGCAGCGGCTCGCCGAGCTGCTGCGCGACACGGTCCGGCGGAACGGCTCGCTCAGTGTCGACCGCGACTATCCGCTGCTGCGCTCCCAGCTGATGGGTGCCGTGTTCGCGGCGCTGGTCCCGGGGGCGCCGATGCCGCTGCCGACCCTGCGGGCGGAGCTGTTCGCCCGGTATGGCCTCGCGTGGGAGCTCGGAACCCCGCCGGACGACGCGGCGCCCGGCGGGAGAAGCCCGGAGAGCGCTCCGGACTTCTCCCAGTACTTCGAGCCGGGACGTTCCGGGTCTCAGTCGAAGTAGTCCGGCTGCGTCTGGACGTTCAGCTCGCCCATGCGGACCCCCTTGGCCGGATCCGTGCGCCGGTCACTGAGCTTCAGGACGTCGAAGCCCTTGGCGATGTCGTTCGAGTAGATGTAGCCGTTGTAGTAGTACGCGGACCACGCACCGCCCACCTTGAGGGTGTCCGTGGTGAGCGGACCGCGCTCGAAGTAGCCGATCTCCTTCGGCTTCGAGGAGTCGGTGAAGTCCCAGACCGAGACGCCGCCCTGGTACCAGGCCTGGACCATGATGTCCTTGCCCTTGACGGGGATCAGCGAGCCGTTGTGGGCCACGCAGTTCTCGGTGTCCGCCTGGTGGCGGGGGATCTTGAAGTAGCTCTTGAAGACCAGCTTGCGCTGGTCGCCCTTGCCGACGACGGCGTAGATGCCGTCGGCGCCGCGGTCCGGCCCGACGGCCTCGTTGCAGGTGGCCGCCCCACCGCCGCCGAGCTCGTCCGTGAAGACGACCTTGTCGGCCTTCTGGCTGAACGTCGCCGAGTGCCAGAACGCGAAGTTGGTGTTGTCCTCGACCTGGTCGATGACCTTGGGGTTCTCGGGGTCCTTGATGGAGAACAGGATGCCGTCACCCATGCAGGCGCCGGCGGCCAGGTCCTTCGAGGGCAGGACCGTGATGTCGTGGCAGCCGGTGGTCTTGGAGACGCCCGGGTTGGTGGGTCCGCCCGGGTTGCCGCCGCCGTCCGGCCCCTCACCGGGGAACAGGACGGGGAAGTTGACCACCGCCGCCTTCTCGGGTGCCTTGCGCGGCACCTTGATGACGGAGATCCCGTCGTGCGGCGGCTGGCAGTCCGGGAACGTCGCGCTCGGCGAGTACGACGAGACGTACACGTAGACGTCCTTCTTCTCCGGGACCAGCGTGTGCGTGTGCGAGCCGCAGGCGGTCTCGACGGCGGCGACGTACTTCGGGTTCGTCTTGTCGCTGATGTCGAAGACCTTCATGCCCTCCCAGGAGGACTTCTCCGTGGCGGGCTGGGTGGTGCTGGCACAGGAGTTGTCGCTGCGCGAGGAGTCCGTCGACAGGAAGAGCAGGTCGCCGGCGACGGAGATGTCGTTCTGCGATCCGGGGCACAGAACCTGCGCGACGGTCTGCGGGGCCTTCGGGTCGCTGATGTCGAAGATGCGGAAGCCGTCGTAGTTGCCCGCGAAGGCGTACTTGCCCTGGAACGCGAGGTCCGAATTGGTGCCGGGCAGCACGTCCTTGGGGATGTTGGTGAGATGTTCGATGTTGTCGGAGTGGACGACCTCGTCCTGGGCGGGTATGTCGCCGTTCGCGATCGCCGCCCGGGTGTCGGCCGCCGCGCTCTTCGAAAGCCGTTCGGACTTGGCCGGGGCGTCGCCCGGGTCCGGGGTCGCCGCCGCCGGGCTCCCCATGAGCAGGGCGGCCAGCAGCCCGGCCGCGGTCGCGGCGACTCCCAGGCGTCTGCGTCGCGTTCGGGACGTGTCCAACAGGGTCACTGCTGTCTCCCTCGTCGAGAATTTCCCCGCATCCCCCGTTCACGCGGGAGCGGAGCACGAACCCCACGAGTATCGTCTTCATCATGCACAGATCAACAGATGGCAACGTACTCGTCATGAAAGTTGTTCTGCCGTTGACGGTCGCGGTGGCCGCACTCGTACTCGGCGGCTGTGACGCGGCGCCGGACGGCGGGGGCGCTGACACCAACTCCCGTGCACGGCCCGGGCCTTCGGTGATCGCGCCGGGCAAGCCGGGCGAGGGCGCCGAGACGTTGTCGGCCCAGGACGCACAGAAGCGCAAGCCGGACGACAGCCCCAACTCGGCCGACTTCAGTTACGCGCAGATGATGATCGCGCATCACACACAGGCCCTGCAGATGACCGAACTCGCCCCGAAGCGAGCCGAGTCGGGCCAGGTCAAGCGCCTCGCGGAGCGCATCGCCGCGGCGCAGGGCCCGGAGATCGGGGCCATGGAGGGCTGGCTCGACTCCCACGGCAGAAAGCGCGAGAGCGGCGGGCACCACGAGCACGGCGCGATGCCGGGGATGGCGACCGAGGCACAGCTGAAGACCTTGCGCGCGGCGCACGGCGCGGCGTTCGACGAACTCTTCCTGAAGCTGATGATCACGCACCACACCGGGGCGGTCACCATGGCGACGGACGTGCTGTCCGAGGGGAACAACGTGCAGGTCGAGGAGATGGCGAACGACGTGATCGCGCAGCAGACGGCCGAGATCGGGCGCATGCGGAAGATGTCGTGACGCCCGGCGGGTGAGCTCCGCGCGCGTCGCACCCTCCCGGCCCGGCCCCCTCGGTGTCATGCTGGAAGTCCGTCGGCCTGCGGAAGGAGTCCGCCGTGCTGCGCGTCGCCGTTGTGGGATCGGGGCCGAGCGGGGTCTACACCGCGCAGAGCCTGGTCCAGCAGGAGCGGGTGCCGGACGTCCACGTGGACGTCCTCGACCGGCTCCCCTGCCCGTACGGCCTGGTGCGCTACGGCGTGGCACCGGACCACGAGAAGATCAAGTCGCTGCAGAACAATCTGCGCACGGTCCTGGAGCACGAGCGCGTCCGCTTCGTCGGCGGCGTCGAGATCGGCCCCGGCCTGCCGCCCGACCGGCTCCTGGAGATGTACCACGCGGTCGTGTACTGCGTGGGCGCCGCCACCGACCGCCATCTGGGCGTACCGGGCGAGGATCTGCCGGGCAGCTGGTCGGCGACCGACTTCGTCTCCTGGTACAGCGCGCATCCGGACGCGGTGGCCGAGGGGTTCGTGCGGGGCGTGGAGTCGGCCGTCGTCATCGGTGTGGGCAACGTCGCCGTGGACGTCACGCGGATCCTGGCCCGCGGCGCGGCCGAGCTGGCGCCCACCGACATGCCGCAGGCGGCGCTCGGCGCACTGGCCGACAGCCGGGTGCGGGACGTATACATGGTGGGGCGGCGCGGCCCTTCGCAGGCCCGGTTCACCACCAAGGAGCTGCGTGAGCTCGGCACGCTGCCCGGGGTCGAAGTGGTCGTGGATCCGGCCGAGTTGGCGCTCGATCCCGCCTACCTCGACCCGTCGGGGCTCCCGGCGGCGAACCGGCGGAACGTCGAGGTGCTGCGCGGCTGGGCCGAGCGCACGTCGCCGGGTCTGCCCCGCCGCATCCATCTGCGCTTCTTCCAGCGGCCGGTGGCACTCCTGGAGGGGGCCGCGGGCCGGGTGGCGGGCGTGCGGTTCGAGCACACCGCGCCGGACGGCTCGGGCGGCGTGAGCGGCACCGGCCGGTTCGACGACATCGACGCGCAACTCGTCCTGCGCTCGGTCGGATACCGCGGAGTGCCCTTGGACGGGCTGCCGTTCGACGCGGCCACCGGGACCGTGCCGCATCGCGAGGGGCGTGTCCTGCGGGCCGGCGAGGTCTCGCCCGGCGAGTACGTCGCGGGCTGGATCAAGCGCGGCCCGACGGGCGTGATCGGCACCAACCGCCCGTGCGCCAAGGAGACCGCGCAGTCACTGCTCGACGACGCCGCGGCGCTTGCGGCCCGGGACGTTCCGGATGACGCGCTCCCCGGCCTTCGCGCGGCGGGCTGTGCGGCCGTCGAGTGGCCCGGGTGGCTCGCGATCGAGCGCGCGGAGGCGGAGCTGGGCCGGTCCCTGGGGCGCGGCCCGGTGAAGATCCCGGACTGGGCGGGCCTGCTGGCGGCTGCCCGCGACGGGACACGTAGCGTCTGAGCAGCGATACGCACTGTCGTGTGGCGCCCGGGAAGGGCGACACATCCCGGCAACAGTCGTGAAATCAACAAAACGTTTAAGCCTCATACGGTCTCGTGCTGTCCACCTCTTCCCCCGCACCCGCATTCGCCTGCGTGTCCGCGTTCCGACAGCCCCTTGGAGTGCCCATGGCAGCCCCGGCCGCCCCACCGTCCGTACACCCCGTCGACGAGGTGCCGCCCGTGCGGCAGCTGGCCGTGTTCGGTGTGCAGCATGTACTCGCCATGTACGCGGGTGCGGTCGCCGTGCCGCTGATCGTGGGCGGCGCGATGAAGCTGTCGCCCGCCGACCTCGCGTATCTCATCACCGCGGATCTGCTGGTGTGCGGTATCGCGACGCTGATCCAGTGCGTCGGTGTGTGGCGGTTCGGCGTACGGCTGCCGATCGTCCAGGGCTGTACGTTCGCCGCGGTCTCGCCCATGGTGCTCATCGGCACGACGGGCGGCGGGCTTCCCGCGATCTACGGGGCGGTGATCGTCGCCGGGCTCGCGATGATGCTGCTCGCTCCGGTCTTCGGCAGGCTGCTGCGCTTCTTCCCGCCGCTGGTCACCGGCACGGTCATCCTGATCATCGGTGTCTCGCTGCTGCCGGTGGCGGGCAACTGGGTCGCGGGCGGCGCGGGTTCGAAGGACTTCGGCGCCCCGAGGAACATCGCGCTGGCCGCGTTCGTCCTCGTGCTGGTCCTCGCCGTGCAGCGGTTCGCGCCTCCGTTCCTGAGCCGCGTCGCGGTGCTTGTCGGCATGGTCGTCGGGACGGCCGTCGCGGTGCCTACCGGTTTCACGGACTTCGGCGGTGTCGGTGACGCGCACTGGGTGGGCATCAGCACGCCGTTCCACTTCGGCACGCCGACGTTCCACGGCGCGGCGATCGTGTCGATGCTGATCGTGGCGCTGGTGACGATGACCGAGACGACGGGCGACTTCATCGCGGTGGGAGAGATGACGGGGCGGCCCGTCCAGCCGCGTTCGCTGGCGGACGGTCTGCGCGCGGACGGCTTCTCCACGGTCCTCGGCGGCGTGTTCAACACGTTCCCGTACACCGCGTTCGCGCAGAACGTCGGCCTTGTGGGCATGACGCGGGTGCGCAGCCGCTGGGTCGTCGCCACGGCCGGCGGGATTCTGGTGCTGCTCGGCCTGCTGCCCAAGCTGGGCGCGGTCGTCGCCGCCATCCCGGCGCCGGTGCTCGGCGGCGCGGGCCTGGTCATGTTCGGCACGGTCGCGGCGAGCGGCGTGCGAACGCTGGCCCGGGTCGACTTCGCGGGCAACCACAACCTGACGGTCGTCGCCGTGTCGGTCGCGGTGGGCGTGCTTCCGGTGGGTGTGCCCGGGATCTACGCGAAGTTCCCCGACTGGTTCCAGACGGTCATGACCAGCGGGATCAGCGCGGGCTGCCTCACGGCGATCGCGCTCAACCTGCTGTTCAACCACCTTCCGGGAAGCGGGAGTTCAGCCCCCGAGCCGGCCGTCCTGAAGGGCGGCGGCCGCGAGAACGCTGTCGAGCAGCCCAGGGAAGAGCACCTCTAGATCGGCGCGGCGCAGCACGCTCATCTTGGCGGTGCCCCGGTACATCTGCCGGATCACGCCGCTCTCGCGCAGGACGCGGAAGTGGTGCGTGGTGGTCGACTTCGTGACCGGCAGGACGAAGTGCGAACAGGAGAGCTCCGCGTCCTCGCCCTCCTCGGCCGCCAGCTCCCGCACCACCCGCAGGCGCATCGGGTCGGCGAGCGCGTGCAGCACCGACTCCAGGCGGATCTCGTCACGCGTGGGGTGAGCAAGCGCCCTGCTGCTCGGTGCGGCGGTCGTCACGGCGGCTCCACTTCGTTCGGCCCGGTCTGCGGACGGGGGCGGCGGGTGCGTTCCGGTTGCGTCAGGCCCATTGTACGAGACCCGTCGTAGTTTGACAGGTGCCGTACTACGATGCCTATCGTACGAGGACCCGCCACGCCCGTCGTGAACGTATAGGAGTCTGCCGTGAGCGCGCTGTTCGAGCCCTACACCCTTCGGTCGCTGACCATCCCCAACCGGGTCTGGATGCCGCCGATGTGCCAGTACAGCGCCGCTCCCGAGGGCCCGCTGACCGGCGCCCCGAACGACTGGCACTTCGCGCACTACGCGGCCCGCGCCGCCGGCGGCACCGGGCTCATCATCGTCGAGGCCACCGCTGTCAGCCCCGAGGGCCGCATCAGCCCGTACGACCTCGGTATCTGGAACGACACGCAGGTCGAGGCGCTCCGCCGGATCACCGCCTTCCTCAAGGCGCACGGCACCGTCCCGGGCATCCAGCTCGGGCACGCCGGGCGCAAGGCGTCGACCGACCGGCCCTGGAAGGGCGGCGCCCCGGTCGGCGCCGACGCGCACGGCTGGGACTCGGTCGCGCCGAGCCCCCTCGCCTTCGACGACAAGCACCCCGTCCCGGCCGAGCTCACCGTGGAGCGGATCCGCGAGATCGTCGGCCAGTTCGCCGACGGCGCCCGCCGGGCCCTGGACGCGGGCTTCGACGTCGCCGAGATCCACGGCGCGCACGGCTATCTGATCGGCCAGTTCCTCTCGCCGCACTCCAACGTCCGCACGGACGAGTACGGCGGCTCCTTCGACAACCGGGTGCGTTTCGCCCTCGAGGTCGTCGACGCGGTCCGCGAGGTGTGGCCGCAGGACAAGCCGCTCTTCTTCCGTGTCTCCGCCACCGACTGGCTGGAGGAGAACGGCTGGACGCCCGACGAGACCGTGCGCCTCGCCACCCTCCTCAAGGAGCACGGCGTCGATCTGCTCGACGTCTCGACCGGCGGCAACGCGTCCGGCGTCCGCATCCCGGTCGGACCCGGTTACCAGGTCCCCTTCGCCGCGCGCGTGAAGGCCGAGACGGAGCTGGCCGTGGCCGCCGTCGGCCTCATCACCGACGTGGAGCAGGCCGAGAAGATCCTCGCCAACGGCGAGGCCGACGCCGTCCTGCTCGGCCGTGAACTGCTGCGCAGCCCGTCGTGGGCGCGCTCGGCGGCGCGCGAGCTCGGCGGGGACGTGCACGTGCCGGACCAGTACCACCGCTCGGTCTGAGCCCCAGCGGTACGGTCCGGTCCCCCAGCGGTACGGCGGTCGGTCAGCCCTTGTCCTGTTCGCCGTACCGCTTCTCGAACTTGGCGACCTGCCCCTCGGCGTCGACCACTCGCGCCTTGCCCGTGTAGAAGGGGTGCGACTCGGAGGAGATCTCCACGTCGACGACGGGGTAGGTCTCGCCGTCGTCCCACTCGATCGTCTCTTCGCTGGAGGCCGTCGAGCGGGTCAGAAAGGCATAGCCCGCCGACCGGTCGCGGAACACCACGGGGCCGTAGCCGGGCTGTTTGTCCTGCCGCATCGTGTCTCCTTCAGCGCGCGGTTTCGGCGCACCGGCTCGTCGACAGCCGGTACGGGCCTCTCCAGCCTCACCCGGAAGCGGCCGCTCCGCGACTCCGGTCCGCGCCCGTCCGCAAGGGCACGCCCGCCTACAGGAGCACGGCCGTGAGGTCGGGGCCCGGCCCGTCCGCGTACGCGTCGTCGTCGAACGGGTACAGCGGCCGCTCGACCCGGTGGTGCCCCAGACGCAGGAGGTCCTGGTCGACGCCGCCCGGGGTGAGGGCGAGCAGCCAGTCGGCGGCCATGTCGTGGAGTTCGGGCTCCAGGTAGCCGATCTTCACGACGACCAGGTCGTACGTGCGCGGGTCGACACCGAGGCCGCCCTCGGCCGGCCCCATGAAGTCCGCGAGCGTGTGGAACGGCTTGCGGCGCTCCACGAGGACGACGGTGAGTCCGCCGACGCGCACGGCCGCCATGTCGACGCCGCGGTCGCAGGCGCCGCCCTCGGCCCGGTCCTTCTGCCCGGTGGCGCGCTGCAGCGCCGTGACAGTACCGGTGAGTTCGTACGGTCCGCCGTGACCGGCGTCGACCTTGCCACCGACGCTCAGCGTCACCTCGGAGCCCACTCCCGCCTCGAAGCAGCGGGCCACGGCGACCGGGTCGGTGATGCCCGGGTGCACGGCCGTGACCTCGCCCGTGCGGATGGCGTCGTTCGCGAGGAGCTTGCCCAGCATGTACGCGAGGTCGCCGGCGCCGCCCGCGGTCGGGTTGTCGCCGGAGTCGCTGATGAGGAAGGGGCGCTTGTCGGAGGCCACCGCCTTCTCGACGCACTCCTCGGCGCTGCCGGTCGGGCCGGCGAAGACGAAGTCCCTGCGGGCGTCCCAGTAGCGCCGGGCGAGCTTCTCCGCCTCCGCGGCGGCGAGTTCGCCGTCGTCGCCGGTGACGACGATGGCGGCCTTGCAGCGCGGCTCGTCCGCCCAGGCGTAGCCGACCCACATCGCCGCGTCGAGGATGCCCGGAAGCTTCTCCGTCTCGGCGAGCGAGGCGTACAGGGACTTGGCGGGTTCGAGGCGGGTGCTGGTCTTCTCGCCGGGCAGCAGGACGGGCACCTGGACCCAGGCGCGGTGCGGGCGCGTGCCGTCGCGCAGGCAGCGTACGAGATTGCGGGCGGCGCGCTCGCGGGTGTCCCACGCGTCCTCGTGCGGGGCGAGGCGGTGGGCCGTGAGCAGGTCGCAGGGGTCGGCGAAGCGGCGCGAGACGTTGCCGTGCAGGTCCATCGCGGCGGACAGCAGGGGGCGGGTGCCGTGCGCGTCGAGCGCGGCGCGGACCGCGTCCGTCAGGTCGCCCTCGGCGTCGGTGAGGCCGATGACGCTCATGGCGCCGTGGATGTCGTAGACCATGCCGTCGAGGGGGCCCGCCTCGCGTATGCGGGTGACGAGTTCGTCCTTGAGGACCAGGTACGACTCCGCCTCGACCGGGCCGCCGGGCAGCGAGGTCGCGTGCAGCAGCGGCACCCACTCGACCACGTCGGCGAGTTCGGAGTCGGGCCTGGTCCACGTGTAGCGGTCGAGGAGTTCCCGGCCGCGCGTCTGCCGGAAGTCGTCCGTGGTGGAGCGGTGCGGGCAGAACGTGGAGGACTCGATGCCGATGCCGCCGATGCCGATGCGCAGGCGGCGTGCGGGGGCCGTGCTGGTCATGCCGAGGCGCTCTCTTCCTGGGGGACGGGTGCGGTGGGGAGGTTGTGGCGCAGGGCGGTGAGGCCCGCGCCGATCAGTCCTGCGTCGCGGCCCGCGACCGTCGTGGTGTCTCCAGGTCCGACGTCGCGAGCGGCAGGCAGCGCTCGTACAGGACTCCGCGCACGGCGACGACCAGAGGCTCGGCGGCGGCGAGCGCGCCGCCGAGAGCCACGGCCTGCGGGTTGACCCGGTTCACCCTGCGCTGTGTCGGACACACGCCCTCTTCGTCGCTCGGTTGCTTGCCTCAGCGCGCTGGTTCGTTCGGCGGGTTCGTTCGACTGGTTCGTTCGACGGGTCTTCGATTTCCACTCGAACCCTAGGGAGAACCGAACCAAGTTCGCCATACCTCCGGGACGAAGTACTCGCGCAGGCGAACCTCTCCCCCGGCACCGCCGGGCACGTCCCCGCCCTGGCGGCACGCTTGTTGGCGACACCAGGTGAGTCACCGTCCGCCGCGAAGCCGCCGTCGGGGCCGGTTCCGCACTCGCTGCCCTCTCGCGCAGGACGTCTGCGCCGAGGTCGAGCCGCCGGTCGCGGCGCCGCGCGGAGCCGGCCACCAGGTGGCGTGTCACTGTCCCTGCAGGTGCCGGAGGGAGAGGCCGCCCAGCCGGTGTGACCTGCGACTATGCAAGCTCTGAGGGTGACTGTCAGTGGTCGGGTGCAGACTGATCCGTACTTGAGACAAAGGCGTCCTCGGAGGTGTCCGGCATGACTGAAGTGCTGCTGACGGTTGGCACGCGCAAGGGGCTTTTCATCGGCCGCAAGCGGGGCGGCGGCGCGTGGGAGTTCGACGAAGGCCCGTACTTCAATTCGCAGGCCGTGTACTCGGTGGCGATCGACACGCGGGGCGATGTCCCACGGCTGCTCGCGGGCGGGGACAGTGCGCACTTCGGCCCGTCGGTCTTCCACTCCGACGACCTGGGCCGTACGTGGACCGAGCCGTCGCACCCCGCGGTCAAGTTCCCGAAGGACACGGGGGCCTCGCTGGAGCGCGTGTGGCAACTGCATCCGGCCGCCGCCGAGCGGGACGTGGTGTACGCGGGCACGGAGCCGGCGGCGCTCTACCGCTCGGAGGACCGGGGCGAGACGTTCGATCTCGTGCGTCCGCTGTGGGAGCACCCGACGCGGTCGAAGTGGGTGCCCGGCGGCGGCGGTGAGGGCCTGCACACGGTGGTCACCGATCCGCGTGACGCGAACGCGGTGACGGTCGCGGTGTCCACGGCCGGGGTGTTCCGCACGCGGGACGGCGGACAGAACTGGGAGCCCGCCAACTCCGGGGTCTCCGCGGTCTTCCTGCCGGATCCGAACCCCGAGTTCGGCCAGTGCGTCCACAAGGTCACACAGGACGCGGCCGACCCGGACCGCCTCTACCTCCAGAACCACTGGGGGGTCTACCGCAGCGACGACGGCGGCTCCCGGTGGCACGACATCGGGGCGGGCCTCCCCTCGACGTTCGGCTTCGCCGCCGCCGCGCATCCGCACCGCGGGGACACGGCGTACGTGTTCCCGATCAACGCCGACTCGGACCGGGTGCCCGCCGAGAGGCACTGCCGCGTCTTCCGTACCGAGGACGCGGGCCGGTCCTGGGAGCCACTGACGGCGGGGCTCCCGCAGGGCGATCACTACGGGACGGTGCTGCGCGACGCGATGTGCACGGACGACTCCGACCCGGCGGGCGTGTACTTCGGCAATCGCAACGGCGAGGTGTACGCGTCGGCCGACGACGGTGACAGCTGGCGGCAGTTGGCCTCCCATCTGCCGGACGTGCTGTGCGTGCGGGCGGCCGTGGTCGGTTGATCGGCCCGTCCCTCACGGCAGTAGGGTGACGCCCGTGGCACCACGACCCTTGCACGAAATCGTAGAAGCCGGCTGGGCGAAGGCCCTTGAACCCGTCGCGGATCAGATCACCGCGATGGGCGAGTTCCTGCGCGCGGAGATCGCGGCGGGACGCACGTACCTCCCGGCCGGGGCGAACGTGCTGCGCGCGTTCCAGCAGCCGTTCGACGAGGTGCGGGTCCTGATCGTCGGCCAGGACCCCTATCCGACGCCGGGACATGCCGTCGGGCTCTCGTTCTCGGTCGCGCCCGAGGTGCGGCCGCTGCCCGGCAGCCTCATCAACATCTATCGCGAGCTGAACACGGACCTGGGCCTGCCCCAGCCGTCGAACGGCGACCTGACGCCCTGGACGCGGCAGGGCGTGCTCCTGTTGAACAGGGCGCTCACCACGGCCCCGCGCCGCCCCGCCGCACACCGCGGCAAGGGCTGGGAAGAGGTGACGGAGCAGGCGATCACGGCGCTGGCCGCGCGCGGCCGCCCGCTCGTGTCCGTCCTGTGGGGCCGCGACGCCCGCAATCTGCGCCCGCTCCTCGGCGACCTGCCGTCCGTGGAGTCCGCGCATCCGTCCCCCATGTCGGCGGACCGCGGTTTCTTCGGCTCGCGCCCGTTCAGCCGGGCCAACGACCTGCTGGCGCGGCAGGGCGGACAGCCGGTGGACTGGCGGCTGCCGTGACCCGCGGGTCCGCCGCTGCCGGGCCGGGCGACGGAGGGAACTGCCCCGCGGGCCCCGAGTGGGTCCTCGGCGTCGACTCCGGTGGCTCCGGTCTGCGCGTGGCGCTCGCCGCCGCCGGGGACCTCACACGTCCCGAGACGACGGTGTCCCGCGAGCCCGTGCGGACCGGCGCGGCGGGTATCGACGCCGGGCATCTGCTCGCACAGATGGTTCCGATGGCCCGGGAACTGCTCGCCCGCGTCGGCGACCGCGGCCCGGGCGTCCCGCGGGTGAGCGCGGTCGCCGTCGGCGCGGCCGGCATGGCCACGCTCGGCGACGGACTGCGGGCCGCGCTCCCGGACGCGCTCGCGTCCGAACTGGGCGTACGGCGGCTCGCGTTGGCAGCGGACGGTGTCACCGCGTACGCGGGCGCGCTCGGCCAGCGGCCCGGCGCGGTCGTCGCCGCGGGCACCGGCATGATCGCGCTCGGCACGGACCTCGGCACCTGGCGCAGGGCCGACGGCTGGGGGCATCTCCTCGGCGACTGCGGGGGCGGCGCGTGGATCGGCCGTGCGGGCCTGGACGCGGCGATGCGGGCGTACGACGGACGGCGCGGGGGCTCCGCCGCGCTGCTCGCCCTGGCGGAGGAGCGGTTCGGCCCGGCGGCCGGGCTGCCCGCACGGATCTATCCGCGTACGGACCGTCCCGCCGTCCTTGCCTCCTTCGCGCCGGACGTGGCCCGCGCCGCACTCGACGACTCCGTCGCCGCCGGAATCCTGCGTGAGGCGGCAGCCCATATCGCCGAGGGGGCGGCCGCGGTGTGCCCTGCGGGCGACGGCAGTGAAGTGGCGCTCACGGGCGGCCTGTTCAAGATGGGCGAGCCGCTGCTCGCCCCGCTCCGTGCCGAGCTCGCGGACCAACTCCCGTACGCCGAAGCCGTGTCGGCGACCGGCGACCCCCTGCACGGTGCGTTGGTGATCGCCGCCGCGCTCGCGCTCGACGGCCTGCTCCTGCCGTGCGACGGCCGCCTCCTCCACGTCCCCCGGAAGGATGCCGGCCACTGAGGGCGGCCCTTGCACCCCCTCTGACCTGGACAGTTGAGCCATTCGTCACTGAAAGGATAAATCCGGACGGATACCGCTCAGCTGCCCCCTCCCCGAACAAGGGAGACCCGCGAGCCAGTAGCATGCGGCGGCATGAGCTCCCCCACTGGGCCTGCATCCGGCCTGCCTGTACGAATGCCGCGACCCCGTCAGCCCGGTCGGCACCGCCGCCCGGAACCCGTGGCCGCCCCCGAGGGCGCACCCGCACTCGTCCTCGCGGTGCCCGGCACGCCCAGCAGCGCCTCGCGCAGCCTCGCCGAAGAGGTCGTGAGCATCGCCCGCTCCGAGCTGCCGGGCCTCGACGCCCGCATCGGATACCTCGACGGTGACGACTCGGAGGCCGCCGAGGCCTCGGCCTTCGCCGAGTTCCCCTCCCTGCGGGCCGTGCTGTCGCGCGCCGCGAAGGAGCGCACCGCCCGTTTCGAGCAGGCCCGTGCCGCAGGCGCCGACGTCGCGGAGCCCGACGGACCGGTCGCCGTGGTCGTGCCCCTGCTCGCGGGCCCGGACAGCGCGCTCACGCGCCGTATCCGGCAGGCCGTGATCGACAGCCGTACGGCCGCCGAGCTGACGGATGTCCTCGGCCCGCACCCGCTGCTCGCGGAGGCGCTGCACGTGCGTCTCTCGGAGGCGGGCCTGGCCCGTGCCGACCGCGCCCGGCTGTTCACGGTGGCCACCGCCGCCGACGGCATCATCCTCGCCTCGGTCGGCGGCGACGAGGCCGTCCAGGCGGCCGGGATCACCGGCATGCTCCTGGCCGCGCGCCTCGCGGTGCCGGTCATGGCGGCCGCGCTCGACGAGGAGGGCGCCATCGCGGCGACCGCCGAGCAGCTGCGCGGCTCCGGCTCGCAGCAGCTGGCGCTCGCGCCGTACCTGATCGGTCCGGAGATAGACGCCAGCCTCCTCCAGGCGGCGGCGAACGAGGCGGGCTGCGCGTCCGCCGAGTCGCTGGGCGCCTACCCGGCGATCGGCAAGCTGGCCCTGTCGAAGTACGCGACGGCGTTGGGCATCGCCCCGCAGCAGCCGCAGGGCGCGCCGGTCCTCTAGGTCCCAGCGGACCAGGCACGGACACAGGCACCGGAGACGGGCCCGAACCCCCATGGGGCCGGGCCCGTCTCCGTATCCGCTCGGGAACGGTCTCAGCCGAAGACCACGCAGGACGCGGCGGGCGCCTCGATGGAGCCGCCGCGGCGCGGGAGGCCGGTCTCGCGGTCCACGGAGAACCAGGTCACGTCGCCGGACCGCTCGTTCGCCGCGTACAGGAAGCGGCCCGAGGGGTGCAGGGCCAGGTCGCGCGGCCAGTCGCCGCCGCAGGACACGGTGGCGCGCAGCGCGGGGCGGTCGCCGGTGGCGTCGAGGGCGAGGACGGAGATGACGTTCGCGCCGCGGGTGGCGGTCCACAGGAAGCGCCCGTCGGGCGCCACGACGACCGCGGACGGGAAGGCGTCGCCGTGCGGCGCGTCCGGCAGCACGGAGATCTCGCCGAGCGGCTGCAGGGCGCCCTCGGCGGCGTCCCACAGGCAGACGGTGACGGTCGGCGTGAGCTCGTTCAGGATGTACGCGCGGTCGCCGCGCGGGTGGAACGCGAGGTGCCGGGGCCCTGAGCCGGGCCGCAGCGCGACCTCGCGGTGGACGCCCAGGCCTGTGCCCTTCATCGAGCAGACGCGTACGGAGTCGGTGCCGAGGTCCACACTGACGGCCCAGCGGCCGCTGGGGTCCGGCACCACCTGGTGGGCGTGCGGGCCCTGCTGGCGCTTGGGGTGGGTGCCCGAACCCTCGTGGCGCAGCACCTCGGCGGAGTCGCCGTCGAGGGTGCCGTCGGCGCGCAGCCGTACCGAAGTGACGCTTCCCGAGCCGTAGTTGGCGGTGAGTACATGGCCGTCGTACAGGGCGAGATGGGTGGGGCCCGAGCCGCGAACGAGGACGCCGCGCCCGGCGAGTTCCGGCTTGCCGTCCCCCGTACGGAACGCCGCCACGGCCCCGTCGGCGGTCTCGCTCACCGCGTAGAGGAAGTCGCCCGCGGGCGAGAGCGCGAGGTACGAGGGGTCGGGGAGGGTGTCGACGGCGCTGAGCACGGTGAGTGAGCCGCTGTCCATGTGGACGGACGCGGTGAGGATCCCGGAGCCCCCCGCGGCGGTGAAGGATCCGATGTACGCCCGTCCGCCCTGCCTGTCGCCCACGCGAATCCCCTCGCACCGCCTGCACGGTGAGCCCGGTGCTCGCCGTTCGTGCGGCCGACGGTAGCAGCGGGTCCTGGGGCTTTCGTTCGGATCAGGCCGGATCACATCTGAAGACAGGCCCTAGACCAAGAACTCGCCGGCCGCTCTGGCGAGCGCCTCGGGATGCTGCACGTACGCCGGCGTGCGCTGCGTGGTGTCGTACGTGCGGTGGAAGACGGGGGTCGCCGAGCCGGAGATCGGCGGCACGATCCAGGACCAGTCGGCGCCCACGGTGCGGCCCTTGCGCTCCTCGCGGTCGAGGTGGGTGAGGAAGCGCCGGGACTCGGTGTGATGGTCCGTGACGGTGACGCCGGCGCGGTCGAAGGAGGACAGGACGGCGCGGTTCAGCTCGACGAGGGCGCGGTCCTTCCACAGGGACCGGTCGCTGGTGGTGTCGAGGCCGAGGCGTTCCGCGATGCGCGGCAGGAGGTCGTAGCGGTCGGTGTCGGCGAGGTTGCGGGCGCCTATCTCGGTACCCATGTACCAGCCGTTGAAGGGGGCTGCCTGGTAGCAGATCCCGCCGATCTCCAGGCACATCGTGGACAGGGCGGGCACGGCGTGCCAGCGCAGGCGCAGCCCGGCCCACCAGTCGTGGTCCTCGTGCTCGATGGGCACTTCGAGGACCGCGTCGGGCGGCAGGTCGAAACAGCGTGGCTTGTCGTCGATGCCCTGGACGATCAGGGGCAGTACGTCGAAGGGGGTGCCGTCACCGCCGCGCCAGCCGAGGCGCCGGGCGAGCGCGGTGAGGCCTTCATTGCGCGGGTCGCCGACGACGCGGCCGTCACGCTGGACGTACCCCGCGTACCGGATGAGCTGTTCGTTCCAGATGCGGGGCCCGGGGCGGTCGGGCGCGTCGGGCGCGAAGACGGTGATGAGAGGACGGATGCGGCCTCCTTGCGATGCCTCGCGCAGATGGTCGGCGCAGGCGGCTGCGATGTCCTCGGCGGCGGTGAGGTGGCGGCGGTCGCGGACGTGCAGGGAGTTCCAGTAGAGGCGGCCGATGCAGCGGTTGGCGTTCCGCCAGGCGACGCGGGCCCCGAAGGTGAGCTCGCGCTCGGTGTGGCGATACGTTCCCGTGTCCGCGATCTCGGCGTATGCCTCCGCGAGGCGGGCGGCCGGGTCACCGAGCCGCTCCTCGGCGTGGTGGGCGCGGATGAAGCCGGAGGCGACGGGCCAGAGCTCCGGGGTGCGGGGGGCCGGGTTACGGGGGTGGGGGCCGCGGGAGTCGGGGCTGCGGGGGTGGCCGATGCCGGCGGGTGCGTGCGCGGGTGCGGAGGAGCGATGGCGGGTGGCGCCTTCCGGGCAGTCCCACGGTGCGGCACCATCCCAAGGGACAGCTCGGTCCCGGTCCGTGGCTCCGTCCCTGGCCTCGGCTCGGTCCAGCCATCCGGCGGGCCCGTCGGTTCGCTGCGGTGTATCGGGCATGGCGCACTCCCAGGGGGTCCCCGGCCGCGTGCCCTCCCGCGGGGCCGCGCACTCCGTGCGTCCACATGATGCCGCTGCGTCACCCGTCCGGGGGCCGATCCGTCGTCTACGTGACAGGCGAATCCGCCCCGGAACATGCCGGACCGCCCACCCCACGGGGCGTTGCCGCAGGTGGGACGAGTGACACAGGGCCGCGGCCGTCCGCGCGATCGGGCTCCGAGGTGAGGGGAGCGCACAGGGCAGTATTGGGGCGCGAAGTTCGCGGCGCACGCCCCTCGGGAGGGCCCGCGGCGCGAGGGGCGCGTCGCCGCGAGGGCTCAGGCGCTGACCGGAACGCGGTCGGATCCGCGCAGGGGAACGGCGAGTTCGAGCAGGGCCTGCTCCAGGGCGTGGAGATGAGCCAGCACGGGTTCACCCTCGACGAGCTGCGGCAGCGTCGCGGATTCGGTCCGGCGACGCGCCCCGACCGCCGGCGTGTCCGTGAGCGCCTCGACGGCTGTCTCCACGCGCCAGCAGGCCGCGGCGAGCCGCGCGTCGTGCGAGGCCTCAGGGTCGGCGACGACGGAGGCGAGCCCGCGCACCTCGCGCGCGCAGTCGTCGAGCAGCGCGAGTACGTGCCGGGCCCGCCCCATCCGCGCCCGCATCGGGCTGAACGGATGCACCAGCGGCGCGAGCGAGAGCCGCACCCTGCCGAGGATCGACTCCAGCTCGGCCACTCGCCGGGCCGGGTCGGCCGTCGGTGAACCCGCCAGCCGGGCGGCGGCCTCGGCGGTGCAGGCGTGCACGCAGCGCAAGGCACGTTCGACCCACGCGTCGGTGACGGAGTGCGTGGTCACCGGCAGCAGGAGCAGCACCGCGAGCACGGCGCCGAGCGCCCCGACGGCGGTCTCGCCGACCCGCAGGACCAGCAGCGCCGGGTCGAGCACGCCGAGCAGCCCGTACAGCATGCTCGCCATGACGGTGACGGCGAGCATCATCCACGTGTACGAGACGGCGGCGGTGTAGAAGATCCCGAACACGCTGAGGGCGACGATCACGGCGGCCGCGACGGGCTGGTCGTGCAGCGGCACGGCCACGGCGAAGCCGAGGACGATGCCGAGCACCGTGCCGAGGAACCGCCGGAACCCGCGCACCACGGTCTCCCCGCGGGACGTCGTGTTCACGAACACCCACCACGTGGCGCCCACGGCCCAGTACCACCGCTGGTCGGACAGCACCTGACCGGCGGCGAGCGCGAAGCCGGCGCCCGCGGTCGCCTGCACGGCCTGCCGCGTCGTGATGCGTGCGAGCCGGCTCCCGCCAGTGGGCGCCGCCACCGCCGCGGGCGCCGGCAGGCGCCGCTCGTAACACCACAGACCGAACCGCACGGCCGACGCGGCGCCGAGCGAGAGGAGTACGGCGGCGTACAGCTCGGGGAGCTGGTCGGGCACGGTGTGCAGGAACTGCGCGGCGAAGAAGGTCATGAAAGCTGCTCGTTAGGCGCGGCCGCAGGTCAGCGCCATACTGACGCCCCCGGGGTCAGTAAAAGGTCAGCATGAGTACGGAGTCAGCACGTGGCCACCAAGACCCTCGCACGCGGGATGGGCAGCTTCTTCAAGGAGTGCGATTGCAAGGCACCGACCCGGTGCCTGCACCCCTACAAGATCCGCTACAGGGACGCGTTCGGCAAGCAACGTGAGGAGTCGGGCTACTCCACACAGGACAAGGCGACGGCCCGGCTCACGGAGATGTACCAGGCGAAGAAGGGAGCAGCGAAGGCAGGCCCCTCCGACGGAGAGAGGATCGCCGTCCAGACTCTTGAGGACTTCGCGTCCAACTGGATTCGGCACCGAGCACGCGGGCTCACGGACAATAGCGTCGAAAGCTATGAGCGGGCTCTGACGGTGCACATATTCCCCCGCCTGGGGTCACGCAAGATCGGCACCTTCACGGCCGACACCGTGGACGACTTCGTCGCCGACATGGCCCTCGACGGCATCGGCAGCGCGGCGCAGATGACCGCGTACAAAGTTCTGCGTCTGGCGATCAACTCGGCGCGGCTTCGCGGTGGCCTGGGCCTGGACCCGTTCATGGACGCTACTCCCCCGGACTACCGGCGCAAGGACATCCTCATCCCGTCCCTGGAGGAGCTCAACCTCATCAGGCAGCACGCACACGACGAAGACTTGCGCCTCGTAGTGGAAATGATGTCGTCATGTGGCCTACGAAACGGTGAGGCACATGCCACCAACATCAACGGGCTCGTCGCCGACGATGTCTACCGCATCAGTAATCAGATTCATGGGCGCCAGCGAATACCAGCACCGCTCAAGCACCGCAGCTGGGGAGAATTCCGCGAGACGCCACTGCCCGCAAAGACGCGAGCATTCTTGCTGCAATACGCGGAGACTCACGCCGCCGATGAGCACGGGTACCTACTGACCAATGGTGGACGGGGAGGAGCCGGCGTCGGCGGCAGCCCGTACTACTGCGGAAATGCGTTTCGCAGTAAGTGGCGGAAGGTTCTGCGCTCAGCGGGTATCAAGGTGCCCTACACGATGTACGGCCTTCGCCACTTCTTCGCTTCCAATTGCCTCAGCATGGGCATCCCGATCACGGATGTCGCCGAATGGATGGGCCACAAGTCCATCGAGGTGACCTACCGCAGCTACCGGCACCTGATGCCGTCCTCTATCGGGAGGGCCGCGAGGCTGCTCAACACAGGTATCTGACCGATGCGCTGCACAGCCTCGTCGGCTCAGGCGCTGGACGAAACCTGACTGGTCCTGCGCAGGGGGACAGCGAGTTCAAGCAGAGCGTGCTCCAGGGCCTGGAGGTGGGCGAGCACGGGCTCGGCGCCTGTAGGTTCGGGAGCCGCCGCATCGTCGACGCGGACGCGCCGACGGACGGTCGGCGCGTCGGTAAGCGCCTCGACCGCGGCCTCTACCCGCCAGCAGGCAGCAGCAAGCCGCGCGTCGTGAGAGGCCTCCGGGTCGGCTGCTACCGACGCGAGCCCGCGCACCTCACGCGCGCAGTCGTCGAGCAGCGCGAGCACCTGCCGAGCGCGCTTCTTGCGCGCCCGCATCGGGTTGAAGGGGTGCACGAGCGGCGTGAGCGACAGCCGCACCCGCCCCAGGATCGCGTCCAACTCCGCCACGCGCGGGACTGGATCGGCGTCCGCGCTTCCGGCGAGCCGTGCCGCGGTCTCAGCCGTGCAGGCGTGCACACAGTGCAGCGCACGCTCGACCCATGCGTCGGTCACCGAGTGCGTGGTCACCGGAAGCACGAACAGCACTGCCAGCACAGCTCCGAGCGCGCCGACCGCCGTCTCGCTCACCCGTAGTGCAAGTAGCCCCGTGTCGAGCACCCCGAGCAGCCCGTACAGCATGCTCGCCATCACGGTCACCGCGAACATCATCCACGTATAGGAGACGGCGGCGGTGTAGAAGATCCCGAAGACGCTGAGCGCGATGACCACGGCGGCGATCATCGGCTCATGGTGCAGCGGCACAGCAACTGCGAAGCCCAGCACCACACCCAGCGCTGTTCCCAGGAACCGCCTGAATCCCCGCACCACTGTCTCGCCGCGCGAGGTCGTATTGACGAACACCCACCACGTGGCACCGACTGCCCAGTACCAGCGCTCATCGGAGAGCACCTGCCCGGCAGCGAGCGCGAACCCGGCTCCCACAGTGGCCTGCACGGCCTGCCGCGTCGTCATCCGGCCGAGCCGGTTACCCCCTGTCGGCGCGGGCACCACAGCCGGCCCCGGCATCCGACGCTCGTAGCACCACACCCCGAACCGCACTGCGGCCGACGCAATCAACGACAGAAGCATGGCCCCGTACAGTTCGGGCAGCTGCGCAGGCACAGCGTGCAGAAACTGGGCTGCGAAAAGGGCCATAAAGGCGAACACGCCGAGCGAGTGCCCGCGCGGCCCCCAGCGCCGCGCGTACACCCCCACCCCTACGACAGTGAGGAACAATGCGTCCCGCGCGACAGGCACGTCATGCACCACGGCCGCGAGCGCAAGTACGGGCAACCCCACGACCGGCAGCAGCGCCGTCGTCACCGCCTGCCCACGTACCGTCGCATCCGTCACCGTGAACAGAGCGAGAAGCGCAGTCAGTCCCCCCGCGATGGCCGGCACCAGCGAGTGCCCGACCACTCCGCACAGCGTCACCGCGAGCCCGATCCCCAGCACGGCCCGGCTCGCGAAACGCAGCCGCATCCGACCCGGATCCGCCGCCACGAACACCCTCTTCAGCAATGTGCCCCGCCCCTTCCGTCGGCCGCTGTACGCGCACACGACAATGGCGCCGCGGAGACCCTTTAAGGACCGCAGCGCCATTGACGCATCCATCTCAGCATCTGTACGACTGTTGGTTCAACAGAGCTCAAACCCCCTATACCAATGGCCCAACACGATCACATATCACTCGGCCACAGCAGTACCAACGGACCACCCCCGGGGCATCTGGACACGCACAGCAGCGAACCCCACCGACCACCTACGTGGTCAGCGCAGCTTCTGCTGCCGAACTCATGCCTTCACTTCCGAACCCTGAACTGGATCTTGGCCTTGACCTCGACCGTGCTGCTGGCCTGATCCAGCGCAGCGTTGAGTCCGGGGGGACTGTAAGAAGAACGGCCCTGTCTCATATTCGGTGGTGGTCGGATCGTTCGATGCCGACGAATTTGCACCCCTCGCGCAGGGCAGCGACGCCGGTGGTCCCGGAGCCGGTGAAGGGGCCGAGGACCGTGCCACCTGGCGGACAGATCTTCACCAGCTCCTGCATCACATCGAGGGGCTTCTGAGTGATGTGTACGCGGTCCTTCCTGAGCTGGCTCGCGGAGTAGAGGCCGGGCAGGTAGACGGGGTTCCGGTTGGCGTCGCCCTGGCCCTTGGCTCCCTAGAAGATGTACGCGCAGGACTGCTTGAGGCGGCCCTTCTGCGGACGCGAGACCGGCTTGTGCCAGGACGCGATGTCGCGCCAGATCCAGCCGGTGGCCTGCAGCGCATCGGTCGTGGTCGGCAGCTGCCTCCAGACGTTGATGACCAGCGGGGTACCGGACTCGACGGTCGCACGGTAGGACTCGGTGAGCAGGGACGTGAGCCAGACGCCGCAGGACCGCTGATCTCGGTTCTCGCCGGGGAAGTTGGCGAGGTCGTGCTCGGCGTCGGCGGAGGTGTACTTCGCGCGGGCGCTGCGGCCGGTGCGGTCGCTGCTGGTTCGGCCGCCGCTGTTGTAGGGCGGATCGGTGATGAGGGCGTCGACGCTGTTATCGGGGATGGTGGCGAGGTCGGTCAGCGCGTCGCCTCGGTGCAGGGGTACGGCATTGCGCGGTTATCTCTTTCCGAGGGGTCGCCGTGCGTGTGAATGAGCCACGCCTGGAGGCCGCGATGGAAGCCTTCCCTGGCGAGCATGTGGCTGGAGATTAGCCACCTTTCACGGCCGCACCTAAGGACCTGAACTCGCCCGGCGACTGCGCGGGACGATCAGGTTCGGGTTCGTTTGGTGCGGCCGGAATGCGTCCCTACAGTCCTGCCATGTTCAACGGACGGGGCCCGGCTCCGCGCCTGTTGAGCTGTGCCAATACGCGTTGCCGCATCCAGACGGCGACGACACCCTGGCACTCACCGAACGTGCTGCGAATTGGGTAGGAGCGGTTCTCCGTGTGGAGTCTGAGATTACGAAGGCGGCTGGCTGCCGCTCTCCGTAAAGGGCGCTCAGGGGAAGGGTGTTATCTGCTGCCGACCCCCTGGGCGCCTTGTTTCCACGAGTTCCTTGATTCCTGCCCGTCGCGGCGTTGGTGACCTTTCCGACGAGAACGCCAGTGTCGTGCCGGCTACGCGTAAGGAGTTGCTGATGCAGCACGCACCGGCACGCCCTTCACCCGGACCCTGCGCTCCGGTCCACCACTCGACGTACGGCCCGCGACGTTGAAGACGGCCGCAGGCATAGTCGGGGTGGTGGCGCTCGGTCCGCTGCTGTTGACTGCGCCGATCGCTGTCGCCGCAGCTGGTGCCGCTGACGCTCAGTCCGCCTGCTCTGATGGTGATACGCAGACCGTGGATTCCTCGGCGGTCGCCAAACAGGTGGAGTCGATCCTCAAGGGCGGCGGCAAAGGGTTCGCTTCGGTTGCGGGCCTGGACCATCCCACGGAGCAGATCCCGAATGCCAAGACGATCCAGGCCACGGGCGTCGCCATGAAGGTGCCGGCGCGGGGGCAGATCGTTGCCCTGGCTACGGCCCTGCAGGAGTCGGGACTGCGGAACCTAGACTACGGCGACCGGGATTCACTCGGCCTCTTCCAGCAGCGTCCCAGTCAGGGCTGGGGGACGGCCACTCAGGTCCGTGATCCGGTACAGGCCTCGACGAAGTTCTACGAGGAATTGCTCAGCGTCTCGGGATGGCAGTCCATGACCGTCACGCAGGCCGCCCAGGCGGTCCAGCAGAGCGGTTCACCCGATGCCTACGCCAAGTGGCATCCCTTGGCCACAGCTCTGCAGAAGGCCATCGCCACGTCGCTGTCCAAGGAGTCGACGTCCGCCAAGCGCGGCTCCAAGGACACCAAGGACGAGGAATCGGACTCTCTGCCTGGCGGGTGCGGCACCGGCGAGGACGGTGGCGCGTTCGGTCCGCTCCCCGCCGGCTCCGTCCTCAAGGGCTACAAGATCCCGACCGACGCTCCGAAGTCTGTGCGCACGGCTATCCGTTGGGGGCTCGGCCAGCTCAGCACTCCATATCAGTGGGGTGGCGAGTGTTCGGATCCGCACGGTCAGGATCCGATGGGCCGCTGCGATTGCTCTTCCCTGATGCAGGCGTCGTACAAAGCCGGCGGTGTGTCGATCTCCCGGCCCACGTACACGCAGGTCAAGGAAGGCAAGGCGGTTAGCCTGGATGCCCTCAAGCCGGGCGATCTCCTCTTCACCCGCGGCACCGCCGAAGTCCCGGAACACGTCGGGATGTTCATAGGTGAGGGGCTGATCCTTCAGGCTCCGCGCACCGGCGACGTGGTCAAGATCTCGACCGTCACCGATTGGCGACCGGACCTGCTGGCCGCCCGCCGGATCATCTGACCGGCGCCTCCCCCTCTCTTCTCGCTCCACCCTCTCCGGGCTCTCGCGCGCCCAAAACCGTACTGGAGTACCAGTGAAGCTCATGCAGCATGCCCAAATCCTGGCGTACAACCCCGGCGTCAGCCCGAGGGAGGGCGGCCTGCCCGGACTCGATGTCCTGAAGAAGGTCATTGGCAGCATCAACCTGTTCGGCATCATCGCCGTGGTGGGCGCGCTCGCGATCTCGGCGATCGTCTGGGCCTGGGGCCACCACAGCGGCGGCCACCAGGCGGAGGCCAACGGCAAGAAGGGCACTGTCGTCGCGGCCGGCTGCGCGCTGCTGCTCGGCGCGGCCAACGGCATCGTGACGTTCTTCTCGGCGATGGGGACCCAGGTCCACTGATGCCGAAGAAACCATTTCCCTCCTCTGGCGAGCGAACGCACCAGGCTCCGGCCTCGGTTCTGCGCCGCGCTGCGATCGGCGGTGTCGTCCTCGCTGTGCTTCTGGCGGTCGCTGGGCTCCTCGCGTACGTCACACGTCCGGAGAGCCCCGCTTTGGCCAAGGTCACCCAGGCTCCGCCATCCTCCTCGGCGTCGGCCTCCCCGTCCGCCGCACCGCACGCAGATTCGGCGGTCGCCGCACCGCCGAAGACCAGCGATCCGATCGTCTTCAGCGAGTACGCCACCGAGGTCCTGTGGACGTACGACACACGTTCCTCCTCCCAGGCCGAGCACCTGGCCGGCCTCAAGGAGTGGATGACCAGCGAGAAGAAGTACGCGGACTGGCGGTCCGTCACGGACCAGGTACCCAGCCCGGTGCTGTGGTCACGGATGCACGACAACCAGCAGCACGCGAGCGCCACGGTCGGCGAGGGCCACTTCCCGCAGGCGTTCAAGACGGCTCTGGCCCAGGATCCCGGCGCGATCACGGAGGCGTACGTCTACGCCGTCACGGTCACCGGCAAGCAGTCCATCGCTTGGAAGGGCTCAGGTGCCGGGGCCGAGTCCCGTTCGACAACGCTCGCCGTCCAGTGCCGGCCGCACCAGAACTGTGCCCTGGTCGGGGTCCTGCCGAGCGTCGCGCCGTGAACCACCCCCACAACTCTCGAAACGAGGTGCCCTGATGGGGGCTTGCGACCTTCCTCTGATGAACACGGTGTGCGCCACCGTGGACGGTGTCGTCGGCGCAACCGGCGAGGCAGTCACGGACGGAATCGGTGCATGGATCGCCAAGTCGATGGGTGAAATGGCACAGGCGGCAGCTGATCTGGCGTCGAAGGCCGTCGATCAGACGACGGGCATCGATCTGAACGCCGAGTGGTTCCGCAGCAACTACGAACTGATCCTGCCTATCGGCCTGATCCTGACCGTGGGGACGTTCTGTCTGCAACTCACCCGCGCCGCCTGGCGACGGGACGAGCGAGCCCTCGGCCAGGCGGTTTACGGCACCGTGGCCGGAGTCCTGTTCGCCTTCGCTGCCATCGCCTGCACCACCGTCACGATCACCGTGGTCGACGCGCTCAGTGCGGGGCTGTTCAAGGCTGCCAACAGTTCGGTGGACGATGCGGTGCGCCGCGTCATCAAGGTCAACGAACTGGGGCCGATGTACGGCCTAGGCTGGGCCATCCCCTCTCTGATGGCACTCGGCTGCGCGGTGGGCGCCTTCCTCTACTGGGCAGTCATGGTGGCCCGCAAAGTCGGCATCTTGGTGCTCGTCACACTGGCCGTGTTCGCCGGGGCCGGCGGCGGCTGGGAGGTCGCCAAGCGGTGGCGGCGTGGCTGGATCGAGGCCACCAGTACCCTGATCGTCTCCAAGCTCCTGATGACGATCGTGTTCCTGTTGGGCGTCTCGGCCATGGGCAAGTCCGACGCGAACGACGGGCTCAGCGCCCTTTCCGATGCGCTCGCGGGCATCGTCGTGATGGTCCTCGTCATGCTCTGCCCGTATGCGACGTACAAGTTCGTGCATTGGGCAGCCGACGGCGGTGGCCATGACGACGTGCACCGCTCCGGTGTCGCGGGCATGGCGGTGGCCGCTGGCGCGGCCAAGACCGCAGGTCAGCTCGCCATACAGGCCGGTATGGGGATGCGTGCTCCGCAGGGTCCAGCGAAGGTGCCGGGCCAGGGACCGGATGGTGTTGCCTCCGGGATCGATCCGACCGGCAGCTCTGGCGGAGATGAGAAGCCGAACCAGGCCCACTTCCGCTTCGGCGAGGCCCCGAACGCCTCCGGCGACAAGGGTCGGGCGCTGATCCGCCGCCCTCCCACAGACGGCGACCGGGGAGTACCTCTCATCCAGCGCCCCGGCCAGGGTTCCGCGAGCGACTCCGCTCCAGTGGCCTCGGCGCCAACGCCACAGGGTGCCTCCGTCGCACCGCCGCGGGTCGCGCACCAGGATCCACCGGCGCCACGACGAGGCGGGCCTGCGCCGCACGGCGCTGCCACCCCACAACGGTGGGTCTATCCCGCGCCGCCGGGTGATTCAGACTCATAGCCCTAGCTGATGGGGCGGCCGGAGGCCCAGCTCGGCCGCCCCGCCCCCCTTCGCCTCATGTTCCAAGGACGGCTTCGCCATGCACTCCGACTCTCCTCACCTCGGCGGTCCGGTCACCGTGAAGTTCCCACACCGCTCACGCCGTGGCGTGCTGCTCGGCCTCTCGGCCCCGCAGCTGATCGTCGTCGCGGTAACCGGCCTGCTGCTGCTCGCAGTGCTGCTCTCAGCTGGCGTGACCGGGGCGCTCAAGCTCATACCGCTGTGGGCTCTGGTGCTCGCGGCAGTCTTCATGCGCCACCGTGGGCGCTCGCTCGCCGACTGGGCACCGATCGTGGTCCGTTACGCGCTGCGTCGCTTTCGGGGCCAGCTGGTCTGGCTCACGCGGCCCTCGACCCAGCCGCAGCGCGAGGGCCTGCTCCACCTTCCCGGTACCGCTGCATCGCTGCGCGTGACCACCGCCCCGGGCGGCCGCTTCGGCGCAGTGCACGACCCGCACGAGGGCACCCTCACCGCCGTGGTCAAGGTCTCCTCCCGCGCCTTCGCCCTGCTAGACCCAGCCACCCAGCACAGCAACGTCACCGGGTGGGGCCGCACGCTCGCCGCTCTCGCGCGCACCGGGCACATCGCCCGCGTCCAGGTCCTGGAGCGCACCGTCCCCGACTCCGGTGACGCGCTGAACCGTTACTGGAATCAGCACGGCGATACGCAGTCGCCGCTGGCTGGGCCCATCTACCGTGACTTGCTGAGCGCCGCTGGTCCGGCCGCTGCCCCGCATGAGGCATACGTAGCCGTGGCCCTCGACCTCAAGGCGGCCCGCCGCCTGATCAACCAGGCCGGCGGCGGTCTCACCGGCGGCTTCGCTGTCTTGGCCCAGCTCACCTCCACCTTTGACCAGGCCGCTCGCAACTCCGATCTCATGCCGAGTAATTGGCTCCACGCGACCCAGATCGCCGCCGTGATCCGCACCGCGTATGACCCCAAGGCGTCGGCCGCCCTCGACCAGTGGTCCGCCTCGGGGCACCCGCAAGCCGACGCGGCTGCCGCTGGTCCCGTCGTCCTGGTCGAGAAGGCCGACCGGATCCGCACCGACTCGGCCCACCACGCCACGTTTTGGATCGAGAACTGGCCGCGCATCGAGACCTCTCCGGGCTTCCTGCACCAGCTCCTGTTCACCTCTGGTGTCCGCCGCACCCTGTCGCTGACGTACAAGCCCAAGGGACTGGACTCCGCACTCAAAGACGTACAGCGCAAGAAGGCCACCGTGATCGCGGACGCCGCCGAGCGAGCCCGCAGGGGGCAGGTCGATTCCGAGGAGGACTCGGTCGAGTACGCCGATATCAAGCAGCGCGAACGCCAGCTCATCGCCGGGCACGCTGATGTCGCCCTCACCGGCCTGCTCACCGTCAGCGCCGACAGCGACGAACAGCTCAACGCCGCCTGCGCCGCGATCGAGACCGCCGCCGTCGCCGCGCTCATCGATCTGCGCCCGCTGACCTGGCAGCAGGCCGAAGCCTTCACCAACGCCGCCCTGCCACTCGCCCGCCCGTAGCGCACCCCAGCACCACCGACCGCGCTCAACCGAAGGGCACCATCATGCCGACCGAGCCCCTGCCCGAACTGGCGGAGGACTTCGTCCCGTTCGCCACCGCAGCGCTCGACTTCCACCAGGCCATCAACATGCCCGTCGCCCCAGTAGCTGCCAGTCGCACCGAACTGGACGCCTTGCACGCCCACCTTGTCGCCCTGTACGGGCTGCTCGACGCGCACACCGTACGCACCGCCGCGGTGGCCGATGCCGAGGGCGATCACCTCAGGGCCTGTCGGATCCGGCTGTGGCAAGCAGCCGAACACCTCCACGCAGCGTTCCACGCGGCGCCGCATCCAGGCGCCGGCCGCCTCCGCACCCGCGAGGCGTGCCGGGCCCGGCTGCCCGAGGGTGCGCCCGAACTCACCGTGTGCCAGCGCCATCTGGCGGCCTCCGCCCGAGTTCGCCGCGACCACACCCCGGCCGACCTGCGGGACCCCTTCACCGGCCTCACCCGGCACTGACCACCAGGAGCACCACGCCATGCACCCCCGTACTCGCGCCTACGCCAGCCAGCTGTTCGTTCCCCGCAAGAGCGACCGCCGTATGGCCCGCGCCGCCCGTAAACAGTTCGCCGCCGCCAGCGACCAGGCCCGCAATGCCGCCCGGCCCGAGGGTCGCAAAGCTCAGGCCGGCACCGACCCCGACCTGCGTGCCGCCTATCCGCCCGCTGGGCGCCCTGGTCCCGCCTCCGCCCGAGGTGGCCGACTCAAGCTTCCCGCCCATCGAATGACCACCGCGACCGCCTCGGGCGCCTACCCCTTCCTCGCCGAGGGCGGCCTCGGCGCCCAGGGCATCTACGTCGGACGCGACGTGCACGCGGAAGCTGCCTTCACATACGACCCGTTCGCCCTGTACGGACGGCTAGACGGCTTCACCAACCCCAACATCCTGCTCGCCGGGGTCATCGGCATGGGCAAGTCCGCGCTGGCCAAATCTCTTGCCGTACGAGCCGTGGCCTTCGGCTACCGCATCTACGTACCCTGCGATCCAAAGGGTGAATGGACCGTCGTCGCCCAGGAATTGGGCGGGCAGACCATCGCATTGGGACCCGGGCTCCATGGCCGGCTGAACCCGCTTGACGCGCCCGTAAGGCCTCCCGGCGTCAGCGAGACGGACTGGGCCAGCGAGGTCCGCAAACGGCGCCTTCTCCTGCTCGGCTCCCTCGCGAAAACCGTCCTGCGGCGCGACCTGCACCCGATGGAGCACACCGCACTCGATGTCGCGCTCGACCAGGCAGTTACGCACGCCGACGCCACGGGCACCACACCGCTGCTCGGCGAAGTGGCATACGTACTCGGCTCTCCCGAGCGCCTCGACGGTGCGCTCGGGGAGCTGTCAGGGCGTCTCGGGCAAGCCGCCGAGGACCTGGCCCATGCCCTACGGCGCTTGGTTCATGGTGACTTGGCCGGGATGTTCGACGCGCCGTCGACCGTGGACTTCGACCCGGCCGCTCCGATGCTCTCCATCGACTTGTCCCGCCTCGGCGGCGCCGGCGATGACACCGCGCTCGTCCTGGCGATGACTTGCGCCTCGGCCTGGATGGAGTCCGCGCTCGCCGATCCCACGGGAGGGCGACGCTGGGTGGTCTACGACGAAGCATGGCGGGTAATGCGGCACGTAGCCCTGCTGGAGCGCATGCAGTCCCAGTGGAAACTCAGCCGAGGGCTCGGCCTCGCCAACATGATGGTCATCCACCGCCTGTCCGACCTGCTCACCGCGGGCGACGCTGGCTCCCGGGGCCGAGCACTGGCCGAAGGCCTGCTCACCGACTGTTCCACACGGATCATCTACCGCCAGGAAGCCGACCAACTGGGTTCCGCCGCCTCACTACTGGGCCTGACCGGGGTCGAGACACAGGCGGTCTCCGCGCTGACCAAGGGGCGAGGCCTGTGGAAGGTCGCGGGCCGATCCTTCATCACTCAACACCTGCTCCACCCACGGGAACGCGAGCTGTTCGACACAGACGCCCGGATGCACGCCAAGGACCGTGTGAGTTCACAAATGCCGACACTTCGAATATCCCGGCCAAGTCACCATGAACACAAGGACCTCGGGCCGATGACGTCGCTCACTCAAGGGCTGATGCGGCCGCGTCAAGGCGCGATATGAGCCACACGCCCGTGGCCCCGTCCTTCGTCAAGAACAGCGTCATCAGAGAGCCGAAGGCTCCGTTCCTGTTCCGCCCTCTCGTCGGTGGCGTCATAGTGCCGCACTAGCTTCCACCAGCGGTCGCGATCGAACCCATCGCAGTGGTTGAAGAGATGGGCTGTGCTGCGCAGCCGCTGCCACTCACGCACGATCACGGCCCGCTGCCACGGGACGGGCCGCTCCAGCCGGAGGAGAGCATGCAGGAACCCAGCCGAGTCGCTGACCAGGACCAAGGTCACCCAGGCCGACACTGCCTCCGCCGCCCTCGCCACGGTCTTCAAGCTCGTCGAATCCGCCCAGGCCCGCTGGCGAGCGGTCAACGCACCTCGCCTCGTCGCCCTCGTCAGGGCCGGAGCCCGCTTCGAACGCGGCCACCTCATCGAACGCCCCGAAGCCTGCGCGGCATGAACGAGCGAATTCGATGCCAACCATCGGACATGGCCCCAGATCACGGGCATGGGAAGCGGGCGCGCATCTCGGTGATGTATGTGTCCCGGGACGTGGGCCCGCCGAACCGGAGACGGTCGTAGGCGGCGAACCGGGGTTCCAGCGCGTCGAGTTCGTTGATCAAGGCGTGCAGCCGCTGCGCTGAACCGGCATCCGGCTCGTTTGCTGCGGCAATGATCGCAGTCGTCAGGTAATCCTTGCGCTGAATGGCGGCCGGGGTCACGGAGTGCAGGCACACGTACTGTCCGCTGAGATACGCATTCCACTCAGCCTTCCCGGTAATCGGGTCGGCCCAGTGCGCGGTGAACCACGCTTCGAGCTGGTCTAGGCCACCCGCGTCGTCGGCGAGAGCGAACAGGTCGGCTGGCACCATCTCAGCACCGTCGGAGCGCACATATCCCGGAAGCGGCAGACGCTGCCCCAGCATCAGACGGCGGACCGCATCGCTATCGCGGCCATGGACTGCGCACAGTTCCTCCAGGGAAACGAACTGCGTGCTGACATACGCATCATCGGCATCGGTCATCGGATGGTGGCCGTTGACCTCGCGGAACCGCTCGGCGAGCTGTTGCTTCAGGGCTGTCTCCGGCATTGGGTGGTCCTCCAGCATCACCAGCGCGGGGATCTCCCGCAGGGGTTCCGCAAGCTACCGGCCGGACGGTTCGGCACTCACCGAACCATCGACTGAATCAGGGCGCCCGAGACACCCCCGCTCTCAGACCGTGCTCACCAGTCCATAACTCTTGACAATTACTCACCGAATTGTCGGCGGGGGCGTTGGCCAGGTCGGCATGCTCGAGGGTGCTGGCGTAGCGAAGTTCGGCGGTGATCGAGAGCCCGAACAGGTCGCAGATTCGGCGGACGTCCCCGCCGATGGCGTCGCCTCACAAAGAAGGCGGTCCTCCCGCAGATCCCGTGACCTTCCTCAATACCCGGCCGCCGCACTCGCGCTGACTAGCTCAGATTCCCGGCCGCACCAAATCCGACTTCCGGACGCACCCTCGTCCTTCGCACGGCCCCGACTTTTGCGAGGTGCATCTACGTGGCGGTAACACATCCGCACGTCACTATCGGCCATCACAACCGCTACGGCGTCGTGGCAGCGACGTCGCACGACAACCACGTCGCCGAGCACATCCTTCGCCTCGTCGGCTTCGAGCGGCTGCCGGGCAGCGACCTCTACGGCCTTTCCGACCCGACCCGCGAACCGTTGCGGCGCGGAGCGCAAGCTGTGCAGTCCCTGCGGGCCGCGCAGTACAGCGTCACAGCCGACGCCGCGTACGACCTCCAGCCCTACAGCCGGATGGACCCGAACGAAGGTCTCAGCAATCGGCAGGAGAAACCCTCCGCCATGCCGGTCTCCGGCGTCGGGGAGGCTCCCTTCGCCTCGGCCCACGCTCTCGACACCTTCTCCTGCGTCCGCGACATCGGGTGGCCCGACCCGACATCAGCCAAGCAACAGCGCCGAGCTCAGGCCGCCGTCGCCGTCTCCCCGGCCCGTACGGGTGTCTCGCCGCCACGGTGGCCCGCCGCTTCCGTGGAGTCCCGTCCCGCTGCCGCTGCCCCGGATCCAAGCCGCACCCGCTAGCCCGTTCGCACCAAGGAGAGCTCACGATGGATCTGCAGCTCGAGCCTGACGTTGCCTTCGGGGTGCACCCCGACCTCGGGGTGGCCGCCGTCGCCGACGAGCGTCCTTTCCTGGACGGGGTCCTGCGCAAGCATCCTTTCCGCTACAGCGAGTACCTCGACGTCTACCTGCTGCCCAGCGGCACCCGGCACAACCAGGCAGTCCACACCATGGCCCGCGCGTCGCGCGAGTTCCAGGATGCCGGCCTCTCCGTCGCCGCCGACCCCAAGATCGTGATTCCGCGGCCGATCCCGGCGCCGGACGGTGTTCCAGCCCGGTCAATCCAGGCGGCTCAGTCCCTGACCGCGCTGACCGGACAGTTGCACGAGTTGCGCCGCACGGCGGATGTCGCCGATGTCCTGAGCGGGGTCCGCGACAAGCGGGCCCACTGACCGCCTCCTTCCTCCTTCGCGCTACAGCCTCTTGGAGCCCCTCGTGATCACCAGAAGAAGCCGCTGGTCCCATCCCATCGCCCACATCTCAGCACGTAACGGGACCGCGACTTGTCTCCTGCACGCACCAGCACACCCTCGACCACCACCGGCACCGACCTCCTCCTCTACCTCCTGCTCGCGGTCGCCGCGCTCGGCATGGGCGGAGGGACTCTCGCCTGGCTGTTCGGCAACCTTGTCAACGAGGCTGTCGGCTCCGATCCGTGGGCCTCCTTCCGACCAACAGAATCGCTGTTGCACCCCGGTCACGTCTGGCCGCATCTCGCCCACCGTGCCGTAATCAGCGGGTGCTACGCCCTCCCTGGCGTCGTCCTCCTGGCCGCTGCCCTGCTCGGGGTGAAGGTGTGGCTCCGGCTGCGCGGAAGTCCCAAGGGGCTGGCCGACCAGCGGGACCTGGCCGACCTAATGCCCAAGAAGATCGCGGCTAAGGCGGTCGATCTCCGTCCGAGCCTCAAGGGAACCAAGCCCAAGGCCGTTGCGCCCGACGGCCGCGGAGTCCTACTCGGCACGCTCGCCCCCGGCGCGCGGGAGGTCCGCTCATCCTGGGAGGACGTCCTCCTCGCAATCATGGCGCCCCGCTCGGGGAAGACCTCCGGATTGGCGATACCGGCGATCCTCCGAGCGCCGGGCCCTGCACTGCTGACCTCCAATAAGGCGGCGCGCGACGCTTACACCGCCACGCTCGCGGCCCGCGCCGAGGCCGGTACGGTGTGGACGCTCGATCCTCAGCAGATCGCCCACGCCCCGCAGATGATGTGGTGGGACATCCTCGCCGACGCCCATGATCTCGCCGGGGCCCGCCGCTTGGCCGGGCACTTCGTGACCGCCTCCGTGGACGAATCGAGCGCGGGCGACTTCTGGTCGACTGCCGCCGCTAACACACTCACCGCGCTGTTCCTCGCCGCCGCCCGCGGCCGAAGGCCGATCACCGACGTCCTGGCCTGGCTCGCCTCCCCCGCCGACCGCTCCCCCATCGACCTGCTCCAGGACGCCGGGCTCGACGCGGTCGCCGCCCAACTCCGCGGCACCGTGGCCGGAGCAGTAGAGACCCGTGACGGAATCTTCGAAACCGCCCGGCAGTACGCCAGTTGCCTACTCAACCCGGCCATCGCCGCCTGGGTCACCCCACCCGGCGGGATGAACAAGATCCTGGAGTTCAAGCCCGAGGCGTTCGCCACCAGCAAGGACACATTGTTCCTGCTGTCGAAGGACGGCGGCGGCTCGGCGGCGGCGATCATCGCCGCCGCTGCCGACGCCGTGATGCGCTCGGCCGTTATCCAGGCAGAGCGCGACGGTGGTCGGCTCGATGCCCCGTTGCTCGCGATCCTCGACGAGGCCGCCAACGTATGCAAGATCGCGGACCTGCCGGACCTGTACTCCCACCTCGGCAGCCGAGGTGTCATCCCGATCACGATTCTGCAGTCCTACCGCCAGGGCGTCCGAGTGTGGGGCGAGGCCGGCATGGACGCGCTCTGGTCGGCTGCGACGATCAAGCTCGTCGGCTCCGGTATCGACGACGCCGACTTCGCGGACAAGCTCTCCCGCCTGGTGGGCGACCACGACGTCCGTACCGTCTCGGTGTCCACCAGCGAGACGGGCAAGTCCACTTCAGTTTCAGTTTCCATGCGCCAGGAACGCGTGCTGCCCGCCGATGCGATCCGCGCCCTGCCCAAGGGCTCCGCGCTCCTGCTCGCCACAGGCATCCGCCCCGCCCTCCTCAGCCTCAAGCCCTGGTACCGCGAGCCCAACGCCGATCGGCTCGGCGCCGCGTCCGCCAGGGAAACCGCAGCCATCACCGAGCGCGCGCTGGCCAAGACCCTGTGCCGCGACGACTTCGGTCCGGCCAGGTGACCCCGCCGAAAACGAACCCCCCGCAGGGCGAGACGCGACGGCGCACTTCCCCGAACGCCAGTACATCCCGGAGCCTTCGCCCCTTCCTCGTGAGGTACCCACTCCCATGTCCCACCCCACTCCCATGTCCCACCCCACACCGTCCTGGGCCTCCGTTCGCCGCTCCGAACGTCTCGCCGGCACCCCCGTCGTGAAGCGCGGCGCCCATTGGTGGCTCGTGTCCCCGAGCGGCTTCCTGCTCGCATCGGACCCGACGTTCACCGGCGAACTGCACCGATTGACCACCGCCTTGGCCGCCGCTGACCGTGCCGTTGCTGAGATTCGCGCCCAGAACCAGGCCGCATGCAACGCGCAGCGGTGACCCCGCTAGTTCACGCCGAGCAAGCCGTCTTGGGCGCACTATTCCTGGATCCCGACCAGCTCGACCGGCTTGATACCTGGCTCCGCCCGGAGCACTTCTCTCGTCCCGCGCACTCCGCGCTCTACGCCGCGATGCTCAAGCTCCAGGCCGCCGAACACCCAGCGACGACCGCGCCGGTGGGTGGACCCGTAACCCTGGCCTGGATCACCGACACCTTGCAGGAGGCGAGCACTCACGCCCGCGGGCTCACCCCGTCGTACCCGCACCTTCTGATCTCCGCGTGCCCGCGCCCCGACCACGCCCCGGCGTACGGACGGATGGTCCTGGAGGGCGCCATCCACCGCAGCGTCGCCCAGCACGCCACCCGCCTGCACCAGGCCGCGCTCGCCGACGACCGGAACGGGACGGTGGAGGAGACGCTCCACCACACCCAGGTGCTCTCCGATGTGCTGACCGACCTTGCCCGTGCTTGGGGAACCGAGGCCCGGCCCGCGCAGCCGCCCGCCGCGTACGCGCAACAAGTCGCCCCTCCCCAACCCGTCAGCGAACAGGGACTCACTGACGAGGAGTTCCTCCTCGGCTGCCTCGCGTCCCGACCCGAGCAGCTTCTCAACCTGGTGCGCTGGCTCCACCCCGACGACTTCGCCGACCCCGGTCATCAGCAGATCTACCGCGCACTCAGTACACTGCACCATCGCGGCGAACCGATCGACCAGTTGACAGTGCTGTGGGAGACCCAGCGGCGCGGTGCGCTGGCCGACGGGGTTCTCGATTCCGAGCGCGTACGGCGGATCTGTGACCCACTGCTCGGTGGAGCAGCCGAACACTTCGGCGAGCAAGTCGTCCAAGCCTCTCTTGTCCGCACCGCAACTCTGACGGCCTGGCAGATCGGAGCCCTAGCCGACCGCGACGCGCTCGCCCCTGGGCAGCTCATCAGCTACGCCCTGCACGCGCTCGGTCCATTGGACGACCTCCGCCGTCGCCTTCGCGCAGCGCGCGGAGCTGAGCGGGAACCGCATCCATCGCTCGGCCCGCCCGGCGCCCCATCGCCGAGCGCCCGCACGGATGCCGCACGTGCCCGCAGCCGGCTCACGGACACCAAGCTGTCGGCAGCGTCCACCGCAGTCCCCCGGCCCGCCAGCACCGGCCGTCGCACCCATCGGCGTCCGTCATAAACGATCAGGCCAGCCAGGACGGCGTGGACAAGGACGGATGTACGCCATGGCCCACGAGTTCGAGAATCTCCGTACTGAGATCGCTCACTCGTACACCCCGGGCTCCCTGCTCGCGCCCCGTCCCGCCGACGACGCTCGCCCCCTGAACCCGCGGTTCGTGGAGTGGATGTAGGAACCTCGACGAAGGATGAGTAACCGGCACCCGAGGCAGGGCAGGCCTGCCCAACCGACCGCGCTCGGCAACGGCGTCGTTCCCCAACAGGCACCCGCCTTGAGTTACTTGCTCCTCCGAAAAACTGGTGCCTTCGTCGGATCGCGCGGTGAGCGGGGTCTTTTACACGAGACCTCCGGCGGGGCCAAACCGCTGAATCTCCGGACTATCGACGCCCCATGAACTCTTCGGAGGTGTCGAGATGTCCGAGCCCGCACGGGACGACGCCGAGCCGGTACGCATACCGGACCACGACCTGGACGACCTTGTCTCCACCGTTACGCAACTGGTCACGGCGACCCGCAAGCAGAACGAAACGCTCGCCCGCCTCACCGACGAGGAGCCGTCCACCAACGACGGCACCGAGGGCGAGGCCGAGTCCGATGACAGCCAGACGCCGGCCTCCGCTACAGCGGAGGCCGCGCCAGCCGCCTCGGAGAAGGCGCCGACCACCATCTTCATCCTGGCACTCGACGGCACGGCGTACACCGAGGAACTCGCCGCGCTGACCAACTGGCTGGACGACCTGCTGCTGCCGGTGTACGGGCGGGAGGTCACCACCAGCCGCCCGTGGTGCCAACAGTGGCAGGATCACCCCGAAGCGGTGGCACGGTTGCACGCCCTGTGGCTGGCCTGGCAGCAGCTCACCGACGTCGAGGCCGGCCTCACCGGCCCATCGACTTGGCACCGCGATCATCTCGATCCCACGCTGCTTCAACTCCGCGCGCCTGACGGCCCGTTCGGGGCGTGCACCACCAGCGCAACCCGCCCCAACCACCGACTGCTGGACTTCCCCCAGCCTCCGGGAGCCTGACATGGCCAACACGTACGTCTCCCCGGAGCCGGATTACCAGATCGACGGCTCCTCACAGACGAGAACCGCCAACTACGCGAGCGCATCGCGGAACTCGGAGGCCAACCGACGTCAGTGGACGCCACGCACAGCCGCTCCTCGTCCGCCGTTGGCGCTCCCTCATTCTCGCCGCGGCGCTGCTCGTCCTCTCCGGCGCGATCGTGCTGGTGTGGCTTCGTATCGACGCCGAGGCCCGCCGCACAGACGAGCTCGGAGCGGAGGCCGGGCGGCGGGGCGACGCGGTCACGACTCTTGCGGAGGACGTGCGGATTCTGCGGAAACAGGTCAAGGCGGAAGGCGCGACTCCGGCGGCGCCGGATCCGTCCCGGGCGGTCGACGATCTACCGGACCGCGTAGGGGATCCCGTGCTCGTACCGGGTCCGCGCGGGCCGCGAGGCGCGTCGGGGAAACCGGCGCCCACGCTGACGCCGTCGCCGGGGCCACAGGGTGCGCCGGGGCGGACTCGACAGTACCGGGCCCGTCGGGCGCGGACTCGACGGTGCCTGGCCCGTCGGGACCTCCGGGGCCAGCGGGAGGGAACGGTAAGAACGGTCAGACGACGTGCCCGGACGGCTACACGTTCCAGGCACCCGCCGACGATCCCGATGCGCTGTTTTGCCGCCGTACTGGGGCTGCTCCGCCGGAGCAGCCGGACCCGGCGGGCAGCTCTCAGCCGATTGCGGCTGGTCTGGATCCACAGCGACGCCAGTACGCATGACTTGGCCCCCCACCGCCTTCGGGCGGTGGGGGCCGTTTCATCGCGTCTCATCCGGCACGCGTCGACGACACCCACCTCTGGAATGTGGCACGGCCTGCACCGCGGCAACTTTCCTCTCGCCCCGCCCCCAGGGCGTCGAGGCGTGCGCGCGCTGCCGCCCGATGATGCCGAGTAGTCGTTCCTCGGCCGAGGCGCATAGGTCTCCGGTGCTTGCGGCGAGGTCGTCGACCACGGCTGAGTGTTCGGGCACCGAACCCCTCCCGTACCTGGAGCTCGTACGGCAAACTACGGATGTGGACAAGGAATGGATTCCGGTTTTAGCTTCCAGCCTCCCGGCTACGACCGCATTGATTGCTGGGTCCTTAGCCTTCCTGGCCGCTATGCGAAATATTCGACGAGCTGCCGTAGTACAAAAGAGAGCAGGAATTCTGGAAAACGCGCCGTGAAACTTATGTCGCAGTCATGCACTCCTTCAGCAAATTCGATCGAACAACTTCAAAATGCCTGGCGGAGTTTCGAAAAAGGAACTTCTCGGGCGACCATCTGAGTAAGGTCATGGATGCCGCGTACGCCTTCGAGGAGGCGCGCTACTCCATGTCTCTCGATGCCCCGCACGATCCGATCATTGCGGCTGCCCTCAAAGACGTGAACCGAAATCTCCAGGCCCTGTCGGGTGTGTTTGTTATCTGGAATAAAGCATCGGAGGGGAAGGATCGCAAGGCACTAGATCGCGAACACTGGATTCAGGAGCACGACTCCGCAAAGGCACAGTTCGCTAAAGCACGCGAGTTCATTTTTCAGGCAATGCGCGATGACTTGCATCGCGAAGTGGGGGAGGATTTCGCGCACGGCCCCGTTCGATAT
The DNA here is from genome assembly GCF_053644375.1 of Streptomyces sp. NPDC055400. Taxonomy (NCBI): domain Bacteria; kingdom Bacillati; phylum Actinomycetota; class Actinomycetes; order Kitasatosporales; family Streptomycetaceae; genus Streptomyces; species Streptomyces sp. NPDC055400. Next base: position 157,104 of record NZ_JBSHLM010000020.1, on the reverse strand, counting down.
TCATTTAAAGTCAAGAGGGCAAAGCGGAAGATGCAGCGAGCGCCTTCTCCTTTGTCAGTAAGCGACGACCAAGCCTAAAGCGAAGACGCTCCCACGGGGTCCGGCGCTCCGGCGCCGGTCTCCGCGAGGATTGCGGACTCCTCCGCCTGCGCGGCGATGCCGTCCCTCTCCAGGTGCAGGACCTTGACCTTCATTGCGTTGAGAAGGTCAAGGTGGTCGCGGTCGCCTGATCCGCCTACAGGTGCGAGAGAGAGACCCCCTCGTCAGGGCTGATTGCGCGCAATCACAACGTGCCCTCCCTGATCTGCAATCCGCCGCAATGCCGCCATCCTGGCGTCCTTCTCGGCGCATGCTGTTCCTCCAACACCCTCTGACGGAGGACGACATGACCCTGCGGTTCATCGGCACCACCAGCGATGACGGAGACTGCCCCACCCTGTACGAGATCCCTGAGACCGATGAGTACCTCGTGCAAGGCGACCGCGAGACCGACCCTCAGCACCTCGTCTCCCTCCGCGACGTGAAGCCAAGCGAGACGTTCGTCCGCGTACCCCGCTCGCTCCTCACTCGCTACGCCCCTCGCACCCCTGCGCCCGAACTGGTGCCGTTCGGCGAGATCTCCCACCTCTTCCGCGAGTTCCGCCACACCGCCTGGCGTCTGGAGACCCGCCGCTGCTACGCCTCCGACCGCAACAGTCCCAAGTGGGCGCGGTTCATCGCGGGCGAGGACATCACCCAGGACCCCGACAACTCGTGGCGCGAGAACGTCCGGGCCCAGACCGCGCAGGGCAAGCGCTTCGAGCGCGTCCGTCTCCTCGACGAGCCCGCCACACAGGGCCAGGAGTTCCTCCTCACCAGCGGACTCGGGAACGTCGCCGCGGGCGAGGACATCCGCCACCTCACTCGCACGCAGGCGCAGGACCTGCGGTTGCCGGACTACGACTTCTGGCTCTTCGACTCCCGCGTCGTCGCTCGCTTCGCGTTCGACGAGGACGACACCACCCTTGGTGTGTACGTGACCGAGGATCCTGCCGAAGCCCTCGGCGCCTGCCAGGCCCGCGATGCCGCATGGCACCACGCCGCCCGTACCGAAGACGTCGTCAGGCAGGTACGTTCCACCGTGTGAGCACGGACTTTCAAACGGCACGAGAGGCCCTCGGCGCGCGGCTGCGTGAGCTGCGCGCCGATGCCTGTCTGGAGGGCAAGGACCTCGCCGCGCAACTGGGGTGGCAGCCTTCGAAGGTCTCCCGTCTACAGGGCGGGAAGCAGACCCCCAGCGCCGAGGACCTCACGGCGTGGGCCGAGGGAGTCGGCAGGCCGGATGTCGCCCACGAACTGCACGGCCTGCTCGCCGGGTTGGAGATGAAACACCGCTCGCTGCGGCGTACTCTCTCGGCCGGCCAGCATGCTCGGCAGGAACTCGCGATCGCCGAGACGTCAGCCACGCGGGAGATCCGGGCGTTCGAAGTCGCCCGCATACCCGGTCTGTTGCAGACCCCGGAGTACGCCCGCTCCGTGTTCGAGGCGAACGCCGAGTTCCGGCAGATCCCCCGGTCGATCGATGAGGCGGTCGCATCCCGCATCCGGCGGCAAGAGGCGCTGTACGAGCCAGGGAAGTCGTTCACGTTTCTCGTCTCCGAGGGCGCGCTCTTCATACGGCTGTGCTCGCTGGAGGTGATGGCGGCCCAGCTCGACCGGCTGTACAACGTGGTCGGGATGGCGTCTGTCCAGCTCGGTGTGATTCCTCTGGGAGCGCAGCTCCGGCGCACCCCGGCGCACGGCTTCTGGATCTATGACCGGCGCCTTGTCATTGTCGAGACGATCAGCGAGGAACTGTGGCTCGACGGCGACGCGGACATCGGTCTCTACGAGCGGGCGTGGGACTGGCTCACCGAGGCTGCGGCATACGGCCGCGATGCGCGCCGCCTCATCGGGCGGGCTCGGGCCTCGCTGGAATCTCCGTAAGCAATCCGCTGCAATCGCGGATCGGGCGCACGCAATCACGCGCAATCGATCAACCCGGTCACGAGGTGCTCTCCTACGGTCCTGGTCATGGCCGCAACGACGCGCACCACCACACCCGCGCGCGAGGCAGGTGACACCTGGCTCGCCGACTGTGCTCGCCATCCGGAACTCGCCCACCAAGTGTGGGACATGGACGGCCTCGCGCCGATCCACTGCACCCACTGGCTTGCCGCGGAGGCACAGCTCAGCGTCGCCCTCCAGGTACTCAGACGCATCCCACAACGACACCGCGGGCCGCTCCTCCTCGACCCCGACCTCGACACCGCATGGTGGCTGGTCGCGCCCGACGCCGCCGAGGAGCTGGCCGACGTCCGCCTCCTCACCGTGCACCCGGCCGGTTGGCCCCTGCACTGCCCACCCACGAGGCGCCCCGCTGCCGGCCGGTTCTGGCTCCACGCACCCGACGGCCGCGGTCGGCTAATCGACCCCGTGCATCTCGCCTCCGCGCTCGGTCCCGGCGGGCCCCGCATACTTGCGGAGGCGTTCGGATGACGGTTCTCAGAGGCACTGCGTTGCCGGCGCCCACGGCAGGCGAGGTGATCAGGGCGGCGCTGTCCGCGCCGCGCGACTACCCCGGCCCTGATCGGCTGCGGTACCTGTACGCGGCGGCCCGGCAGATGATCCAGGTACGGCTACCGGTCGTGGCCACTCAGGTCGAGGACGCGCCCGGCGGGCCGGAGCGCGCCTCACGGGAGCGCGCGGTGGACGAGGCGGAAGCGATCCTGTGCGACGGCTTGAGCCCGAGTTGCCTCGCGGCGTCCCTCACGGTGAGCGCACTGGGGCGCGCGCTGCTCGGCCTCGAGCGGTTCGCGGGAGACGACCGATGAACGTGAAGCGCACGGCGCCCCTCGATCACGTCGAGATCCCCGGCATCTGCTTCATCCGCCAACCCGAAAGCACGCGGCGCTGCACGCTCCAGGCCGGGCACTACGGCGAACACCAGAACTTCTACTCCGGCCCGCTGCGCAACGGCTTCCGCGTCGGCACGAGCTGGCCGCGCCGGCCCGGCGAGACGCAGGCCGACTAGAGACTCCCGCCGCCGGGGTGCTTGGAGGTGACCGGCGACGGGACAGGGCGGGCCGCCCGATGGCGAGCAGTGGGGGCGGCCCGCCCAACATGAACCGCCTACCCCATAGTCCCCGCCCCGTCCGGCGGACCTCCTCCCCATCCCGTCCACCCGGCACCGTCCCTCCGCGGAAGGAACGCTCGTGCACCGACTGATCGCCAGCCCGTTCCTCAGTGACTACCTCCTCCTGCACCCCGGTCAGCCCTCCGGCGTCCGCATCCCTGAGGCCCGCTACAACGAGCTCCGCGCCCTCACCGGGCCGGACGCCGCCCCGGTCTGGCTGCACGACGCCGCCCGCCAGGCATGGGGGCTGACCCTGGACCGCCCCCTGACTGCGGACCTCCTCGTCCGCGAGCGCTCCCGGTACGGGTACGGGTACGCGAAAGCATCCTGGGAGATCAACCTCGGCTGCGACTACGACTGCGAGTTCTGCTATCTCGGAGAGAAGCGGTTCGAGGGCCTCGGCTGGCAGGGCAAACAACAACTCCTCCGCACGATGCGCGACGCCGGCGTCCTGTGGCTACAGATCACGGGCGGCGAGGCCCTCATCGACCGAGAGTTCGGCGCGGCCTACGAGTACGCCCACCAGCTGGGCATGATGGTGCAGGTCTCCTCGAACGGCTCGTCCCTACGGAAAGCTCCGATCCGTGAGCTGTTCGCCCGGCACCGCCCGTACCGGCTCACCCTCAGCGTGTACGGGGCGACCGCAGAAACCTACGACAAGGTCACCCGGAACCGCGGTGCGTTCGGCCGGTTCATCAAGGGCCTGGGCGCCGCCCACGAAGACGCACTTCCTGTCCGCCTGAACGTCATCGTCTCGGACGACAACGCCCACGAGGTCGACGACATGATCGCCCTGTGTAAGCGGTACGGATTCCCGCATCAGGTCTTCACGAACATGTCGCCGACGATCGACGGCGAGGCCAACCCCCTCGCCACACAGACCGAGAGCCACATCACTCCGCGCAGCGTCTTCACCGGCTGCAACGCGGGCCACACCTTCTTCCACGTCAACCCGCACGGCATCGCGTCGATCTGCAAGGCCGGCCGCGACCCGAGCGTGAACCTGATCACCGAGGGTCTGGATGCCCTCCCTCGGCTCGGCCAGATCGCCGTGTCCCTACAGCTCCGCACCGGTGGCTGCTCCGGCTGCACAAAGGTCGGCACGTGCCGAACGTGCCGGCCGCTGGCCAAGCTCTACCAGGAGGCGGGGGATCGACGAGAGCTCTACTGCCAACACGGAGGTTACGGATCATGACACCGCCCACCGCCACCATCGCCCCGCCGCGCGAGCCCGTGATGCTCACCATCAGCACCCGGCCGCCCGCACACGCGACCGCTACCCCGCCGCTCCCGCTGACCGCGACGCCGATCCGCGCGGATGAGTTCCAGATCATCGCCGATCTCGACGTGGCCGCCGAGGGCGCCAAGTGCTCCTGCTCGGCCGGCGACGACCAGCCCTACTAGAACCGGGCCCTGCACCACCGTGCCGCCCCGGCCCGTACTCTGGCCGGGGCGGCATCATCCCCCCATTCTCCGAGGATCAGCGCGTGCCCATCCCCCGCATCGCCTTCGAGCAGCTCCCCGTCGACACCCGCCGGGCTGTCGCCGACAAGACCGGCGCCGTGCATCACACCGTGACGGTGTCCGGCGGCATGAACTCCGCCATCGCCTCCGTCCTCGACACGGACTCCGGTCCGGTGTTCGTCAAGGGCATCCCCGTCGACCACCAACAGGTCGACGCGCAGCGCCGCGAGGCCGCCGTCGCCCCGCACCTGCCCGCCTCCTGCCCCCGCCTGTTCTGGCATCTGGAGGCCGCGGGGTGGAGCCTGCTCGGATATGAGGTCGTCGACGGGCGGCAGGCCGACTACGCGCCCGGATCCCTGGACCTCCCACTCGTCCAGGCCGCGCTCGCCGAACTCCAGGCCGTGCGCGCGCCAGCCAACGTCGACATCAAGGACGCCGCGGACCGGTGGAAGAACTATGCGCCGCCCGGAACACTGCACTACTTCGCCGGCGGGGCGCTGCTCCACACCGACTTCGCCCCTGACAACATCCTGATCACCGCCGGCCGGGCCCGCCTCGTCGACTGGGCGTGGCCGACGCGTGGCGCAGCCTGGATCGATCCCGGGGCCCTGGCGCTGCGGCTCATGGACGCCGGCCACTCGATTGAGGATGCGCTCAGGTTCATCGACCGGTTCCCGTCGTGGCACAACGCCGAGCCCAGAGCGCTCGCAGCATTCGGGATGGCCACGGCCGCACTGTGGCGCGAGATCTCCGAGCAGTCGCCAATCGAGTGGAAGCAGAGGATGGCTCGCCACGCTGCCCTGCTCGCTGACCATCTGGCCGAGGGACGGTAGGTCAGACGAGGTCGCGGAGCGGGACGCCGAGCGCGTCGGCAATGCGGATCAGGTTGTCGAGGATCGGGCTCGCGTGGCCCTGTCGGAGGCCTCGGACGAGTAACCGTCAGATGCCTTGCTCACATGGGGATGTGGACGCCATGTGGATTCCGGGAACGACATCGGCCCCCTGGAGAGATCTCCAGAGGGCCGATGCAGGTCACGTGACCTGGGACTTAGTCCCGGTGGGCGCGGACGGTTTCGAACCGCCGACATCTGCCTTGTAAGGGCGGACGTGATCCGAAGCGAATGCGCCCAGGTCACTCTGGCTATAGCGGCAGCCCAGGTGAACGGCGCGTCTCGACTGCGCCGAGCCGTCATTGACCGTGGTTGACCGCACGATGTGGCACGGCTGTGGCACGCGACCTTCTGATCCGCGCGCTGCGGGCGAACGCCCTTTTATTCGCAGCTCGGCGGTTCGTCCTTGGTCGGTACGAATTGCATCGTGGGCATCCCGGCGGCGTCGAAGTTGGCAGCGTCCGGGCCGATCAAGGTCATGTAGCCGGCGAGCATCTGGCTGTTCTGTGAGGGCGGCTCCCCCTTGACTTGCTCGACACCGACGAACACGGAGTCGAGGACCCACCAACGGCCGCCGAATTTAACCCACTTGATCCCGCAGTGCGTATAAATGTCGTATGGATACGGCTTGTGCTGCTTGGGCTCTGTTGGCCCTTCCTGCCACTTGTCCATCGTGGCGGTGCGGGCGGGCAGGGTGGGGCCGGTGTACCCCTCGTCGCCCGGGTTGTCAGACGAGGACGAGCAGCCGGAGAGCAACAGCCCGGCGCTCAAGAGCAGGACGGCGGCTTGGCGCGATACATTCACGCACCTTCGACGCTGCAGACATGTGTTTCGTTGCTGCGGATATGTGTTTCGTTCGATCTGCGGTCAGGGGATGTTCTGCTGCTCGTGCCCCGGAGGTGGCTGTCGTTCCCCGTCCTATCGAGCATGCGATTCACTCGCAGTCGATGGCGTGAACGGTTCCCAGGGTCTCCAGTGGCGCCTTGGGAATCCAGTCGCTTGGCCGCACCGTAAAGCCCCTCACGCACGGCCGAGCCTGATCGATGCGGAGAGCTGCCCATGAACCTCGCTTGCGGGACCCGCTGGGGAGTACTAGCTCGAAATCGCCTTCGAGCGTCACTAGGTAGCACGACATCGACAGTGAGGACACTCCAGGATTCAGGTAACCAGCAGCCGTCGCTTGCGTCGTTGACACAACACGGACGTTAACCGGACGAGCCACTCCCCACGAGCGGGCCCACTCCAGTACAAGCTCACGGATGCACGCCAACTCGTCCGCAGCTATTTCACCACCCATCCGGGCAAGGTATGGCCTCTCGCAAGTGCGACATAAGACGGAAACCAGCCCGGCCCAGCTACCGAAATGTGCACTACGGTGCCCAGCGAGCCGCACTTAGCGGAGCGCCCACCGACACATCGCGGCAGTAGCTGCTCCCCCTCAGCCCATTCCTCAGCGATGGTCCGCTCACGCGCCCGCATCCGCGACGGCGTCGGTACGGCGATCCGCCCCGCCGGCCGTTTCTGCCCGGCTTCGGCGCCCGGCCCCGACGCCACCCCGTCCGCCGCCAGCCTGATTCGACAGCACTACGACTATGGCCGCAGACGGCCGCGCTCCGGCCACGTAAACCGCCCAGCGATGCCGCTCATGACCTGCCGGACCTGGCCGGGCCTTCCTGCCCTCCGCCCGCATGCACGCAGCGCGCCGCCGGGCGCGGCCAGCCGGGGCGCAGACAGGAGGCAGGCCGCGCCGCAGAGGCGGCGCGCGCCCGCGCCGTGCGCGGGCCTTGATGCGGTAGAGAAATTTCTGGTGAGTCACCTACCGAATCCCGGTAAACGCCCCCTCGCCTGTTTCACCTGCCGGGGTGGCGGGATTTGAACCCACGGCTCCTTCGTCCCGAAGAAAGTACGGGCGAGCTTCTGACGCGTAAATACGAACCGGTGTGGGCAAAACCGCAGGTAGCTGACCTCGCCTCCTGCGTTGCCACCCCGCGGCGCGGTGTTGATCAAGGGCTACGGGGCGTTCGTTGTGCCCATTTACCCGTCCCACGGCGGGCGGCGAAGCCGCCCTGGGTCGCTGATCTGCAGTTTTCTGATTCTTGCAGGTCAGGCTGTTGGTTGGCGTTGGTCTGAGGCTGCTAGGGAAAGGCTCACTACTGAGATCCACTCCCCGCTTACTCCCCGATGTAGAGCGCTGGGGCGAACGGCAACGGCGGCTCACCCCGCTCGCGCAGGGACCACGTTCCGTTCGGCACGCAGGCGCGGCTCATCGCTCAGCCGACTCACCCCCGCTCGCGCAGGGACCACACACCGTTGGGCGTGGGCGAGACGCCGTTCCCCGGCTCACCCCCGCTCGCGCAGGGACCACGCCTGCTTCGGCTTCTTGACCAGGTCGATGAGCGGCTCACCCCCGCTCGCGCAGGGACCACGAGGGCGGCGGCGATGCCGTCCGGCCAGGTCACGGCTCACCCCCGCTCGCGCAGGGACCACACTTCTTGACCAGCACGTTTGCTCGACGTTATCGTTTTGTGATGCGCGCCCAGCTGGCCTTGCAGCTCCTGCGTCGCGAACTTCGTCCGCCGATTGTCAGTGCCATGTGCTGAGATGCGCGTGGTCTATTCGCCTTGCATGGTGGGGGGTTGAGCGACGGTGTCGTCAGGTGGTGACGAGCGCACTTTAGCGCTCGTGGATTCCCTCTTATGGGGCAAAGAGCAAGGGTTGGTGCGGCCCTATCCGCTGATCTGCCATCTACTGGACACGGCTGCGATGGCGGGTGCCCTGTGGGATCGCCTGTTGAGCGGGGCGGCCGCTGAGCGGCTGAGTGCTGCCTCGGATATGCAGCCGAATCAGCTGAGGCAGCTCGTGCCCTTCTGGGCCGGACTTCACGATCTCGGCAAGATCAGCCCGGGGTTCCAGCGGAAGTGTGTGGAGCTGTACACGCGGTTGCTGGCCGCCGACTCCTCGTACGCGCCGACTCCGGAAGCGGTTCGGGACGATATCCAGCACGATGAAGCGACCCACTGGGCGCTTGTCGGAATCTTTGAAGAGTTCGGATATCCGGCGCCGCCTCGACGGGCGCACCGCGGAGTCGGCCATCAGGTGGCCCAGCTCCTGGGTGGGCATCATGGCTGGTTCTGGAAGGCTTTGGCGCCGCGGCAGGTGCAGCAGCCACGACTGACGCATCCCGGACTGGGGTCCGGGCAGTGGGAAGCCCAGTGCCGGGCCCATGCCGCTGCCGTGCGACGAGTCACGGGTGCTGAAACACCAGCTGCGGCTCCGTTGCCCACCGCGGTGGCGGTCGTGGTCGCGGGCATCGTGGTCATTGCCGACTGGCTCGCGAGTCAGGAGTCCTTCATCGCCGAGAGGGTTCCCGCTGATGGCTGGGGTGCGGATGACCAGGCGCTGCGTGCGCACTGGATCCGCTCGACCCACGATGCTCCGGCGGTAGTTCGCGAGGCGGGTTTGGGGCGGGCGGATGTTCGTCAGGCGTCCTTTGAAGAGATGTTCGGGTTCTCGCCTAACCCGCTGCAGCAGTCCCTGGTCGATGAGCTTCGCAAGCTGGTGCAAGGCCCCGGGCTGTTGTTGGTGACGGCGCCGCCCGGAGACGGGAAGACGGAAGCGGCGTTGTTCGCGGCCAGCATCCTGATGAGGGCCTCGGGCGCTGTCGGCATCGGTTTTTCCTTGCCGACGATGGCGACAGCCGATGCCATGTACGACCGGATCCGCGCCTTCGCCGAACGAGCTCTGGAGGCTGATGCGGCGCTGACGCGAGTGCACAGCATGGCCTGGCTGAGTTCTCGATCTGCGCGGGACGCTGCCGGGGACGCCGCCGTAGCCGATTCGGTGGTCTCCTCGGCGGGAGCATCCGTAGAGGCGGCGCAGTGGTTGTACGCGCGACGGCGCGGCATGCTCGCCCCGCTGAGTGTGTTCACCATCGACCAGGCTCTGACCGGCGTCCTGCCGGTTCGCTACAACGTTCTGCGGCTGCTTGCTCTGTCCGGCAAGGTCCTGGTGGTCGACGAGGCGCACTCCTACGGCCCCTGGATGCACGCGCTGTTGGTGCGCCTTCTGGAATGGCTTGGGGCCATGGGCGCGCCGGTTGTCGTGCTGTCCGCGACGTTGACCGGGCGGACCGCCGGCGCCCTCGTCGAGGCTTACCTGCGGGGAGGCGGTAACTATGAGCCGCTCTCTGCGAAGCAGACGCAGCCTCACTATCCCGGGTGGATCTACGTCGATGGCGCGAGCGGCGAGGTGAGCGCTCCGTATGCGGTGGCGAGTCTGCGCGAGCGGCGCCTCGGCTTCGAACTCCACCCGGTTTGCCGGGACGTTCCGGTGGGCGACAAGAGGAATCGGCTCGCTGTGGTGAAGGACCTTCTGTCGCCACTGGTCGATGGCTGCAGGGGCACAGCACTCGTGTGCTGCACCACTGTTGCTGAGGCCCAGGAGACCGCCACGTTCATCCAGGCATGGCTGAACGGCAGAGAACGCTCCGGTATGGACACACCGGATCTGCACCTGCTGCATTCCCGCTATCGCGCGGGGGACCGGCGGGCCATCACCGAAGTCTGTGAGACCGCATTCGGCAAACGGGGCCCGCGCCCGAAGGCCGCGATCCTCGTCGCTACGCAGATCGTGGAGCAGTCACTCGATCTGGACTTCGACCTGTTGGTCACCGATCTTGCTCCGATGGCCCTGCTGATTCAGCGCTCCGGCCGTTGTCAGCGGCACAAGAGCCCCCAGGGAGACCCGCATCAGGCCCAGCGGCCCGCCTGGGCGACGGGTGACCCCCGCATCGCAGTTCTGGACCCGGTCAACTCTGCTGGCGCGTTCGAAGTGCCGCCGAAGTGGGGCGACGTCTATGACAAGGCGCTGTTGTGGCGAACACAGGCTCAGCTGGCGGAGCGTCACGGTCGCCCCATGAACGTTCCCGGTGATGTCCAGCAACTCGTCGATGCGGTCTACGCCGAGGAGTTCGCGCGTGCGCTGAGTGAAGATGATCAGGCCCAGCTGTGGGCGGCAGATGCCAGCCGGCAGGCCAAAGAGGCAGCCGAACTCCAGCTCGCCGACATCGTCCGGGTTCCGGCTCCCCGTGATGTGGGCACCAATCTCCATCTACTCAGTGCGACGGCGGTGCCGGTGAGCGAGAACCTCATCGCCACCAGGCTGGGGGCTGATGCGGAACGAGTGGTGTGTGTCTATGAACAGCAGCCAGGCGTCTGGACGTTGGACGAGGACGGTCACGAACCCGCCCCTGGTCTAGCCGGGGAGTCGAGGATCGACAGGAACCAAGCTCGCCTCGTCGCCGACCACATGATTCCCGTTCCGGGGCGGTGGCTGAGGGCGCCTGCCGACCTTCTCGAAGCCCCCGACGCCTGGCACAAGAATGCCGTCCTGCGTGCCTGGAAGCTCCTGCCCCAGCGACGGGAGCCGGATGGGCGGTGGGCAGGAATGCTGCAGCCGGGGAAGGTCCGATACGACCGCTTCGGCCTCTTCTGCGATTAACACTTCTCCACTTCCCGATCCGGTATAGCGTCGGATTTCCGGAACGCCAACACCCCCGCCTGCGCAGGGACTTGAGACCAGGGGTCGGAGCCTGAGGCTCACACTCCTCCATGGTTCACCCCCGCCGTCGCAGGGATGCGTGCCCAGTGACCTTATCCAGCTGTACGAGCCGCCTGTCTGTGAGGAGTGATCACATCCGATGGATCAGTCGATGCGGTATGACCTGAAATCGGAGCCGTGGGTCGGGATTCTGCGTCTCACGGACCTGGACGGAGGGACGTACCAGCAGGGCGCGGTGGGTCTTCAGCGGCTGCTGGCCGAGGCTGACCAGATCAAGACACTGTCGTTCGGCCCCCCACCGGCGCTTTCCGCCCTGTACCGCATCCTCTATGTCCTCACCGCTCGTGTGACGGGACTGGATGAGGCCCCGCACGGACCGGACGAGTGGATGGACCGGCGGCTGGACATCCTGGAGAGCGGACCGGACGCGGAGGCCGTGGACACGTACTTCGCGAAATACCGCGACCGATTCGATCTCTTCGGATCCCGGCCGTTCCTTCAGGATCCCCGGCTGCCGGACGAGTGCCCGAAGTCGGCAGGGGTGAACAAGCTGGTCCTGGGGCGGCCGGCCGGAAACAACACCGTGTGGTGGGAGCACCACTTCGACGGGGATCCGCTGCCGCTTCCGACCGCCGAAGCCGTGGGCCACCTGCTGATGTGGAACTACTACGGGCCGTCAGGACGCTGTGCCACGCGCACTGTCGGCAAGACAAGCGAGGCCAACTCCAGTGCTGGTCCGCTGCGTTCGAGTCTGTCGTACCACCCGGAAGGCGACACTCTCTGGATGTCGCTCCTGGCAGGTCTGACACCGCCGGAGAGCCACGTGCGCCGCGGAGATGATCTGTGTCCGTGGGAGGAGGACGACCTTCCTGACCCGACGGTCCTTGTCGGCTCCTACGCCGGGCCGTCCTCCCGGCTGACCGGAGGCTGGCAGCACGCCCTGCTTCTGGTGCCCGACGCCAGCCACCGGTTCGTCATCGATGCGTACATCACCTGGGGGCGCCGCGGGAAGATGCCTTCGACGCGCGATCCGTACGTGATTTGGCAGATCAGCCAGGAGGGCAACCCGTATCCACGGCCGGCCGACTCCGGGCGCGCTCTGTGGAGAGACGTTGACGCGCTGCTGCTGAAGGACCCGAGCGGCTCCACCCGTATCGAACCACCGGCAGTCTTCTCGACGGCCGCGGACCTGGAAGGCGTCGACCAGCTCCGAGTCAGGGCCCTGGGCTTCGAGCAGGACGGCAAGACCAAGGACGTCCAGTTCGTCGAGGCGTCGACTCCGCCGCTGCTCGGCCTCATGGAGCACAGGCGTCCCGAGGTGGCGCGCAGCATCGGCGACCTCCGCACGGCTGGTGTGACCTACGGGCAGCGGCTCGCGACGGCGGTCAAGAGGGCTTGGGCAACGATCAACGACTCCAAAATGGCGGACTGCGCCTGGAGCGAACACGCCGCTGCCAGCTACTGGCCTTCTGCAGAGGAGGTCTTTTGGCGCCGGCTGCGTGCGGAGGACTTCGACGAGGCCTGGACGGAGTTCCGGCGTCTGGCCGAGCGCACCTTCGATCAGGTGACGGCCGGCTACACCACAACGTCCCGGGGGGCGCGTGCCGTTGAGCACGCACGCCTCGACCTGTATGGCGGGCGGCGACAGAAGAAAGGCGCCACGGCCCCGGGAGGACGCCGCCCGGCCGCGACGCCGTCCGGCGACTGAGCCGCCGCCTGTTCCAGCGAACACAGCACCCGTCGCAACGCGCCCTCAAGGACCTACAGCCAGACCACACGACACAGGAGAGAGCGACATGAGTACTCCCGATCCCGCTCCGCCGCCGACGGCCACAGCTCAACCCGATTCCGGCCGTTATGCCGACGAATATCGCTTCGTTGCGCAGGTTCGGCACATCTGCCGTGAGTCACCTGGCGCGCGGGCAGCACTGCGCAGTGGGCTGGGCAAGCCCGTCGATCGCTGCGAGCGGATGCACTGGGTCGTCGCCGGTCTTGTCCCGGAGAAGGACCGCGGCTACGAGAGTGAACGTCCCTATTACGCGATCGCATCCATGATCGCTGCGGCACCTGCCTCGCAGTCTGACGACAAGAACCCCACAGACCCCGCGGTTCCGGCGCAGCGCAGCAGGACGAGCCCGCGCACGCTCGGCGAATGCCTCGCCGATGCTGTGGACAAGGGGAGCATCAGGGAGAGCGGAGCCGAGGCGAAGCTGCAGCTCCTGACCCGACAGAGCACAGGCGGCCTGCACCGCCATCTGCCGCCCGTGATGCGACTGCTGGACAGTCGACTCGACATCGGCGACTGGGTCCGCCTCCTGGCGGATCTTCGAGCGTGGGAGACCAACCGGCAGCGCGTAGCACGCCGTTGGCTCCAGTCCTTCTACCGCCGTCGCTTGCGAACCGAGCAGTTCACCGCCGAGCAGGCAGATACCGCCGAACACGCGCAGGCTCCCGCGGCCCCGTAGCCGAATCCCGCCGAACCCATTCCGAACGGTTAGGAGCCCCCAATGTCCCAGCACCAGGGCCATTTCATTGAACTGCACATCGTGCAGAGCATCCCGTACGCCAACCTCAACCGCGACGACACCAACTCCGTTAAAACGGTCCAGTTCGGAGGCGTGAACCGGACCCGAGTCAGCAGCCAGAGCTGGAAGCGGGCCATGCGCCTGCGGCTGCAGACGAGGATCGGCACGGAGAGTGTGCGTACCCGACGGCTTTCCGAGCGCATCGAGCGGCACCTGGTGGAGGAGCGTGGATGGCCCGCTGAGCTCGCACGCCGAGCCGCGACCCACACCGTGGTGGCCAGCAGTGTCGGTGCCGAACCCCCGAAGAAGGGTGACGAGGGCGGCCCCTGGTCCTCCGCTGCCATGGTCTACGTACCTGACACCGCTGTTGGGGAGCTGGCGGACCTGTGCGAGGAACACCGGGCCGTTCTGGAATCTGCCAAGGTCACCAAGACCCTCAAGCAGAAGGACGCCGTTCTCCCCACTGACCGTGTCGACGCCGTGCTCCGCACCCGGAACGGAATCATCAATCTCTTCGGGCGCATGCTCGCCGAGGTCTCCGAGGCGAAGGTCGACGGTGCCGTCCAGGTCGCCCACGCCTTCTCCACGCATGAGACCGACACCGAGATCGACTACTTCAGTGCCGTCGACGACGTCACGGCCAACTGGGGGGACACCACCGGAAGCGCCCACATGGGGCACGCCGAACACAGTGCGGGCGTGCTCTACCGCTACATCGTGGTGGACGTACGCGACCTGCTGACCAACCTCAACGACGACGCCGAAGCTGCTCGTGAGCTGGTCACCAGCTTCCTGGACGCGGCACTGCTCTCGTTGCCGCAGGCCAAGAAGGGTTCCACCGCGCCGCACAGCATCCCTGCCCTCGCGCACGTCGCCGTCCGCGAGGACCGGCCGGTCTCCTACGCCTCGGCATTCGAACGTCCCGTACGGGCCCCGCGGGATGGCGGACACACCGAGCCGTCGGTGGCCGCGCTCGACGCCTATGCCCTCGCGGTCGAAAGGCTCCTGGGCAGCAACGGACCGTTGCACGCTGCCCACGCGTCCCTCGACTTCAAGGACCTGGCAGGGCTCGGCAATCGTGTGGAGTCCTTCGAAACGCTCATCCTCGGCGCTGTCGACGCAGCCCTTCCGTCCGGGGCCGCCGCGTGAGTACGGGCGCCGGACCTTCCACGAGCCCGGTGAACCGCGGACTGCTTCTGCAGTTGACAGCTCCGCTGCAGTCCTGGGGACACCGGTCGCGGTTCAATGAACGGGACACCGCGACCGCACCCACCCGCTCCGGCCTCATCGGGTTGATGGCGTCCGCGCTCGGACGAGGGCGAGAGATACCGCTGGATGACCTCCAGGCCCTCCGCTTCACGGTACGTATCGACCGGGCCGGCTCCAGACTCCGGGACTTCCACACGGTTGGTGGGGGTATGCCCCACCGTCTCACCCTGCCCACCGCCGAGGGGAAGCGCCGTAGCCCCGGGAGCGCCACTTTGATCTCCGACCGCTACTACTTGCAGGACGCCGCGTTCACCGTCGCGGTCACCTCCGGCGACGCCCCCTTGTTGCGAACCTGCGCACAGGCACTGAAGAACCCTCGATGGCCCCTCTACCTCGGCCGTCGGTCCTGCCCACCCAGCGGACCTGTCGTACTCGCCGACGACGTCGCCTCACCTATGCGCCACCTGCTCCGCCTCCCGCTGTCCCGCATTCCGCCGCGTCGAACCGAAGCCGTCGTCGTGGAGTTCACCGCGGACCAGCCCCTGACCGAGCTGATCCGCGCAGCCCAGACGGAATTCCCCGACATGCCGATGCCCGACGTCCTCGTACAGGAAGCACCGGACGATCCGCTCAGCTTCGCCCCCCGCGACCGGCGCTATCGCTCTCGCACACAGCACCGGATCACCCTGCGTCTGCCCGTGACGCAGTGCCAGGGAGTCGGAACCGCCAACCTTCACGCCCTCGCCGCGTACCTGGATCACGAACAGGAGGCACTGCGATGACTCTGGACCTATGGCTCACTCGCATCATTCCCGACCCTCGCCATCGGGAGGCGAGGCGTGACATCCGCAGCGCTGTAGGGCTGCACCACCGCATCATGATGCTGTTCCCCGACGGACTGGGAAGCGAAGCCCGCCAACAGACAGGCGCGCTGTTCCGCTTGGACGAGACCCCCCACGGTCACGCCGTACTCGTCCAGAGCACGATTGCGCCCGATGCCACACGGCTCGACCCTGCTTACGGGCAGGTCCAGAGCAAGTCCCTCGGGCCACTCCTGCACAAGATGGAACAGGGCATGCGGGTGCAGTACCGCCTTACCGCCAACGCGACACGCAAGCTGGGACACAACACGACCGTCGGCCGCCCCCGCCAGGTCGTACCGCTGCACGGAGCCGACGCGGAGGACTGGTGGGAGCGCCAGGCCGCCACCTCGGGACTGACGCTGAGCAGCGTGAGCAGCGCCCGTCTCGACGACGCCCGCGGTGAACGGGCAAGCGACAAACGCTCCATCACCCACGCGCGAACTCGGTTCGACGGCACCGCCCTAATCACCGACCCCGACGCGCTCATCACGCGCCTCGCCACGGGAATCGGACGCGGCAAGGCCTATGGATGCGGGCTTCTCAGCATTGCTCCCGCCCGATGAGCTCACCGGCCCGCGCCAGACGACGCCTAGCCGCCCCCACCGCGGCGATGCTCCCACGTGTCGGCGACTCCCTGTCATTCCTCTATCTCGACGCGGCGCGCGTGGTTCAGGACGACACAGGTGTCGACGCCGTCATCAAGACCGAGCAGGGCGCCCAGCGCGTCGCCATCCCCACCGCGGCCCTGAGCTGTCTGCTCCTGGGGCCGGGCACCTCCATCACGGCGAGGGCCCTCGGGACGCTGGCACGCCACGGCACCACGGTCATCTGCACCGGCTCCGGCGGCGTGCGCTGCTACGCGGCCTCAGCCACCGACGGAATGCCCAACCGCTGGCTCGAAGCGCAGGTCAGGGCCTGGGCCGACGACGAAACGCGTGCCGCAGTCGCCCGCGGGATGTACATCCACCGCTTCGGCGATACGGCACCGGCCGACGCCACGGTCGCCCAGCTCCGAGGGCTGGAAGGCCAGCGGATGAAAGCGTTGTACCGACTCCTTGCTCAGCAGCACCGGCTACGTCCGTTCAAACGGTCCTACGACCCTGCGGACTGGGACAGCCAAGACCCCGTCAACCGTGCCCTCTCAGCGGCGAACACCTGCCTGTACGGCATCGTTCACGCGGCGATCAATGCGCTCGGCTGCAGCCCGTCTCTCGGCTTCGTCCACACCGGCACCTCCCACTCCTTCGTCTACGACATCGCCGATCTGTACAAGGCGGAACTGACGCTTCCCCTGGCGTTTTCGCTGAGCGACGCACCAGACGCGGAAGGCGCCGCACGCCGTTCCTTCCGGGAAGAACTCCGCCTGTTCCGCCTGCTCCCGCGCATCGTCGCGGACATCCAGGACCTACTCGACCCGGGCGACGCCGCTCGGCAGGAGGATGCGGAAGACGCAGCGGAAGAACTCGTCCATCTCTGGGATCCCGTCAGCGGCACGCTGGATGGTGGCATCAACTACGACACGGAGTGAATGTCCTTGGCGAACTTGACCGTCATCGCCACAACCGCGATCCCCGACCACGTACGCGGAGCCCTCAGCCGCTGGCTCACAGAACCGATGCCTGGCCTCTACGTGGGAACACTGTCCGCCAAGGTCCGAGACGAACTCTGGAAGACGGTCTCGGTATCTGTGGGCGACGGCGCCGCTGTGCTGGCATTCCCTGACAACAACGAACAGCGCTTCACGCTCCGCACAGCTGGCCAACGCAGGCGCGAACCCGTCGACTTCGATGGCCTGACCCTGATTGCGTTCAACCCAATGGAGGTGGATAACAAAACGATAACGTCCTGAGAATGGCCTGGTCAGTAGGTGTGGTCCCTGCGCGAGCGGGGGTGAGCCGCAAGCTCCGTCCGCTCAGCGAGACGAGATTGCGTGGTCCCTGCGCGAGCGGGGGTGAGCCGAGCGACGAGATCGCCCTCCAGCAGCAGCGCCTGTGGTCCCTGCGCGAGCGGGGGTGAGCCGCGATGCGCCGGCACGGGGTCGCTCAACTCGCAGTGGTCCCTGCGCGAGCGGGGGTGAGCCGACCGGCGCCGACGCCCTGTACGACTCGGGGAAGTGGTCCCTGCGCGAGCGGGGGTGAGCCGCTGCGGCCATGGCCGCGCAGTACGGGTCGCGCGTGGTCCCTGCGCGAGCGGGGGTGAGCCGCACGGCCGCCAGAGTAGCCGTCACGAGGCCGCGTGGTCCCTGCGCGAGCGGGGGTGAGCCGCGCGGGGTGCGCCTGCAGACCTTGTACCGGGAGTGGTCCCTGCGCGAGCGGGGGTGAGCCGCCGACCTCCTGACCCCAGTAGCCGGCACTGTTGTGGTCCCTGCGCGAGCAGGGGTGAGCCGTCGAGACCGTCCGTGGCGTAGCTCTCCGGATTGTGGTCCCTGCGCGAGTGGGGGTGAGCCGCTCAAGCAGTTGGCTCGCGAGTATGTGGGCCTGTGGTCCCTGCGCGAGCGGGGGTGAGCCGTACGTGAGCAGCAGTGAGGCCCTGGGTGGCTCGTGGTCCCTGCGCGAGCGGGGGTGAGCCGCGATGCGCCGGCACGGGGTCGCTCAACTCGCAGTGGTCCCTGCGCGAGCGGGGGTGAGCCGTCCACCGACACCGGTGACGGGGCGAGCATCACGTGGTCCCTGCGCGAGCGGGGGTGAGCCGGCCGCCGCGTCCCTCGCTGTCGGCCTCAACTCGTGGTCCCTGCGCGAGCGGGGGTGAGCCGGGCAGGGTCTCAAGGGCACTGGTGCCCGAGGAGTAGTCCCTGCGCGAGCGGGGGTGAGCCGCCGATGGCGGTGATCTGCCACAACACGCACCGGTGGTCCCTGCGCGAGCGGGGGTGAGCCGGATCGCGAGCAGATGCTCGCGCAGCGTAAGGCGTGTGGTCCCTGCGCGAGCGGGGGTGAGCCGAAGCAGCTGTCCGCCGCCTCGTTCGGACCGTCGGGACCCACGGCGCATCGGCGATTCACCGAGTGGTCGAAAGCCCGGGTGTGGGCGAAGCTCCATCGACTGGTCCTCGACGAACTCGGCTCCTGGGGTGAACTGGACTGGTCTCGCTGCGCGATCGACTCGGTGAACATGCGAGTCCTGAAAAAGTGCCCCTATGAAGCTTCTATATCCCGTCAACCCCAATCGGCGCAGCGGCGTTGTTGAGGTGGCGATAGAGGCGTCGGGCGAGGTATCGCTTGAGGCAGCGGCGGATCTCGCGGTCTGTCTTGCCCTCGGTGCGCCGTCGGTCGGCGTAGGCGCGGGTTTGGGGGTGATGCACCATGCGGACCATGGCGATGACGTTCAGGGCGCGGTTGAGACGCCTGTCGCCACCGCGGTTGAGCCGGTGGCGGGTGGTGTTGCCCGAGGAGGCGGGAATCGGGCTCACTCCGGCGAGGGCGGCGAACGCGGCCTCGTTGCGGATCCGACCTGGATGAGACCAAGCGACCAGGACGGTGGCGGCGGTGACGGGACCGATTCCGGTTTCCTCAACCAGCTCGGCGGCAGGGCTGGCGTCGACCAACTCGCCTATCCGGTTCGTGTTGTCCGTGATCTCTGCATCGAGGACGAGGATCCTCTTGGCGAGACGGACTGCCTCGGTGCGGGCCGTCGCGGTGGCGAGGTCTTCCTCGCGGGGACGCCAACGAGCCATCTCGCCAACCTTCTTGGCACCGAGGGAACGCCGGGCATCGATGCCGAGGTCAGCGGTGCGCACCAGGGCGGTCAGGGCGTTCACAGCCCTGGTTCGCTCGCTGGTGAGTTCGTCCCGCGCGGTGAGGAGGATCTGGGCTGCCGCGCGGATCCCTTCGTCCATCCGCGGGTTTCGCAGCTGTTCTTCGGGGAGCGGAAGCACGGCTGCCGCTATGCGCCGGGCATCGATTGGGTCGGACTTGCCGATTCCGCGGCGCCCGCCGCGGCCCATGCGGGCGGCCTCGGCCACCCGGTAGCCGGCAAGGGCGCTCTGGCGGGCAATCTGGGCCCCGTAGCTGCCGATGCCTTCGATAACCCACAGGGCGCCAAGGTCCCCGCCGGTGCGGCGTCCGACCCAGTTGATCGCGCGAGCCCTGCCGGCGTGGGTGTTGGGGAATGTCTCCGTGTCCAGGTGCTCGCCGTTCGCGGCGAGGACAGCGTAGGTGTGGGTCCTGGCGTGGGTATCGACGCCGATGACGAACGAACGTGTGTGGGCGACAATGGTGTTCACGCGATCGGAATTCCTCTCCGTGAGACGGTAATCGCGGTCGCTGCGGACCGGCGCCGTGCCCGGGAGAGGTCACTTCGAGGCAGAACTGTGATGGGCCACGGCCCCTTCAGGGTCGGGCAGGCTTCTTATCAGGCCACCGAGGTGGGCCGGGTCGACGCCGGCCGCCCGCCGCAGTCGGACAGTTCATAGGCAGGGCACCCTTTGGGGCCACTTTCGTCACGAGTCACGACAGCGACGGGGCGACCGACGTCAACCTTGCCAGCCGGTCCCGGACCAGCCAGGTAAAGACTCACAGTCAACCTTGCCAGCCGGTCCCGGACCAGCCAGGTAAAGACTCACAGTTTTGGTCAAGCAGCGGCGGTGGGTGCGGGGTCGTAGAACGTGCCGTCTCGGAGCATCGCGAAGAGCACGTCGATGCGGCGCCGGGCCAGGCAGACGATGGCTGCGACGTGGTGTTTGCCTTCCCGGCGTTTCTTGTCGTAGTAGGCGCGTGAGTCCGGCTGTGACAGCGACGCGAAGGCGGCGAGGTAGAAGGCTCTCTTGAGCTGTCTGTTGCCTCGTCGGGAGGGATGCTCACCGCGGATGGACGAGCCGGATCTGCGGGTGGCGGGAGCAAGACCTGCGTAGGCGGCCAAGTGTCCGGCGGTCTGGAAGTTGCTGCCGTCGCCGACGTCGATGAGGATCCGGGCTGCGGTCCTGATCCCGATGCCGGGCATGGAGATCAGGACCTGGGAAAGAGGGTGGGCCTCCAGCAGTTCCTCGATCTTGGTAGCGAGGATTTTCCGCTGGTCAAGCACGGACCGGAGGGAGCCGGTGAGGCTGGGGACGATCAGTGCGGCAGCGTCGGTGCCCGGGACGACCACGGTCTGTTCGTCCAGTGCGGCGAAGATGTCTTCGACGAGACGTTCGGCCATGCGCGGAGCCTTGGGTCGCAGCAGGGATACCAGCCGTCGTCGGCCGGCTTTCCTCAACTGAGCTGGTGAGCCATAGCGTTCGAGGAGAACCAGGACGGCCGGATGGTCGAGCCGCGAGCCCAGGACCCGCTCGAGTGAGGGGTGAACCTGGGTGAGGAGCCCGCGCAGGCGGTTCTTGGTGCGTGTCACCTCGCCGGCCAGGTCGTCGTCGAAGCCCACGATCATCCCCAGCTCTGCGATCGTCTCGTCGTTCGGTGCGAGATCGCGCAGGGTGTGCGGCATGGTGCGGGCGGCGTCCGCGATGATCGCCGCGTCGCGTGCGTCGGTCTTGGCCTCGCCCGGATAGAGATCAGCTATCCGTCGCATCGTCAGACCCGGCAGATAGGCGACGCGGCAGCCCGCATCGCGAGCCGCGGCCAGTGGCAGCGCGCCGATCGAGGCCGGCTGATCCACGACCACAAGTACCGTGCCGTGTTTGGCCTGCAGCTTCGTGAACAGCTCGCGCAGTCGCGGCTCGTTGTTGGGCAGCGGTCTGTCGAAGACCTTCTTGCCCGTCGGAGTGAGGGCGGTGCCGTGATGCTCGCCCTTCCCGACCTCCAGACCGAGGTAGACATCGATCTCGCTCGTGCCGTTCACTTACCCTCCCCAGCGACGCGTTCCCGGCCTCACCTGTGGCATCAGCGTGCCGGCATCCACGTTACGAAGCCCTGCTTCACCCCGGTACGGAATGAGCGGTCATGCCCCTGATCAGCGGTCTGCCAATGCCTCCGAGGCCCGGTGACACCACTTTTTCGACCATGATCGACAAGGGGACCAAGTCATGCCGGGCTCGGAGGCCGGGAGTCCCGTTGCGGGACCACGAAAACGGTAACTCGGGGGGCCTGACAGGTCCGAATCCGGTGGATCGGGGCAAGTACGTCTCAAAGATCCACTTGATCACCGAGCGGACCGGACTGCCCCTGTCCGTAGGGATATCCGGTGCCAACCTGCACGACAGTCAGGCCCTCGAACCGCTCGTGCGCGGCATCCCGCCCATCCGCTCCCGTCGCGGTCCGCGCCGACGGCGGCCGGCCAAACTCCACGCCGACAAAGGCTACGACTACGACCACCTGCGCCGATGGTTACGCCAGCGAGGCATCCGGCACCGCATCGCCTGCAAAGGCATCGAGTCTTCCCAGCGGCTGGGACGGCACCGCTGGACCATCGAACGCACCATGGCCTGGCTCGCCGGATGCCGCCGCTATGAACGCAAAGCCGAACACTTCCTGGCCTTCACCAGCATCGCCTGCACGGGGGGTCTGCCGCACGATCGGGTGACATCCTGTCACCCAACCCTGCAGCAGACCCCACTCTCATGAGCACCGGCCAGGAATCAGCTGACTCGTGAATCCTGCTGCCAGGAGTGGCTCGAATGCCTCTACAACTGCAGTGGAATCGGATAGCCGACTACGAACCCCGAGGCTTTGAGCGCTACGGCGTATGTTGCCATCCAATGCAATATCGCCCGTTATGCGAGGTAGGTGCCGGCCAGCGTGCCGTCGTAGCCCATGGCTTGGGCGGCGGCCTCCAGGCTCGAGTGGTCCACGCCGCCGACGTCGATCATCGCCTGGTAGTCGGCGCGAGTCAGCTCGGGCTCGACCCATTCGTGCGCGCAGCGGCATCGGCTGCTGATCGTGCTGCGGTCACAGATGACCATCCAGTCCCGCCGGGCCCCACACTTCGAGCACATCACGGGAATGCCCGTGATCCGGATCTCTTCGGGGTGGGTAGTGGTGCGGAGGCGGATGATGTCATCGCCGAGCTGGGTTTCCTGCTGGAGCCGCAGCAGGGGGTCGACGTCCCCAGCCGATGCCAGCTGAGTGGCTCTCGGGGGCCGGCGGTCTTCAATGAGCATCAGCATGGTCTCCTCGTCCTCTCCTTCACCAGCCCTAAGAGTCGGCGGCTGTGGGTGTCCAGCCCGTTGCGGTGCTGGTCAGCGCCGTGGGCCTGTCCTGCGCGAGCTGCTCGTGTCCCTGCGGGCCGGAGACTCGGTTGTCGTTGGCTTCGGGGCCTGGGGCTGTGGCGGGTGCAACCGGGGGTTCGTTCGTACGCGGGCTGAGATGGAAGCTGCTGGCAGCTCTCCGATGCGACGCAATCGCCAGACGAGTACGTCGGTGACGTTGTCAGCGGTGTCCAACTCGCTTGATTCGATGGCTTTTTGAAGGAGCGCCTCAGGATCGAGTCCTGCGTGTTCGGCTTGGGCGAGGGTGGCGGCAAGGGCGTTCCAGCCGGGTTCGCAGAGGAGGCGGTCGGCCTGTGCGGGGAGGGCGCCTTCGAGGGTGTGGGCGTAGCGGTCGCGGACGGGGGCGGGGAGGTGGCGGCCCTGCGCGGTCATCGTGTTCATGGGGGTGGCGGCAGCAGTTCGGTACGCGGCGCGCAGGTGTTGGGCGGCTTGCCGGGCGGCAGCGGCCTGTTGGGCGTGTCCGCGGGCGGAGTGCCAGCGGATGGCGGCGATGGCGACGAGGACCATGGTGGACAGGAGCATCGCCGTGGCGCCGCCGTCCTCGCCCTTGCCCAGGGCGTTGCCAGCACGGACGATGCCGCGCGCAGCAGAACGTAGAGCGTGATGGTCGGCGTGCTCGGCACGGATGTGGGAGCGAGTGGCGCGCTCGAAGGTGCGGGCTGCTTCCGAGAGTTCCTTGCGGGCAGAGGCCGAGGCCGTCTGAGCGGCCGCGTCGAGGAGTTCGCCGAAGCCGACGAGCTGCGCGGCTATGTCTCCGTCGTGGTCTCCGGCGAGTGTCGTGAGAGCCTGCTCGGCGATGTGGGTGGCGCCGCGTCGTGCGCGGGCCGGTCGGGAGGACTGGGGGACGGGGCCCGCGAGGGCTGGCTCGTTGTCGACTGTTCCGGCTTCAAGGCGTTCCCGGATCTTGGGGAGGGAGAGGTCGGGGGCGAGCTTGGAGCCGGGGAACCAGATGGGCTGGCCGTCGCGATTGCGGTCGCCGGGCAAGGCGACCTTGTATCCGATGGTGTCGCCGGAGGGGGCGATGCGCTTTTCGAGACGCAGGCCGGCCTCGGTGAGGCGGCGGAAGAACTCTTCCTCGTCGGTGGCTCCGGCCAGGGCCTGGCGGACCTGCTCGCGTAGCGTTTCGCGGGGCGGTTCGACCCGGCCCGTGCGTTCGGCCTTGGAGCGTTCGGCACTGGTCGGGCGTCGAGCAGCCGTGCCGTCACCCTGGTTGAGGACCTGCAGACCCCATTCCCTTTCGATCTTGCGGCATTCGGCCTGGGCACGGATGCCATCTTCGTGGCGGCGAGGGCTGCGTCCGTCTTCGCGCTTGAGCGTGGCGACGATGTGGATGTGGTCGTCGGCGTGGCGTACGGCGATCCACCGGCATGCCTTGTCGTCTCCATCCTCGGCGATGCCTGTGGCGTGGACGATGCGGCGGGCGACCTCGCCCCACTCGGCATCGGTGAGGTGCCGGTCGCCGGGCGCGGTGCGTACGGGGCAGTGCCACACGTGCCGGGTCGGGCGTCGGTCCTTCGGCAGGGCGAGGACGGGGAGGTCGAGTCGGTCGGTGAGCTGCTTAAGGGTAGCGGCCGGGTCGCGGCCGGGATCGGGGGCGAGTTCCGGACTCCAGGCGGCGACGATGTGCGGGTCGGTGTGTTCGTCCCGGCGACCGGGGCCATAGAGATAGGCGAGGAGTCCGTACGTACGGCTGCCAGTAGAGATGTCGGGGACCAAGGTTCACCGCCTGGCCAGTTTGATGGCCGCAGCCTCAATCCGGGCCGCGGCTCGCAGGACGCGGGCGACCGCCTCCTCTGCGTAGTCGACGTGGCCTCCGGAATTGAGGATGCGGGCGACCTGGTTGAGGTTGTTGCCGGCGCGGGCGAGCTGGGTGCTCGCGGCCATCATTTCCTCGACCCGGCCGCGCTGGTCCAACAGCCAGGTTTTCGGACCGCCTTGGGCCTGGGCGACGGCGACCGCGGCGTCTGCGAGGAATCCCGCGGTCTTCAGGCCGACGGATTCGGCGGCGCGGTGGACGAGGTCGAGTTCGTCACGGGTCAGGCGGACGCTGCGGATTTGGTCACGGGGCACGCTCTGGCGCAGTCGGGGACGCGCACGCGTCGCGGCGGTCGGGTCTGCTTCTCCCCCAGGCTGCGATCCGCCCTCGGTCGCAGTCTCAGAGCCCGGCATCCCCTGGTGCCGGGCCTCCTCCTCCCCTTCAGGGGTGGGGGCATGCGCTTCCGTAACTCCTCCGCAGCCCGTGGCAGCGGAGGAGTTACGGAAGCTACAGCTTGCTCGGCCTCGGTACGGGCAATGGACCTCTCCCGATTCCAGGCGGGTCTGGGTCGAGTCGTGAAGGGTCATCGTCGAAGGCCGGAGGCGTCGCGGTGTACGTCGCGCAGGATCTCGGCGACGAAGTCCAGGGTCACGACGGGGTGGTGAAGGGTCTGGGGCGTGCTCGCGGGTGTGCGCTTCACGGTCCAGGTCTCGTCGGGTCCGGGTTCTGCGCTGTGCAGGTGCCCGTACCGGATGAGGACGCCGATCCTCGTGTCGGCTTCGAGGCGGGTGGCTGGTGTGGTGTGCATTCGTGGTGCGTCCCGTTTCGTGTGCAGGGGCGGGTGCCCGGCTCGGTGGCGGTTCTGGGCACCCGCCGGAGAGAAGGTGTCCGGTCAGTTGACCGGGTCGCTGACCTGTTGCTGGGCCTTGTCACGTTCTTCGCGCAGGAGGCGCATGAGGTCGGTGAGCCGGTCGTTGCCGAGACCGTGGTTTCGGCTTCGGATGGCGTCGCCGACGACCTTCCGGGTCACGCGTCCTGAGTCGGTGACCGCGGTGCGGGCGATGGCGAGAAGTTCGTCGTCGGTGACCGCCGTTGGCTTCTGGTCACGGTTGTCCGACCGGCGGACTCGGATGGTGTCCGCGAAGGTCTCTAGCGCTTTCGCCTGGGGCGGGACGGTGACCGGCCGAGGTCTGGTGACCGACTGTCCGTCCAGGCCAGCGGCGCGGTCATGGCGTTCAGGTTCCGGGCCGACCGGCGAGTGTCCGAAGGCTTCGGCCGGCGCGGTGACCGTGTTGGTCTCCACGGACACTTCTGTGGCCGATGTCCGGACGGTCGGCCGACAGACGCTGTCGGCGGGCACGTGCCCGGTGGCTATCGGGACGGTGTCCGGGTCGGCATCGCCGTCCCGCCCGCTCCGGGCACTCTGGTTGTCCATTGTCCCGGTCACTGCTGCTTCGGTAATTCGGCGGGCGATGAGGATGTATAGGTGGACGGCTCCGGCCAGGGCGAGTGGGGCCAGGGTGGACAGCACCCCGACGGTGACGTCGCCGAGGCGGAGGCCGGCGTGCTGGGGCTGTTGTTCGTTGAGGCGTACTGCGTGCAGTGCGTTGGCCCAGATGCTGGCGGCAGTCGCTGTGGCGAAGAGCAGCCAGACATAGCAGCGGGCGGCGAGGGGTGCGGTGCGCAGGACGAGGAGTGCGCGTACTCCGTAGGCGATGAAGCCGTCGATGACCAGGGGAAAGACGAAGGTCAGGAAGCCTCGGATGTGGATGGCGGTGGCCATCTGTTGGAGGGCGTCGTAGGAGAGGGCGCATCCGGCGCCGCCGAGGGCGACGATGGCGGCTCGGTCCCATGAGTTGATGTGGGCCGGAGTCGGCGTCGAGTGGCTCATGCGGCGCTCTTGCGTGTGCCGTGTGCGGAGGCTTTGCGCTGCGGGTTATGCGACGTCTTGCGGGTGTTGCCGAGGGGGATCACTGCCGCGTTGGCCTCCGTCGCCTGTTGCTGTTCTGCGGCACGATTGCGGATTTCGCGCCGGGTGCGGCGGTAGAGCTTCTTGGCGTGCTCATCGCTGATCTTGAGCATGGTGGCGAGCCGCTCCGCGGGGATGTCGGCCTGGTAGGCGGCACGCGCGACGGCGCGGCGTTCGGCTCGGGAGAGGAAGATGTCGCGGCCGGCCAATGCGTCGTTGACTCGGCTGTAGTCGAGTCGGAACTCCGTCTTCTTATGCAGCGGCTCCCGTTCCTCTTCGGTCATGCCGCCCCGGATGCCCACGGTGTCGCCGTTGTCGAGCGCGGCGTCAAGGCAGCCTTGGCGAACGGGGCACTGGGCGCAGAGGGTCTTGGCCTGGTGGATGCGGTCCAGTTCGTCGGGTTCGGGGAAGAAGAGGTCGGGGTCGATCTGGTGGTGGGGTGTCGAGCGGCAGGCCGCGTGGTCGCGCCATGCGTGGTTGCCAAGTGCGCGGTGCTGCGAGGTGTTGCTGGTGGTGTGGTGCATGGGTGTCTCCGTCTCCCCTGGGCGCCTTTGGGCAGGGGTGGCCAGGGGGTGGTGCAGGGTGCGGGCGTGACGTGGATCCGCGTGGTCAGGCGCGGGCTGCCGCTGAGGCGTGGCGCTCGGCGGCGAGGGCACGTCTACGGTCGGGGCCGTCGAGGATGACGCGGTCGGTCATCTCGGTCAGGCGGGAGGCGACGCGGTCGCCGATGTGTGTGCGCAGATCGGCCATGCCGAGGTTGGTGGTGATCAGGGTCGGGAGCATCGCGTTGTAGCGGCGGTTGATGAGCCGCATCGTGATCTCCTCGGTCCATTCGCTGTACTTGGCAGCGCCGAGGTCGTCGATGATCAGCAGGGGGCAGCGGGCCAGGTCCATCAGTTCCCGTTCGCCGTCGTGTCCCGGCCTGGGGCGCAGTTCGGCGTAGAGGTCGGCGGCGGTGATTGCTTTCCAGCGCAGTCGAACGCCGGCGATCAGGAGCGAGCGCACCGCTCCGTAGGCCTGATGGGTCTTGCCGGTGCCGGTGGTGCCGACGATCAGGAGTGAGCGGCCTTCGGCGAGTCCGGGGGCGCCTTGGGGGCCGGGGCGTCCGCCGTCGGCGACCTCGCGCACCCAGGCGGCGACGGCGGGGTGATCAGCGACGGCCCTCTGGTAGCGGGCGGGGATGCGGGCCTCGCCCAGTTCGAGGGCGGGTAGCCGCTCTGGTTCGTAGGAGGGTTGTGCGGTGGGGTCCTGGCCGCGAGCCGCGAGGATGCCCGCGAGGCGTCGGGCGAGGCCGCCGACGGGTTGGGCGTCGTGGTCGCGCATCACAGCTCCTCGGCGTAGGCGGCGGCAGGGTCGGCGGGGTTGGCCCAGGCCCGATGGACGGGCAGGTTAGGTCGGGAGCCCGGCCGGTCCGAGTTGGTCCGGGAGGCATTCATCGCTTCGTGGACGAGGCTCGGCAGGGTGCTGGGGTGGAGGCCCTTGGCCCGGTGCAGGCTCAGCCCCGAACGGATGTGGGCGGGGGCGATGCCTTCGGAGAGGAGTCTGGCCGTCTCCCGGCCCAGGTGTCCCAGGACTCCGCTGGGTGGGCGGTGTGTGCAGGCAGCGGTGTATTCGGCAATGAGCTGTTGGGCGGACAGTTGCTGGGGGGCGGGAGCGCTTGCGCTCCCCGAAGGGGAAGTAGTTCCTAGATCCAGGTTCCTAGGTCCTAGATCCGGAGTGTGAGGATTCACCGAGGGCTCAGTGAGCTGTGCGTGAGGTTGTGCGGAGCCGCCCGCTACAACTGTCTGACCTGCTATTTCGAGGCGTTCGGGCGCGTCCGCAGGGTGGGGTGACAGTCGCTTGTCAGCGTCGTGAGCCGTCAGTGAGTCCTCAGTGAGCACTCGTCGCGCGTTCGCATCCTCGGCCTGGTCGGCGGGCTTCTGGTCGTGGTGTGGGCAAGGTGGGGTGCGCACGCCGCTCGGCCGGTTGATCCGCTGGTGCTGGGACCAGGTGACGACGTGGAGGTAGGCCTTGCCGTCGTCACCTGTGTAGCGGCAGATGAGGTCTTCGGCAGCGAGTTGGATGAGGTCGTCCTCGACCCCCATGGGCCCATGGCCCGGTCGCAGGGACCACAGCAGGCCGGCGATGACGGCAGGTTGGTCGCGGAAGCGGCCGCGGTCGTCGGCTTGGGTGAGGAGGCCGTAGAAGGTCCGTTCGGCGGTCAGGGAGACCGCAGCGAGAGATTCGGACGCGAAGGCTTCGGGCTTGATGGTGCGGATGCGAGCCATGGTCAGCGTGCTCCGTCCATCGAGTACGCAGTGGCTGGGGCGTTGGTGATCGATCCGCTTGCCACGTCGAGTACGTGCTCGTGGCGCCACTCGGCCTCGGGGCAGGCACGGATGATCCAGCGGGCTGCCGTTCGGGCTTGGGCCTGGTTGAGCGTGAGCCGTCGCCCTGCTGCGTCGTAGGCGGTTGCGTAGGGGCTTGGCCAGGTCCGTGCCGGTGCGTGGAGCGTGACCCGGATCGTGCGGGCGCCTGGGATGACCTCTGCGAGGCAGCGCGTCAGCCGGATGCGGCGATTGCCGGCGGCTGGGCTGCCGACGGAAGCACGAGGGCCTGCCGGCCTTTCGCGGCTGTGCTGGGACATGCGAGAATTCCTCACTCGTAGATGAAGTGGGACGGCCGTTCTCGTCGAAAAGGCCAGCCGACCCGCTCCAGTTATGAAGCCGCCCCCTCGGGGTGCGGTCTCGGCGTCCGGAAGCTGCGAACTTCTGGGCGCCGGTTTCATTTCCCCCGGTGGGGACGCCATCTCTGGCGTGTGGTAACTCCCAAACAGCTCCTTCGAGTTGCTCTCCAGGTCGGCGCTGCCGCCGAGGGATCAGCAACATATGCACGCAGCCTTCGGCGATCCAGCGGACCGCGTCCACGGCCTCACTGCGACGCCGACTCCTCATCGCCGACGCACGGCGAGCAGTCGACCTGCGCGTCCTGACGCCCGCGGGACACGCAGGTCGACATGAGCCCAGGGGTGCAGGAGGTGTACGTTGGACACCTCGAATCGCCAAACTGAATCTATCCCGGTTTGAGCATCGAATCAACAAGCTGAAGTTTTCGGGATTTGGGAAACCAGGATCGGGAGAGCCGCCAGATGGCCCCTCGTCGCTTCGACCGCGACCGAGTTCGCGCCCTGCGCCGCGCACGCGACATCACGCAGAGCGATCTCGGGGACGCGATCGGTGTGGGTGACTCGACCGTGGCCAGCTGGGAGCTGGGCTCCTCGACACCCGACGGTGAGAAGCTGCCCCTCCTGGCCAGATTCTTCGGCCTCCCGCTGGACGACCTGTTCCCCCGCCCCTCAGGCGAGCAGCCCGACCTGGCCGATCTGCGCTGCGATGCCGGCTACAGCCAGTACCAGACGCGAGAGCTCATCGGCACCAAGAGCTCGGGCCCGGTCGCCAATGCCGAGCGCGGCAAGCGTCGTCTGAGTCCGAAGTTCCAGGAACCACTGGCGAAGGCCTACGGCGTGCCCGTCGAGGAACTCCTGGCGGCGCAGGAGCGCTCTTTCGGCATCGAGGTGCCGGTGGCATCCGGTGGATCGTCTGTGCCCCGATCGGTGGCCGAGAAGATCACCTACCTGTTGGAGCATTCATATCCCGGCGCTCAGACTCCCCCGTCGGACGCCGAGATCGCCCGCGCGGTCAATGGGCACGCCGGTGGCCAGGTCATCACGGAGACCGGTGTGCGCGAGCTGAGAACGGGCGTCGACGCCGAACTGCCGCCGCTCGTCGCGTCCGGCCTGGCCGAAGTCTTCGATGTCTCCCCTCTGTTCTTCCAGCCGGACGACACCGTGGCCCGGCAGGTGGTGGAGGGGCTGCGGCTGCTCGCTGCAGTCAGGACCGGCGCGGTGGGGCGCGTAGCGGCGCGAGGGCTCGGGCCGGAGGGGATGTCGGACGAGCTTCTGTCGTTCCTGAACCAGGTCGTTCAGGAGATGGCCGACAGGGAAAAGCCCGGAGCCGACGGCCCCGGGCACTGAACAACTTCCTTTGTACGCTTACTCGTTGGTGTCCAGGTGGTGGTGTCGTCCCGCCGCGATCACCGCGTTGACCGACTTCAGGGAGTCGAGGTCGGTGAGCGGGTCGCCCTCCACCACCAGGAGATCGGCGCTGAACCCGAGGGTCAGCTGCCCCGTGGTGTCGCCGAGCCCCAGCGCGCCAGCTGCTTCCGTGGTGGCCATCGCGAGGATGCGCTCGTTGGGCAGCCCCAGGTGCTCGTAGAAGCGGAGGCTTGAGGGCAGTCCGTCGAAGCCGGCGCGCTGCACCCCGGCGTCCGTACCCGCGATCAGCCGGGCTCCGGCCTGAGCCATGCGCCGTACGGCGTCGAACATGGCCTCGGCGCGTTCGGGGCCGAAGAACTTCGGCAGCATCGGCCAGTGCGGGCTGACCGCCGGGCAGACGTAGATGCCCTTGTCGATGATCTGGGTGAGCACGTCCTCAAGGACCTCGAACCCGTCGGCGGTCATCCAGGTGCAGTGCTCGATCGTGTCGACGCCTGCCTCGACCGCGGCGGTGATGCCATCGACGCCGTGGGCGTGCGCGGCGACCGGCAGTCCGGCGCGGTGAGCCTCGTCGACGAGCGCGTCCAGCTCGGCCCGGGAGAACTGGGTCTCCCAGCTCTTGGCGCCCCCCTTGGTGAGCCCGCCGCCGGTCTCCATGACCTTGATGACCTTGGCACCGGCAGCCACGTTGCACTGCACGAGACGGCGTACTTCGTCAACACCGGACACCTCACCTCCGAGGAACCAGCAGTGGCCCCCCGGAGGCGTCACGGGCGTGGTGGCCGAGACGACGCGGGGGCCGACGCTGAGGCCGTCAGCGACGGACTGCGCCAGGCGCACGGCCAGGCCATTGCGGTCACCGAGGTCGCGCGCGGTGGTGATGCCCGTGCGCAGCAGCTGCTCGGCTCGGGCCTGCATCGACGTGAACAGGGCCTCGTCGTCCTCCTCCTCAAGGGTGGCGACGGGTTCGGGGCCCGCGTCGAAGCAAAGGTGCACATGAGCGTCGATCAGCCCGGGCATCACCGTGCCGGCCGGGAAAGCAAGACGCGGCTCATCGGGGTGAGCGTGGCGCTGGACCTCTTCGCGTGGTCCGATACCGGCGATCGCGCCATCTCGTACGAGGACGGCACCATCGGCGATCGGCTGCCGGTCAGGTCCGGCGAGAACGTGGGCGGCGGTGATCAGCATGTGGCGCGGTTCTCCTTGTGTTGCAAGTCAGTTGTGGAGCGCAGGGCATCGGACAGGGCGAGGAGCTCTTGCATGTCGGCTTCCCGGCTGCGTGGGCCCGGCAGAGTAGGCATCGTGGGCGTGGCTGCGTTCGTCGGTACCCCGCTCCTGCGGGAGTACACGGCTGCGCGGAGTTGCTCAGCCACCCGGTCAACGTTCGTCTCGTCCGACACCGCATCGCTGCGCGGATTCGATTCCAGGTACGGGCTGATCTCGACCAGGCCGTCGCGGCACTCGACGAACCGGCGGTGATGCCTACGGTGGACGCCCCGCGCTCGCCACTGGTCCCAGCGCGAACGTGAGTCGGACTTGAGCACCACATGCGGCGCGGCCTCGGTCATCAACAGCCAGAGCGGTTCGAGGCGAGCATGTTCGCGCCGATGTCGCAGCCACAACCGACACAGCGACAGACGCGTGCGTAGGCCGGGATAGGTGATACCGAGGACAAACAGCAGGCTCGAGCAGACGAGGATCAGCGCTACGCAGAGCAAGACCGAGTCGGAGACCGCCGCTCCGCGCCATCGCGCTGCGACGATGACGGCACGCATCGCGCAAGCGGTCGCCATGCCGACCATGCCCGCTCCGGCGGCCCACAGGCCCGTCGAGTGCGGCCTCATGGACAGTCGTGCATACCGGCGGGTCCACAGGCCGGCAACTGTCAACGCGTACATCAGATACACGCCGGCCACTGCGTAGAAGAAGGCAACTTGCCACACTGTCATGTCGGTTGTGGCGAAGCTGCCTGCCAGCTCCCGGTGCGGGACGCTTGCTGCGGCGGCCGTGATGGCGACGCCGACCACGAGCACGAGGGCGGCCTCGGCCCGTACCCGGCGGCGGCCACGGCGCTCGTCCGCGGCCGCGTACAGGTAGAAGCACATCAGAAAGTACACCGTGGCGAGCAGCAACAGATTCTGAGCGACCTTTGCAGCGCCATCGCCGGCGACCGTATCCAGGCCTGTCGCTCCCCCGGGCATGGCGACCGGGTACGACGCGGCCGCACACGTCAGGCAGAGGGTGACGGACCGAAGGGGTCGATCACTCGGCGCCTTCGACAGCTGGTACCACTTCCAGGCCACGGCCACGCCGAGGCAGAAGAGGAAGACGAACGCCACTACAGCCACCCTGCATGATCGCCCAAAGCCGACTGCACCCGGCGGACTGACAGGTCATCACTTTGCACCGTCGGCGTGACGTGATCCAAGATCGCCGCCCACTCCCCCACGATCGTGGCGACGAGCTCGGCTTCCTGCTCCTCCTTGGTCCCGTACGAGCAGCGAAGGAGCGCACGTCGTATCGCGTCCGCGCCGAGCCCGGGAAGCAGGGCCTCCCATACGGCACCGCCCGGCGGTCCAGGATGGTCGGCGAGGATGTGTCCCAGCTCGTGCAGGACGATGTGGTCCTGGTGGTGCGCTGTCGTCTCCCGCTGGAAGACGATCACGTCTGCCTGCGGCGTCTCGAGCCATGCCCCGAGCGGGCCATCGGCCCGCAGCGGAAAGGCCCGCAGTTCGATGTGCCGGCCTCTGTGCCGCGCAAGCGCCGTACACAGATCCGGCACGCTCAGCGGCGGCTGAACATCGAGCGAACGCAGCAAGCGCCGAATACGCTTCTCCAGCTCACGGCTGGTCCACACCTGCACGCCACGTCCGCTAGACCGCTCACGTGGGACCGGCCGCGCCCGTTTCTCGGAAGCCTGCCCCGATCCGAGGCTCGGTACCGATTCAGACCTGCCGGAACGCCACCGCAACACCACGGCTGCCCAGCTCCTTCACTCACACACTATTTGCATGAGTAATCCTGCACAGCCACTTCCGCCACCAGGAGTGGCGCTACTCGACCTGTCGCACCCTCGACACTCCGCACACATCCAAAATGTCGCTCTCCATGCACATCAACCAGCAAAAATAATCGGACATAACCTCAAATTCTTCCTACGTGGGGAGCGGTGCATTCGGCACATGAGTGACACAGCCCATACGCCGCCCAAGCACGCGGTTTCTCCGGAGTTGGGCCCCCTGCTCAAGCGGTGGCGCAAACGGATCGACCACAGGCGGATCACCGGCATCGATTCCACGCGCAGACGACTGAAGCCCGGGCTGACTCAGGACGAGGTCGCCTCTCTCACCGGCGTCGCAAGCTCCTGGTATCGCCAGCTGGAGGGCGGCAACCCGCGCCCCGTCTCAGAAC
The DNA here is from genome assembly GCF_053644375.1 of Streptomyces sp. NPDC055400. Classification (NCBI taxonomy): domain Bacteria; kingdom Bacillati; phylum Actinomycetota; class Actinomycetes; order Kitasatosporales; family Streptomycetaceae; genus Streptomyces; species Streptomyces sp. NPDC055400. The sequence goes on along the minus strand of NZ_JBSHLM010000020.1, from coordinate 123,139 downwards.
AGTTCGTCCAGCGCTTGGCCATGACTCTCCGGCTGGCGGAAGCCGAGCGCGTCATCCTCTTCCAGCTCGCGCTCGGCCACGCGCCTCCACCGCCCCGGACAGCGCCAGACCCCGCGTCCTATGCGAATCTGCAGTCAGTGCTCGACGCACTCCTGCCTCATCCCGCCTATGTCTCGAACCTCTGGTGGGACATCGTCGCCCATAACAAGCCCCAGGAGGACTGGTTCCCCTGGCTGCCCTACGAGCCCAACCTGATGCGCTTCGCCTTCTTGTATCCAGAGGCCCGGGAACAGCTCGTCAACTGGCGCAGCGACTGGGCCATCCCCTTCCTCGCACAGATCCGCTTCGCGATCGCCACGCATCCCGACGTTCCAGAGCTCCTACAACTCCGCGACGACATCCTGGACGGCAACCACGAAGCTCGTGAACTCTGGGCCGAACGTCTGGCACAGGCGCATCCAGACGGGGATGTCCGTAGCTTCTCGCTGCCATTTCACGACGGCCAGGAGATCCAAGTACGCATCATGGCCTTCGCCCCTTTGAGCCATCCAGAGCTACGCATGATCGCGCTGGTCCGACAATGAGCGGAGTCTTCGATCTCACCGTCATCAACATCATCTGCCGCTCCATCGAGGCATCACGACGGAAAACCCGAGGGCCCCTCATGCACAACCGTGAGGTCTGGGGATCACTCAACTCAGGGGGCTGGTTGGCTCGGTTCGCGGGTCGGATGCTTGTGGTCTGTCCGCGATGCGGGGGCCGTGCTCTCGTGATCCCCCGGCCTGGCCTTTCTGATCCCAGATACTTCAGCGAGCTCCTGTTCCAGCCGCGTCGTCTGGCTTGTGGAGGGTGCGGTGCAGTCGCCGACTGGAAACCTGAGTTGCAGGGGGCTGGGCTGGTCGGCGCGGTACTGGGCGGCAGTGAGGATCCGTTCTTCCAGCGGCCTCTGTGGCTGCAGACCCGTTGCGCCGGTCACATCTTGTGGGCCTACAACGAGGAGCACGTCGACGAACTGTCCGCCTACGCCGGGGCGCGATTGCGAGAGCGTGGCGGCGTGCAGTCGACGATGTCGATGCTCGCTCGGCTGCCGGCGTGGATGAAGGTGTCGGACAATCGCGCGGAGGTGCTGGCCGGCCTGGAGACGCTGCGGGCGCTGGCCGAACGGATGGCACCTGCCGACCGCTCCGATGCCGCGCACGGGCGCGGTGACCGTCCCCGAGCGCGCAGGAGTATGTACTTCCGGGGCGGCCCTATGAGTCGTGAAGGACCTGGTCACAGCCACTCGTCGATGGTTGCGATGAGGACGGTTGCCTCGTAGCGGACAGCGAGCTTGTCGTATCGCGTAGCGACCGCCCGGTGTCTCTTGAGGCGGTTGATCCCGCACTCGACCGCGTGGCGCTCGCGGTAGTCGGCCGGGTCGAAGTACGGAGGCTGGCCGCCGCGGGAGCCGAGCTTCTGGCGGTTGCGGGCCTGGTCGGTCTTTTCCGGGATGGTGCATCGGATCCCGCGTCGGCGCAGGTAGGCGCGGTTTCTGCGGGAGGCGTACGCTTTGTCGGCCCGGACTCGATTCGGTCGGACGCGGGGTCTGCCTGGTCCGATGCGGGGCACGCGGATCTTCTCCAGCACGGGTTCGAACTGCGGTGAGTCCCCGCGCTGCCCAGCCGTGATCACGATCGTCATGGGTTTCTGACCTTGTTCGACGGCCAGGTGCAGTTTGGTGGTGAACCCGCCGCGCGACCGTCCCAGCCCATGATCACGGGGCTCGGTGAAGATGCCGCCCGGTGGTTCTTTCTGCAGGCCACCCTGCTTGCGGGCCCCGGCCGCGTGCTGATGGGCGCGGCAGACCGTGGAATCGACGCTCAGGTTCCAGACGATCGCGCCCTTCGCGTCGGCGAGGGACTGGAGCTGGGTGAGGATCCGCTGCCAGGTGCCGTTCCGCTGCCATCGGCGAAACAGGTCGTAGACCCGGCTCCATGGTCCGTATTCGACGGGGATGTCCCGCCACGGAACTCCGGTCCGGACCCGGAACCGTATGCCGTCGATCAGTTGCCGCCGAGGCCAGACGGGTGGCCGACCCGACCTGGCGCCCTTCGGCAACAGCGGCTCCAGCACCGCCCACTGCTCGTCCGTGAGATCTCCCCGCCCCATGAACCGTGATCATTCACAGTTCAAGATCCACTTTCGATACACGGCCTAGGCGACGCGATCCATACGATCTGCGACCACTTCGTCGCCTGGAGGCAGGCAGCAACACCGGACCATGGTGGTCCGAAAACCCCACGTTCGCCTGGCTCAAGGCGGGTTGGCTACGCCAGCGCCCTCCCGGACAGCCGAACTCGTGCTACGGCACGCCCGACTCATGGATGCCACGATGAGGGAACGCCACTTCGACCTACGTCAAAAGTGGGCAGGGCATTCCGATTGATAGGATCGCGGCATGAACTCCCCCGCCCAGCCGCTGCGCAGCGACGCCGAGCGCAACCGAGGACGGATCATCGCCGCCGCGCGAACCGTGTTCGGGCGTGATGGTCTGGGTGCTTCCATGGCCTCCGTGGCTCGTGAGACAGGCGTGGGGGTCGCCACTCTCTTTCGTCATTTCCGCAGTAAGGAAGACCTGGTCGCCGCAGTTTTCATCGACCGCATGGACGGGTACGTCGCCGCCGTCAACGAAGCCCTCGACGTTCCCGACCCATGGGAAGCGTTCACCGGGTTCATCGAATCCATCTGCGCCATGCAGGCTGCCGACCGCGGCTTCGCCGACGTGCTGACCATGGCCTTCCCCGCCGCCAGAGCCATGGAGGAACGCCGCACCGAGGCATACCACGGCTTCTTGGAGCTCATCGGCCGCGCCAAGGAGAGTGGGCACCTACGCGAGGACTTCACGAACCAAGACCTCGTCATCCTGCTCATCGCCAACGCCGGCGTCGTCAACTTCACCGGCGACGCCGCGCCCGACGCCTGGCGCCGCCTCGTCGCCCTACTGATCCAGTCCTTCCAGGCCCCGGCCCGCGCCCCCTTGCCCGCCCCGCCCCGGGACAACGCCCTCTACAAGGCCATGCTCCGCGCCAGCCCGACGGGCATTACCTCGCCCGAGCAGCAGGAGAAGAACTGACCGCTGTGAGTTCACGTCTGCTCGATGCGACAGCTCACAGCCGAGTCGGTGGACGCTGGTCGTTGGTCGCGCTGGTCGGCCACGAACCGAGCTGGGTGCGGCTCCTGCGTCCAACCGAGCTTGCGCCGTGTCAGTTCATGACGACCCCCTCCTGCGAGGGGTGCAGGTAGCCCAAACACGGCGGACAGCTCATTTCCTGCACACACTCACCCGCGAAGCCGCGATGGCCTGGCGGCAGGTAAGCCGCTTCAAGGAGGAACGGGGCTCTGCCGCGGACAGCGGCGCCTCTCCGGGGAACGGGGTGCAAGGAGCGTCGTCACGGGAGCGGTCTCGGCCGCCCCCGCGACGACAGCTCGGGAGCGATCAGCTGGCAGCCGGGGCGAGAATCATGTCAACGGAACGTTGCGCGATCTTCCAGCGGCCATCCTCGGCCCGGTAATGGTCGGTCAGCTCGACGATGTGTCCGGCCTGAGTGTCCGGATAGAGGGCAGGGCCTCCATCGGTCGACGTCGGTCCCGCGTAGGCGATCAAGGTGATCGTTCCTTGGGCAGTGGTGTCGTCAATGGCGTGGAAGTGCTGGCTGGTCACCAGGTGACGAACGGTGAGCTCGGGTCCGGAGCGGGCATTGAGCAGCTCCAGGATCTCGGCGTGACCGTTTAGCCTGCGCCCGCGTACGTCGTACTGGGCGTCGGGGGCGAACAGGTCGAGCACACCGTCGTACTCTCGGCGGTCGTAGTGGTGGAAGAAGGCATCATTCAGCCGGGCCAGCGACCAGGCCGCGGCGTCCTCGGGAGTCATGCGATCGCCCCCTTGGCGACAGCCGTGTCGGGGCTGCTGTGCGTCTTGAGGATGAAGTCGAACTCGGCGGTGTTGTAGGGACCCTGGAACCCCTGCTCGGCTATGTCCTTCGGGTCGTCGTTCAGCACGCTGTCGGCCTGCAGGGCCGGCTGGGCGATCTTCGGGCCTACGAAGTCGACGGGGATGACAGGGTCGCCCGTGAAGTAGATCTCGCCGAACCACGGGGCGATGAGGTCGGGGTGGTGGATCTCGTAGTGGATGTGAGCCGGCCGGTAGAGGCTGCGGCCGATGGCCGCAGTGGCCTCGGCGATCCCGTCGACCGGCGTGACGTGCTCGTCGGCATACGGGGCCGGGGTGATGGTGGTGAAGGTGTAGCGGCCGTCGTCATCGGTGAACAGGTGACCGCGCAGGTTGTACTTCGGCACTCCGTCGTCGTACCGGCCGGAGTAGTTGCCGTTGTCGGCCGCATGGTAGATCTCCATCTTGGCGCCGGCCAACGGCTTGCCGTTGCCGTCCAGGATGCGGCCGGAGGCGATCAACGGGGTGCCGGGCTCGTCGGGACGCATGGGCAGAGTGCCGCCATTGCCGATGTGCGGAGTGTCGGGGATGACGGTCGGGCTCTCGACATCGTCGGCAGGGGTGTAGCCGTCCTGGCCGCCCTGGAAGAGCTCGCTGTACAGCGGCATCGCGACCAGCGCCAGGGGGGCGCCGGTGGCGTGCTGGACCTTCTGCAGGAGGTTCGTGACCGCGTTGAGGTCCTCGAAGGTCAGGCCTTCCTCGTCGCGCAGACGGATGAGGGCGGCCTTGAACGCCTCGACGAGGCGCACCGCGCGGAGATTGATCCGCGCCGGGTCGACGTACGACGGGTCGATAGCTGAGGTCATGTCGCTCTGTTCCTCGAAATGTTGGGGATCGTTACTGGAAGGCGTCCGTCGGCTGATGTCGTCAGCGAAGCGGCGGATCGCGGATGGAAGGGCTGGGAGCGTTGGTCATGTTGCGTCGAGTCCGGCTGTCGGCGGTCCAGTGGCGTGAAGCACGCCCCGCCCGGCACGCACGCTCGCCGCACCGAGAGCAACGCTGAAACGCAGCCCGCTCCCCAGAAGCGCTTCAGGCCGAAGCCTGCGTGAGCTTCGTCAGCTCCTGGTCGGTCAGCCGCAGGCCGGCCATTCCCAGGAGCGCCGGAAGCTGCTCCGGCGTGCGGGCGGAGGCGATGGGGGCCACCACGGTGGGCTGGGCGGCGAGCCACGCCAGGGCGATCGTCGCGACTGCAACGCCGTGCGCCTGGGCAACCTCGTCGACCGCGGTGAGAACCCTCTGCCCGCGCTCGGTTGCCAGGTAATGTGCGGCATACCCAGTCCGCGCGCTGTCGACCGTGGTGCCGGGGCGGTACTTGCCGGTGAGGAAGCCGGAAGCCAGCGCGAAATACGGGGCCGCGGCGAGCCCGGCCTCCTCTGCGAGGTCTTGGAGTTCGCCCTCATAGGTCTCACGCGAGACCAGGTTGTAGTGCGGCTGCAGCGCCACATACCGGGCCAGGCCCTCGCGGTCGGAGAAGTCGAGCGACTCCTTCAGGCGTACGGCGGAGATGTTGGAGGCGGCGATGTGACGCACCTTGCCCGCCTTCACCAGCTCGTCGAGCGCGCCGATGATCTCTTCGACCGGCACCTCCGGCCGGTCGGCGTGGGTGTAGTAAAGGTCGATGTAGTCGGTACCGAGACGCCGAAGGGACGCCTCGGCCGCCGCCTTGATGGTGTCGGCGCGCAGTCCCTCGTACTCGGGGTGCAACCCGACCTTGGTCGCGACGATCACATCGGCCCGATTGCCGCGCTGCTGCAGCCACTTGCCGATGACGTTCTCCGACTCACCGCCCTCGTTGCCTTCGATCATCGCGGTGTAGGCGTCGGCTGTGTCGATGAAGTTGCCGCCGGCGGCAGTGTAGGCGTCGAGGATCTCGAAGGACTGCTTCTCGTCGGCGGTCCAGCCGAAGACGTTGCCACCGAGAGTAAGCGGGAAGACGTTCAGGTCGGACGAGCCGAGCTGGCGCAATGTGGTCATGCTGAATCACAACTCCGGTTTACCGAGGGATTGTTGTCGTTCGGGAGTGGTTACGTACGCACTGCTTCGCCCTGCGGACGGCGAGTCCTGATCACTGTCCGCCGTCCGTCGCACTCCATCCGGGCCCGGGAACGGATTCCGAACGACGTGGCTGCAGAATGCAAACCGCTGCTCTGCGCTTCGCACGTCGCGGGGCTCGGCGCACGCATTCGACTGGGCCGCGTCGTGGCGCGTCAGAGGTGGAAGACACGCTCCGCCTCGCTGCGGTGCGTGTCGTGCAGTTCCCAGTAGACGGGGGAAATCTGCTCGGGCTGCGCGGTGGGGAGCCCGGAAATGACGGGGGCGCCGATCGCTACGTCGATGGCGACGTGGGCGGCCTGGATCCCGGTGCCCGCATCGGCCAGTTCGTTGTGCAGGTTCAAGACCCAGTTGCGCAGCGCCGCTGCAGCGGCGTTGACGTTGGCAACCCGCGGGTCGGGCGAGATCGAGCCACCACCGGTGGTGTAGAGCAGGGTGCCCGCACCAGCCTCGCGCATCGCGGGCAGCACCGCCTTGGTGGCCGCGATGGCCCCGTAGAGCTGGAACTGCATCTCGTAGTCCACATGGGACGGCTCCGTCTCAGCCGGCGCAGTCAGCGCCGCCACGCCGAAGGCGCCCACGGGCGAGTACTCCAGGACATCGATTCCGCCGAACCGTGTCGCGGCGTCCTTGAGAGCCCAGGTAAGCGCGGCACGGTCCAGCACGTCCGCGGGGAAGGCCTCCGCGGTGACGCCTTCCTGGCCGAGCTGCTCGACGAGACCATCCAGCTTCTCGCGGTTCCGGGCGATCAGGGCGATGTCAAAACCCTGGGAGCCGAAGGTGCGGGCGATGGCCAGGCCCAGCTGCGGGCCGGCCCCAACGATGGCGATGGTGGTCATGGTGATTCCTAATTCGTGTTCGTGATTCGTGTTCACGGGGGCGTCTTGGGCGGGCTCACGCAGTGTCCGTGCGGTGGTACCGACGCACCCCCGATCTGGAGCGCCCTTTCCGATTCAATACGGAAAGACCTTTCCGCTTCTATGAAACTCACCGTAACACGAGAACCGGAAAGCTCGCTCCGGTTGCGGGTGACCCCGCACACCCGGGAGGACCACGCCATACCGCCGACCACACACCGGCACCGCGCCGCCCACGCCGCAGCCCCCGGACCGAACCGCTCGCCCGGGTACCCCAAGGTCATCCGTCACCCGGCATGCGACTCCCGGAGCCTTTAGGAGCGCGCAAGACGGACCATGGCGCGGTACAGCGCCGTAGGCGTGGGCGCTTCGGGCAGCGGCGGGATGTTGGTGCCGGGGGTGGCGAACGAGCGGAGCATGTGGCCGACGAGGCGGCGCCAGGCACCGGGGGCGGCGTCGCCGGTGGCGGCGACGACGCCGGCGTTGGCCATGAGGAGAATGGCGAGGTCCTCCGAGGCGAAGTCCTCGCGCAACGCGCCTGCGCCCTGGGCGCGGGCGGCGAGGGCCATGAACCCCTCGAACGCCTCGGCGCGCCGGGCCTCCAGCGCCTTGGCGGCGGGAAAGGTCATGGTCAGGACGTCGGCGAAGCCGCGGTCGGCGGCCTGCATGGCGCAGACGGCATGAACGTAACCGGCAAAGCCGTGCCAGGGGTCGGGGTCGGCGAGCGCCTCGGCGACGGCGGCGGCGTAGGCGTCCATGCGGTCGGCGAAGACCTCGGTGATGAGCTCTTCACGGGTGGCGAACCGGCGACTGAGCGTGGCCTTGCCGACGCCCGCCTCGCGCGCGACGGAAGCCATGGAGACCCCGAGCCCTTCGGTGGCGTACAGGCGGCGAGCGGCGGCCAGGATGCGCTCGCGATTGCGTTCGGCGTCGGCACGCAGCCCGGAATCGGGCTGCCGGTCCGAGGTCGCGCCAGGGGGTGCGGAATGAGTCATGACCTCAGCCTACCGAAGTGGAACACCATACCCAGTTCGGTTGTTATGCTGAATCAGAAGCGGGACACCCGTTCCAGTTATGTGAAGGTGATCGTAATGCGCGCTGTAATCCTGAGCTCCGTACCTGCCGCCCCGATCGTTACCGAGGTCGACACTCCGCGCCCGGAGACGGGTGAGGTGTTGGTGAAGGTTGCGGCGTCGTCGGTGAACGGCTTCGACGCCGCCACGGCGGCAGGCTTCCTGCAGGGAATGATGGAGCACCGGTTTCCGCTGGTGCTCGGTAAAGACTTCGCAGGAACCGTCGAGGCCGTCGGCGACGATGTCGAGGGCTTCGCGGTCGGAGACGCAGTCTTCGGCGTCACGATGAAGCCGTTCTTGGGCACCGGTTCGCTGGCGCAGTACGTCACCGTGCCCGCCGCCATCGGCGTCGCGCACCTTCCCACCGGCCTGGAGACGCGGGACGCGGGCGCCCTCGGTCTGGCCGGGACCGCCGCCCTGGACAGCCTGAACGCTGTAGGCCTGTCCGAAGGCGAGACGGTGCTGATCTCAGGTGCCACCGGCGGGGTGGGCGCACTGGCCGTGCAGCTCGCCGCAGCCCGCGGCGCGAACGTGATCGCGACCGCCCGCCCCAGCGCTGAGACCCGCTTCGTCACCGGCCTGAGCAGCGCCGAGGTCCACGTGGTCGATTTCACCGGTGACCTGGAGGCGCAGGTCCACGCACTCGCCCCGGGCGGCGTCGACGCGGTCCTGCACCTGGCAGGCGACGGCGTGGCCTTGGCGGGCCTGCTGCGCGCCGGCGGGCAGATCGCCTCCACCGTCGGCCTCACCCAAGATGCCGTCGGCGACCGGGACGTCACCGTCCACTCGGTCATGGCCGTCCCGAACGCCGAGACCCTCGCCACGCTGGCGGAGCAGGCCGCCTCGGGCGCGCTGCGGGTGCCGGTCACCGCCACCTACTCGCTGGACAAGGCGCCGCAGGCGTTCGCCGATTTCAGCTCCGGCGCGCTCGGCAAGCTCGCCATCACCTGCTCCTGACATCAACCCACCGCGTACGAAAGAGATCCTCAACGTGCCCACTATCGCCATCATCGGTGCCGGCCCCGGAATGGGCCTGGCCATAGCCCGCACCTTCGGCAGCCGCGGCTTCGACGTCGCGCTCATCGCCCGTACCAAGGACAAGTTGCAGACGCTGGTCGACCAGCTCGGCCAGGAAGGCATCACCGCGGAGGCGTTCCCCGCCGACATCCTCGACCGGCCTTCCCTCACCGCCGCCCTGGACAGCGCGAAGGCCCGCTTCGGCACCATCGACGTGCTGGAGTACTCCCCCGCCCCGCACTCGCCCGTGCCCGGCTTCACCATGGCCGCCCCCTCCGAGGTGACCGTGGAGAACCTGCAGCCGCAGATCGAGTACTCCTTCTACGGCGCCGTCACCGCCGCCCGCGCGGTGCTGCCCGCAATGCGTGAGGCGGGCGCGGGAACGCTGCTGTTCACCACTGGCGGCGGCTCGGTGGACCCCGTCCCCATGATGGGCAACGTCAATGCGGGCCAGGCAGCGCTGCGCAACTGGGTGCTCAACCTGGACAAGGAGCTGGCAGGCAGTGGTGTCCACGCCGCCCACGTGGCCATCAACGTATGGATCGGCGAGGGTGGCCCCGAAGGCTTCCCCACCGCCACGTCCGACGAGATCGCTCCCTTGTACTGGGACCTGCACGAAGACCGCGATCGCTCCGAGGCCGTCTTCAACGCCTGACAAGGCCCACGTTCGGGGAGGGGCGCCCCCACGCCCCTCACTCGGCCCATCCGCTCTCCTCGTCCCTGTACAGAAGGCCCTTACCGTGAACGTCTTCCTGTGGATCCTGCAGGCCGTACTCGCCGCCATGTTCGCCATGTCCGGTGTCATGAAGTCCACCCAGCCCAAGGACAAGCTCGTCGACAAGCTGCCCTGGGTGGCCGACTTCTCCCCAGGCACCGTCCGTTTCATCGGCATCGTGGAGTTCGCCGCCGCCCTCGGGCTCATCCTGCCCGCGGCCACCGGCATCGCCCCGGTACTGACCCCGCTGGCCGCGACCGGCCTGGCCGTGGTCATGGTGCTGGCCGCGATCACCCACGCCCGCCGCAAGGAGCCCTCGGCGATCGCCTTCAACACGGTCCTACTGATCCTGGCGGTCGTCGTGGCCTGGGGACGCTTCGGCCCCTACAGCTTCTGATCCCAAGCCTTTACCCAACCCCCACTGCAAGGAGCCACCCCTGATGAACGTCACCGTCTTCGGCGCGACCGGTGGCATCGGCCGCATCGTCGTCCAGCAACTCCTGGACGACGGCCACCACGTCACCGCCCTGGCCCGCACCCCGGCCAAGCTCGCCCTTACCCACCCGAACCTCACCATCATCACCGGTCCGCTGTCCGACCGCGATGCCGTCACACGGACCATCACCGACGCGAACGTGGTCATCAGTGCGCTCGGCCCGTCCCTCAAGCGCTCGGCCAAGGGCACCCCGCTCACCCAGGGCACGCGCACCATCGTTGACGTCATGCGCGAGCAGAAGGTGACCCGGTTCATCGGCCTGGCCACCCCCTCCCTCGCCGACCCGCAGGACAAGCCGCACTGGAAGCACAAGGTGCTGCCCGTGATGGCCCGTCTGTTCTTCCCGAACGCGCTGATCGAGTTGAAGGGCATGACCGAGGCCGTCACGTTCTCCGACCTCGACTACTCCATCGCCCGCATCACCAACCCCACCGACAAGCCCGCCACCGGCCGTATCCAGTCCGGCTTCCTCGGCCACGACAAGGTCGGCTCCACCATGACCCGCGCCGACATCGCCGCATTCCTCGTCTCCCAGCTCACCGACACCCGCTACCAGCGGGCCATGCCCGCCATCAGCAACTAGAACCAGGACCATCTGTCATGACCTTCGAACTCGGCGTCTACTCCTTCGGCAACACCCCACGCCTCGCAGACGGCAGCCGCGGTCCCACTGCCCAGGCCGTCCGCGATGTCTTGGAGGCCATCAAGCTCGCCGACGAGGTCGGTCTTGACTACTTCGGGGTGGGTGAGCACCACATGCGGACGATGCCGCTGGCTTCCCCCACCTCGGTCATCAACGCCGCAGCGGCCTGCACCCGACAGATCAAGCTCGGCACGGCCGTCACCGTCCTGTCGACCGACGACCCCATCCGGGTGTTCCAGCAGCTCGCGATAGCCGCGTCCATCGCCCCCGGACGGATCGAGGCCGTCGCCGGACGCGGATCGTCAACGATCACGTTCCCCTTGTTCGACTACGACGAGCGCGACTACGACATGCTGTACGCGTCCAAGCTCGACCTGCTGATGGCGATCAACGCGGGCGAGAGCGTGACGTGGAACGGCCCGCACCGCACCCGGCCCCTCCAGGACGTCACCGTTTTCCCCCGCCCCGAGCAGCCCCTGAAGCTGTGGCTGGGAACGGGCGGCAGCCCCGAATCGGTCTACCGTGCCGTCGAGCTCGGGCTGCCGATGTTCCTCGGCATCCTCAGCGGCACGCCCGACCACTGGGCTCAGTATGGCCACGCCTACCGCACCGCCTGGGACGAGTCCGGCCACCCCGCCGACCGGGCCGACGTAGCCGTCGCCGTCCACGGCTACGTCGCCGAAACCAGCGAGAAGGCCCGCGCCACATACCTCGAGTTGGAGCACCGCATGATGGCCGACGGAATGGCCGAACTCGGCCGCCCCGCACCACCCCGCACCGACCGCAGCGCGGCTCTCGGCCCCGGAGGCATGGTCTTCGCGGGCAGCCCCGACGAGATCGCCGACCGTATCCTCCATCTGCACGGACTGCTCGGTCACACCCGGCAGATCCTGCAGATGGACGTCGGCGGCATGCCACAGCGCGACGTTCTGCGCAGCATCGAGCTGCTCGGCACCAAGGTGCTCCCCCAGATCCGCGCCGAACTGGCCCCGCAGTCCTGATCCGTCGTCAGCGACGTTCCGCGGCAGGTGTTCAGTCGGTCGCGGACATCTCGGCCAAGGTTTGGGCTTCGCGCGCGTTCACCCAACGGGCCAGCTGACGCAGACCCACTTCGGAGGCCGAGCCAGGTTCGGCGGTGTAGATGTTCATCGACAAGCCCGGCTCGGCCTTCATCTCCAGCCCCTCGTAGGCGAGGGTGAGTTCGCCGACGGCCGGGTGGAGAAAGGTCTTCAGCCCGGCGCCATGGCGCCGGACATCGTGGGCGCCCCAGCGGGAGCGGAACTCCTCGCTGCGAGTGGACAGTTCCCCAATCAGATCGTGCAGGTCCTTGTTGTGCGGGTGGTTCCCGGCTTCGGTACGCAGGTTGGCAATCTGGATGTCGGCGAGCAACTCCCAGTCGCGGTAGAAGCACCGGGCGGCCGGGGCGAGGAAGGCAAACCGGGCCAGGTTCGGAGTCGCCCCGCCGAATGCGTACAGATCGCTGTACAGGGCGCGCGCGAGCGTGTTGGCGGCCAGCAGGTCCGAGCGACCGTTGCCGACGAAGGCAGGCCCGGCGACGACCGCCAGCGCATCGGATCCAGCGGCGGCCCGGGCGAGGTTGACTAGATGGGCGCGTTCGGCGTCGTCCAGCTGCAGGGCACGCGCGATGGCCTCCAGTACAGCTGGCGAAGCGCTGCCAAGGTCGCCGCGCTCCAACTTAGCGTAGTACTCGACGCTGACGTCGGCGAGCGCGGCCACTTCGCTCCGGCGCAGACCCGCCACGCGTCGCCGGACGCCGACCGGCAGCCCGGCCCGCTGCGGGGAGATCTTGGCGCGCCGCGAGTTGAGGAACTCGCGGACCTCTTGGCGGTTGTCCACACCACAACGGTACGGCCTGTGACCGCGCCAAGGGGTGTACCAGCAGTACGCCCTTACTGATCTTTTCGTAAGTTCGGTGGGTGTGGTGGGTGGATGGTCAGGCCCGTATGGGCGAGGAATGACCATGGCAGTCGGGGGTTGGCGTTGATGCGGTGGATGCCTTGCTCGGTAGCGTCGGCGACATCGGCGAGCTGGTCGCCGGCGAGGTTGGCGAGTTCGCGCTTCTTGAGCGAGGACCACAGCCGTTCCACCGGATTCAGCTCGGGAGCGTAGGCGGGTAATCGTTCAAGGGTGAGCCAGTCCTGTTCGGCGACCCAGGCCCGCATCGCCCGGCTCCAGTGGGCGGACAGACCGTCCCAGACCAGGACCACTCGCTCGCCGCTGTAGAACACCTTCATCCGCTCCAGGACCTCGATGAGTCCGACCAAGGCCCCGGCCATCGACGCGCGCTTCCAGTTCAGGCGATGCCGCAGGAGCGGAGTCCGCCCTCGCGGCGAGTAGGTGCGGCGGATCTGAGGGAGCAGGGAGACGCCTGATTCGTCGAGGAAGACGATCCAGGCACGTGTGTTCACGGCCCCTTTTTGATGCGCGGCCACTCGTGCGCGATCCAACGGGCGATCTCCGACTCGTTCCGCTCGACCGCCCGCCGCTCGGGCCGTTGCAGGCTCCATCCGAGCCGGCCGGTCAGCAACCGCCACACCGACGCCCTCGACAACACCACCCCCGTTGCCCGGGTGACGACCGCGCCGACTCGTTCCAGGGTCCACAGGTCGGCCTCGAAACCATGAGCCTGGGCACCTTGCGTTCGCTGGCTGACCACAAACCAGGATCTGTACCGCTACCTCAACCAGCGCACGCCCACCGGCGGCTCCGACGACGCCTACACCCTGGTCGACCTCGAGGCCGCCGTCGGCCACCACCTCGCCGGACTGTTCACCGGCTACCTCAGCGCCGCGGAAGCCGACACCCAGGCCGCCGAGCTCTTGGCCTTCGGCGTCGCAGGTTTCGTGCACACGGCGACGCTGCGCTGGCTCAGCACACCGGGCGGCCTCCCCCCGGACGAGTTGGTCGCGAAGCTGGCCCGCTGGATCTGGAGCATGATCGACGAGAGCCTCCGTGGATACGGCATCCACCTGGACCCGCACGCCCCCCTCGACCTCCGCACTGGATAAGCGGTACGCCGCCTCGGGCCAGACCGGGCCTCGCCCGTGTGGCGCGCCGTCGCGTGACCGTTGGACGGAGCCGTCGCGTGGCTGTTGGACGGATCGGGCTTGCGCTCACGGTCAGAAGGCCAGGACCACGCGTCCCCGCAGGCCGCCTGCCTCACAGCCGATGCGCCTTGACGGCCTGTTCGGGAGGCAGGGGCAGGGGCAGGGCGACCCGCATCGCGATCTGCCCCTCCTCCGCCAGATGCCGCAGCCGGTGGAGGGCGGCGTGATCGCGAGCGTACTCGGCACGAAGGTACGCTCTGTGACGATGCCGCGCTCCGTAGCCGGGAGCAGTATGACATGCGCAATCACGGCATGAGCGGGTATGGCAACGGCGGCATCTGCACCGTGGGGCTCACCGAGTATCGCGATGTCGTCGGGCCGGCTCCGGTACTCCGCGTCGCCCCCCGAGACCACGAGCATGAAGAAGGCTCTGCTGTCTGTGTGTATGGGCGCCAACTCCACCGCGGTGGCCTGGGCCAAGCATCCCGAGGAGTTCGCGGAGATTCAGTATCTGATCTTGCTCCAGCCGTTGTCCGGCAGGTCCATGGACGAGCGGTTCTTCGAGGCCATCGGCTTCCAGGGCGGCTACGACCGACTCAACCAGGCCGTCCACGAGTGCACCGGACTCCACTTGGAGGAGCAGTCGCCCCTGACGTACACCCCCGCCATCTCCTTCCCCACGCTGGTGGCGCAGGTCCGTGACGACGCGATGACCCGGCCCGAGGACGTTCAGGCCATCTACGACGCCATCCCGGTCGAAGACAAGAGCATGGTCTGGATCGAAAGCACCACCCGCCGCTTCGACGGCTACAACTACTTCAGCGAACACCCGGAAGACGCCGTCAAATGGTTCGACGACCACGTCCGCTGAAGGTCGCGGAAGCTCGGCGAAGCGGCAGCGAGGTGCGTCTCGGGCCGGGGAGACACCTACCGTTTCAGTACTGCAGGCCGGCCCCGAACCGGAAGAGGGGATTCATGCTCTCCTGGGGGATGTCCGGCCGCCCCTGCTCCACCTCCCGCACCGAGCGCGGCAGTTGGAACGGCAGCTTGCCCTCGGGGCGGACACGGCCGAACAGGACGTCCAGCAGAGCCTCGTCACTGGTTCCGTAGACGGCGAGGAGTGCAGCGGCGTGCTCGGCGATCTCAGGTATGACGGCCGGGCGCTCGAGGTGGATGGCGACGACGGTCGGCACCGTGTCGAGCAGCGTCAGGATCTCCTTGAGGCGGTCCTCGGGGAAGTCGAGGCGTCCGGCATGGAAGTGGGCCTCGAAGCCGCCGGGCCGCGGTTCGAAGGGAGTACCCAGGCGCAGGACGGCGATATCGGCCTTGGCCGGGTCGTGTGTCAACTCGGCGTACCGTGCCGCGGTTTCGGGGGCCACGCCGTCCACGTACAGGAGCGGACGCCTGCTCGCCGGCAGCAGACCGTCCCTGTTCTTGAGCAGGGTGACGGAACGGGCCTGTGCGGCCTTGCCCGCGGCACGGAAGTCGGCACGGCCCACGGTCTGCTCGGCGGCCTCTGCGTCGACGTAACGACGCTCGTCGAACAGGCCGAGGCGGAACTTCTCGGCGAGGAGACGCCGCACGGAGGCGTCGATACGGGACTCGGTGAGGTGGCCGGCGCGGACCAGTTCCACCACGAGCTCGGGACGATGCTCGCCGCCGAACTGGTCGGCTCCCGCGTCCAGGATCTTCCCGGCACGCTCGAGCTCCGTCAGGTGCTCGGCGCCCCAGGCCCGGGCCGGCAGCGGCTGACCCATGATCTCGACGTCGGTGATGAGCCCCCAGTCGGTGACGACGATGCCGTCGAAGCCCAGCTGCTCGCGCAGCAGGCCGGTTAGCACACCCTTGTTGAATCCGAAGCCGATCTCCTCGTACTGGGTGCCGACCGGCATGCCGTAGTACGGCATCATCTGGGCGGCTCCGGCGGCGATCGCGGCGCGGAAGGGCCGCAGGTGGTAGTCGAAGTGTCCGCCGGGGTATACCTGTTCGCGCCCGTAGGCGAAGTGCGGATCCTCGCCGTCCTTCTGCGGACCGCCGCCGGGGAAGTGCTTGACCATCGCCGCGACACTGTCGGGTCCGAGCGTGCGCGTGCCGGGCCCGCGCAGGCCCTCGATGTAGGCGGTGACCAGGCGGGACGTCAGCTCCGCGTCCTCGCCGAACGTTCCGGAGATGCGGGACCAGCGCGGTTCGGTGGCGAGGTCGATCTGCGGGTGCAGCGCGAGGCGGATACCGACGGCCAGGTACTCGCGGCGTACGATGTCAGCGTACTGACGTATCAGCTCAGGGTCGTCGAGGGCGGCAAGTCCCAGGGATTCGGGCCACTGCGAGAAGGGGCCGGACAGCATCGCGGTGCCGGGGTTGTCGGTAAAGGCGTTGCGGGGGTCGGAGGAGAGCGTGACCGGGATGCCCAGGCGTGTCTCCTCGGCCATCTCCTGGAGCCGGTTGTGCCAGGCGGCCATCTCGCCGGGTGCCGCCGACCCGAGGACGTTGAAGTGGTTCATGCCGAGTTCGCCGATCATGCGGTCGGCGGTCGCGGTCATGGCCTGGGCCGGTTCGTCGAGCAGGGTGCCGCCGGGGCCGATCAGCAGCATCTGCTGGAAGAGGAGGCCGGCCTTCTCCTCCAGGGTCATCCGGGCAACGAGGTCCTCGACACGCTCGGAAACGGTGCGCGACGGGTCACGGTAGGCGGGGGTGGTGCTCACAGTAATTCTCCGTGGTTCGGTAAGCTGGCGCGTCAGCGCACGGTACGGATCATGCGAATGGCGAGGGCGCCGACCAAGGCGCAGACGGCGCCGAAGGTGTACAAGGCGGTGTAGTTGGTGTGTGCAGTGCTACCGATGGCCAGGAACAGCGGGGCGATCACGGGGACCAGCGACTGCGGCAGAGCGTTGGCGATGTTGAGCACACCAAGGTCTTTGGCGGCGTCCGCCTTGCTGGGAAGCACACCCACCGTGAGGGCGGTGTCCACGGCCAGGTAAGCGCCGAGGCCGAGGCCGAAGACGAGCATCGCAGCGAGGAACAGCCCCACCTGGTGCGCGGAGGCGATCATGGCCACTCCCAGCACGCACACCAGGGCGCCGAGCAGGACGTACGGCTTGCGCCGTCCGCTGCGGTCGGACAGCGCCCCGCAGCCAAGGGACCCGGCCACCGCACCAACCGTCATCAGCAGCATGGCGATGCCGATGGTCCCGGCAGCGCCGGAGTCGCTCTGCCCCAGCCGGTCGGTCACGAAGTAGTACATGTACGAGGTGACCGTGGCCATGCCCGCGAACATCAGAAACCTGCCTGCGAAGTTCCAGGCGAAGTCCGGGTGCCGGCGTGGTGACACCCAGAACGAGCGAACGAAGGCGCCCAGCCGAAACGGCGGCAGGACGTGCAGGTCTGCCGGTTGTTCCCCGCGCAGGGCGCGGGCGAGCAGCAGCACGCCGATGACGCCCAGCAGACCGGGCACGGCGAAGAGCAGCAGCGGTCGCTCGGAGAATGCCTGCGCGAGAAAACTGCCGAGGACCATGGCAACGTACGACATCATGCCCACGGCGCCGGAAACCTTGCCGCGCTGCTGGTCGGGCACCCGGTCCGGGATGGTCGCCTGAAGGGCGGCCAGGGCTGCGTTGATGCCGAGCTGGGCGACCGCCCAGCCGATGGTCAACAGGGCGATGTTTCCGGCCAGACCGGCGAGGATCAGTCCGAGCAGCCCCACCAGCATGCCGCCGACCAGCCAGGGGCGGCGGCGGCCGAAACGGGAGGTGGTGCGGTCCGAGAGGGCACCGAACACCGGGTTGGCGATCATGGCCAGAAAGGCGCCGACCGCGAGCACGACGCCGAGGGCAGCGGACTTGTCGTCCGGGGCGATCTGCTCCACGCGTAGCGACAGCGATACCACGACCGGGGTGAACAGTGAGATGGACACCAGTCCCTGCGCTGCCACCAGCGACAGGACGAACGACCTGCTCTGGGGTTGTTGGGGCTGTTCACCGCGGAGCGCATCGGCGTGCTCTGCGGTGGTGGGCGTAGTAGTCATAAGACGCTCCTGGGGGCTCCGTCGTCACTGACGGGGATGTGCCGTGCTCAGATTAAAACTTAACGCTTCGAAAATTTTCAAGAGTGGGGAAGATCACCCCTCCTCCAGGAGCGGACCTGTGAGCAACTAGGCTCGTTTCCGTGAGTACGCCAGATGCACCGCAAGGGCCACGCCGCCGTGGACGCGGCACCGGGTCCTACGCCGCGGCGGACACCCGTCGGCACGTCATCGTGGAGGCAGCCACCGCGCGCTTCGCCGCAGAGGGGTACCTCAACACCTCGCTCGCCCAGATCGCGGCCGATGCCGGAACCTCGGCGCCTTTGGTGGCCCATCACTTCGGCTCCAAGGCGAACCTGCTGACAGCAGTCCTCGAACAGCGCGAAGTGCGCACGGAACAACGACTGGACGAACTTGCCGCGGCCGGGCGCCTCAACTGCCTGAACGACATCCTGGCCGCATCCCAGGAACAGATGGCTTACAACCTGGCCAACCCGGGCCTGTTGGAATTGTTCATCAAGCTCTCTGCCGAGGCCGGGAACCCATCCCATCCGGCCCACGACTACTTCGTACAGCGCTACGAGCGAGGAGTGGAGCTCTTGTCCCGCGCCCTCAATCAGGTCGTGGCCTCCGGGGAGATCCGCGCCGACACCGACGTCGGCGGTGTAGCGCGGGAGCTGCTCGCTGTGTCGGACGGCTTGCAGGTCCAATGGGCGCTCGCGAAGAACGCGGTGGATCTCCCTGCAGCCTTGGACGCGTACTTCGCTCGTTTGTCCCGTGCCCTGGCTCCGGACTAAGGAGTTGGCCGAAGCTGGTCACAGACGCTCTGCGGTCGCCCCGGCGCCGCAGTTCAGCGTAGACACATGGGGACGCCATAGGTGCAGTGGAAGGCGACACACAGCACTCTGAACTCGTGCGCGAGCGGGTCCGTGAAGGATTTCTGAGGACCGCCCGTTGCGCCGGGCACGACGCGACGGCAGAACCGCAGCGGCGAACCCGACGAACGGCCTGTCCATGGCTCAGCGCGGGGCGGCAATCAAACGAGCGATGTCCTCACGCATCGGCACCCCGCGCCACCACAGGACGCTCCAGCTGGCCCAGCAACTCCGCCTGCCTGGCGCGGTATGCCGCGACATTGGCCAGCTTGACCTGTTCGTATCCACGGACCATGTCGGGCAGAGCGGCCAGTTCGACTGCCGTCTCTGGGCCCTGGGGCCCCTCGGCGTCCAGGGCCCGCAGTACGGCGTCGCGGAACTCGTCGACAAGAGCTCGCTCCACCCTCCGCACACGCGCGTAGCCGAAGACGTCCATACGGGTGCCTCGTACCTTGCGCATCGAGCGCAGAACACGCAGCACCGGCCGGGACCAGGGGCCGAGGCTGATCTTCCGCTTCATCCCCAGCGCTCGCAGCACCGGCGGATGCAGCTGGTAGGCCAACCGTGAGCCCTCACCGAACTGGTCCTCGATGCCAGCCTTCAGGTCGTCGTCGAGGTGGAGCCGGGCGACCTCGTACTCGTCCTTGTAGGCCATCAGCTTGTACAGGTTGCGGGCCACCACCTCGGTCACCGCGGTGGAACCCGCTTCGAGCTGCCGCACCAGTTCGACGAACTCCGCGTACTCCCGGGCGTAGCTTTCATCCTGATACGCGATGAGTTCCGGCACACGGATGTCCAGGAGCCGGGCCAGTTCCGTGCCGGGTTCCGCGTGTACCAGTGCAGTGATGCGCCGGGCTGCGGCGCTTGGTTCCGTGGCCGCACGGCTGACGCCGGACTCGTTGACGAAGGCGTGCAGGGCCTCAGGGTCGACCACCAGTTGGCGGCCGCATCGGAAGGCCTGCGTATTGCTGTCGACGGCCGCTCCGTTGAGGCGGATGGCCTCCTCGATGGAGGCCGCCGACAACGGGAGTGCTCCGTACTGGTAGGCCGCGCCGAGCAGCAGGATGTTGGCGTACTGGTCGTCGCCGAAGAGCTCCTCGACCAGGCTGCGCGCGTCCACGTAGAAGGCACGCGCGCTGGCGCCGTCGATCACCATGCGGACACTGCTCTGCCCCGGGAAGGTCACCGTCGTATCGATGATCATCTTGCCGGTGGGCACCTCGGTGGTGGACACCACCGCGATCGTACGGCTGGGGTCCGCCGCTGCCAGATATTGCGCGTCGGTTCCCACCAGCGAGTCGCAGGCCACGTACAGATCGCACTCTCCATCGGCCAGCTTCGGAGCCTGTTCCACGATCGTCGAGGTGATCTTGACATCCGAGACCACGGCACCGCCCTTCTGGGCGAGCCCGGTCTGATCGAGGGTACGGACGTGCCTTCCGTCGACTACGGCGGCGGTGGCGAGGATCTGCGCCACCGTGACTACGCCCGTTCCGCCGACGCCCGTGATCCGGACGGTGAAGTCGTCGTCCTTGACCCGTCGTTCGGGGTCGGGCAGTGCCTCGGCATCCAGTCTTGGGACTTCCTTGCGCCCGGGCTTCCGGCCGCTGGGCACCACGGTCATGAACGACGGGCAGTCCCCGGCCAGGCACGAGTAGTCGACGTTGCACGAGGACTGGTCGATCCGCGTCTTGCGGCCGAACTCGGTCTCCACCGGCTGCACAGACAGGCAGTTGGACTTGACGCCGCAGTCGCCGCAGCCCTCGCACACTCGCTCGTTGATGACGACCTTGGACGCCGGGGTCTCGAGCTTGCCGCGCCGCCGCTTGCGGCGCTTCTCCGCCGCGCACTCCTGGTCGTGGATCAGGACGGTGACGCCAGGAACGGCGGCCAACTCCTGCTGGCTACACATCAGTTCATCGCGGTGGCGCACCTCCACCTGCTTGGGCATCTTGGCCTTGCGCAGCCGCTCGGGATTCTCGGTGGTGATGATCACCTTGGCCGCACCCTCGACCAGCAGCAGCCGTGCCACCCGGTCGACGGACAGCCCTCCGACCGCGTCCTGGCCGCCGGTCATCGCCACCGCGGAGTTGTACAGCAGCTTGTACGTGATGTTGACACCGGCCGCGACCGCCGCCCGCACCGCGAGACTTCCGGAGTGCGTGAACGTGCCATCACCTATGTTCTGCACGAAGTGCTGATGGTCCGTGAAGGGCGCCATCCCAATCCACTGCGCGCCCTCACCGCCCATCTGCGTGAGCCCGGTGACCGTGCCCACCTGGTCGGGCTCCATGAAGACAGCCATGGTGTGACAGCCGATCCCGGCCCCGACCAGCGAGCCCTCCGGTACTTTCGTCGACGAGTTGTGTGGACAGCCCGAGCAGAAATATGGGGTCCGGGCCGCGCCGAGTAGCGGCAGCTGGACGCGCTCACGACGACGACGCTCCCGCCATGCGGTGACCGGCTCGATGTCCCCGTACTCGGGCGACGACAACCGCCGCCCCAGCCCGGCTGCTACCGAGTCGGCGCTCAACTCGCCGACCTGAGTGAACAAGGCGGTCCCATCAGGGGCCGTCTTGCCGTGCACGCTGGGGGCGCCGGACACCCCGTACAGGATCTCCTTGACGGCGGACTCCAGGAAGGATCGCTTCTCCTCGATGACGATGATCTCGGTCAGACCATCGGCGAACTCGCGGACGGCGCAAGGGTCTACGGGGTGGATGGCGCCGAGCTTGAGCAGCCGGATCCCGTAACGCTCCAGCGCCGTCTCGTCCAGACCGAGGACGCTGAGGGCCTGTCGGAGGTCCAGGTAGGGCTTGCCCGCAGTGATGATGCCGATCCGGTCGCCCGGCCGGGTGCCACCAATGATTCGGTTGACCCCGCTGGCTCGTATGTACTCCAGAGCAAGCGGTAGCCGCTCGGTGAACAGGCTGCGCTCCAGGGCCGCGAGACTGGCCCCGAGCAGATGAGTACTGGGCTGGTGCGTGTACGGCTCGTTGAAGCCCGACGGCGTCAGAACGGGCGGTGCCCAGTTGCTCCGCACGACCGCAGTGCCGGCGGCGTCGGCGATATTCGTGACAATCTTCATCGAGGCCCACACACCACTGGCCCTGGACAACTCCACAGCGTGTAGGCCCTGATCCAGGACATCCTGCGGGTCCGCAGGATAGAAGATCGGCATCGCCAGGTCGGCGAGGGTCAGCTCCGAGGCACAGGGCACCGTGGAGGACTTGGCGACCGGGTCGTCGCCGACGAGGGCGACCGCCCCACCGCGCGGATCGGTGCCCGCGAGGTTCGCGTGACGGAAGGCGTCGCTCGCGCGGTCCAGACCCGGCGACTTGCCGTACCAAATCCCGGTCACGCCATCGGGCCGCAGAGCACCGACGGTACCCGCGAGCTGGCTGCCCATGACCGCGGTGGCGCCGAGTTCCTCGTTGAGGCCGGGCCGATGTACGACGTCGTACATAGTGAGCAGCTTCGATCGGCGACCGAGCTCCAGGTCGAACCCCGCGAGCGGGGAACCCTCGTAGCCCGAGACGAACGCGGCGGTGTTCCGTCCGTCGCGCCGATCGTGCCTGACTCGGTCGAAAAGGAGACGCACGAGGGCCTGGACCCCGGTGAGATACACCGTGCCGTCTTCGCGCAGATAGCGGTCTTCGAGAGTGAAGCCGCTTTCGGTAAGCCCGGTCAACGCAGCTGACATGTGGAACCGCCCGAGTTCTTGATGTGCACAACCACTTGGCCAATTGGACCGGATGATAGGCTCCACTTACGCGGTCGGGTCAATAACCCAGGCCCTTGACTGGTCCATCGGCACACTTCTGCTGGCGCGTCGCCCGGGTGGGAAAGGCCATCGGTACAGCCATGGATATCGACGATCTGGACAGCGCACTCCTTCGTCTGCTCATCGAAGAACCGCGGGCCGGCACGCGCGAGTACGCGCGCGTCCTCGGGGTGGCCCGCGGAACGGTGCAGAGCAGACTGGCCCGTCTAGAACGCGAGGGTGTGATCACCAGCTCGGCGCCCCGACTCAACCCTGCCGCAATGGGGTATCCCGTGCTCGCGCTGGTCCATCTCCATCTGGCACAGGGCATGTTGGAGGAGGTCGCGGCGCATCTCGGCGCGATAGCGGAGGTGATCGAGGCGCACAGCATCGCCGGTGAGGGTGACCTGGTGTGCCGCGTGGCCGCCCGCGACAACCCTCACCTGGAGGATGTCATCCAGCAACTGATCCGACTTCCTGGCGTGGTCCGCACCAAGACGGAGGTCGCCCTGAGCGAACGAGTTCCCTATCGACTCCTCCCTCTCGTCGCCAAGGCAGGCAAACGACTTGGCCCGCCGAAAACGTAGCGATGGAACCGGAGCACCGTGATCAGAATTGCCACCGCCCGGCGAGGGACAGCCGAGAGCGGCAGCCGGGTACCTGCACGGCCATGACCGGACGAGACGAACCCGGCATACCCTCGCCCAGAATAAGCAAAGGCCCTCCTCCGCATAGCTCGCTTCACGGAGCTGCGTCGGATACGGCCGACTGCCGCCTCGGCGAACGCCTGCGCCCGCCGCAGCCGCTGCGCCGCCCACGGCCAACGGGACCGACATCGCGACTCACGGCTGCGGTACTGGGCGTCAGTCTTCGTTGGGCCCCACGAGGCGTCAACGAGAAACCTCGCCTCAAAATGGCGGCCAGGCCGGGGCGTTTGACTCAGCTTCTCGGGCTCTTGAATCCGTAGACGCGATCCGCATGGTGGACCTGCTGGGCTCGAAGTCCACCTACCACGCCACGGGCATCGGTCCGTGGATCACCACCAAGGACGAGGTTGCCGGCGGCGGCCAGCCCGACCTGGAGATGACGATGCGCGTCAACGGCACTGTCACTCAGAACGACCGCACCAGCTCCATGCACTGGAAGGTCGACGGCGTCCTGCGCGAGGCCGACGTGCGCAGCCGCCTGGCCGCCGGCGACGCCGTGTTCACCGGCACCTGCGGATTCATCGGCGTACCCGACGGATTCTATGAGCCAGGTGACCTGATCGAGGCCGAGATTGAAGGCCTCGGTGTCCTGCGCAACCGAGTTCAGGCGACCAACTCCTATGCGCCCGCCGGGGTATAGGACCGGCTCAGTCGTCGAGCGTTGGCTCAACAAGTAGTTCGGCAGCGAGCTCAACAAGACAAGAGCCGCAGGAAGAGAGAAGGGTCAACCCGTATGAAACCGCGTGCGCTCTCCCACGTCGTCCTCAACTCCTGGCAGCCCGACGTGCTGATGCAGTGGTACGTCGATCTCCTCGACGCCAAGGTCGTCATCGACTCACCCGCCTTCAAGGCGATCACCTTCGATGACGAGCACCACCGGATGGCCTTCGCCAAGCTCCCCGAGAACAAGAAGATGGACCTCACCCGGCCTGGCCTGATGCACGTCGCGTTCACCTACCCCGGCACCCACGCCCTGCTCCAGCACTACGAGCAGATGCGCGACCTTGGCCACGAGCCGACCGTCGCGACCGATCACGGGGTGACCATGTCGCTCTACTACAAGGACCCGGACGGTGGCAACGTCGAGTGCTTCGTCGACAGGTACACAGGTGAGGACGCGTCCGCGTTCATGGACACGGAACCATTCCGCAAGAACCCCTCGGGCATGGACCTCGACTGCGAGGAACTGCTGGCCCGCATGAACGCCGGGGCGACCGAAGAAGAACTGATGGCTCTGGACGAGGAGAAGTTCGTTGCGGCGGACTTCGAGGAAATCACGTCCCGGACGTACGCCCTTCAGGTGCAGACGCCCTGAAGCACCGTTGTCGGGCAGGCGCCGGCACCTGTGGGGTGCACGGCGCCTGTGCCGTCCTGTCCCCGCAGTCCAGGTCCAGGTGGGGTCCAGTGATCACACTCGCCACGCAGAAGTCGCAGCCCGAACGTCAGCCGTTGCCCTCGGTCGGGCAGACCCGCTTGGCGGCCGCGTTGCCGAGCAGCACACGGTGCGTCTGCGCTGGTGTGGGCGCCGCGGGCAGCGGACCGGTCCGATCGGCCCGGAAGCCCTCAAGCATGTAGGCCACCAGTCGCCGCCAGGCGTGCGGCGCGGCACCCCGGGTCGCATGGACCAGGCCGGCGTTGGCCATGAGAAGGACGAAGATGTCCTCGGGTACGAAGTCCTCCCTGAGCCCTCCGGACTCCTGTGCCCTCCGTATCAGTTCCACGGCCGCGCGGTAAGCCCGTTCTCGCACCTCCTGCGCCGTTTCGGAGGCGGGAAGCGCCATGGTAATCACGTCAGTGAAGCCCCGGTCAGACGCCTGCATGCCGCAGATCCGCTCAACATAGGTGCAGAACCCTGCCCAGGGATCCGGATGCTCGAGAGCCTCCTCGGCAGCCACTGCGTATTCCCGGAGTTTACCCTCGAAGACCGCGACGATCAGCTCTTCGCGGGTGGGGAAACGGCGGTACAGCGTGGCGATCCCCACCCCGGCGCGGTCCGCGATGTCCTCCCACGGGACGTCCAAGCCCTTCTCCGCAAAGGCCGAGCGCGCCGCCTCGACGATGCGTTCGCGATTCCGCAGAGCGTCCGCCCTCAGTACGCGCTTCCCGGGGCGAATCTCCTCAGTTGCTGCCACCACGTCAGCCTAGCAAATTGGAGATCAAACTCCGGTTGCCGTAAGGGCAGCATCAGTCCCCCTGCGCCACCGCCAAGTGCTCACCGAAGAACGCCTCTATGCGTTGCCACGCGTCAGCGGCCGATTCGGGGTGCGGACCGATTCCGCTGACGCGGAGCAGCGGACGCAGCAGACGCGGGCCGATCTTGGCGTCATTGAGGAAGGAGTGTCCCGCCTGCGGGTACTCCTTCACGTCATGGGTGACGCCGAGCCGGTCCAGGGCGGCGTCCAGTTTCGCCGCGGCTCCCTTGAGCATCCGGTCTCTTCCGCCGTAGCTGGCGACGACGGGGCAGGCGCCGTTCAGTGTCCGGTCCATGTCCTTGGGCAGGAGACCGTAGTTGGCCGAGGCGGCGTCGAAGGAGCCGCTGCCCGCCGTCATCAGGGCGAACGATCCCCCCATGCAGAAACCGATGAGGCCGATCCTGCCCGTGCAGTCGGGGTGTTCGGCGAGGGTCAGCCGGGCCGCCTCGATGTCCTGGTAGGCACGCCCACGGCCGGACAGGGCGGCGCGCATGGTGGGAACCAGGCAGCGCGCGACACCGCCGTCGGTGAACAGGTCAGGCATCAGGGCGAGATAGCCGGCTCGGGCCAGACGCTCCGCCTGCCGGAGCATGACATCGTCCACTCCCAGGGCTTCGTGAACGATGACCACCCCGGGCCAGGGCCCCGGGCCGTCGGGGCGGGCGAGGTGGCCCGTGAGCCGCCGGGAGCCACCGCTCGTGGCACTGAGGCGGGTGAGATCGATGTGCGTCACAGCCGACATTGCGTCCTCCTGTCAGATATCCGCGCCGGACGCGGTACGCGGCTCGGCAGCGGTACTGGACCGGAACTCCTCGCCCCACATGCCGGGAGCGGTTGCGACCACGCCCAGGCCATCACCGGTCACGTCGATGACACTCAGATCCGTGACGATCCGTTGGATGCAGCCGTGGCCGGTGACCGAGAGCGGCGTGGCCCTGGCCGACGGAAGCCCGCCTGGCCTCTGACGCGGAGTCGAGCACGGGGACGATCGCTAACGTTCCCCAGCTCAAACGGAGAGTACCTTCCGTTAACGTTCCCTGTCCAAGTCCAGAGGGGTGAGGATACGGAAGTCACGACGCATGCAACGCGGCTCGCGTCGACGTGCTTCACAACAACGCCGCGCTGCGCCACGCCTCCTCAGCCGTCGGGCGCCCTCCGCCCGAGCCGACTGCTCACGAAGGCCACCGCCTCGGCCCAGGCCCGTTCGTACGCCGCCGCGTCATGGCGGCCCGGTATCGGGGCGCCGAAAGAGTGGTCGCAGCCCGGTGCGACATGGATCGTATGCTCGACCCCCCACCGCCCGAAGCGCTCACGGACCGACTCCAGCCGGTCCGGGGGCATCAGCGGGTCCTTCTCCCCGTAGACCAGGAACACCGGGCAGTTGAGGTTCCACAGCAGGTCGATGGGGTGCGCTGGACGCCTGTCGGTCAGTTCGTTGAAGACGGGCTGGCTCGGGTAGAAGAGGATGGCCGCCGCGACGTCGCGGCGGAGGCAGGCGGTGAGCCAGGCCAACGTGCCGCCGGTGCAGTATCCCCACACCCCGATCCGCCTCGGGTCGACGGTGGGGTCGGCCTTCAGGTGGTCGAGGGCGGCCATCAGGTCGTACGTGGCCCGCTGGAAGTCCAACCCGTCGACATGTCGCATGATCTCGGCGATGTCGGTGTAGTCGTCGGGGTCGGCCTGGCCCTCGCCGCGGTAGTAATCGGGGACGGCGACGACCAGACCGAGCGCGGCCAGCGCGGCGGCCGTGTCGTGGATGAAGCGATTGACGCCGGTCGCCTCCGCGCCCATGACCAACGCGGGCAGTGGCTCGGCGGGCATCGGCTTGGGCCGGTAGAGCCAGGTGCGCACTTCCGCGTCACCCACCAGAAGCGACACCGCCTCGACCTGCACTCCCGGCTTCGCCTGGGTCCCTTGCTGCATGCCGTCCGGGGCCGTCGCACCGCCTCCTGCCTGTTCCCCGTCCCGGCCCCGGCGGCCGCAGGCGGGCGCATTGTCCGCCCCTCGGTCGGAGCCGGGCAGGCCCGGCACGCGCGCGTGGTGGTCGTCGAGCGGGACCGCCAGGCCCGCGGCGACCCGGGCCACACAGCAGTACCAGGCGATGGTCATGACGAGTTCGACCGCCTGGCGGTCGTCGACCAGATCGGCCACCGGTCCCCAGGTCGCTTCGGCCACGGTGGCGTTCTGCGTCAGTTCGTCGGCCAGAGCGAGCACGGCGCGTTCCAGCGGTGAGTACAGAGCGCTGTCGGGCCACTCCCCGAGCATACCGATCTTGTCCTCGCCGATGCCCGCCCGTCGGGCTTGATGCCAATGGCTGCGCCACACGTAATCGCAGCGCGTCAGCTGCGCCACCCGCAGGATCGCGAGTTCGCACAGGCCCCGGTCGGCGGCCGCGTCCGCACGCAGACTCCAGCCGAGGCCGATCCACCCGTCCAGGATCGCGGGCGAATTGGCGAGGGCCTGGTACATGGCCGGAATAGTGGCCACGGTGCCCTGGACCTTCGCGTAGAGCTCGGCCAGGCGTTCGTCGCCGTCGGCGGTGGCGCGCGGGCGGACGCGTTTACCGCTGGTCATACGTGCCTCCGGGTGCGCTGGTCGCAGCGGCAGGTACCGGTCTGGTGCAACTCGATCATGTTGCCGCTGCCGTCGTACACGAACAGTTGCCGCCGCTCGTCACGCCCCGCCTTCCAGTACGGCACGTCCAGCCGCTCCAGTTCCTTCTTCGCCGCCGCGATGTCGGGCACGCCGAAGGCGACGTGCGGGGTGAAGGGGTCCTGGTCGGGACGGCGTGCGTAGGCCGAGACGCCTTCGACGCCGAAGAGGTGGATCTGCGTGCCGTTGGCGACGTCCATCCAGAACAGCGGCACGTCCGGGATCTCCCGGGCCTCCGGATCGGGTGCGAGGCCGAGCACGTCGCGGTAGAAGCCCAGCGTCTCGTCCGCCGCGTCGGGCCGCATACGGACCGCGTGATGGTGCAGTTCCAGACCGGTCAGCGCCATCGGATCACCTCTCGGGGTCGCACTCGTACCTGTCGTCCTCAGCGTGTGTTCAGCCTATGTAGACTGAACACAATAATCAAGATTAGCTCCAACTGTTCAATGGCTCGGAAGTGGTTCACTCACCTCCGGCAACGGGTGTGCCCGCACCATCCAGATAGCTCTCCGCAACCGCCGCCCCCGCGTCGGTCGCGGTGCCCGACCAGACGGCCACGCCCTTGCGCAGGACCACCGCCGAGTCGGCGAACTCCAGCGCCCGCGTGACGTACTGCTCGATCAGGACGATTGCCGCGCCTGCCGCACGCGCGCTGTCCAGCGCCTCGAAGACCGTGTCGATGAGCGCGGGGGCGAGGCCCAATGACGGTTCGTCAGCGACGATCAGCGCCGGTGCCGGCTGTCCGGCGACTACGCGGGCCAGCGCAAGGATCTGCTGCTCGCCGCCGGACAGGGTCCCGGCTGTCTGCCGGCGCCGTTCCGCGAGGCGAGGGAAACGCTCGTAGGCGGCCTCCACGGCCGGCGAGGACCTGCCGCGGACGCCGAAGAACATGCGGAGGTTGTCCTGCACGCTCAAGCCCCGGAAGATGCCCCGCCCCTCAGGCAGGTACGCGAGGCCGCCCGCACTCACGGCACTGGGCGAGCGTCCGCGGATGTCCTCCCCGCGGAACCTGATCGATCCGGCGGCCGTCGGCACCAGGGCGCACACCGCCTTGCCGAGGCTGGACTTGCCGGCCCCGTTCGTGCCGAGCACCGCCACCGCCGCACCCGCCGACGCGGTGAGATCGACGTCGGACAGCACCAGTGCCGGGCCGTAGGCCACCGACAATCCGCGCACTTCGAGCAGCGGTTTCGCCGGCATGCTCACACCTCCCCGAATCCGAGATAGGCGGCGCGTACCGCTGCCGACTCCGAGATCTCCGCGGGTGTCCCGTGGGCGATGACCTTCCCGAAGTCCAGTACGTACACCTGCTCGCTGAGCCCGAGGACGAACGGCAGATCGTGCTCGACGAGCAGCAGGGCGATGCCCTCGGTGTCGACCGCACGCCGCAGGACCTCGGCGAGTTCGGCCGTTTCGCTCGGGTCCAGGCCAGAGGCGGGCTCGTCGAGCAGCAGGACCCGCGGTTCATTGGCGAGGGCCCGGCCTACCTCCAGGCGGCGGAGCAGACCGAGCGGCAGGATACCCGCCGGGCGGTCGGCTGCCTGCGCCAGGCCCAGTACGTCGAGCAGTAGGGCGATGCGCTCGACTTCGGCGCGGGCAGCGCGCAGACCGAGCGGCGGTATGAGGTCTTTGAGGACGCGGGAGCGCTGGTGGCGGGTCCGCCAACCGAGCGAGAGATGATCCCGCACGGTGGTGGTCGCGAATACCTCCGGCCGCTGGAAGGTCCTGCCGAGGCCGAGCCTGGCACGCTGCTGCGGGGTTGCCCGGCTGACGTCTCTGCCGCCCAGGTGCACGTGGCCCGAGGCGCCGGGTACCAGCCCCGAGAGAACGCCGAAGAGCGTTGTCTTGCCCGCCCCATTGGGACCGATGAGACCGGTCACGGACCCCGGCGGAACCCTCACCGAGACGTCATCAAGGGCCAGGAGTCCGCCGAACCGGACGGTGATGCCCCGGCATTCCAGCAATGCGTTGCTCGTCGCCGCGCTCATCGGGTGACCGCCTGCTTCGGTTCGGACGGTGTGGTGACGCGGTTCCGCGGCGGCCGGAGCCTGTCGGTGAGGGCGTCCAGGGACCTGCTCGCGTCGGCGACGATGCCGTCCGGCTGGCGGACGATCCCGATCGCGGCGAGCCCGAACAGCAGCACCGGCAGTCCGGTCCAGGATGGGGGCAGGTAGGTGACCACCAACTGCGGAATGACGGTGAAGCTGAGACCGGCTAACAGGGCACCCGACAGCGACCGGATGCCGATCGCCACGACGACGGTCAGCCAGATCAGTCCCACCTGTGTGGCGAACGCGTCGGTGAGTGAGGCCTGTTGCTGCATAGCGATCACCGCCCCTCCGAGCGCGGCAACCCCTCCCCCCACCGCGACCACCAGCGTCCGGATCCCGGTCGTGGACAGCCCCAGCACCCGGGCGGCGGGCTCGCTCCAGCGCGCCGCGACGATGGCCCGGCCGGTGGTGGTATGCCTCAGGTAGGCGAGGTAGGCGGCGGCCAACAGGAAGACGGCAAGGGCGAAGTAGAGGAACGGCAGTCCCCCTTCGGCCCATCCGGGGCGTGCGACGTCCACCCCGAAGCCCGCCGCGTAGAAGCGATCGGCCCGGAAGACCAGGTTGTCCGCCAGGAGTCCGACGGTGAGCGTGATCAGCGCTACGTACAGCCCGCCCAGGCGCGCCGTCACAGCGCCGACCAGCGCGCCGACCAGCAGACCCGCGATGGCTGCCGCGCACAGGGCGAGCAGCGGCGGCCAACCCTGCCCGGTGGTCAGTTCGCCCATCGTCAGCGCACCGAGGCCGGCGAAGGTGATCTGGGCGAGGGAGATGAGTCCGCCGTCCCCGGTGACCAGCACAATGGAGAGGAAGACGATCGCGAACCCGACGCCGAGGGCCAGTTGGTCGATCCACAGCGGCTCGAGGAGCGGTACGGCAGCCCCGAACAGGACGAGCGCGGCCAAGGCCCGGAGCCGCACCGCCGGCATCCCGGCACGGCCGCGCCCCGCACGCTCCTGCGTCGACGCGAGCCGTACGCCGAGCCGCCGCAGATCGTCGCCCGTGTCGCCGCCCTGCGCTTGCGCGCCCCGCGTACCGAACAGCAGGAACACCAGGATGAACAGGAACGGCACCGCGATGGCCACCCGACGCGGCAGGTCGCCGTCCTCGGGCACGCCCCACTGCACCAGGGAGATGGCCACCCCCATGAGGAGCGCGGCGATCGCCGCACGCCCCGGACGCCGCAGCCGGGCCAGGACCACGGCGGTGAAGGCAGTGGCGATGAGCACGGTGAAGTTCTGCGGCGAATCGAGGCCGAGCGTCGGGGCCACCAGGACGCCCGCCATGCCGGAGAGCAGGAAACTCACCCCCCACACGGCGACGCCGACCCGCTGGGGGTCAACGCCGGTGAGCGCCGTCATCTCCTCGTTGTCGACGGTCGCCCGCACTACGAGCCCTGCACGCGTAGAGCGCAGCAGCGCTCCGCCGGCGCACAGGACGAGGACCAGGGCACCGAGGACGACGAGCTGGTTCGCCGAGACCGACAGGCCGAGGAGGGTGACGCCGTCGAGGCCGGCCGGGGTGACGCCGGGGACCGAGACGATGTCCTGCACGCCGAACAGCAGTTGGGCCAGCGGCGGGAGCGCCACTGCGAGCCCAATCGTCACGGCCACTTTGACGAGTGCCGAGCCGTCCGCCAACCGCCGGAAGATCAGCGCCCACAGCACGGCGCCGATGGCCGGGGACACCAGCAGGACGACGACGGCCGCGGCGGTCGCGGTGTTCCAGCCCTGCTCGACGGCGAGGAAGTAGAAGAGTCGCGCCGCGAAATAGGCGTAAGCGCCGAACGCGAAGTTCAGTACGCCGGCTGCCAGATACGTCGAGACCAGGCCCAGGGCGGCCAGGGCGTAGACACTGCCGCCGACCAGGCCTGCGAGAATGTACGAGGTCATCGGGGCAAGCCCCTCCTCTTCTGGGGAGTCTGCACGCAGCCGTCAGCTGATCTTCTTGCCGCAGACCGGTTTGCCGCCGTTCTGCATGGCGTAGGCGTCCTTCTCCAGCCGGAGCATGTAGACGCAGCCGTCCGCGCTGAGTCCCTCGGCCGTACCCCGACCGAAGGCAGTGAAGTCGACCTTGCCGGGGAGCATGCCGCCCGCGTCGTAGTCCTTGACCTTGCGCAGGCCGCTGGTGAACGACGCGCGGCTGATGTCGGAACCCGCGGCCTGCAGGCCCTTCACGGCGAGGTCGGCGGCGATCCAGCCGAGGATGTCGAAGCCGTAGTAGTCGCCGTCGGCGAATCCGCCCGACTTCTTGAGCTGGGCGACGATGGCCTTGGTCGCTGCGCTGCCCAGCTCCTGCGGGGTGTAGTAGGTGGAGACGTCGACGCCCGTGAGCGCGGTCGCCGCGTCCGTTCCGAGGACTGCGCGCGAGTAGCCCGACACGATCAGGCCGCCCTTCACATCGGCGCCGGACTGCTTGGCGGCCTGCAAGAGCGCGGCGCTGCCCGCGGCCCCGTAGGCGGTGAAGACGTAGTCGACTCGCTTGTCCTTGGCGGCAAGGGCCTGCGGGCCGAAGTCCTGGCTTCCTATCTGCGCGTCGACGTCCACGACACCGACCTTGAGCCCGGCCGCCCTGGCGGACTTGGCCTGGCTCTCGGCATCGACCTTGGAAGCGGGTGAGTTCCCGAAACCGAAGGCTCCGACGGTGTGCGCACCGGCCTGCTTCATGTAGGTGCCGTACGTCGAGTAGACCGGCGAGGAGGGGTCTGGGCTACCCCAGGTGCCGAACATGTTCTCGTACCCCCGTTGTCCCCACACCTGCCCGGAGTACGGGCCACCGACGACCGGCACCTTCTGCCTGGCCAGGTACCGGGCGCCGCCCGAGACGAACGGCGACTCGACGGCAACGGCGACGGCCTTGTCCCGTTCGACGAGTTTCCTGGCTGCGGCGGCATTCCCCTGGGGGGTGCCCTGGTCGTCGACGACGACCGCCTCGATCCGGCGCCCGCCGAGTTCGTCCTCGTCATTGGCCTTGTCGATACGGGCCTTGAAGTCCCGGTCGACGTTCTTGAACTGCGCGGCGAGCGGACCGCTGAGCGTGGTGATCAGTCCGACCTTCACGGTCCCTTCGCCGTCGCTGGCGCCCTGTCCGCCACCACAACCACCGACACCGGCCGCCAAGGCAATGACGGCGGCTGCCACAACAACCCGGCTGGTTCGCATAGTTCAGTGGTCCCCTCACCGTGTCCATGCGTGTTGCCACGCGTCGTGTGACGACAGTCATAGCACGGTGATGACACTATGCACAGGGTGTGTTCAATATGCTCCACACCGGCACGCGCGGCGAGGCAACGACACCGCTCCGGCACCCTTCGGGAGGCACGCATGACCGGAAAACTCACACGTCGACCGGCCTTCATCACCGGCGCCGCCGGAAGACGTACAGAACGGGACACCGCCGCTCTGCTGCTCCGCGCCACGCTGGGGCCGATGCTCTTCGCCCACGGCTGGAACAAGGTCTACGGCCCCGGCGGCCTCAAGGGCACCACCGGATGGTTCGAGGCCCTCGGACTGCGCCCGGCAGCCGCGCAGGCCCGGCTCGCGGCCGGCACGGAGATGGCAGCGGGCGTCACCATGGCCCTGGGCGTGGCGGGACCGCTGCCTGCAGCGGCCGCCGTCGGCCTGATGACCACAGCCGCCCGCACCGACCACCGGGGCAAGGGCTTCTTCGTCTTCAAAGGCGGCTGGGAGTACGTCGGCGTCGTCGGCGGCGCCGCTGTGGCCCTGGCCGCCATGGGCAACGGCACGTACTCCGTGGACGCCTTGATGCGACGTCAGTGGTCCGGGGCCGGGGCGGCGACGCTCGCCGCCGGGCTCGGCGTAGGCGGCGCCTTGGCTCTGTTGCGGGCGTGCTACCGGCCGGACAGCAATCCGGATGCCGCTCCGGAGGGATGACCGGTCCAACTACTACGAGGCGTGGACGACCCGCCCTCCGCAGACGGTCATCCGCACCAGGTCCGCCGCCGGCTCGTCGAGCGCGACCGCGCGCGGCACGTGCAGGAGGCAGAGATCCGCCGGTTCACCCGGGGCGATCGATCGCGGGGCGCCTCCGGGCCGCAGAGGAGGGGAGAGCATGCCGTCGAGCGCCGTGCACGCGGGCACGCTCTCGTGCGGCCCGAGCGGAGCTCCGTCCGGTGCATGCCGGTCGCGGGCGGCCCGCAGCACGGCCCACGGATCCGGGGAGCCGAACGGCGCGTCGCTGGAGGCGGCGGTCGCGACTCCGGCGCTGAGCAGCGATGCGTAGGGATAGAGATGGGGCAGGTCGACCGGGTCGGCGTCACGGCGGTACGCGTCACCACGTTCCGCGACGAAGCCCGGTTGTGTGACCACCCGTAGCCCCAGTGAGGCCATCGACGCTGCGAGCGCCGGAGGCACGACGGCAGCGTGCTCGATCCGGTCACCGGGCACGACTCCCGCTTCCTCCAGCGCCGTCACGGCGACGACGAGACCTTCGAGCGTCACGCAGTGCACCGCGACGGGCCGGGGCACCACGGGGCCGGCGCCCCGTGCCACGCGGATCCGGGCCAGCAGTTCGTCGTACGGCCAGGGGGCGTGATCTGGGGGCAGCAGTTTGCGTGGTCCCAGTCCTACGCGCTCGGCCGGCAGGCCCGGAGGGAGCGCATCGGCGCCGAGCAGAAGGAGACGCTGCGGGAGGCGGCCGTCCCGGACGGCCGACAGCAGCAGACGCAGGGTGCCAAGAGCCATGTCCGGCGTGGCATCCGTGACCCCGGTGATGCCGTACGCCGCCAGCCGCCGTCCCACTCGGGTGAGGTCCGGTTCCGGATCGACGGCGCCGAGGGTGTCGAGTCGCCCGCGCAGCCAGCTGTCGAGCCGCCAGAGCCGGCCAGTGGCGTGACCGGAGCCATCCCGTTCCACACCTGGCGGGGCGTCGAAGCTGACGGAGTCGAGCCCGAGCATGGCTGCAGCCGCGCTGTTGACCGTCCACAACGCACCACCCCGGTGCTGGATCCGCACCGGGCGGTCGAGGGTCATCGCGTCCAACTGATGCCGGTCGAGGAGTCCCGCCACC
Organism: Streptomyces sp. NPDC055400; assembly: GCF_053644375.1. Lineage (NCBI taxonomy): Bacteria > Bacillati > Actinomycetota > Actinomycetes > Kitasatosporales > Streptomycetaceae > Streptomyces > Streptomyces sp. NPDC055400. The sequence goes on along the minus strand of NZ_JBSHLM010000020.1, from coordinate 87,947 downwards.
GACTCGTGATAGCCAATGCCTCGTACCCATGCGCCGGGCGGAAGTGCCGCGGCGTGGTTCCGCAGCGCCATCCCCAGCGTGGCACTGTCACGTACGTCGGGAGGGCCGCATCCGACGGATGTCTCAGCCGCCGCCATTGCCATCACATGGAGATGGTGATCGTGCAACCCGGGCAGCAGGGCACCGCCTTGGGCATCCAACACCTCCTCACCCCGACGCGAGATCAGCGGGTTGCCGACGGCCACGATGCGGTCGCCGGCGACTCGGACGTCAGCATGGTGACCGGGGCCGACCTCCCCATTCCGCAACAACATCGGCTCCGCAGACTGCGCGGGCAGTTCGTCACGTGACGTGCGCGCGGCCACTACGACTGCTCGCTCGGCGAACCGGCCGACGACGCTCCGGCTGACACCGCCCACGATCCAGCACCTCCTCGGCCCGCTCCCAGCCCCAGGCTCTCTAGCACCGCCTGGCGGTGCTCGCCGTGAGCCGCCGCCCGTCCCGAGGGAACGCGCGCGACCGGGGGCAGTGCGGTGCGGCCGACACGCGCCGGACTGTCGCCGAAGGGAAGAGCCAGCGCGGCGGCGGCCGATTCGCGCATGGCCACATCCACCAACCGGCCGCCGCCCGCGCCGATGCAGGCGAGCGCCGCGACCGCCGCGTGGACACCGGCGAGCGGATCGGCGATCGCGTCCCCGCAGGGCAGCACACCGGTCTCGTCGCGGGCGACGAGTCCCGCAGCGACCGCGACGTCGTCACCGAAGCCGACCCGACCGGACCAGGGGCCGGTGCGTCCGTACGCGGTGATGCTCACCCAGGTCAGGCCGGGCGTCCGGGCGAGGATCGCATATGGGTCGATGCCGAGTTGGGCCATGGCCCGGGGCCGCGAGCTTTCGATGACGATGTGCGCACGGTGCAACAGGGCCCGCAGCAGGTCCAGATCATCGGGATCGGTGAAGTCGAGGGCGATGGCCTCATGGTCCGCGTGCAGCAGGTCGTAGAACGCCCGGGGCCCACGACGGGCACCGTCCGGCCTGCTGGTGCTCTCCACCTTCACCACGCGGGCCCCGGTCAGCCCCAACAGGTGGGCGCAGAGCGGGCCGGCCCACAGCGCGGACAGATCGACGACCAGGGGACGTCCACGCCCGAGCGGCCCCACGGCCTCGCCCACCGAACGCAGCAGGAAAGGACGTACTCGGCCGTACTGGCCTCGGGCCGCGAGCTGAGCGTCCATCATGCCGGGCTCCCCAAGGACCGCCACGGGGATGCCGAGCAGCTGCCCGCGCTCGGCACACGCGGCGGCAGGCCTGCTCGCCGCCCAGGCAGTGAGCACATCCCAGTGGGCCTGCTCCGCTACGTGCCGTTCCGTCAGCGCCGGGACGAGGTCGAGGTCGTCCTGCCGCGCCAGGTTCACCCCGATCCACCCGCCGTCGAGCGTGCCCAGCAGCCGGAACGTCCCGCCCGGCGCGTACGGCCCGCGCCGGGTGAGTTCCGCTGTCGCCGCCCGCTCTGCGAGCAGGCGGGAATCGGGGAGTGCGGGATGGTGGCCCATGCGGTTGGCGAGGGCCTGGATGGCCAGCAGACTGCCGCGAACGGCTGTCGCGGGGCCGCCGGGAGTGGGCAGCGGTGGGCCGTCCGGGCGGCCGGTCAGAGCCATGGCACCGCTCGACGCCCAGTCATCGAGCGGATGTGCCGCGCCGTCACCCGGGTCGATCACGAGGTCCGCCCGCTCGGCCTGGACGGTGTGGGCGCCGAGGCAGTCGAGCAGCCATGCGGCGTAGCGCGCGCCGGGGTCGTCACCTCGCGCCGCCACGTGCAGCCCCGACAGCGGACCGTGGTCGGCATCGGAGCCGGTGGCCGCCTCCCGCACTCGCTTCGTATCAGGCATCCGCGACCACCTCGTCCACGAGACCCCAGCGGTGCGCCCTAGCAGCGTCGACCCGTTCGCCGGTGAGCGCCATCCACGCGGTGCGCCAGCGGCCGATACGCCGGGGCAGACTGACCGTGCCGCCGGCGCCGGGCACCAGACCGAGCGACAGTTCAGGCAGGGCGAAGTATGCGCTGGAGTCCGCCACCACGCGGCCTGCGAACGCCGGCACCTCCACGCCTGCGCCGATGCAGGCACCTCGCAGTTGAACGAGGACACGGTCGGCACACCGATGTACGGCATACCCCACGCTGCGCGCGAGGCGGACTACGTGAGCGGTGGCCGGATCGTCGGCTGTGCCGAACTCGTCCAGGTCGCCGCCACTGCAGAAGTGCTCTCCGCTGCCGCGCAGTTGGACGACGGCGATGCCCGGGTCAGCGGCTACTGCCAACGCGTCAAGCAGTTGGTCCCGCATCTCGCGCCCCAAGGCGTTGCGCCGCGCCGGTCGGTTGAGGGTCACCAACAACTGGTCCCCTGTACGTTCCAGCAGCACCGCATCCGGGGTCGCGGGCGGGATCGGCCGGGCCGGGTGGGCATGCCGCCAGGCGGCAAACTCCGGTCCTGCCAACAGCATCGAGAACCCCAGCGACTCGGCGACGAGCGCGTCCGGCACCGGTAGCATCGGTGTCAGCCGGAGAAGCCCGGCCAGTGTCAGGGCCGCCCTCGGGGCGCCGTGCACGGATTCGATCAACCGATCCAGCGCCGCATCCACGTCATCAACCCTGATGTGGGCCCGTCCGGGTTGATGGACCGTACTGAGTGTCAGCGTGAGTGCGTCAAGCAGTGTCCTGGCAGCGGAAGGCACGCGGCGCCGGGCGACACCCACGAACACACGATGGGCCTGTCCCAGCCGAAAAGCGGCCTCCTGTAGGTCATCCATGCTGTCCAGATCCACCACGGTCAGCACATCGCCGGCCGTGAGTTGCTCGGTCGGCGCCGGGACCAGCAACCGCTCGTCCCGGGCGGCCTCGGCCACCGTCACCACCGGAATGTCCGACACCAGTCGCCCCTTTCTGGCGCTGCCCCACATGGCGTTCGGCGTTGACCCGTCAAGACCGTGACCCTAGTGTGCAGGATGAACAAATACCGTTCAAGTCGTTCACCCTGTTCGGGAGGTCATGTGTTCCAGTTCCTGCTCAGTGCCGATCTCATGGTTTCGGACCCGGACGCCACCGCGTCTCTCCTGGTGAAGTCACTCGGCATCAAGGAGCACCCACGCTGGCGCCAGGCATTCCCCGACCACCCGTACATCGCGCACTTCCTGCGCGTACACAAGTCCCTCGCCGTGGCGCCCACCCGAATCGAACCGCAAGGCCACCTGGACAAGCCGAATCACGGCGACCCCCACTTCCCCGCCTTCCTCAAGAGCCTCGAAGCCTTCCAAGGCGAGCGCCGGCCCATCAAGACGCACTCCCTGGTGCTCATCACCGACCGCCTCGACGACTTGGTACAGCGACTCACGCACCGCCGCCTGCCGTTCCGCATCGCGCCCATGACACCCGAGATGCCCTGGGTACGACTGTGGGTCGGCGTCACGCCCGAGAACCCCCACTACGAGCCCTCGGTCGACGGCGGACTCTGCGTCGAGGTACTGCCGGTCGATCCGCTGCAGATGCCGGCCGAGACCTTCATCACCCCGCCGCCGGAACCGCGCGAACCCACGCCGGGCGAGATGATCAGGGTGACGGCTCGCGGCGTCCTCGTACGGGATATCGACGACACGCTGCGCAAGCTGTCCACCAACCTGGACTGGGAGCCCGCCGGGCCGGTCGAGCACCTACGCAAGGAAGGCTACCGGCGGGCGAGGATGGCCTTCACTCTGCCGCACAGCGCCTCCGTCGACGTGCTCGAACCCACGGCCTGGGACGGCGAGACCGGATCCTACCTGCACAGTTGGGGACCCGGCCCGTACTACACCAGAATCTCGGTCCATGACCTGGAGGCCAAGGCCGCCGATCTGGAGTCCAGGGGAACACCCTTCACCTGGGTGCCGGAGTCCGAAGCGGTCGGCGGAGAATCGCTGATCAAGGTCGACCCGAGGGCGCTCGACGGAGCACTCTTCGAGTTCCACGAGCATCAGGCCGGCCCGCTGCCGACCACGTCCGGCGGGGACTCGGACTGACCGACTGAGCCACAGCAGATGCAACTGAAGGGGCAATCATTGTACAATCCGTTCAGCATGTGCGATTGAACCTGGCCACACATCGGACGGGGGCACCCAACGTGTCCGCAGGACGCAGTATGGAACCCCGCCGTGCGGCCTCCCCCGGGGAGGCCGGAACGGTGGAGCGGATCCTCGACGGCGCGCTCAGAGCAGCCGCCCGCCGTGGACTGCAGAAGCTCTCGATGAGCGACATCGGCGACAGCGCAAACGTCTCAAGGGGCACTCTCTACCGCTACTTCGCCTCTAAGGACGACGTCATCGACGCGCTGCCCGACCATCTCCTCCTGCGCTGGAAGCAGCACCTGCGGCAGGCCGTCGCCCAGCAGCCACGCCCTGAAGAACGAGTGCGGGTGGTCATGGAGGCCATCACCGGATACGCGACCGCCTCCCCCGAGCTGCTGCGGATGATCCAGCTGGAGCCGGAGTTCGGCCTGGACTTCCTGGAGCGGAAGCTCCCGGACAGCGTGCGTATCGTCGCCGACGTTCTGGAGCCCGTGATCGAAGACGCGGCTGTCGTCCATGCCCGTGTCATCACCGGCCCCGAACTCGCCGAAATCCTGCTGCGCATCGCGATGTCCGGCTTCCTCGTACCCGGTACGCGCACCCGGCAACTACCCAAACGCGTCGCCAATTTCTGGGACTACGTGAACGTGGGAGTCGACGTGGCGGCCGAAGAGGGTGACCGCGCCAAGCGTATGGCAGCCGTCGCACAACTCCCGCGCGACCAGCGTCGTCGCCACGCGTGACGTCCACGGCAACGTCGTCCCGTGCATCCTGAAGCGCAGGGCGGACCAGGAATCGGTCCGCCCTGCGCTTCAGGTGCGCAGTCAGAGGAAGATCGCGAGATTCGGCGTGCTCAGCAGGGTCTCATTGAGCAGAACCGTCCTGCGAGCGAGTCGCCACCCCTGCTCGGTTCGTCGCAGCAGATCCTGACGCTCGGCAGCGATCAGGTCCGGGGCGGCGTCGTTGAAGCGATGGCGGACCACCAGCAGATTGTGGACACATTCGAACTCGTCGGGCGAGTCGGTCCGGTTGACCAGCACATTGGACACCATCCGCCGGCATCGCGAAGGCGGGTCCTCTGCCCACGCGCTACTGGTACCGATCAAACGGTAGACCCGGCCCGTAAGCGATCCACGGTCCTCGAAGAAGTGGTAGTTGCCACCGGAGAAGCCTGCCCCATCGGCACGTTGGACGGTCTGCCGGACCGGGGCGCGGTAATCCAGGTCCTCGGTGAGCAGCTCCAGCCATTCCTGGAAGCGCCCCTGGTCGAGCAGGGCCGCCTCCTCGTACAGGAATTGTGTGAGCTCGTTGTGGACCGGATCTCCGACGGGGACCCGGGCTGCGGCGGTTTTGGCGGTTGTGGTCATGGAGTGCGCCTTCCTACCAGGGGTTGCCCGTCATGAACTGCAGCCAGCGCAGCCACCAGTTCCACTGACCGTCGTCCTTCGAGAAGCCGTCGTAGACATAGCCGCTGCCCGGCCAGTCGTCGGGCTTGTTGACGCCCAACAGGGCCTGGTACTTCATCGTCTGGCGCCGTCCCATGGCGCCGTACGAGGACCGGTGCATGGACGGCCACGCCTCGGCGTCGTCCTGCTCGACGGTGCCGCTGGTGCCCACGGCCCGCACCGAGGCCTTGAGCATCTTCTCCTTGACCTCGTCGGGGGCGTCGCGTTCGACGAGCACCCAGTTGATGAACTCGAACTCGTCGGGCCCCTTGGGCATGAAGGTGTGCCAGGTCATGGTCGAGCCCATGGTCCCGTCGGGCGAGGGCTGCCAGATGGACACCAGGCCCGTGTTGGGGAACAGGCCGCCGACCTGGGGCGCGGACTCGGCGAGAACGCGCATCTCGTCCTGGTTGAAACGGCGGGGGAGATGTTCCACGAGCTCGGGCGTCAGCCCGGGAGGGGGAAGGGTGCGCAGCCGTTCCATCGAGCTGAGCTGCGACACGTCCTTGCCCAGCAGCATGCTGAAAGTGGTCTCTGCGGGGATGCAGCGCAGAGAGTGTCCCTGCGGCACGCTCACGTCGACTCCGTACATGGCCGGGGCCATCTCGACGACGGCTTCTCCGGTGGTGTCGGAACCGATCACGCCCAGCTCGAACAGCGAACGATGCAGGGTGAGCGTGTGGTAGCCGTCGGCGTTGAACTGCTCACCCGCGCACTTCCAGTTCGCCTTGACGGTGAACCGCTGGGGAGGGCCGAGCGCTTCGAGGCCACTCTCGGTGCGGTCGTACATCAGATCCAGGTACCACTTGTAGTCGCCGAACCAGTCGTCCAGCGAGGGCGCGGCCGGGTCGAAGGTGGCGAAGACCATGCCGCCGAAGCGCTCCACGCGAGCCTCGGGCAGGCCGAGTTCGGAGCGGTCACGCACGTCGCCCCACATCTGCTCCTTCTTCACCGGGGAGCCGAGAAAGCGGCCGTCCTGGCCGTAGACCCAGCCGTGGTAGACGCAGCGGAACTGGTTGCTGTTGCCTGCGTCAACCCGGCAGACCTGCATGCCGCGGTGCTGACAGATGTTGAGCAGGACCTTTACGTCCCCGGCTCGGGTGCGCGTGATGATGACCGGATCGGCAGCGAGGGTTCGGGTGACGAAGTCACCCGGCCGCGGGATCTCACTCTCGTGCGCCACCGGGATCCATGCCTTCCGGAAGAGGCGCTCGAGTTCCAGTCGGAAGATCTCCGGATCGGAGAGCACCCGCATCGACACCTCGCGTTTCTCCACATCGACGAGGTCCGCGAGAGACGTCCCGTCGGAGAGGATCGGCACCGTGCTACGGGCCATGCCGACTTCCGCCACCATGATGAGCTCCCATCCTGACTGTCGCGCACAACGAACCGTGACAGTACACCTGACGCTAAATCTGTTCAATATGCTCCTAGCGGCAGAACTCTGCGTTCCCGGGCTACAGTTCGGGCGCAGAGGCAAAGACCGGCGTCACGGTCCCTCGTGCACGACGAGCGCCCGTTGGGGGCAGATGTCCGCCCCCTCCCGCGCCCTGCCCTCCAGGCCGGACGGAATGTCTGGGTCCGCTATGTACACGAAGCCGTCGTCGTCAATGCTGTAGACCTCGGGGCACACCTCATTGCACAGGGTGTAGCCGCAGCACCTCCCCCTCAGCGCCTCGACACGCAACTCTTGCCTCCAGGTCGGCGAGCAGCTGCTCGCGTCGTTCGACGTCCAAGGCCGTCGCCACCTGACCGCTTCGCAGCTCTATTCGAAACCTCACAGTCGCAGGGCTGCAAGCGAAAGCTGGATCACTGATTGAACGGACTATGATCTATCTGTTCCATGCGTAAACAGGAGCCTGGATGAACATGTCGTCTCGTCGCCGAACGGCGGCCCACGAATCGACGGGGCAGCACCCTGCCACTCCCCCGACCCCCAACGCGCGGTTGAGCCGACCTCTCGTCCTGGTCATGGCTGTCACAGCGGCGATGGCCATCGCAGGCAACTACTACGCCCAGCCGCTGCTGCCCATGATCGGACGCGAGTTCGACATATCCAACGGCACGGCCGCCCTGATCATGACCCTCGGCCAGCTCGGCTACACATGCGGCCTGCTGTTCATCGTGCCCCTGGCCGATCTGCTGGAGCGTCGACGTCTAGTGGTGGTCATGTCGCTCGCCGCCGCTGTTGCTCTGGCCATCCTCGGCTCGGCGACCTCGGCTGCCGTCCTGCTGCCCGTAGCGTTGCTCGTCGGCACGGCCAGCGTGCTCGCCCAGCTGATCGTGCTCACCGCGACCGCGCTGGCCGACGACGCGGAACGAGGCCGCGCCCTCGGCACCGTCAGCGCCGGGCTCACACTGGGCATCCTGCTGGCGCGCACGGTGTCCGGCGCGCTCGGGGACGCCGGCGGCTGGCGGCTGACGTACTGGCTGGCCGCCGCACTGATGCTTGTTCAGGCAGGCGTGCTCGCACGGGTCCTGCCCCGCTCCCAGGAGGCGGGTCCGCGACTGCGCTACGGGGCCCTTCTCCGGTCGATCCCGGCGCTGCTGCGCGACGAACCGGTGCTACGGCTGCGCGTCGGGTACGGGATGGCGATGTTCGCGTCCTTCAACCTCATGTGGACCGCGATCGTCTTCCTTCTCGCCGAGCCGCCCTACGCGTACGCGGCCGGCGCCATCGGCTTGTTCGGCCTCGCCGGCGCGGTCGGCGCGGCAGCGTCGTCCACGACAGGACGGCTCGCCGACCGCGGGCTTTCCGTCCCCGTGACCGGTGTGGCCTCCTTTCTGCTTGTCGCCGCCTGGCTACCGCTGTGGCTCGGTGGGCACTCGCTGGCGGCACTGATCGCGGGAGTGGTCGTCCTCGACCTGGGCCTGCACGTGATGAGCGTGCTCAACATGAGCGAGATCCTGGGGCTGCGGCCCGAAGCCCGCAGCCGCCTGCAGGCCGCCTATCTCCTCTGCTACTTCGTCGCCGGGGCAGCGGGCTCCGCCCTGGCTGCCCTGCTGTGGACGCACTTCGGCTGGACCGCCGTGTGCGTCGCCGGGGCAGCATGCGGCGCTCTCGATGTCCTGCTCTGGCTTGCCACCTGCCGTTCCCCACGGCTGCGCGCTGCCGACCGGTCCCTCGACTGAACACTCCGAACCCAATGCGGGACTCAACACCCGGAAGCGGACGCTGTGTTGTGACTACCACTATGAGCACGATTCCCCGGGCTCCACCTGCCGCGTCCGCGCAGTGCCCTTCGCGACCCTCGCCGTGCCGAACAGATTGACTCCAAGTCGTTTAATATGTTCACTTGAGTGCTGTGAAGGGCCAGCCGACGGGTGCCGACTGCAGTCGACGTGACACCGCCTGCGCGTGGCTTGCGAGCCAATGGAACCGGAGGTCCCCGTGACGAAGGACGGCTGCCACGTCTGTGCGCTCGGCGCGAGCGCGACGGACACCCAGACCATCTACAAGGACAACGCCTGGACGGCGGCCAGCCCGGCTCCCGTACCGGGATGGATCATGCTCTTCCCCAATCGCCACAACGAGGGTGTCTGGGAGCTCGGCATGGACGAGGCAGAGCAGTTCGGTCGATTGACCGTCCTCCTGACCGGCACGCTGAGGGAGGTGTGTGACGCCGATCGGGTCTACGTGATGTATGCCGGTGAGAACTCCCCGCACTTCCACGCCATGTTGATGGCCCGCGGCGCGGGCATCCCGGCTGAGTGGCGGGGCCCGGCCCTCGTCGACCGGCACTCCGAACTGCTCGACCCCGACCGGGCCAACGGTGTTCTCGCGTCCCTGCGCGAGAGACTCGACGTGACGTCGTCCTGAGACCCACCGGTCCTTCCTGTATCCCGTCGGCCCTTCGGCCTGACGCACCGGCCACCCGCCGACCCCGGCGACCGACCAGACCGCACCAAGCGTCTGGGATCAGTTGAACCACGCAAAAAAGACGGAGCTGCAGAATGACTGAACCGACCTACCATCACGTGGGTGTCCTGGTGCCCGACATGGACAAGGCCATTGCGTGGTTCCAGGAGGTGGAGGGCATCTCCTTCCACCCGCCGCACCGCATGACGACGGTGGGACGGGTCGACCCCAACGAGTTCGGCGACGACGAACCCCACCAGGGAACGTCCTATCTCGCCTGGTCGAAGCAGGGCCCGCCCTACTACGAACTCGTGGAGGCGAAGGGGAGCGGCCTGCACTCCATCGAGCGCCACGGCGCCGGGCTCCACCATGTAGGTCTGTTCGTGCCCGATGTCGACGCGGTGATTGCCAGGCTCGCGGCGCAGGGCGTCGGGCTCGAAGGCAAGGTTCTGGGCCCCGGCGGCACCACCATGGTCTGCTGGGCCTCCCCCAATTCCGCCACAGGCCTGATCGTCGAGTACATGGACGGGCGGCTCCGCACCGGTATTCAGGGATGGATAGACACAGGCACTCCCCCGGCCGCTCCTGGGACCATCGCGAGTGAGTGAGAACCACCCGGCGGCCATCCGATCCCCTTTCCGGTAGCCGCCACAATCCAGCGTTCACGAACGTGTCCCGGCTCGGCCGGCATAGCTGATTCCCCCGGAACACGCCGCTCGCTCGAGCCATCACCATCGGCTGCCGCTTCAGACCCCGCCCGGTATCCGGACGGTCAGGGGTGCGGCGTCACGGCCTGGAAGGGACGCCGATCCGTACACCCTGCCGTTGGACAACCCGGACGAGCCGGCATTGTCAACATGCCGGCCAGAACAGGAAGGACTCGCGATGGACGACGAACGGCCTTCAGCCGACAACGCCCGCGCCGACGCCGCCAAGAAGGTGGCATTGGCGTTTCTCGCCTCGCTCGTGTCGTGCGACCCGGACGCGGTGCGCGCAACCCTGTCCCCCGATGCGGTGCTCGTGCTGCCCCGGCCGGCATACGCCGGCACCACGATCCAGGGCGCGGACAACCTGGCCGAGGCGATCGCCGAACTCGGCCGTCAGTACGAGTCGCCTCAGCCGTCCTTGGGCGCGGTGGTGGCATCCGACCACCAGGTGATCGCGGAGTGGCGGCTCCAGGCCACAATCGCTGCAACGGGACAGCCGTACGACCAGCACTATTGCTGGGCTTTCGACCTGGTTGACGGCCGAATCACCGAGATCCGGGAGTATCTGGACACAAAGTACGGCCTAAGTGTGATGGGCGAGACAGCCCGGCCAACGCTCCGATCGCACGCATCTGCCGGAGCCGAACGCCATGGGTGACCGCCTGCAGGGCACAGTGGCCGTTGTCACCGGTTCCACCAGCGGGATCGGCCGGGCGACGGCGCTGCGGTTCGCCAGTGAGGGCGCCGCCGTCGTGGTGACCGGGCGCACGGCGGCCCGAGGGGAGAAGGTTGTCAGCGAGATCGAACGGTCCGGTGGCCGAGCGGCCTTCGTGCCCTGCCAGTTGGACCAGGAGGACGACGTCCGTCGCGTCGTAGACCATGCCGTGGAACGGTTCGGGCGGCTCGACGTGCTGGTCAACAACGGTGTGGCCACTGACCTCGTGGCGCCGGGCGGTGTCGATACCCAGGTCGGCGACCTGGACACGAGTCGATGGGACGCCATCATCCGGGGCTGCACCACGACCGTGATGTGGTCGTGCCGGGCGGCGCTGCCTCACCTTACCGCCGCTGGCGGGGGAGCCATCGTCAACGTGTCCTCCGCTGCCGCGTCGCGGGGCATACCTGGGGCGGCCGCATATCAGTCGGCAAGGGCGGCCACCGAGGCACTCACCCGCTCCATCGCTGTCGATTACGCCGCACACAACATCAGAGCCAACAACCTGATCGTCGGCTTCGTCGCCAGCCGGCCCAGCCACGAGGCGATGCTCGCCGATCCGGTGGCGGGCCCGGCGATCCGGGCACTGCATCTGACGCCGGTCGGCCGTCCGGATCACATCGCCGCCGCCGCGCTTTTCCTTGCGTCCGACGACGCGGTGTACCTCACCGGTACCGACCTGTTCGCCGACGGAGGGGCCACCTCGCGGATGCCCGTCCCGGACCTGACCGCGGCGCGGGCTGCTGGGGCACGGGCGACGGCGGCGCAGGCGATGGCTGACAGGACCTGACGGCGGTCGCAGTTCTGGAACACCGGCCGAGGTCTCCGCCGCGAACAGGAGCCGCGTGCTGCGCTGCCGAGTTCGGCCCTCCTCTGGGCGAAGTGGAAGAGCCAGGGCCAGCACTTTGTCGGTGCCGTCGCCTTCCCCCGCCTGCAGGGAACGGCCCCCATTGGCCAGTTGTACAAAGCCGGCCTTCGAGGCCGGAACTCGCCCAGCACACGACAGCGCGGCCCGCCGGATGTCCGGTGGGCCGCGCGCTAGGGGTGGGTAGTGCGTCACATGTGGACGGTGGGGGTCGCGTCGGGGTTCTGGGCGGGGGCGCCGCGCCGGTAGAGGATGACGCTGATGATCAGGCCCGCGACGAAGAAGGCGGCGGACCACCAGTAGGCGGCGACGTAGCCGCGCGATGCCCAACGAGCCGCCGATCTGCTGCATGGTGTTGACGGTGGCGGAGGCGACGCCCGCGTCCTCGCTGCCCACGCCGTCGGTGGCCAGATTCATGGCGGGGGCCATCACCAGACCGAGGCCCGACACGACCAGCGGGGGAAGGATCTCAATGGCGTAGCTGCTGTCGAGTCCGAGGGCGGTCAGCCAGACCATGCCGGCGGCGGCCAGTCCCATGCCGAGCGGCACGACGGACTTGGGGCCGAAGCGGGGGATCAGTGGCAGCAACTGCCGACTGGGCCACGGACCATCACACGTCTCCCGGCCGTGGATCCTGCAGCGCAGTTAAGACCTCAATGGCACACAGCTGTCCAAACCGTCCCAGGCCAGGTACTGCTGCGATCAGCTCGTCCAGCGCGTCTGACCCCATAGCGATCAGCGCATGCTGGGCGTCCTCCGCCACTTCGCTCAAATCTGCATCCAGTTCGCCAACCAGCTGGGCAATCGTGCCGTCCATAACCCTGAGCTTGGCTCGGCGGCACCCACCACGACCACTCGATGAACCACTCATCCCACGCCCACGACGACGCTGGTGTCCACGGCCCCCGGACGACCGGACGCTCACCCACACCACAGCAGCTCCCACCAACCAGTGAGAGTGGAAGATCCAGATAACGGCCTGCTCATCAGTCAGAAACTCCACCGCCGACGCCCGCCCGACGACCTTTCCACGAACCCCGGCGGCACCCCCGACAGGTGTGCTAGCCAACCAAGATCAATCTCAGCGGCACTTTCCGTACCGCAACTACTCACACCCGGCGAGGCCCGCGAGTTCGCGGAAACTGAAGGTCTTTTCGCGGGAACCCGAGGATGGACGGTCGTGTTCTCGTGGGTTCGGCTTCCAGGTTCAGGCGAACACGCGGGGCAGGTGCCGAGCGGGCCCGCCCCTGGGTGCCTTCCCTGGAAACGGTCCTGACACCGTAGGAGTCATGAGAGCAGAAGGAACGACACCGGAACCGGAAACCTCTATGCAGAGTGGGCTCACATCTCTGGGTGGGGTAGCGTGCCGTTATCAGGCGGATGAGATACGCCCGGAAGATCTGCCGATGATCGCTGCTGAGGCGCTCGCAGCCGGACTGGACAGCCCGACATTGTGCGAGCTCGCCGGTTGGCCTCGCAACGCGGATGCCCGCGACATTCGTGACGCGTTCGAGCAAGCACTTGCCGAGTCCGGGATCCGGTTGCCGGATCGGGGCCTGGCGCGGCGCCACGCTCTGCGCCGGATGGCGGCGAGACTCATCGATGGAGAGATAACTCCCGCTGACCTGGCGACGGACGATTGGTGGGAGACGGATGTCGAGACCGCGGCGGAGCAATCGTTCGTGGCGCTGATCCCGCAGTGCGATTGCTGCATCGAGTACACGTTGGGGCTTGACCAGCAGACGTGGGCGGCCCAGCTGCGGAACGCTGCCCTCGCCCTGACATCGTCTCCGCCGATCAGCCGCGGATGCTGACTGTGCCTGGCGTGCTCATCCTCAGCAAAGGGGTGGACCGTTAAGCAGATTTCACTGAGCCTCTTTCATCCTCTGCTGGAGGGTGTTTGTGCGCGCAGAGAACACTTCGACGGCGCTGCCAGACAAGCATCGTTTGTACAGACCCGTAACTTCTACGTGAAAGGGGCCTGTCTGCAACTGACGGTCCCGCGCGCTGTATCAAGGGAGTGAGTCATGAGTTCTCAGGTGAAGGCATTCGGGTTCGGCATGCCGTGGGAGTCGTTGTACGGGTACAGTCAGGCCACTCAGGTCGGTGACACGGTTTATGTGTCGGGGCAGCTGTCTCATGACCGTCACGGCAACTTCGTGGGTGCCGGCGACTTCGAACTGCAGGTCCGCACCACGCTGGAGAATCTGGACCTGGTGCTGAGGCAATTCGGGGCCGAGCGTGGCCAGATAGCGGAGACCACGGTTCTGGTGAGGAACCTGCGGGAGAACTTCGACACGACAGCACGCCTCCACGCCGAGTACTTCGGGGAGCACCGGCCCGCCAGCACGGTCATGGGCGTTTCCGACTTGGCACTGCCGGACCAACTCGTGGAGATCGGCGCGCTCGTGCGTCTCGATGTGAAGCCATAGGTGAGGAGGCCGGCCTGATTCCTTCAGTGAACCTCTTACATCCTGAATAGTTGCAGGTCAGCAGCGTGTGGACGGCTTGGACGATGGTGCCGATAAGGCGGGTGGAGCATCTGGCTCGTCGTAGCAGCCGCCAGGCTTTCAACTGGGCGAAGGCGCGTTCGCCGGGGGCTCTCAGCCGGGCATGATCGCGGATGAACTGCTGGTAATGCGGGGGCTGTTCGCGGTGGCCATGCGGGACGTCGAGCGGGGCAGGATACGGAACCAACAGGGCCCCTTCGGCCGCCGGTGTGATGAGTGGAATCACCACGCCAACGACGAGGGGCCCTGCCTCGTCACCACACCCGCTGACCAGCCCATTTCATCCTCCAGCACAGGACGAAAGAGGTTCACTGAAGTGGCTGTTCAGCGGCCTGGTGCAGCAGCGCCCGTGCGGAGTCCGCGTATCGCATCGCGGTCTTCTCGTCGAGCCCGAACACCTCGGCGAGGTGGAGCGGGTCGGGCCCGTGAGTCAGGGCCTCTTCGAATTGTCGGTCGACGCGGAGCCGCTCCAGCGTCGCGTCCTGCCCACGCATCGCGGCGCTGATCCAGTGGTTGCTGGCGCGGCTGGTTTTCGTGGCGGTCTGGTTGTTGATCAGCAGGTGGAGATTCGCGGTATTCGGCCACCGGCGGCGCCGGTGCTCTAGCCAGTCCAGCAGCAGCTTCCGGGTGAGATCGTCGAGCGGGCGGACGCGTCCGGCGATGGTCAGCCGGCGATTGCCGAGATCGACGTCGTCGAGCATGAGGTTGGCGATCTGGGCGACCCGGACGGCGTGGACCGCTGCGAGGGCGAGGATGAGCCGCGTCGCCGGCGTGGTGGCCGCCGCGACGGAGCGGTCGACCTGCTCGGGGACAAGCGGTTGCAGCACGGCGTACTCGTATTGCCCGACCTTGATCCGACTGGTGGGGTTGCGGAAGATCAGCCCGTTCCGCTTGGCCCATGTGAATAGCGAGCGCAGGGCGACGAGTTGGTCGTGGCGCTGGTGGCCGTGCAGTGTTTTGATGTAGGTGAGGACGTCGTCGCGGGTCACTTCACGCAGGTGGTCGTAGGGGTTCGACCATTCCAGCAGGGCCGGGCGGACTCGGTTGAGGTAGAGCCAGACTGTGCCTTCCCGTCGCGGGAGGCTGCGGGGGCCGCCGTCGTGCAGGACGCGGGTCCAGCGCTCGGCCTCCGAGCGGATGCCGGGTGCGAGACCCTCCAGCCTTTTGGCGAGCCAGCGTTCGAAGGAGGGTTCGCTGTCGTCCTCGAAGATCCCCATCTCGTCCAGGACCGTGACGGTGTGGCCGACCGGCAGGTCCAGGGCCCGCAGCGGGGTGAAGATCTCCGTGTGCCGGATGACGTCGCCCTCGACGTGTCCGGTGAGGACGAGGGCCAGGCCGCGGTTGACGGCGAAGCGTATGTTGCGTCCCCAGCCTCGGGTCTCGGCGAGCCGGTGGGCGAGGTACTTTGCCCAGGCCAGCCACGGGCTGGTCAGGTCGGCGTCGGCCAGGGCGAGCCGGCTGTAGTCACGGGGGATCTGTGCGAACAGCGGTAGCTGCTGCCAGCCGGGATCCGGGTGCCAGGCCGGTGCAGGAGGCGGCTTGCGCGGGGCTCCCCGCCGTCCTCCGCGCGTCCGAAATGTGGGGGTCGGTCTCCTGCGGTAGTGCATCCCGACGAAGAACAGTTGGTGATGCCGGACGGCGGCGAGCCGGTCCCGCACGTCCGTCTCGTCCGTGGGCTGGCCGACGACGGCCTTCGCACTGAGGCGGGCCTGGCACCAGCACAGGCGGCAGTAGTTCCACTTCAGCGGCTGGACGCGACGGCAGCCGGTGCATGCGGCCGCGTCGTGGCCGCGGCCGAACATGTAGCAGGTGGGGCAGAGGCGGCCGCTGAAGTTTCCCCAGGCGAGGCAGCTGTCGCAGGAGTCGGTGGGCTTGACGTAGCCCTTCGGGAACCGTGCCACTGGATCACTCCGGCGGCAGCGACCGGCCGTCTCGGCGCTTGGGGATCACCTTCGGTGCGGCGGTTCCCGCACCGACCGCGGCCCGTTCCGTCTCCTCGGCCCGGCCAGGGCGGCTGACCTTCTCCGGTTCGGGGATCAGCAGGTCGCCGATCTCGCAGCCGAGGACCACGCAGATGACGTCCAGGTCCTCCAGCTTGAGCGAGACCGGCTGGCCGGACCACAGCCCGGACATCTTGCCGGCCGAGATCACCAGGCCGTGCTCGGCCAGGCTCCGCTGGAGCTCGGACGCCTTCCAGATACCCTTGTGCGCGGCGGTCAGCCGCAGGTTCCACCTCATCGGGCCAGTCCTTCCAGCCGCTTCGCGGCCCGTTCCATCCCGGCGGCCCAGGCGTCCTCGACCCGGGTCTGCTGCACGTGGATATACCGCATGGTCGTGGCGATCCAGGAATGTCCTAAGACCTCCTGGATTGCGAGCAAATCCAGTCCGTTTCCATAGAGTTGGGACGCACAGAAATGCCGCAGGACGTGCGGTGTCAACCTGTCCGTCCAGCTCGGCAGGTGAGCCTGGACCGCGTTGTCGAGCCCGTTGCGCAGGGCGTCGTCGCCGACCCGGCGGGCAGAGCCGTCGGTGTTCTTGCGCTCGCTCGGGAACAGCGGGGCACCAGGGCGAGTGTGATCGTCGTCGAACTGACCCCACACATCCTCGATGAACCACCGCAGTGTCCGGTCGGCACCATTGATCAGCGGAACCATCCGCTCGCGCGGCCCCGAGCCGCGGGCCCCCTTGCCGTGGCGGACGTGGAGCTTGCCGAAGCGGCCCAGGTCCCACTTGATGTCGCCCAGGTCGAGCCCACACGCCTCGCTCACCCGCAGGCCGACCTGGGACATCAACTTCGAGGCGGTGTAGTTCCGTGCGGTCGGGGCGAACTTCCGGCAAGTGGCCAGCTCGCCGCCCCAGCCGGTGAACAACGTCCGGATCTCCGGCTCACTCGGCGGGATCCGCAGCTGGGTGTCCTTGGCCCCGCGCGGCCGGTTCATCTCGTCGATCGGGCACTCGACCACCCGGCCGGTCATCCGGTGGATTTCGACCTTGTGCCGCAGCTCCAGGAACATGAAGTACGTGCTCAACGCCTGCGACCGGCCCAGCCGGGTACCGCTGGGCGAGTCCCGCAGCACCTTCCCGAAGTACATGTCCGCGTCAGCAGGCTCCATGTCCCACAAGGGCCGGCCGAACCAGGTCCTGATCTGATCCAAGTGACCGACGTCCCCGCGGATGGTGCCGTCCGCCAGCCCTGCTGAGGCCCGTGCCAGGACGAACCCGGACAGCACATCGGTCTCGAACCGCTCCAGCTCCTCCGCCGACGCGGGCGCCCAGTGTTCACGCAGGTCCCGTACGACTGCCAGCGCCGCCAACCCGAGCCTCCTCACCTTCGACCCGACTGCGAATCGGTCGGACGAGATGAGAACGCTTCAAGAATCCCGAAGTTACGTCACAAGCAAGCAGAGCACACAAAGGAGGAAGAACCCCCTGGCCACAGGCCCAGGAACTCAGCGGGCTCAGGGGAACTCGCGGAATGTCGCACACACCCGTAGGCCGCAGGCCCAACGCGGCGCACGCACGACCCCGCCCGTCCCGGAATGGGGGACCGGACATCTGCCTTGTCTCGCTGTTGAGGACGACGAAAGCCGCGACCAAGGTCTGATCGCAGCATCCGTTTGTATCGCGGGATGCCCGTGAGGGGCGCCTTTCAGACGGCGAGCTGTTCGCTGATCTTGCCGGCCTGGAGTCGGGCCTGCTCGTGCGCGTCGGCCAGGGACGCCTCGTGGAGCGGGCGGAGTTCCGCCAGGGCGGGCATGACGGGCGCGTACGTCAGTTCCGGGACTATGGTGCGCACGTCGAGTCCGAGGACGTGGTGGTCGCCGAGGATGGTCTCCAGGGCCGGGACGACGAAGTCCTTGCCGTGGTTCGGCGTGCCGGGACCGTAGCCGCCGCCGCGAGCGGAAACGAGCACGGCCGGACGGCCTGCCGAGGCGGGGCCCTCCGGGCCGAAGTTCAGCGTGCGGCCTATAACCAGGACCTGATCGATCCAGGCCTTGAACGCGGACGGCATCGAGTAGTTGTACATCGGCACGGTGAACAGGTACGCGCTCGCGCCCAGGAACTCCTCAACGAGTTCCTCCTGAACCGCAACGGCCCGGGCCTCTTCGGGGGTGTGCTGCGCCGGGTCGGTGACACGGGCGGATATGCCGGCCGCAGTCAGGTGCGGGACTGGGGTGGCGGCGAGATCGCGGTGGACCACGCTGCCGTTCCAGGCATCACGGAAGGACTGGGCAACCCGGCGGGAGTACGAGTCGGCGCCAAGGGCGGAGGAGTCAATGTGCAGCAGGTAGGACATGGTTGATACCTCTCGGAAGATAGGCGGAACGTCGTACTGGGCGTCGTTCCTCAGCCGGGGGACGAGCGAGGAACCCCAGCACGTTGGGCTCTGCAGAGTGACGGGTCAGTTGGCGATGGGCTTCACGGTCGGGGCCCAGCCCTTGGCGACGAACTTGTGGCCCCAGGCTTCGGAGTTGGAGGGGTTGGCCTGGACGAAGCTCTCGTCGAGCACCGTGCCGCCCGCGCCGAACTCCATGTCGAAGCCGGTGGGTGTGCGCAGGTAGAAGGAGACGAGGTTGTCGGTCATGTGACGGCCAAGAGTCACGGTGATCTCGTGACCACGTTCCTGTACGAGGTCGTAGGCCCGGCCGACGTCGTCGAGGTGGTCGGACTCGATCGCGATGTGCTGGACGCCCCGCATGCCGGGTATCGCGACATAGCCGAGGCAGTGGGTACGCGGGTTGCAGCGGTAGAACTGCGGGCCGGTCTGCTGTCCGTCGGGCAACTTGGCCGTCCAGTCCCCGAACAACTCCATGCCGAGCACCCCGGTGACGAAGTCCTCAAGTTCGGGAGTGATGTCGGGCACGACAAAGACGACGTGGCCGACGCCGTCGATGCCCGCGACGAAGTCGCCGGTCATGGGCTTACCCGGGAGGAAGGACCCGGACGTGAAGGTGGCACCGTAGAAGATCTCGTGGACGAAGTCGTACGGGTCCTTGAACTGGGCGAGTCCCTGAACCTGACGCTCGGCGGCCTCCTCCGGCGTACCCAGCCGCGGGGCGAAGCCCTTGTCCTCCAGCTCCTTGACGGCCGCCCGGAAAGCGGCCTTGTCCTTCAGCTCCCAGCCGACGTAGGCAAGGCGCTCCTCATCGCCAGGGTGGATGGCGATGCGCTGGTGGCGGTCGTCCATCCGCAGTCGGACCGTGCCGTCGGCACCGGGCTCGCCCAGGCCGAGGCCGAAGACCTCCGGGCCGAAGGTCTCCCACTCCTTGTACTGGGGGGACTCGAAACCGAGGTAGCCGAGTGAGCGGATCTGCATGATGTGACTCCTGTTCAGGGTTGGGCAGCTGCGGCAACAGCGAGAATGAATGGCGTACGGCAAGGACAAGCGGCACCCCCACGGCACCGCGTTGAAGGTGAAGGCACCGGGGTCATTGCGGCGCGTGCGAGTGACTGCGGCGAGACCCGTACGACGGCCTCACCGGTGGCTGACGACGGGGTCAGCGCCGTGGCGATGTCCGTGGCGCCGAGCAAGATCAGGCTGGCCAAACGCGCCGAGCGATTCGGGCGCGTCGATGACGTCACACAGTGGTGAAATCGCAGAGCGCCGAAGGAGAGGTCCCCGCCTGCGGCAGGCTCTTGGCCAGCTTCTCCTTCGACCGGATGTGCTTCACCAGTCAGGCGACGGCGAACCTGGCAGCGAAGAGCGCCCCGACGATCCACGGGGCGGCGTTCACCTGAGGTGCACTCCGGTCAGGCTGAGTCCACCCGCCAGGGGAGGTGGAAGGCAAGGCGACGCGGCGCGTCACGCAGAAATGATCGCGAGCTTGCCGAGCGAGCCGGAGCCGAAGTCGGCGAATGCCTGCGGCGCCTGCTCCAGCGGGTAAGTGGCGGTGACCGGCACCCTCAGGCGACCGGCGGCGACGTCAGTCACCAGGCGCTCCAGGGTCGCGGTGTTGGCGTCGGCCATCACTGAAAAGGCGGTGAGGTCGCGGCCCTCGACGGCCTCGGGACCGAAGCCCAGCGTGGAGGCGATCCGGCCGCCGGCCGTCACCAGGTCGGCCAGGGCGGATCCGTCGCCGGCCAGGTGGATCGCGGCGTGCACCCCGGCAGGGGCGATGGCCGTCACCTGGGCGGCGAGGTCACCGGTGTAGTCCACGACGTGGACGTTCGCACCGCCGAGCGAGCGGACGAAGTCGGCGTCCGCACCGGGCCTGGCGGTGGCGATCACGCGGGCGCCCCGCGCGGTGGCGTACTGCACGGCGATGGAGCCCACCCCGCCGGTCGCCCCGGCGATCAGCACCGTCTCCCCCTCCTTGGGGTCGACGGCGTCCAGGCTGCCGACGGCGGCAGCACCGGCAAGGCCCAGCGCCCCGGCATCCGTGGCGGACACGCCTTCCGGGATGCGCGCGACGCCGTAGCCGGCGGGCACGGCGACGTACTCGGCCAGCGACCCGGCGCCCAGGAACGGCTTGGCCGCGACTCCAAAGACCGCGTCTCCGGCGGTGAACGCTGTCACACCCTCGCCGACCGCCTCGACGGTGCCGGCGAAGTCCATGCCGAGCACCAGCGGGAAGCGGTGCTCCAGCATCTCCTGGACGTATCCAGCGGCCGCGGCGACATCGAAGCCGTTGACCGACGACGCCGCGACCTTCACCAGCAGCTCACCAGCCTCCAGCTGCGGCACCGGCGCCTCGGCGATGACGGGGGTGGCGGGAACGGAGTGAACGGTCAGAGCACGCATGGCGCGCCTCCTCAAGAACTAAGTGGATGC
Organism: Streptomyces sp. NPDC055400; assembly: GCF_053644375.1. Taxonomy (NCBI): domain Bacteria; kingdom Bacillati; phylum Actinomycetota; class Actinomycetes; order Kitasatosporales; family Streptomycetaceae; genus Streptomyces; species Streptomyces sp. NPDC055400. The sequence goes on along the minus strand of NZ_JBSHLM010000020.1, from coordinate 66,980 downwards.
GGTCTTCCGCTTCTGTCGAACCACCATAACAGGCGAACTGGATGGGGTATTCCAGTTGGCCTTAGGATGGGTGCCATGACGCCGCCCACAGCCTCCGACGACACACCGCAGCCCTTGCGTACGGACGCCGAACGCAACCGCGAACGTCTGCTCGCGGCAGCCCGGCAGGTCTTCTGCCAGCAGGGACTCGACGTACCGATGGCGGCGATCGCCCGTCAGGCCGGTGTCGGCATCGCCACCCTCTACCGCCGCTTCCCCACCCGCGAAGACCTCATCGGAGCCGTCTTCGCCGACCGGATGGACGCCTACGCGGACGCCATCACCGAGGCCCTCGCCGACCCCGACCCGTGGCACGCCTTCGCCGCGTACATCGAGCGCATCTGCGCCATGCAGGCCGCCGACCGCGGCTTCGCTGATCTGCTCACCCTCACTTTCCCCACCGCCAAGGCCCTGGAGGCCAAGCGCGCAGAGGCCTACGAGGGCTGGCTCGAACTGATCAAGCGAGCCCAGGGCACCGGCCGCCTGCGGCCCGACTTCTCCCCCCAGGACCTGCCCGTCCTGTTGATGGCCAACGCCGCGATCATCGCCGCCACCGACGACACCGCGCCCGATACCTGGCGGCGCCACGTCACGTACATGCTTCAGGCCTACGCCGCAGACCCGGCCGACGCCGGCGAGCTGCCGCCCGCTCCCACCCCGAAGGCGCTGTTCCGGGCCATGATCCGCCTGACCCGGGATCCTGCCTCGCGCCGCTGAGCACGGACCGCCGTCGGTGCTGACGCTCCGGTCACGCAGAATGTCCGGGCGCCCGGCTCTGCTCCGATTGCCAGCGACGCAAGAGGAACGCCGTCACGCGGCTGGTGGCCGTGCCGACGCTGCGGCGCGCGCCGACGAGTGCCTGGATTCCGATGAGGACCCAGACGAAGTTCGAAGTGACGGAGGGCCACAGCCACTACGACTGCAACGTCGCCCTGTCGCTGGTCGCAGGGGGCCTTGGAGTCGCGGTGGTGCCGTCCCTTGCGGTGCTCGGCATGCCACTGGACGGGGTGAAGGCGGTGTCTCTGCCGGGACTCGGCTCTCGTAGCCTGACCGCCCGGCACCGTGCCAGCCGTTCCGAGCCCCGCAAGGAGGTCGCGATCGTCCTGGACGGCATCCTCAAGTCCGCCGCCGACCTGCCCCGGACTACCTGAATGCTCCTGGCGGGACCAGTCATGCATGGTTGGGACCTCGGTGACCCGCGTTGTCACATCGGACGCCCGCTACCGGGCCGCCTCAGTGCTGGCCCCAGATGTTCGTTGCCGTCTTCCCGGCGGACGGCGTGCGGGTGCCGTCGAAGGCACCGGGAAAGTGCGCTTCGACGGCCCGCCGCATGCCCTCCTCCCAGCCGACCTTGCAGTCCCCGATCAGCGACCGCCGCCTGGTGTTGTCCGAGGCAAACGACTGCCGGGACTCCGCGCTCGGGACGAAGCCGACCTCCAGCCCTGCTCGTCGGGCGAGAGCGGTGCAGTACTCCCGCAGTGAGAGAGCGTCGTCGCCTGCCAGGTTGACGATGGCTGGCGTCGTCGAGGCCACGTCCCACAGGCGAGGGAGGAACATCGTCACGTCCTCGGTGCTGATGGGCGAGGACCAGATGTCGGATCCGTCTTCCGGAAGCCAGATGGGTTCGCCTGCAAGGATGCGGCCGAAGAACTCGACCGGAACACCACCCCAACCGGTGGGGCCGTAGCAGACGTTGAGGCGCGCAATGGTGGTGCGCAGGCCGAGAACGCGGGCGAACGCACGGACTGCGGCCTCGGCGGCCAGTTTTCCGATCGGGTAGGTCGGCGCATACGGGGCGTGACCGCCGAGCGGGTCATTTTCGGCGATGAGGTGGTCCGGGGTCGGCGGCTGCCTGTACACGGCGAACGCCGAGACGAAGACAAATGCCTCGGCCGCACGGCAGTGGTGCATGAAAGTGCCCGCCGCCACCGCGTTGGCCTGGGCCGCGGTGTCCGAGTCGGGCTGCCCCCGGTACGGGGCGGCATGGACGACATGGGTGAAGTCCGACGGCACCCCGTCGACGTTGTCGGCACCCATGGCCCAGGAGACGGTCCTGATACCGAGGGACTCCAGATCTCTTCTGACCACCGGATCGGTGAAGCGCGCCGCACACCAGACCTCGTTGTCCTGCGCCAACGCCTCCGCAGCCGGCCGGAACGCCTGGCCGGTCGCTCCGGTGAAGAGAATCTTCCTGTCCGTCAGCGTCACTGCCTCGTCCCGTCCTCTGATCGAAATTCGGCCTTACGACCGGATAATCCGCCTGAGTGATTGAGATCGAACGGATCAGGCGCGGCTCCGGATCGGTCTCTACGCGGCTCCCTCCAGGTCGCCCTACTCCCCCCGCCAGACCGGATCCCGCTTCTCCGAGAAGGCCAGCGCTCCTTCCCGGGCGTCGGCCGAATTCCGGACCGGGTCCACGATCGCCGCCTGCCGCTCGAACGCCTCGTGGGACGGCCAGTCCTGCGACTCGACCACGACGCGCTTGGAAGCGGCAACCGCCAGCGGTCCGTTGGCAGCGATGCGCTCGGCCAGGCTGCGTGCCTCCGCCAGCGCGCCGCCGGGCGGCGTCAGCCGGGTGACCAGGCCGAGTCGTTCCGCGGCCTCGGCGCCGAGCCGTTCACCGGTGAGGACGAGCTCCATCGCGCGGTGGTAGGGGATGCGGCGAGGCAGCCGGAGCAGTCCGCCCCCCGAGGCGCACTGGCCCCGCTGCACCTCGGGCAGTCCGAAGACCGCGTCCCGGGCAGCCACGACGAGATCGCAGGCCAGGACGATCTCGAAGCCGCCGCCCAGGGCGAAACCCTCGACCGCGGCGATCACCGGAGCACGCGGCGGCTGCCACACGATCCCGGCGAAGCCGCGCTCGCTGCGGGGCAGCCTGTCGCCGGCTGCGAAGGCCTTCAGGTCCATTCCGGCGCTGAACGTTCCGCTACCGCCGGTGAGGACGGCGACGTACAGGGACGGGGCGGCGTCGAGCTCGTCGAACGCGGCCGAGAGGGCCTGCGCCGTGTCGTAGTCGATGGCGTTGCGCACGGCAGGGCGGTCGATGGTGATGACCATGACGCCGTTGTCGCGCTCGACGGCGACCTGTTCCTGCGCCATGGTCACCGCACGCCCCACAGCACGGCCTTGGTCTCCAGGTACTCCTCGAGCCCCGCCTCGCCGAATTCGCGCCCGATGCCACTGCGCTTGTACCCGCCGAACGGGCCGTGCGGGTTGGTCCCGCCACCGCCTCCGTTGAGCGCGACCATGCCGGTACGCACCTGCCGGGCGACGGCGAAGGCACGCTTCGGGTCGGCCGCCCAGACGGCGCCGGACAGCCCGAAGTCGGAGTCGTTGGCGATGGCTGCGGCCTCGGTGTCGTCATCGAAGGGGATCACCACACCTACCGGGCCGAAGATCTCTTCCTGGGCGATGCGCATGGAGTTGCGTACATCTGCGAAGAGCGTGGGTTCGTGGAAGAAGCCCGAGTCGAGGCCGGTCGGCCGCCCGCCGCCGTACACCAGCCGTGCTCCGTCCTCCTGCCCGATCCGCACGTAGCGCTCGACCCGCTCGCGCTGGGCCTCCCGAATCAGGGGCCCCATGTCGGTGGCGGGATCGTCGGGGTCACCGATCTTGAGTCCGGCCAGCGCAACGGACAGGCGCTCCACGGTCTCCGGGTAGCGGCTGCGGTGCACCAGCACCCTGGTCAGACAGGCGCAACCCTGGCCGCTGTGACGGGTGAAGCCGAGGGCTGCATGCGGTACGGCGCGGTCCAGGTCGGCGTCGTCGAGGATGATGTTGGCCGACTTGCCGCCGAGTTCCAGCACGACCTTCTTGATGCCCGGAGCACCCTGGGCCATGATCTTGGCGCCTACGGCGTCCGAGCCGGTGAAGGTGACGACGTCGACTCCGGCGTGCGTGGTGAGGCGCTCCCCGGCCGCGATGTCTCCGGTGACGACGTTCAGCACGCCCGGCGGTATCTCGGCCTGTTCGGCGATCTCGGCGATCAGCAGGGCCGCGAGGGGGGTGTACGGCGAGGGCTTGAGCACGATGGTGCAGCCGGCGGCGAGCGCGGGCACGACCTTGCTCATGTTGGTGAGGAAGGGGTAGTTGAACGGCGTGATGGCCGCGACCACCCCGGCGGGCTCGCGCAGCACCACACCCTGGCCGATGCCGGCACCGAAGGTGGGCGGCATCGGGCGGCTGAACTGGAAGGTGGCCAGTACCCGGTCCACCATGTCCGCCAAGTGGTCGAGTGGGGACTGCACTTGGAGCGTCTCGGCGAGTTTGCGGGGTGACCCCGCTTCGGCGACGGTGAGATCCACGATCTCGGGCTTACGGGCGGCCAGCAGGTCAGCGAACCTGTGGAGAACGACGGCCCGCTCCGCAGGGGTGGTCCGCCCCCACGGCCCTTCGTCGAACGCGCGCCGGGCCGCCAGCACGGCGTCGTCGATGTCCGCGACCGTCGCCTGCGGTACGTCGGCGAGTTGCGCGCCGGTCGCCGGGTTGATCACGGCGAGTGCCGTGTCCCCCGACCCTTCGGACCACTTGCCGTCGATGTACAGGCGACGTTGCACGGCTGGGTTCCTCACTTTTCGTCAGACAGTGCGATGGGACAAGGTGATGGCGCGCTCCGGGCAAGCCTCGGCAGCCTCGGCCGCCTCTTCGGCTGCGGACCCGGAGAGCACGCCGGGTGCTGCTTGGGCAAAGCCCATGTCGTCCAGGCTGAACAAGCGCGGGGCGATCTCGGCACAGATGCCGTAGCCACAGCACTTCGACCGGTCGACACGGATCTCCGCGGCCTCCGCGCTCATCAGATGTTCTTGAGCAACCGCAGGGCATTGCCGCTACGGATCTTCTCCCGGTCCTCCTCCGCCAGCCCGAAGCCGTCCGTCAGGTCACCGACGTGACTGTCGGAACCGGAGAAGTTGTCGCCGTACAGCAAGTGGTCGACGCCGACGATGTCGGTGACGGCCCGTCGCATGGCCGGGTGGTGGACGTCCAGGTCGTAGTAGAAGTTCGAGGCGTACTCGATGACGTCCTTCTTGTTCTTCGAGTCGGGCGCCATGGTCTTGTTGGTCTCGTTGAACCGCCCCAGCTGGTAGGGGATGAAGCCGCCGCCGTGGGTGACATAGATCTTGAGCTGCGGGAAGTCGTCGAGGACTCCACCGTTGATCAGGTGCCAGAAGAACAGCGTCTCATCGTGGTTCATCCCCACGATCGAGGTGGTGTCGTACGGATCCGTGCCCGCGTCCTTGCCCCAGGTGACCGACTGGTTGTAGCCGTGCACGAAGACCATCACGTCCAGCTCGCAGAGCTTCTCCCACAGCGGCCGGAAGGACGGGTCGGAGACCTCCTTGCCGCCGAAGTTGGCGCCGCCCATGCTGATGCCGGACGCCCCGAACCGCGTGACCGTACGCTCCAGTTCGGCTGCGGCGGCCTTGGGATCCTGAGCGGGCACGTGCGCCCAGTACTTGAGTACGTCGGGGTCGTTGGCGCAGTACGCCGCCAGGCTGTCGTTGACCTCCTGGGCGAACCGGATCGCGAACTCCGGTTCGGTGTGGTAGTTGACCATGTGGAACGGCATCGACAGCACGGCCTTGTCGATACCGGCCTTACGGAAGGACTCGAGCCGAAGTTCCGGGGTCCAGCGCTCCTCGTATATCTGTTCGATCGTGGGCGCCTCGGGCCTGGTAGTCCCCAGGGTCCAGTCCCCGATCCGCAGGGTGCCGCTCTCCCAGAACGGCCCCCAGTGGGGGTGCTTGTCGAACATCTCGGTGGTGAGCTGGTGCGCGTGCAGGTCGAGCAGCATGGTGCGACTCCTTAATCGGATCAGGACGCGACCCCGTACGCCGTGTACTGACACCCGCGGGTACAAAAGTAGTTAGCCATAATGAACAGTGTGCGTCAATACTGTTCCATTGGTTTCCGCGACAACGAACGCCGGAGTCCCCGGGGACCGCAGCCAAGCACTTGCCCACAGACGCAGGCCGAGCACATCCACCGCGCGTCCAGGCCGCGCCACCACCCGAGCGGTGACCCTTCGCCCCCGTCCGGCATCGGGCGTCGAGGTCACAGCGGCGTCGGCGACGTCGGGATGCCTGCGCAGCAGGGCCTCGACCTCGGCGTCGGACGCGCGTGGGGCCCGATCCGCAGGGACATCCACCCAGTTACTGAGGAAGACGTAGCCGGCCTCGTCCTTCCAGCCCCGTTCGGGGAGCCTCGCCCAGGCCGACGCGCCGACGGCCCCGGAGCGTCTCACCCACACCTCACCGTCCACTCGCGGAGGGCACGGCCGCCCACAGGGGTCGCGGACTGCGACGTCGATCCCCGGCATCGGCCGGCCGATCGAGCTGATCCGCTCCCCTCCGAAACGGTGAGCTTCCGGTTCGAGCACGGTGACGACCGGCTCGACCGGATCCGGCAGATAGGTGCGCACGAAGTCCGTCTCAGGGAAGACCCGAAGCGCCCGCTCCAGCAAGGATCCGGGCAACGGCTCGCCGTCGTACACGATCACCCTCGGTGCCGTCGCACGCCGGAGGGGCGTGCGCCTCTCCCGGTGCTCGACAATCCTGCCGAGCATGGTGGGGGCCACCAGGGTGTGCGTGACATTCCATCGGGCGATCGCCGCCAGCCATGCCTCGGGGCTGAAGCCGGGCAGCTGAACCAGACGACGCCCCGCGCGGAGGCTTCCGAGCAGTCCGGTCACGCTGGTGAACCGGTGGGGTTCCAGGCAGATCAGGGCTGCCTCGCCAGGCTCTGCGAGGACAAAGTCCGGCGCGTCGAGCACGGGCCGGCACAGGTCTTGGTGGCTGAGGGAGACCGTTGCACCGTCGTCGGAACACAGCAACAAGGCAGCGGCGTGCAGGGAGACCGGGGCGGGCGCGGCGTGGGGAGGCGGTGGGGCTGCCGTAGCGGCAACCCAGTCCCTCGCAGTCAGGACACGGGGCGCCGAGACCATGCGGGCGCCTCGGGCCGCCGTGTCCGCGATGACGAGGGCCGGGCCGGTCCTGCGCAGGATGTCACGCAGTCGAGCCATGCCCCACCTGGGGTCCAGGGGCAGCAGAGGCCGTCCCGCGAAGGCGCTCGCACAGAGTGCCAGCGCGAAGGCGGGGCCACTGGGGCCGATGAACACGACGGGACCGGCGCCCTCCTCCTTCACCAGCGCCGCACCGGTCAGGGACCGGCGCCACAGGTCGGCAAGGGAGAGTGCCGCCCCTTGAGGCCCCAGCACCTCACGGTGCGGCGCAACCCGAACCGCCCGCTCGAGCAGCATGGCGATGCTCACCCGGCTCACCTCCACGGTGGTTCAGTCGGACGAGGGCAGCGGTTTGGCGGCCTTGATGCCCAGCGGCCGCCCGTCGACGGCCAGTGGTCCGCCACCGCCCTTCGTGCACAGCAGCTCCAGCCCGGACGCCTCGTCGTGGTAGCGCTTGCCGAGCAGCACCGCTTCGCTGTCGGGAGCCGCGCCGGGGACTGCCGACGCGGCATTTTCCAGGGGGATCAGCGTCGCGTCCGCGCATGTGAGGGAGACGGGCTGCGCCGGGGGGCGGACCACCACCACCTCGACGCCGGACGAGGGGCTGCGCAGTCGTGCGCCTACGGCGAACGCCGTGCGGGGACCAAGGGATTCGGTATCGGAAGTACCCATGAGCAGGACGGTACAACTTTTACGAAATCTGTTCAAGCGGTCTCATTTAAGTGCGAGCCCGGGAAGCGCCCGGAGCAGGGTCGGCGCCTCGTGGGCAGGACCCCTGTCGTCGGCGTCGCACACCCGGCCGCCGACAAGTACCCAGAAAGCGTCCACGCGTTGATCGACCGAACCCGCCCGGCCGCCAGGGACAAGGAAGTCGGCGAGGGCGATGCGCAGCGCGAGTTCCGCCGCGTCATGGCGGCTGATGACCCTGGTCCGCACGGCTTCGGCCGAGTCCAGAACCGGGGTCAGGGCGCGGGCGACGACCTGCACGATCTCCGGGAAACGGCGCTGGAGATGGGACAGCACGTACGCCGGGTCGTTGTCGAAGAGCATCTGCGAATCGGGCAGCACCTCCGCCATGCCCGGCAGACTCGCCATCACCACGTGCACGCGGCGTTCCACTGCGGGTTCGGCCTGCACCGCCTCGTACAAGGCTCGCTCCCAGCGGTGCCGCACCCGCTCGTTCATGCACTCCAGCAGAACGTCCCGGGTACCGAAGTAGCGGTAGACAGTTCCTCGGGACACGCCGGCCGCGGCGGCGACGGTCGCCATCGAGAGCGCTTCGACCCCGTCGTGGGCAGCCACCAGAAGCGCACCCGCAAGGATGCGCTGCACCATCTCCGTCTCTCGCCCCGCGGCCTTCGCGTTCGCCGCTGCGAACTTGCGGTCGGCCTGCCGTGACCCGCCCCTGGTCGCGCTCATGCCGCAGCTCCTCCTCGCCTACCGTGGCGCGGCACATGAAGCCGCGCCCCCGGCATGTCGAGGTGCTGGTACACGCTGAGCTGCACGGCGACACTGCCGGACGGGCGGGACGTTATGCACGTTACGTCCCGAAGTGAGCCTAGGCTCGCGTTACGGAGGGGTCAATCCATTTACATCGGCATTCTTGCATCAGGACCTCACGTATGTCACCGACGGCTGTTCAACCTCATCTCCTCGGAGACGTCACGCCCCGGGTCACCGTCGGCCAGGTAGGAGTAGTCGCCGCGCCGCTGCCGATCGACGAGTTCCTGGTGAACCTTGCGGAACCGCAGGCCGGCGGCGTCGAACCGGGAGTTCATGTCCTTCTCTTCGGTGCTGCGGTCCAGATAGAGCGGGTTCTGGGGGCGCACGGCCCAGTTGTCCTGGCTGCCGACGATGTGCGTGCTGAACGGGAAAAGGTTCCGGGCCAGCTTCGTGGTGTGCTGGACGTTGTAGATGACCGGTGTGCGGGTGCGCCCTGGAGTCTCCGGATTGGCCGGGTGCAGCATACGTACCGATATGCCCGGATTGAAGTCTCCGTGCAGCACACAGACCCCGCTGCGCACATGCACCAACGTGACCAGGCAGGCGTCCTGGGTGTCGGACTTGGCCAGTCCTCGCTGCATCTTCGGCGTGGGGCGGCCGATGGCCGTACGGGTCATGGTGACGGTCTCGGATGTGGAGTCGACCGTGATCTCGTCGTGCTCCGAGAGCGGGTCGCCGGTCAGCCAGGAGTGCAGGAAGTCGGCGTGGGTGAGGTCGAGCAGGTTCTCGCAGATCAGCTCGTAGCTGCAGTCGAAGACTACGTTCTGATGGAAGTGGTGGGGCAGTCCGCCGGCTTCCGGCAGGTGCGGGATCTGCGGTACGAGGTCCGGTGACGCGTTCGCCGGGTCCCCGTACCAGACCCAGGCGTAGCCGTATCGCTCGACGACCGGGTACCGGCCCGTACCTCCGGTGAACTCGCTGGCGCGCAGCCGACCGCGGTCGCGATCGCGGGGAGAGTCCTCGCTCGCGACCAGGACGCCGTTCTCGCGCGCCAGATAGATCGGGCGTCCGTGGATCACCCGCAGCCGGGGGCGGCGCCCGATGAACACGGTCTGCAGGACGGGGAACCATGCGTCCCGCAAGGCGAACGCTCCGGGGCGGAAGCCCGCGGTGATCGATGCCGAACGATTCTTTCGCAGCTCGTCGGACTCGGATGCCGAGGAAGCGGAGGAAGCGGCAGCGGATAGATCGGTGGTCGTCATCGCCTTTCCTTTCACAACGGGGGCCATACCGTAGGGGGCTCAGGCACGCAGTGCGCGCAGTTGATCGAGAGCGGGGTCGAAGACCGTCTCCACGGCATCCGCAGCGGCCTCCAGTGGTTGTCCGGCACGGCCGGTCAGCCGCCTGCCGACCACCGACGGCCGACAGGCGGCGAGAAGGGCTCGAGCGGCGGCTCCCTGGGCCTGGACCCGCCAGCGCACGGTCGTGCGGTGCGATCCCGTCGGGGTCAGCGCGGCCAGTACCCGTACGGAACCTCCCCCCGGGACATCGGCCACCACGGTGGTGAAACCGGTGGCCACGCGGGTTCCGATGTCGGTGACGGTCGTGATCCCGCCGAGGGGGGCCTCGAAGGTCTGGATCCGGGGCAGGTCCAGCGTGAGCCGGTCGCGCCGTACCGTGACGACATCACCCTCGCCGTCGAAGTCATGCTCCGGGCCCAGCACTTCATCGCCGGAGCCGAGCAGCGGGCCGAGGTTCAGCGCGACGCCCGGGTTGAACAGCAGCGCCTCCGAGATGCGCTCGTACGATGCGCGCGCCAGGGCCGTGCCGCGCACGACCGCGCCGCCGGGCGTCACCGATCCGGCGGACGGCACAACGAGATCGGAGCGGGGGGCGGGCGCACCGGCGCCCGTCCACAGGAACACCAACCCCTCGGCCTCCGCGACCGGAAACGCGGCCACCTTGATCCGCGGCGAGGGGGTCTCCCCCGGTTTGAAGTTGGGGATCAGCGTGCACTGGCCGTCGGCGCCGTTGAACGTCCAGCCGTGGTAGCCACACTGCAGACCCTCGTCGATCACCCGGCCCATGGACAACGGCAGCCGCCGGTGCGGGCAACGGTCCAGCACGGCACGGGCCTTGCCGTCCCCGTCTCGGTACACGGCGACCGGCTGGGCACCGAGCCGCACCGGCCGGGGCTTGCCGCCGAACTCGGACGCGTACCCGATCGGCCACCAGCCGGCGGGCAGGCCGAATCCCCTGTCCGTCTGCCGCTCCGCGGGCGCCCACGACGGGCCGTCCTCCCGTGGCACATTCACGTGTTCCTGTACTTCCACCGGTCCACCTCCGTGTCCGTTCGCGACTCCTGAACAAGCTGTCAGCGTGTGAGCAGGAAGCACCCACCGAGTGGGCCGCCGCCGGCTCCCACGAATGCCGTCTCTGCGCCTGCGACCTGACGCTCGCCCAAACCGCCGCGGAGCTGCGCCACAGCCTCGTGGAACAGGCCGTAGCCGTGCAGCCGACCGCCGGACAACTGCCCCCCGCCGGTGTTCAGCGGCAGTTCCCCGCCCAGTCCGATCCTTTTGCTGCCCGCGACGAACGCCGCACCTTCCCCCGGGCCGCAGAATCCGGCTGCCTCCAGCCACAGCAGGGCGAGGATGGAGAAGCCGTCGTAGAGTTGCGCAACGTCGACGTCACCGGGGCGCAGCTCGGTTCGCGACCAGAGATGGCGGGCGGCGTCGCGCTGCGGCAGGTCCAGCGGATCTGCCCACTGGTCCCAGAACGGGCGCGCTCCGAGCGCACCGCCCATCGCCTCGATCCGCACCGGCGACCGGAGGTCCGCCTTCGTTTCCGCGGCAGACACGATCACCGCCACCGAGCCGTCGGCCGGCACATCGCAGTCGTAGAGGCACAGCGGGGTGGTGATCATCCGGGCGGCGAGGTAGTCCTCGATGGTCAGCGGCTGCCGGTAGACGGCTGCCGGGTTGAGCCCGGCCCAGCGGCGACTGGACACGGCGAGCCCGCCGACCTGCTCCTTGGTGGCGCCGGTTTCGTGCAGATACCGCTGGGCGACCATGGCCAGCCAGTGCGCGGCGGTGACGGCGCCGAACGGGCGCAGCCACTCCTGAAGACCGGTGACCCCGGTGACATCCGCAGGGCTGGTGGTGTTGCGGCCTCCGCCCGCCTGGCCGGTCGACTCGGAGGTGGTGCGGTAGACCAGCACATGGCGGGCGTACCCACTGGCCACGGCCATGACCGCGGACATCACGGCAGCCAGCTGGCTGGGGCCGTCCTGCACCCCGGCGTGCCAGGCGAGTTCCAGGCCCAGTGCGTCCTTCACCCTGCCGAGTGCCGGGCCGCAGAAGCCGGGGGCCGCCGGCCACTCCCCCGGCCATGCTACGAGTCCGTCAACGTCGTCGGCAGTCAGCCCGGCATCGGCCAGCGCGCGGTGGCAGGCCTCCCGTGTGAGATCCAGGTCGGAGCGGCCGAGCCGACGTCCGACCTCGGACTGCCCGACGCCGGAGATGAGTGCACGGTCCTCGGTCTGCTCAGGCATCCGCTCCTGCCTCTCCCGCGGGTCCTTCGGCCGGCGCGAACAACGGCAGGTACACCTCGCCGTGCCGCTCGAAGACCGCCGTGACCCGCATTCCGATGCTCACGTCCTCCGGGGCGACATCCACCAACCGTGTCGTGAGATGGACGTCCGGCTGCTCGCCCAGGGCCACGATGGCCAGGACGTAGGGCGGCTGCAGCCACGGCACAAAGGCCTGGTGGTTGACTGTGAAACTGAAGATCGTCGCTCGTCCCGACACCGGAACCGGACCCGAGCCAAGTGCCCCGCAGGTGCGGCATTCCGGCGTGGGCGGGTGGGCGTACCGCCCGCATTCCGCGCAGCGCTGGATCCGCAGGAACCCGTCTACTCCCGACTGCCAGAAGAACGCTGTGTCGGCCGACAGCCGCGGCATCGGGGCACGTACGTCGTCCGCGATGCGTACCGGTGCGACGGTCATGACTCGGTCACCGCCAAGGCCCGCTCGGGGCAGGCGGCGACGACGAGCCGCACACGGGCCTCGTCGGCCTCGGCGACCTCGGTCGGCTCCAGGGCCGCGTATCCAAGGTCGTCCAGCGGGAACATCTCGGGGTCTGTCATGCTGCACAGTGCATGCCCCTGGCACTTCGTGCGATCGACGATGACGCGCATCGCGGGCCTTTCCTGTTCGATTCGTATGCCTGCGGCAGCCATCAGCCGACGAAGCAGACGCCGCCGTCGGCGATGAGCGTCTGCCCGGTGAGGGCAGCGCTCTGATCACCGGCGAGGAAGAGCAGCACCCCGACCATGTCGCCGGTGTGCAGCTGGCGGCCGATGGCCTGGCCCGCCACCGCCCGGGTGAGTACGTCCGCCGGCACACCCGTCAGCGTGGCCTCGGTGTCGATGGCGCCGGGCGCGATGCAGTTCACCCGCACCCCGTCCTTGCCCAACTCCTTGGCAAGGGACTTGGTCATGCCGTGGACGGCCTGCTTGGTCACGTTGTAGTGCAGCCGGTTCGGGCTGTTGTGGTACGCGGCGGTGGAGCCCTGGTTGATCACCGAACCGCCGCCGCGCGCCCGCAGATACGGCAGCACGACGCGGGTGGCGAGGAATGTGCCCTTGACTCCGACCGACCAGACGCGGTCGAAGCGCTCGACAGGCATGTCCTCGATGCTCTCGAAGGGCAGGCCCGCGAAGATCATGGCGTTGTTGACCAGGATGTCGATGCCGCCGAACTCCTCGGCGGTGCGCCGGGCCATGTCCTCGACGGAGGCCAGGTCGGAGACGTCGGTGCGGACGAAGAGCGCCCGGTGTCCGTCCTTGCGGAGACTCGCCGCCACCTCCTCGCCCGGCCCAGACTGCACATCGGCGACCGTGACCGCAGCGCCGGCCTCCGCTAGCCCTCGGGCGTACTCCGCCCCGATGCCCTGTGCCGCTCCCGTGACGACGGCGACCTTGCCCTGCAGCTGCATGACACTCCTCGGTTCCGCTGCGTTCCCATCCGACAGCAACACGCTACGAGACAGTGAACGACATGTACAGAGTTCGTCGATTCTGTTTATATGGGAGCCATGGAGCCGCTGCAACCACGACATGCCTATGTGGACGGACGCTGGGAACTGGCCACCGGTGTCAGAACCCGGCCCGTCGTGAACCCCGCCACCGAGGAAACCGTCGCCGTAGTCTCCGAGGCCTCCACGGAAGACGTCGACCGGGCAGTACGCGCCGCCCGACGCGCCTTCGACGAAGGGCCGTGGGGGCGCACCTCGCCGCGGGACCGTGCCCTGCTGCTGCGGCGGTTCCTCGACCGGCTCGTCGAACGGCAGGACGAGGCGGTCGACCTGGTGATGACCGAGGTCGGCACCCCGATCCGGCTCGCCCGCGGCCTGCAGGTGAGCGTCCCGCTGGATCACCTCGCCGACATGGTCGACCGGGTACCGGCGACCTACCCGTTCTCCACACCGCTGCCGCCCACCTTCGGCGCCGGGATCGGCCAGGGAGTGGTGCTGCGCGAGCCCGCCGGGGTGGTGGCCGCCATCACCCCGTTCAACTACCCCTTCTTCACCAGCCTCTCCAAGGTTGGTCCCGCTCTCGCGGCAGGCTGCACCGTCGTCCTCAAGCCCGCCCCCGCTACTCCGCTGTCCGCGCTGCTCCTTGCCGAGGCCGCCGAGGAGGCGGAACTCCCGCCCGGTGTGCTCAATGTCGTTCCCACAGGTGATGTCGAGGCCGTACAACGGCTCACGGGACACCCCGGGGTCGATGTCGTCAGTTTCACCGGATCCGTCCCCGTCGGGGCGGCCATCAGCGCCCAGGCAGCCCCCGGCATCAAGCGCGTCGCTCTGGAACTCGGCGGCAAGAACGCCGATGTCATCCTGGAGGACGCCGATCTGGAGCAGGCCGTGGCGCACTTCGCCTATGGGTTCACCCGCAACAGCGGCCAGGGCTGCGGCTGCATGACGCGCCTCGTGGTGCACGAGAGCCGACACGACGAGGCCGTCCGCCTGCTCCTTGACAAGGTTTCCGCCCTGCGTGTCGGCGGCCCGCGTGACCCCGATACGGATCTCGGCCCGCTGATCAGCGCCGCACAGCGGGAGCGGGTCGAAGCGCACATACGAGGCGGAGTCGCCGAAGGCGCCGTACTGGCCTGCGGAGGTGGCCGACCGCCGCACCCGGAGCGCGGCTTCTACCTGGAGCCGACCGTGTTCACCGGAGTGAAGAGCTCCATGCGCATCGCCCAGGAAGAGATCTTCGGGCCCGTGGCCGCGGTCATCGCGGTGGCCGACGACGACGAGGCCGTCACCGTGGCCAACGACTCCCGCTTCGGCCTGAGCGGCGCGGTGTGGAGCGGCGATCCACAGCGCGCCTACGCGGCGGCCCGCCGGATCCGCACCGGGCAGGTCACGGTCAACGGCGGAGGCGGGGGGACCAATCCCCATGCGCCGTACGGCGGTTACAAGCAGAGCGGCATCGGTCGCGAATTCGGCGAGGCCGGCCTTGAGCAGTACCTGGTGAGTAAGACCGTGCTGTGGGGGCTCGCGTCGGGATGACGGGCCGCCGGCACGTACAGATCGGCGATATCACCACTGAGAGGACCGGGAAGCATGACCACGAGGGACACCGCATCAGCTGGGCAGACCAGGCCGGCATCACTGGACCAGGAATCGGGTCCGCGCCCCCTGACGCCCGACGAAGTGGCCTACTTCGCCGAGAACTTCGACCATCACCACCCGGCCTTCGGCCAGGATCCGTATCCGGTCTACGAGCGGATGCAGGCCAAGTGCCCCGTCACCCACAGCGACAACTACGGCGGCTTCTGGGCCGTCACCGGGTTCGACGAGGCCCGCTACGTCTGGCAGCACGCCGACCTCTTCGCCACCCAGCCCTCGGTCAGCGTCCCGCACGGCCTCGGCAACAAGCGGCCCTTGCTGCCGCTGGAGGTCGACCCTCCGCTGCACACCAAACACCGCATGCTGCTCGCCCCCGTCTTCGCGCCCAAGCGCATCACCGCGATGGAGCCGAAGATCCGCCGCATCTGCGACGAACTGATCGACACGTTCATCGAACGCGGGGAGTGCGACCTCGTCGCGGAGCTCGCTCAGCCCTTCCCGACGAAGATCTTCGTTGACATGCTGGGCATACCGCAGGAGGAGGCCACCGACTTCCGCGACTGGAACCACGAGATCCTCCACGGCCAGCACAAGGACCCGTCCGGAGCGTCCCGCGCCAAGGCGGGCGCCGCGGCCCGAGGGCGGCTGGCAGAGCTGCTGGCCGAACGCAAGCGCCACTCTGAGGACGACATCATCAGCGTCCTCGTCGACTCCGAGATCGACGGCCAGAAGCTCGAGGACGAGGAAATCCTCGACCACGCCTTCCTCCTCTTCCTGGCCGGCCTCGACACCGTGCAGGGCGCGATCAGCTTCCAGTTCTCCTTCCTCGCCCAGAACCCCGGCCACCGCGACCAGCTGGTGAACGAGCCGGGCATCATCCCCCAGGCCGTGGAGGAACTGCTGCGCTGGGAAGGCCTCAACATCTCCGGCCGCAACGCCACTCAGGACGTCGAACTGGGCGGCGCCACGATCCGCAAGGGAGACCCGGTCGTCATCGTCAACCGTGCCGCCGACCGCGACCCCAAGGTCTTCGAGAACCCGAACACCGTGGACTTCGCCCGCAACCCCAAAGGCACGCTCGCCTTCGGCGCCGGGCCGCACCGCTGTGTCGGCTCCCACCTCGCCCGGCTCGAACTGCGCATCATCCACGAGCACATGCACCGCCGCATCCCTCACTACCGGCTGCTCGACGGCCACCGGGTGAGCACCCACGGCGGCAACGTCGCGGGCGTCGACTCGCTGCCCCTGGTCTGGGACTGACAGCCACAGCCCATGAAGGAGGGGAGGCCGCAGCGGCCTCCCCTCCTTCATGCTCCTTCTTGTCGTTCAGTTGATGGCGCCGCTGTCCTTGTACGCGATGATCTGCTCCCACGTCAGCCCGAGTTCCAGCAGGAGTTCCTCGGTGTGCTGCCCGTGATCCGGTGCACCGGACGTGCGGGGCGGCTGCCCGTCGAACTGCACCGGATTGGACGCGACCGCGAGAGAGCGGCCGCTGGTGGTGTCGAGCTCACGAATCAGACCGTTGGCGGTGATCGCCGGGTCGTCGTGGACCTCCAGCGGGGTCTGCAACGGCGCCCAGACGCCTTCGAAGTCCGCCAGCGCGGCGCGCCATTCGTCCAGGCGGCGGGAGGCGAAGACCGTCTTCAGCTCCTGTGTGCAGTCACGCGAGTTGCGGCCCCTTGCGGCATGGTCGACAAAGCGTGGATCATCGGCGAGGTCAGGGCGCCCCAGGCGATCGGTGAAGTCCCGCCAGTAGCGGTCGGACTGCAGCAGGGTGAAGTTGAGGTGCCGGCCGTCCTTGGTCCGGTAGATGCCCACCGTCGGATTGATCAGGTTCTCCGGGTCATAGCGGAAGACGTCGTCGTCGGGCCGCAGCTTCGCGGAGGCCACATCGACCGAGATGTTCCACAGCGCCACGCCGAGCAGGGAGACGTCGACGACGGACGGGATTCCCGTCCGCTCGCGGCGGAAGAGCGCTGCGGCGATGCCACCCGCGAGCGACATGCCGCCCATCACGTCTCCGAAGGCGGAGCGCATGCGGACGGGATGCTCGTATTCGGGCGGGGAGACCGTGTAACCGATGCCGCCGCGTGCCCAGTAGGTCGACGAGTCGAAGCCCCCCTTCTCGGCATCCTCACCCCGCTGGCCGTGACCCGACCCACGGACATAGATGATGTCGGGATTGTGCTTGCGAATGTCCTCCACCTCGATACCCAGCGAACGGCGGGCGTCGGGCAAGAAGTTGGTCAGGAAGACATCGCAGTCCGCGGCCATTCGGTAGAGCAGCTCGCGGCCCTCGGGATTCTTCAGGTCGATGCCGATACTGCGCTTGCCCCGGTTGGGAACCTCCATCATGTAGTTCAGCCCACCTTCCTCCTCCGGCAGAAAGCCCGAGTTGATGAGCCCGCGCTGCGGATCACCGCTCACCGGGTGCTCGACCTTGATCACATCGGCGCCCCACTCGGCCAGAACGGCTCCCGCAGACGGTACGAAGGTCCACATGGCCACCTCCAGCACCTTCACGCCCGCCAGCACGTCTGTCATTGGTACCTCCATCGATGTTCCCGCACGGTCAGGGGTATGCCCGTACGCTCAGCTCCCCGACGACCGAGCCGCCGGTCTGCTGCAGGACGAAGAGCAGTGCCTCGGCGACACGCTCCGGAGACTGCGGTGCCGCGCCCGAGACACGTGCCAGGAATCCGCCCGCCTCCCAGGCGTTCATCGCCTTCTCCAACTGCCCGGGATCCCAGTCACTCTTGAAGCCGGTCGCCGTCTGCCCGACACGCAACAGCGTGCAGCGGATTCCGTCGGGCCGAAGCTCGTGCGCCAGCCCTCGGGTGAGGGTCTCCAGGGCGGACTTGGTGGCCGCGTACACCAGCAAATACGGGTACGGGTCCGCGGTGGACTCCGAGGAGAGGTTCACGATGTGCGCCACGCCGGACCGGCGCAGCAGCGGGACGGCCTCACGGACGGTGTAGAGCGGGCCGAGCAGATTCGTTCCGACCTCCCGGCCCAGCTGGGCGTCGGCTAGGTCCTCGATGCGGTGGGGGCGGGCGGTGGCGGCATTGTTGACCAGGTAGTCCAGGCCACCGAACTCATGCCGCACGGCGGCGAAGGCGGCGCGGACCTCGTCGGGGTCGCACAGGTCGGCGGGCAGCGGGAGCCCGGCCTTGCCGAGTTCCTTGGCCGCCTCGTCGAGTGCGTGACCGGGTCGTGCGAGCAGGCCGACGCGCACGCCCGCGGCGGCCAGCGCCCGGGCGACGGCGAGTCCGACTCCTTGCGACGCACCGGTGACCAGGGCTGTACGTCCGACCAGCGGGCTCACGCGTCGTCCTGCGCGACCCAGCGGTTGCCGATGACGCCGAGTCCCTCGACCTCCAGCTCCACGAGGTCACCGGACTGCGGATAACGACGCAGTTCCAGTCCACAGCCGCCGCCCACCGTGCCGGTGCCGATCACGTCGCCGACGTGCAGGGTCTCGCGACGGCTGAGGTGGCTGACGATCTGCGCGACGGAGTAGTGGATGGTGTCGGTGGAACCCCGGCTCCACTCCTCCCCGGCCACTCGCGCGATCATGGCGTGCGGCGCGTCGGGGTCCCACTCGTCCGGGGTGACGAGGTACGGGCCGAGGACGTTGGTACCGTCCGTATCCTTGCCCTTCGCGGGACCGAGCCCGGTGCGCATCTCCTTGAACTGGGCCCGGCGTTCGGAGATGTCGTTGAACACGGTGTAGCCGGCGATGTACGCGGCCACGTCCTTCTCGGCGATGTCCGAGCCCGAGCGGCCGATGACGACGGCGTACTCCAGCTCGTAGTCGAGCCGGTCGACGCCCGACGGGACGACGATGTCGGTACCGGTGCCGACGACGGACTCCGGGTTGCCCTTGTAGTAGACGGGCATCTCGTACCACTCCGGTGGCACGTTGCCACGAGTCGCGGTCTTGACGTGCTGCTCGAACGCCGAGCAGTCGCGCAGCGAAGCGGGACGCGGTAGTGGAGACAGCAGCCTGACTTCGTCCTCGGCGTAGACGAGGCGTCCGCCCAACGCGCTCTGGGCCGTGGGGTCGTCGGCCACCGGCTCCATCGCCTCCACTGTCTGCGCGACGGCGGCCTGGCTCACCTGCCCCCCGGCCAGCAGGGCGCTGAGATCGGGAGGTACGACGGCGTCAGCGAGGATCCGGGCACGGGAGCGGTCGACACGGTCGGCGAGCACCTGCGCGTACCCCTGGTTGAGGTCCAGCAAGTGTCCGCCTGCCGTCACCGCGCCGATGCGGCGCCTCGGCCCCACTGGGGTGTCCACCTCGAACGTCGCGTAACGCACAGCACGTACCTCCAGGAATTGCATGCGACAACAGAGACAGATTATGTGCAGTGCGTATACCCTGTCCATGCCTCGTCGGGACAGGGAGATGCCCATCGAGCTCATGTCGGCCGCCGGGATCGTGCCCGGCCCTGAGAGGAGTGGGACGCATGGCTGAGCTGGACAACAAGGTCGCGATCGTGACCGGCGGCGCCTCCGGAGTGGGCGCAGCAACCGCAAGCGTGCTCGCCCGGGAGGGGGCCGCCGTGGTGGTCGCCGACATCAACGCGAGCGGCGCGGAGGCGGTCGCCAAACAGATCCAGGCCTCAGGCGGGCGTGCCGCAGCCGCGGCCGTCGACGTCACCGAGGACGACCAGGTCGCGGCGATGGTCGCCACGGCGGTGCGCGAGTTCGGACGCCTGGACGTACTCCACAACAACGCCTTCCTCAGCTCACCAGACGTGATGGCCAAGGACGCCGCGATCACGGACATCGACCCGGACCTCTGGGACCGCGTGCTGCGGGTCAATCTGCGGGGCTACGCGCTCGGCTCGAAGCACGCCATCCCCGCGATGCTGGCCGACGGCGGTGGCGTCATCATCAACACCACCTCCGGAACCGGCCTGTTGGGGGAGCTCTCCCGGCCCGCCTACGGCACGTCCAAGGCCGCGATCGTCGGACTGACCCGCAACATCGCCGCCCAGTACGGCAAGCAGGGCATCCGCAGTGTCGCGATGGCACTCGGCCTGGTGACCACCGAGGGACTCAAGGCCAACATGCCGGCCGCCGCGCAGGAGATGATGCTCGACCACCACCTCACGACCCGACTCGCCGCGCCCGAGGACATCGCCGAGGTGGTGAGCTTCCTCGCCTCCGACCGCGCTTCCTTCATCACGGGCTGCACCATCCCCGTCGACGGCGGTGCCACCTCTCACATCGCTTCGTACGCGGACGAGCGCCGCTTCATGGACGCGGCGGGCCAGCACACCCGTGAACAAAATTGAGGCCAACCGTTCAATCGCTGGAGGAGGTGCGCCCGTGCGGGAGACATACGTGATCGTCGGTGCCGGACTGGCCGGCGTCACCGCCGCCGCCACCCTGCGCGCCGAGGGGTTCGGCGGCCGAGTGGTGATCCTCGGCGACGAAGACCGCGCGCCCTACCCACGGCCGCCCCTGTCCAAGCAGGTGATCAGTGGTCGACTGCCCATGGATCGGCTGTTTCTGCGGCCCACATCCTGGTACGCGGCCAAGGACATCGAAAACCTCGGCGGGGTCGGTATCACCGCGCTGGACACGAACGCACACACGGTGAGTTGGGACGGTGGCACCGGCTCGCTGTCCTATGACCGTCTGCTCCTCGCCACCGGCGGGCGGCCCCGGACGCTACCCGGCACCGAGGGTCTGCCGGGCGTCTACGCCTTGCGTACCGCAGAGGACGCGGTGGCCATCCGGGACCGGCTCGGCCGGGGCCGCCGCTTGCTGGTCGTCGGCGCCGGCTTCCTCGGAGCCGAACTGGCCGCGAGCGCACGAACGGTCGGCACCGACGTCACTGTGCTGGAGGCCGCGCCGCTCCCACTCACCCGTTCCCTGCCACCCGTGCTCGGCCTGTTGTACGCACGGATCCATCGCGACCGGGGCGTTGAACTGCGGACCGGGACGAGTATTGACCAGCTCGTCAGCGAGGGCGGCGGGCTGCGCGCGGTCGGATCCGACGGTCGCCGGTATCCCGCAGACGGCCCGGCTGACGCCGTCGTCGCGGCCATCGGCATCCGCCCCAACACCGAGCTCGCTGCGGCGGCAGGCATCGCTGTCGACGACGGCATCCTGGTGGACGAGTACTGCCGTACGTCCGCGCCGGACGTGTTCGCCGCCGGGGACGTGGCCAATCACCCCAACCCGCTGCTCGGCTGCCGCGTCCGACTCGAGCACTGGCAGAACGCGCAGCACCAGGGAGCCGCGGCAGCCCGCAACATGCTGGGCAAGAAGCAGCCTTTCAGCGAGGTGCCCTGGGCCTGGTCCGATCAGTACGGCCTGAACCTCCAGGTCGTCGGCCTGCCGGTCCCGGAAGACGATGTGGTGCTGCGGGGCGACCCGGACAGCGACAGCTTCACTGCTCTGCTCCTTCGCGACGGCGTGCTGCGCGCTGCCATCGGTATGAACCGTGGTGATGAGATCCGCATCGCCCGCCGACTGATCCAGCAGGGCTGTCGGCCGGGCCGTGACCTGCTCGCCGACGACGACAGCCCCCTCGACTCGCTCCTCACCGTCGAGTCGGAACCCGCACCCGCAACCCCTTGAAGGAGTCCCGCCATGAAGATCGGCCGATGCCACGACGGGAAGGCGGCGTTCTGGGCCATTCTGGACACGGAGGCGGCCACCGCCCGCCCCCTTGCCGGACGGTTCACCGAATGGGCTCCCGCCCTCACCGCCGACCTGGCCGGCGAGCCCGCGTGGGCGGGGCCGGCCCGTCCGCTGGATGGTCTGCGCCTACTGGCTCCCGTCGAGCGCGGAGCGAAGATCGTCGCCGCCGGAGCGACCTACGCCAAGCATGTGGACGGACTCGGCCTGCAGATGCCGAAGCAGCCCGCCGCTTTCCTGAAGCCGTATGAGTCGATCATCGGCCCTGACGACGAGATCGCGTATCCGGCGCTCACCACCCAGCTCGACTATGAAGCCGAGTTGGTGGTGGTCGTCGGCGCCGATCACATCGCCGACCGCTCTGCCGCCGTCGACGGTGTGCTCGGATACACCGTCGGCAACGACGTCTCCGCCCGTGACCTGCAGTTCAGCGGTGGCGTTACCGGGATGGACATGTTCTCGGCGAAGGCGTTGGACCGCACGACGGGGGTGGGCCCCTGGATCGTCACACGTGACGAGTTCGGCGGCGAGCACCCCGATCTGGAAATCGCGCTGACCGTGGACGGCGCACCCCGGCAGAAGGACCGGACATCCAGCATGGTGTGGGGTGTCGGCGAACTCCTCAGCTATGCCGACTCCCGCAGCAGTATGCATTCCGGTGACATCTTGTTCACCGGCACAACAGCCGGCGTGGCCCATGAGAGCGGGCGCTATCTCGAGCCGGGGCAGGTCGTGCGGGTCACGATCGAAGGGATCGGATCGCTGAGCAACACGGTGGGCCCACGGCCTGCCGTCGCATGACATCGCCACATCCACGCATGCGCGCGGATGCCTCACGCAATCGTGAGCGGATCCTCGATGCCGCCCGCGAGGCCATCAGGGACTACGGCACCAACGTGCCGTTCAACGAAGTCGCACGGCGGGCCGGTGTCGGCAACGCCACCGTCTACCGCCACTTCACGACCCGGCGCGAACTCATCCACCAGGTGACGCTGAGTTCGATCTCCATGATCACGGACGTGGCGGAGCAGGCTCTCGCCGATCAAGCCGACGCCTTCGAGGCGCTACGGCACTTCATGCACCGGGCGCTGGATGAGGGCATCGGCGCCCTGTGCACCCTGGTCACGGACAACGGCAACCCGACCTGCCCAGAGGTGGATCAAGCTAGGACACGACTCGAGCGCGCCTTCGAGACGTTGATGAGCCAAGCCCGCGTAGCGAGCTGCCTGCGCACGGACGTGGCTGTCGATGACCTGGGCATGGCACTCGCCCAACTGACACGTCCGCTGCCTGGAATCATGTACGTCAACTTCCGGCAGTTCGCACACCGCCATCTACAACTGTTCCTCGATGGCCTGAGTGTTCCCGTTGAGCCGACGCTGCCCGGCGCCCCGCCCTGACGGTCCATGCGGCTCAGCCCCTGATCACCGGCGGCCGCTCGTCATCCTCGTACGCCCGCAAAGCCCTGGCCAGTCGCCCGGAGCCCAGCATGAGGGCGGCGAACATGCCCAGTTCCACGATCTCGGCGGCGGTGAAGTGGCGGTGAAGTTCACCCAATACGTCATCATCGATCGCCAGGTGGTCCATCGCGAAGAGCTCCGCAAAGCGCAGTGCCGCCGCTTCCTTCGCCGTGTACCGAGGGTCGTCCGCCGAGAGGCACGCCACGTCCTCCTCGGACACGTCGTCGGACTTTCGTGCCACCTGGCAGGCCCGGCAGTCGTTCGCAGCCGCGATCCTGAGGCGCACCAGCTCCATCAACCGCCCGTCCAGCAAGCGGCCTTCATGGGCCTCGCGCTGCAACCGGAGCTGGGCTTTGGCGAGTTCCGGCCGGTGGGCCCATATACGTACGGGCAGGTCACTGCTCAACGCCCGGGATGCCCGGGCCTCTCCCATGAGGGCGTGCAGCTCCTCGTCCAGATCAGCCCGAGGCACAGGTTCGACAGCAGCCATGGCTCAAGCCTATCGTCGATGAATCAGATGTGACAAATTTTGCACACATAGTTCAACACCGTCAGCACAGGGAGGCAGCGCAATGAACGGACGCCTGGAAGGAAGAGTCGCCCTCATCACGGGCACCGGCGGAGGCATGGGCCGGGCCGCCGCGCTCCGTTTCGCCGAGGACGGCGCGGTGGTCGTCGGCTGCGATCTCAACGTCGAGGCCAACGACGAGACCGCCACTACGGTCAGGGCCGCCGGCGGCCGAATGACCACGGCCGCCCCGGTCGACCTGGGCGACAGCACGGCCGCACGCACATGGGTCGAACAGGCGGTGGCCGAGCACGGGCGACTCGACATCGTCTACAACAACGCGTCCGCGGCCCGGTTCGGCCCAGTGGGCGCGATACCCCTAGACGACTGGCACTTCACGGTACGCAACGAACTCGACCTGGTCTTCCACGTCACCCAGGCCGCGTGGCCGCACCTCACGGAGCGTGGCGGAGTGGTCATCAATATCGCGTCCATGGCCGGCCACACAGCCAGCCGCACCGTCCCGATGCTCGCTCACGCGGCCACCAAGGGTGCCGTTCTGGCGATGACCCGACAGCTGGCGGCGGAAGGGGCCCAGCACGGGATCCGAGCAGTGAGCATCAGCCCCGGAGTAGTCGAAACCCCGGGCACGGCAGCCCAGTTCGCCGACCCCGCGGTCCGAGACGCTCTTACGGCCCAGCTCCTGGTCCCCCGCCCTGGCCTGCCCAGGGACATCGTCGGCTTGGCCGCCTTCCTCGCCTCGGACGAGGCCTCGTACATCACCGGTGCGGACTTCGTGGTGGACGGCGGCATGTCGACGATCTGAGGCGCTGAACACATTGAACAAAATTTGACTCATTAGCTATGCTGCATCTTCGGATCCGCCGAGCACCATCGTAGATGCCCCCGACGGGACTCGGCGGATCACGCAGGCGCCACAGCGCCATCTACCGGAAAGGGGAGCGTCGTGAAGGTCGCCGTGATCGGTGCCGGGACAATGGGATCCGGCATCGCGCAGCTCTGTGCCTCGACCGGCCATGACACCTTGCTCGTCGACACCTCCGAGGCGCAGCTCGATCGCGCCGGCACCGCGATGACGTCGAGCCTGGATCGATTCGTGGCCAAGGGCCGCATGACCCGCGAGGCAGCAGACAGCGCACTGGACAAGCTGGAACGTACGACCGATCTCAAGCATGCCGTCAGCGGCGCCCAGGTCGTCGTCGAGTCGGTCGTCGAAGACCTCGCGGTGAAACAGTATGTCCTCCGCCAGGCCGTCGAGTCCGCTCCGGCGACCGCACTGCTCGGCACCAACACCTCGCAGCTGTCCATCACCGCCATCGGCAGCGCGGTACCCGACGATGCCCATCGCCTCGTAGGTCTGCACTTCTTCAATCCGCCGGTGCTGATGCGGCTGGTCGAGATCGTCCAGGGACTGGTCAGCAGCGAGGAGTGTGTTCAACGCGCCGTGGCGTTCGCCGAGGGGCTCGGCAAGGAGACCGTGATCTGCCGCAAGGACAGCCCGGGCTTTCTCACCTCCCGGATCTCGGCGATCGTTCGCCTGGAATGCCTGCGCATGCTCGAGGAGGGTGTCGCCAGTGCCGAGGACATCGACCGCGCATTGCGGCTCGGGCTCAACTTCCCGATGGGACCTCTGGAGTTGGGCGACTTCAACGGCCTGGACACCTACCTGAAGATCCTCACCTCCCTGGAAGACACCCTCGGGGAGCGGTTCAAGCCGACCGTGACCCTACGCAATCTGGTGGCGGCCGGCCGCATGGGGCGTAAGACCGGACACGGCATCTACCAGTACAGCGCGGACGGAAAACGCCTCGCCGAACCTTCGACCTGATCGTCATGGACTGCGTGCGGGGTGCGGAGCATGTCGCGCTCCGCACCCCGGGCACGTTCGCGTATTCAGCCGTCCGCGGCCGGCGAGGCGTCGCAGGGGCCGTCGTGGGTGGTGCGAACACGGGCCAGGAGTGAGCGCAGGGTGTCGCGTTCCTGCGCGGTGAGGTCGGCGAAGAGCTCGTCCTCGACACAGCCGATGGCGGCGTCGAGCTTGGTAACGGCAGCCTTGCCCGCTTCGGTGATCTGGACGATGTGACGGCGGCGGTCGGCGGGATCCCGGCGTCGTCGAACCAGATCACGGTCCTCCAGCGCGTTGAGGAGGGCGACCAGGACGCTGGGATCGACGCGCAGCCGGGCACCGAGTTCGCGCTGGCCGAGCTGCCCGCCGTCGAGGTCCATCAGCACGACGGCATGGCGGGGTGTGACCCCGGACGCGGTAAGCGCCTGGCGGATCCAGGCCTCGGTGACGCCACCGTGCCGCGCCAGGAGCAAGGCGAGGCGCGACTCCGGACAGGCGGATTCAGGGATGTCGTCGCAGGTCGCGGAAGCGTCGGGAGCGCGAGGCGCGGGGGCGGTGTCGCCGGATCGTTCACTGGCCATGGTCCGACCGTAGCAAGTGCTGGGACAGTCAGTTGCAATTAATCATTGATGAACTTACATTATTTCTATTCGCACATCGTTTACCATCCTCCATACGCGGACCGGTCAAGGGTCCTCGTCCCCACCTTCGGAGTTCTCCGTGTTCATCGCCTATGTCGTCCTCGCTGTCGTGCTGTCCCTGTTGCTGCTCACCTCTGCCCGCGGCGACATCGCCCGCGACCCGAAGATCACGGAGGGGCTCAAGGCGGTCGGGGTAAAGGACAGCTGGTTCCTGCCGCTCGGCCTGATCAAGATCGCGGGTGCTCTCGGGCTGCTCGTCGGAATCGCCTACCGGCCGCTGGGCATCGCAGCGGCGATCGGTGTCGTCCTGTACTTCCTGGGCGCCGTGATCACTCACGTCCGTGCCGGCGACAAGAAGGGTGTCGGCACCCCGGCCGTCATCATGCTCGTGTCCGTGGCGCCGGTGGTACTGGGCTTTGCATCGCTCTGATCGTGCTCCACGGTCGCGATCTCGGACCAGCTCACGATCACATGGCACATCCACTGCCGGGCACGTGCCTCCATCCCCCGGGATGGAGGCACGTTGTCGTTGCGGGACATCCGGCGCCGACCACGTCCGGGCCGAGGCGCCCGGATCGCCGGTCAGGCCGTCGGCGCTTCAAGCGCGCTGGACTGTTTCGCCCTTCGGGATCAGCACGGTCGACAGTCCTCCGAGCAGGACCAGGCCCGCACAGGTGTACGCCGCCGCCTGGAATGCCCCCTCGGTCACCGCGCCCCCGTGCGCGGTCGCACTCGCGGTCAGGATCGCCGCGAGCACCTGGGTGAGGACCGATCCGCCGATGAGGCGCAGGGTGTAGTTCGCCGACATGGCGACCGCGGTCAGGGACGGTTCGACGCCTCTTATCACGAGGTTGGCGACGGAGGCGCTGCACATCCCGAACCCGACCCCGCCAAGGAAGAGCGCTACGGGGATCACCACGTGCGTGCCGTGGAACATAGCGATGGCCAGGTACTCCACCAGGAAGAGACCGAAGCTGGTCGCGAGCAGGGTCCGGGGGTCGGCGACGTTCTTGAAGAAGGTGGTCAGGGGCCCGCCGAGCAGAATGCCGATGCTGCACGCGAGCAGCAGCCGCCCGGCGTCTGTAGCCGTCTCTCCCCAGTTCCAGGATGTCTTCACAGCGCCAAGGACCACCAGCTGGGGAATCAGGAAATTGGCCCCGAGGCTGCCCACGCTGTCGGAGAGCGCGGGTATGTTCAAAGACCACACGGAGCGCCGGGACAGCGCCCGCAGGTCCAGCATCGGATCTCGTACGGTCAGCTCCGCCTTGACGAGGGCGACCGCCGCGACCACGCTCAGTGCCACATACAGGAGCCCCTTCGTCGAGAGCCAGCCCCACTCGGACCCCTTGCTGATGTACAGAAGCAGCGGGACCAGGGCCACGGCCAGCAGGAGTGCGCCGAGCAGGTCGATTCTCTTGCGTTCCCCGGTGGTGGTCGGCCGCAGCCCGAAGACGGTCGCAGACAGCAGGAGGATGCCGATGCCCGCGACGATGGCCACGGACCACGCCAGCCAATCGAGGCCGAGATGATCCATGATCGGCCCCGAGAACAGGAAGCCGAACCCCGCGCCCACCCCGAAGACCGCACTGAGCAGACTGACACCAAGTCCGACGCGCTCCGGCCGCAGCGCGTCCCGGGCCACGCTGAGTGAGAGGGGAACAGCGGCGACCGTGGCGCCCTGCAGCACACGTCCGACGATCAGCACGGGGAGCGTGGACGCCAGGCCCGCGACGACAGCCCCCACAGCAGTGACCGCGAGGACGACAACGAGCAGCCGGCCCCGGCCGTACAGGTCCCCCAGACGGCCGGCGATCGGCGTCAGCACTGCCGCGAACAGGAGGTGTCCGGTGAGCAGCCAGCTCACGTCTGCGAGCGGCTTTCCGTACTCCGCAGCGACCGCGGGCAGGGCAGGCGAGTAAAGCGTCTCGGCCAGCAGGAAGGGCAGCGCGGCGAACATCAGTGCCGCAATGACGGCGAACTCACGGAAGCCGGAGGCTCCTTGGGTCTCCGGGGGACGCTCACTCACATCAACAGGAGGTTGTTGCAGGTCCATGCGTGCGGCTCCTCGTGGGTGGTGGTCATACGTCGGTGGTGGTGTGGTGTCACTCCGCGTCGGTGATGAGTTGCCAGATCCCCCGTGCGCCCGCGGCCAGGGCCAGGTCGCCGATCCCGGTCGCCCAGTGCGCCTCGTCACCCGCCTCGTCGCGCCAGGCCCACAGGCGGGTGGTGGCCAGCCTCAGCGGATGCTCGTCGGTGAAGCCGATCGCGCCATGGACCTGGTGGGCGATGCGCGCGACCACTCCGGCGCCGCGTCCGGCCTGGACCTTGGCGGCGGCGACGGCGAAAGCAGCCCGCTCGTCCGCGACGCCCTCGGCATCGCAGAGCGCGACGGCGGCGTCGGCCGCCGCACGGATCGCCGTCGTCTCGGCGGCCAGCTCGGCTACTTGCTGCTGGACGGCCTGAAACTGTCCCAGCGCTCGGCCGAACTGCTCGCGTTCGGAGGTGTACCGCAAGGTGAGAGCCAGGACACGCTGAGCAGCCCCGGCGATCAGGACCGTACGGAGAAGCGCGTGCCGCAGGCGCAGCCGGTCGGCGGTGCCCGAAGGCACGGGGGCCACGTGATGCGGTTCCGGCCGGATGTCGACGTACAGGTCGTCGCGCGGCTCACCGGCTGAGCTGAGGCCCGGTTCGACGGTGAAATCCGCAGGCCTGAGCAACACCACGGCCTCTTCGGAGTCCTCCGACACGACCACGGCGGCGACCCCCGCCGCATGCCTGCCCCACGGCACCCGTGACAATCGTCCGCGCAGCTCCCAACGGTCGCCGCTCCGCCGCGCGGTGAGCGCACCCGTCCCGTCCGCCGCCGTCAAAGGGCCGTTGGTGACCGGCAGTCGGGCCTGGGCCGGCAGCCAGGCGCCGAGCAGCGCCGTCTCGCCCAGCGGCACGCAGGCCGCGTACTCGCCCGCCGCGCGGATGACGGCGGCCGCCTCCCGGAGTGTTCCTCCACTGCCACCGGCCTTCTCCGGCACGGATACCTGAGCGAGTCCGGATTCCTCCAGCACTTGCCACAGTTCCGGGTCCCACCCGCCCGCCGGAGGCCGTCCGTCCTCGTGCGCGGCGAAGATCTCGGCGCAGGTCGCGGCCAGTAGCCGCAGTTCGTCCTCGGACACCGTGCTCGTCATCGCATCCCCATCGCCCGCGCCACCACGCCGCGCAGGATCTCGTTGGTGCCGCCGCGCAGTGTGAAGCCCGGGGCGTGCAGCACGGCATCGGCAAGCAGCCGGGGTAGGCCGGTGGCCGCGGACGGATCGGGCTCGGTACGGGTGAGCAGCCGCGCGGTGTCGGTGATCTCGTTCTCCAGCCGGGTCCCCAGGTCCTTCACGAGCGCGGCGGCAACGTCCGGCACCTCGCCCCGGTCGAGGGCCGCCGCGACCGACAGGGACAGGCGGCGCAGCGTCCACACCCGGGACACAAGGTGGCCGAGTTCACGCCGGCCCGTGCCGCCCTGCGCGACGAGCTCGTCCACGAGGGCGGCGAGCAGCGGGAAGGTGGACAGGAAGCGCTCGGAACCGCTCCGCTCGAAGGCGAGTTCCGAGGTGACCTGACGCCAGCCCTCCCCGAGGGTGCCGAGCACCATGTCGTCCGGGACGAAGACGCCGTCCAGCACGGCTTCGTTGAAGTGGTGCTCACCGGTGATCAGCCGGATCGGCCTGATGGTGACACCGGGCGCAGACAGTTCGACGACGAACTGGGACAGCCCGGCATGACGGCTCCTTCCTTCCTGTGGTGCGCTACGGGCCAGGACGAAGAAGGCATGCGCGTGGTGGGCTCCGCTCGTCCACACCTTGGTCCCGGTGATCTCCCAGCCGCCGGCTACCCGTTCGGCCCTGGTCCGCACTGCCGCGAGGTCGGAACCGGCGTCCGGCTCGCTCAGCCCGATGGCGAAGTAGCACTCGCCGCGGGCGATGCCCGGCAGGTACCGCTCACGCAGCTCCGGGGTCCCATAGCGGAGCAAGGACGGTGCGGTCTGCCGGTCGGCGACCCAGTGCGCCGCCACGGGGGCACCGGCGGCGAGCAGTTCCTCGGTGACGACGTACCGTTCCAGGGCGGTACGGCCGTGACCGCCGTACTCCCGGGGGATCGTCATGCCGAGCCAGCCACGCGCGCCGAGGCGACGGCTGAAGTCTTCGTCCCAGCCGGACAACCAGCTGTCGCAGCGCGGCTCGAAGGTCCCTGCGGCCTCCTCGGCCGTCAGGAATGCCCTTACCTCGCTGCGCAGTTGCGCAGCATCCGCATCGAGGCGGACAGGTCGGGGAACGAGGGCGGCCGCGGTGAACACGGCCATCAGGAGCCTCCCAGCCGTTCGATAACCGTGGCGTTGGCCATGCCTCCGGCCTCGCACATCGTCTGCAGGCCATAGCGGCCGCCGGTGGACTCCAGCGCGTGCACCATGGTGGTCATCAGCCGGGCCCCCGACGCACCCAGCGGGTGGCCGAGGGCAATCGCACCGCCGCGCGGGTTGAGCCGCTCGGGGTCGGCTCCGGTTTCCGCCAGCCAGGCGAGCGGAACGGGGGCGAATGCCTCGTTCACCTCGAAGTGGTCGATGTCCTGGACGGTCAGGCCGGCTCGCGCGAGAACCTTCTCGGTGGCCGGGATCGGCCCGGTGAGCATGGTGATCGGGTCGTCGGAGACGACAGCGAAGGTGTGAAAGCGCGCCAGCGGACGCAGACCCAGCTGCTCGGCGCGCCGCTCGCTCATGACCAGCAGGGCGCTGGCCCCGTCCGCGAGCGACGAGGAATTCCCCGCCGTCACCGACCAGTTGATCTCCGGGAATCGTGCCCCCATCTGCTCACTTCGGAACGAGGGTGCCAGCCGGGCGAGAGCGTCGGCGGAGGTGCCGGGCCGGATCGTCTCGTCGACGGCGACCACGGACCCGTCAGGCATGGTGATCGGGACGATTTCGGCGTCGTACGCTCCGGACTGCGCCGCCTGTGCGGCCAACTGCTGCGACCTCAGGGCATACGTGTCTGCCTGATTACGCGTCACCTTCCATTTGGCGGCGACGAGTTCGGCGGAGATGCCCTGCGGGACCAGACCGGGCGCGTACCGGGCACTCGCCGTCGGGCCGAAGGGGTCGCCACCCATCCGCGCCGATCCCATCGGCACCCGGCTCATCGACTCGATGCCGCCGACCACGGCGATGTCGTACGCCCCGGCCAAGATGCCCTGCGCGGCGAAGTGCGCGGCCTGCTGGCTCGACCCGCACCGGCGGTCGATCGTGACGGCGGGGACGTGTTCGGGCAGGCCCGCGGCCAGCCAGGCCCAGCGGCCCGGCGTTCCGGCCTGGTCCGCCGCTTGACTGACGCAGCCGACGAGCACGTCGTCGACCTCGCCCGGATCGACGTCGTTGCGAGCCATCAGGGCCTTGAAGACCTGGGCCAGCAGATCGACGGCGTGCAGGGACGAGAGCGCGCCACCGGGTTTGCCGCGCCCGCTCGGGGAGCGCACGGCGTCCACGATCACAGCAGATTGCATGGTGTGCCTTCCTCAGGCGTGAGAGGTCCGCAGGGCCGTCCGTACCGTGTCGGCTACCTGCTTGCGGGCGAGTTTGCCGAGGTCGCTGTACGGCAGGTCGGGGACCAGGACGACGATGTCGGGGGTCTTGGAGCTGCGCAGTACGGCTCGTACGTGCTCCCGCAATGCATCGGGGGTGGGCGGGGCGGCCTCCGCCGTGAGTACGACTGCAGCCGCGATGCGCTCGCCCCACTCCTCGTCGGGCAGACCGGTCACGGCGGCGTCGGCGACCGCCGGGTGGGCGCGCAGCACCTCTTCGATCTCGGCGGGGGCGATGTTCTCGCCGCCGCGGATGATCGTGTCGTCCGCGCGCCCCAGGATGAACAGATAGCCGTCGGCGTCGACGTACGCGCGGTCGCGCGTGTGGAACCAACCTCCGGGCTCCCGGGCCCCGTTGACACCGAGGTACTCGCCGGAGATCTGGTCGCCGCGCACCCACAGGGCACCGGGCTCCCCCGGTGGCAGCGGTTCACCGTTCTCGTCGCGGATCTGGGCCTCGACGCCTGGCACGATCCGCCCCGCCGATCCGAGCCGGGCCGGGTCCCGGTGATCCTCCGGGCCGAGCAGGGCGATGGTCGAACTCGTCTCGGTGAGGCCGTAGGCGTTGACGAAACCGGTGTGCGGGAACAGCCGCAGCGCCCGCTCGATCACCGCGGCGGGCATCGGCGCACCTCCGTACGCAAGCGATGTGAGCGTCGGTACGTCCGCAGGGTGGGCGCCGAGGTACTCCGTGATCCGGGCGAGCATGGTCGGTACGACCAGTGCGTGGCTGATGCCCTCGTCGCGCGCGGCGGCGAGCCAGCTGCCGGGGTCGAAAACGGGCAGGTGGACCACCCGGCGACCCGCATAGAGGTTGCTGACCGTGTTGGAAACTCCGGCGACGTGGTACGGCGGCACGCTGACCAGCGCGGCCTCCTTCTCGCCCGCGCCCGCGAACTCCACGGTGGACAGAACATAGGAGGACACATGGCTGTGCCGGAGCACGGCCGCCTTGGGCGCCGCGGTAGTGCCGCTGGTGTAGAGCAACAGTGCGATGGGGTCGGCCTCGGTCACGGGCGCCGGCTCGGCCGCCTCCCCGGCCGTCAGTTCAAGCCACTGCTCGGGCGTCAGCCGCGCCGGCACGTCCCCGAGCCGAGCCGCGCTCGTGTCATCGGCGACAACCAGACCGGGTTCGTGAGCGGCCACCAACTCCCGCAACCGTTCAGCGCCGAGCCGGTAGTTGAGCGGGACCACCGGCACGCCGGCCGCGGCTCCCGAGAACAGCGCCACCGCGAAGGCCGCCCCGTTCCCGGCGAGATAGACCAGCGAACGGGCCCCGGAACGCCTGATGTGTGCGGCACCGGACAACGCTCGCGCATGCAGCTCCGCGGCGGTGACGCCGCCGCGCGGACTCCCGAGCACGACGCGGTCACCGAAGCCCGCGGCCGCCATCTCCAGCAGCAGAAGCAGGTTCATGTGAACACATTAATCAGTTTCTGTTCAGAGCGTCTATAGCCCGCTCGGTGTCGATGCCCTCTCGTCGCTCAGCGACCTTCGAACACCGGCTTGCGCTTCTCCCGGAACGCCGCGTACGCCTCCTGTGAATCCCTCGTGGACTGAACGACCGCCTGATGCGAGGAGATGAGGTCCAGAGCGGAGCGCAGATCCGACGTCTGCCCCTGGCGGACAGCCCGCTTGATGAGCCGGATGGCCACCGGTGGGCCGTCTGCCAGCCTGCGGGCGAAGGCGTACACCTCGCGAAGGAGTTCCGCGTCCGGATGCACGTGGCTGACAAGGCCGATCCGCCTCGCCTCTTCGGCATCCACGAAGTCACCGGTCCACAGCAGCTCCAGCGCCTTGGCCGTACCCACGATCCGCGGGAGGTAGTAGCACCCGCCGTCTCCGGGCACGAGTCCGACGCGCACATACCCCTCGGAGAATCGCGCCGACCGTGCGGCGAACCGGATGTCGCACATCAGCGCCATGTCCATCCCCGCTCCGACCGCCACCCCGTTCACGGCCGCCAGCACCGGCTTGTCCAGGTCCTCCAGTGCCAGCGCGACCCGGTGCACCCGATCGGTGAGCAGCTCCTTGTCGGCCAGCACCGACGTCCGGCCACCGGTGAAGTCGTCCAGATCCACACCGGAGCAGAAAGCGTCACCCTCCCCGGTCAGCACCACGACACGCACCTCGGCGTCCGTTCGGGCTTCGGTGAGCGCCGCCGCCCAGGCATCCACCATCTCCAGGGTGAACGCGTTCTTCCGCTTGGGCCGGTTCAGGCGGATCGTCGCGATGCCGTCAGCAACCTCATACTCCAAATCAGCCATGGCGCAACTCCTGTTGAGGTCTCGGGGAAGAGGAACGAAGAAGGCGGACAGCGGACCGGCGCCTGCCGTCAGAGGCCAGGAGGGCGGCTCTGATAGCGGGGGAGATGCTGCCCCCCGTCGACGTGGATCGTCTCCCCTGTGACCCAGCGCGAGCCGTCAGAGGCGAGGAACACCGCGACGGGTGCGACGTCCGCTTCCGGGTCACCGACCCGGCCGAGCGGATTGATCGAGGCGGCCATCTCGGCGAAGCCCGGGGTGGCCGCGGCGAGTTCCTCGAAGACGCTGCCGGCGGCGGTCGGGGCGATGAGGTTGACCAGGATTCCGTGGCGACCCCACTCGGCGGCAGCGGTCCTGGTCAGACCACGCACGGCATCCTTGGTCGCGTTGTAGTCGGCGTGCAGCCAGGCACCCGCCTCGGCGTCGATCGAGTAGAGATTGACGACGCGTCCGCCGCCCTGGTCCCGCATCACGGGAAAGGCCGCCTGCATGGCCCACCAGGTGCCCCACAGTCCCGTGCGCAGCACACGGTCAAGCATGTCGTCCGTCTTCTGTTCCAGCAGGACGTTCGGTGACAGCGCCATCGCGTTGTTGACCAGCACGTCGAGTCGGCCGAACCGACCCGTCGTCGTACGGACCGCGGCGAGCACGTCCTCCTTGCGC
Source organism: Streptomyces sp. NPDC055400 (assembly GCF_053644375.1). Taxonomy (NCBI): domain Bacteria; kingdom Bacillati; phylum Actinomycetota; class Actinomycetes; order Kitasatosporales; family Streptomycetaceae; genus Streptomyces; species Streptomyces sp. NPDC055400. The sequence continues at coordinate 32,234 of NZ_JBSHLM010000020.1, read as the reverse complement.
CCGACGTCGGCGGGCGCAAGGGCCGCGGTGCCGAATTTCTGGATCTCCGCGACGGTCCGGGCACCCGCCTCCTCGTCGATCTCGGCGATCACCACCGCCGCGCCCTCGCGCGCGTAGGCCCGGGCGATCCCTCGCCCGATCCCCTTGCCGCCGCCCGTGACCAGGGCCACCTTGCCGTCGAGTCTGCTCACCGGATGCCCTCAGTCCCGTAGCGCGGCACTGAGACGGGCCAGCATGCCCTCGGGATCGACATTGCCGGGCAGCGGCGCGATGAGACAGCTGAAACCGAGCTTCTCCAGCTCGTCGGTGTAGGCGCGCACTTCCTGCGGGCTCCCCGTCACTCCCCTCAGTCCGACGAGGAAGTCGGTCAGCCCCAGCTCCTCCACCATGCGCGCCTGCGGGCTACCGACCACCACATGCTCCCTGGGGTCGTACCGTCGCTCCAACTCCTCCACCGCACCCAGGAGTTCGGGTGGAATGATCGCCCGCATGTGCGGGGACTTCAGCCCCATACCGCCGACCGACGCGAGGAAGGCGCTGATGTCGTTGTTCGCTTCGGCCCGGCTGTCCCGTACGGAGGTGAAGCCCATGCCCCAGAAGTCGATCGCGTGGGGATCCCGGCCCGCGTCGCGCGCGGCCTCGCGGACCGTGTCGATCTTCTGGGCAACGAGGTCCAGCGACAGTCCGACGCCGATGACGACTCCGTCGGCGAGCTCACCGGCCAGCCGCAGCGCACGGGGGCCGTCGGCCGCGAGGTAGACGGGCAGGCTACGGGCGCGCGCCAGTCTCGCGGTCGTGGAGCCGTCCACCTCCGCCCGGCGCCCTTCCAGGAGTTCACGGAGGGCACCCAGGTAGTCGCGAACCTCTGAGATCTTCGCCCGGGAGCGCCCCAGCGAGGCCAGCGCGCTGCCGCCGATGCCCATGGTCAGACGGAACCGTCCACCGGCGAGTTCATGCAGGGAGGAGGCGGCGCTCGCGGTGACGGCGGGATGCCGCAGGAAGGGTGTGGTGACCATCGTCGCGAGAGTGGCGCTGCTGGTCTCCTGCGCTGCCACGGCCAGCGACACATACATGTCGTGCCAGGCGGCCGGCGAGTCCCCGACGCCGATCACTTCGCAACCGAGTTCCTCCGCCAGGCGCACCTGCCGGCGGAAGTCCGCAATGTCGTCGCCCCACAGCACGACCGTCCCGAGCCGCATACCGGTTCCTCCCAGGTAACTCGCCTTTGCGGTGACTTGACGCAACTGCCAGCGAGACGCACGATACTGAAATCGTAACATCCGTTCAATGAGCGGACCCGGCTGGGAAAGGAAGTTGCACGATGGACATCTTGGGTATCGGCTACGTCGGGGTTGAGTCGCCCAATTACCGTGACTGGCTCACTTTCGGTCCTGAGGTCCTCGGATTCGGGCTCGCGCCTGCCCGCGAGGGTGACGAGACCGTGTTCCTGAGGATGGACGACCGCCGGTACCGCATCGCGGTCCACCCCGGGGAATCGGAGCAACTGGCCTACATCGGGTGGGAGATCGCCAACCGCCCCGCCTACGACGCGGCGATCGCCAAGCTCCAGGATGCAGGCGTCGAGGTGTCCGTCGGCGACGCGGAGCTGGCGGAGAAGCGCGGGGTGACGGAGCTCGTGCAGTTCACCGACCCGGTCGGCTACCGGCACGAGCTGTTCTACGGCCAGAAGTTCACCCAGCGCTCCTTCGTCCCCGGTCGACCGCACGCCGGTTTCGTCGCCGACGAGCTGGGCGTCGGGCACCTGGTCCTCATCATCCCCGAGTACCCGCCGGAGCTCGACGACTTCCTGGCGAATGTCATGGGCTTCCGCTGGTTCGGCCACGGAATGGGAGGCTACCGGGGGCAGATCGGCTTCTGGGGCACCAAGCTCTCCACACTCAGCCACAACATCGCCTACGGCATGATCCCGGGCCACCGGGGCCTGCACCACATCGGCATCGGCGTCAACGACCTGGACGACGTCGGCATCGCACACGACCTGGTCCAGGAGCGCGGCACCGGCATGGTGTACTCGCTGGGCAAGCACACCCAGGACCCGGTGATCTCCTTCTACCCGATCACCCCGAGCGGCTTCGCCTTCGAGTACATCAACGGCGGTATGACCAGTGCCAATTGGGGACTCATCAGCGAGCGCAACCCGGAGACCCTGAGCGTGTGGGGCCACAAGGCGGTCTCCCCCGGACTGCCGAAGAGCGTGGCAGCGGTGGCCAAGAGCGACTGACGGAGACATGGTTGCCTCATGCGGTTCCCGCGGGAGCCGCATGAGGCAAACATGAGTCACTCCACTCAATGCGGAATGCTTCGTGCGCGATCAGCGGCGGGCCAGGGACAAGGAACCAATCCCCCTCGCTAAGAGAGTCGAGACATTCGCGTTCAGGACGGCATCGCGATCCTCGGCGGAGAGATCTACGCGCGTGATGTCGTCGACGCAACGCTCCGCCGGCCCGTGGAGGCAACGGCCGGATCCGAGGAGGACCGGGCGGACCCACCGTGGCGAGCCCGCACCGCAGTGCGGGCTCGCCGTACGCGCGAGTGTCCAGGTACAACACGGTGCCGTAAGTAGTGCAGGACATCCTGATCATCGCCCCAGACCCGGTCAAGTCCTTCAGGCGCTGGGGGAGATGGGTCAGGACGGGCCCCACGACATTTGTAAGCGAGCCGATTCGCTCGATGCGGGCGACCACCTTCTGGTCTGGTTCGGGTTGCAGGTAGCGGCCGCCCTTGCGACCCACGTCCACCAGCGTTCCAGTGAAACGGGTCGGCCCCCTCCGGTCGAAGATCGCGACAAGCGGCAAGCACTACGGGACCGCCCACCGGATCTCGGCGAACTCAAGGAATCACGCCCCCGCGGCTGAGACTCAGTCCTGAGGGGCGTGCTGCGACACGGCCCAGGCGAGAAGCGAGTCAAACGCCGGCTGCAGGGACCGGGCCTTGTCAGTGAGCGTGTACTCCACGCGCGGCGGAACTTCGGCGTAGACCGTCCGCACCACCAGGCCGTCGCCTTCAAGTTCGCGCAGCTGCTTGGTCAACATGTGCTGAGTCACCTGGGGAATCTCACGGCGGAGCTCTCCGAACCGGTGCGTCCGCTCATGCAGCAGCCACAAGATCTCCAGCTTCCACTTACCGCTGATCATTCCCAGGACCCGGCGCATCTCACGCCGCGCGTCCTCTACCTCCGCCATGACACCCTCTAATAGTATTCAAAAAGATACTTACAATGTAAAAAAGATCCTACTACCGACATTCCATCCAAGCTCGTACGGTGGTGTTAGTCGCTAAGGCAAACAAAGGAGAACAGCGATGAACACCAGGACCATCGTTCACCCGCGCCTGCATCACCTCGGGCTCACCACCAGCAACGCCGACGCCATGGTGGCCTGGTACCGCACCGTCATCGGGATGGATCTCGTCCACCGCACCGACTCGGCGACCGACACCTCGGACGGTGCCCCGGTGATGAAGTCCGCTTGGGTGACCAACGACGAGGCCAACCACCGGATGGCCTTCGTGGAATACCCCGGACTCCGCCCTGACGAAGACAAGGCGCAGCACCACCGCGTCCAGCACTTCGCCTTCGCGTACCGCACCCTCGAAGAACTGCTCGGCACCTATGTACGCCTCAAGGGCGAGGGCATCACCCCGGTCCTTTGCACGGACGGCGGCGCCCAGACCGCGTTCTACTACACAGACCCCGACGGCCACAGCGTTGAGCTCCACGTCGACAACTTCGGCGACAGCTGGACGTCGATGGAGCACATGCGCCACTCCCCGGAGTTCGCCGCGAACACCATCGGCCACTTCGTCGACCCGGACAAGCTCGTCGAAGCCTGGGAAGCCGGGGCGTCCGCCTCCGAGATCAGCGAGCGCGCATGGCGCGACGAGTTCGCGCCGACCGAGCCCTACGACCCGCGCGTCCTGCTCTGACCCCGAGCGCCGGGACAGCGGCGAGGACGAGGACCCGAAACCACAGCCCGCCTCCTGAGCCGCAACGGCTGTCAGTGAGGGAGCGTCCGGCGCCCGATACCGCCCACGAGCCAAGACCCTTCTCGTCGAGTCTCATCGAGAAGGGTCTTCGTAGCGGCGGAGAGCGCCTCCTGTCCGGCAGGCGATCCCCGTGCATTGCGCAGTACCCGCCTGCCGATGTCACGAGCTGGGATTCGCCGCCCGGAGAGGCGCGACCTCACAGTCCCAGCGACCGCGAGATGATCACTTTCATCACCTCGCTGGACCCCGCCAGGATCCGGGATACTCGGGCATCGGCGTACGCCCGGGCGATCGGGTACTCCCACATATAGCCGTAACCACCGTGCAGTTGCAGGCATCGGTCGACCACACGCCCCTGCATCTCGGTGCAGAAGAGCTTGACCATGGCCGCGTCCTGTGGGCTCAGCTCCCCGCGCTCATGGGCGAGCAGCGCGGTGTCCACCAGCGCCTGACCGGCCGCGATGTCGGTCGCGCAGGCCGCAAGCTCGAAGCGGGTGTTCTGGAACGACCCGACCGTGACTCCGGAGACCCTGCGGCCTCCGACGTAGTCCACTGTGTGTGCAAGCGCGGCACCGGCCGCGGCCTGCGAGGCGACCGCGATGGACAGGCGTTCCTGGGCGAGGTTGGCGATGAGGTACTCGAAGCCGCGGTTCTCCTCCCCCAGCAGATTGCCCACCGGCACCCGTACATCGGTGAAGGACAGTTCCGCCAGCTCTTGTGCCTTCAGGCCGACCTTCTTGAAGTTCCGGCCGCTCACGAAGCCCGGCATTCCGCGCTCCACCACCAGCAGGCTGATACCGCGGCGTCCGGCCTCCGGGTCCGTCTTCACGGCGACGATCACCAGGTCGGCGCTGATCGCGTTGGAGATGAAGGTCTTGGTCCCGTTGACGACGTAGTGGTCGCCGTCCCGGACCGCCGTGGTGGCGACGGCCTTCAGGTCCGATCCCGCGCCCGGCTCCGACATGGCGATCGCGGCGATCGCCTCGCCCGATGCCAGCCGCGGCAGCCATCGCCCACGCTGCTCGGGCGTGCAGTACCGCAGGTAGTAGGGCATGCAGATGTCCGTATGCACCCGGAGCCCGCCGAGTCCCACCCCCGCGGCCTGCGCCTCCTCCGTGATCACGGCGTTGAACAGGTAGGTGTCGGCCCCTCCGCCGCCGTGCTCCTCCGGAACCTGCACGCCCAGGAGTCCCAGCTCGCCGGCCCGGGTCCAGAAGCTCCGGGGCGGCCCGCCTGCCTCCTCCCAGGCCTCGTACTCCGAGGCCACCTCGGACTCGAAGAACGCCCTGACCACCTTGCGGAAAGCCTCGTGGTCGTCGCCGTACACCGTGCGCCGCACGCAATCCTCCTCACGCCCGGCCGACGCCGAGCCGTTCCGCCGCCTTGATCAGATGATTGAGGCGGCCTCGTACGGCCTCCAGTTCGACGGGAGGTGCTCCGCCGTCCCGGAGTGTCTCCAGTTCCTGGCGCAGGTCGCGGATGCGCTCGGTGATACGGGCCCGCGCCTCACGGATCGTCAGCAGATCCGCATCCTCCGAGAGCGGATCATGCTCGACCGGCTGTTGATCGGGCGCCATCAGCCGTCCAGCTTGAAGAGCTTGCGGGCGTTGAGCTCCACCATGGCGTGAACCTCCTCGTCCGGAACGTCCGCCACTGCGTCGTGCAGGACCTTGCGGCTGTTGGGCCACATGGAGTCGGAGTGCGGGAAGTCGCACTCCCACATGATGCGATCGATGCCTATGTCGTGGCGCAGGCCGATGCCGGTGTGGTCGGTGATGAAGCAGCCCCAGATGTGCTTGCTGAACAGCTCCGAGGGACGGACGTCCTGGTTGATGTCCTGCCAGAAGCGTTGCCGCTCCCACGTGGTGTCAGCTCGCTCCAGCAGATAGGGAATCCAGCCGATGCCGCCCTCGGCCAGGGAGACCTTCAGGCCGGGGTGACGGTGGAAGACGGGTGAGAAGCACAGGTCGACCAGCGCCTTCATGGAGTTGAGGCCCATGAGGGAGATGAAGGTCGCTTCCGGTGCGTCGTCCGAGGTGAACGGCCGGGTCCCTGAGGTGCCGAAGTGCATGCTCAGCGGGATTCCCACCTCTTCGAAGGTGCTGAACAGCGGGTCCCAGTGGTCGGTGTGGAAGGACGGCAGTCCCAGAGGGCTGGGGCTTTCGACGAAGCTGACCGTCTTCGCGCCCTTGGCTGCCGTGCGCCGCAGCTCGGTAATGCTCGCGTCGACGTCCCACATCGGCAGGATCACCACGGGTACCAGCCGGTTCGGGTCGGTCGCCGACCACTCGTCGAGGACGAAGTCGTTGTACGCCTGGACACAGCGCAGCGCCAGGCCCTTGTCCTGGCCCTCGAGGAAGACCGTGCCGGCGAACCGTGGGAAGGACGGGAAGGCCATGCCGGCGTACACACCGTCGACGTCCATGTCCTTCAGCCGCTCGGCGGGGTCGTAGCAGCCCGGCAGCATGTCGTCGTAGCGGACCGGGTCCCAGCCCCACTCCGTGGGGTCCTTGCCGACCACCGCGTTGAGCCCGATGTTCGGGTAGACCCGCCCTTCGTAGGTCCACACCTGGCGGCCCTCGTCGTTCTCGATGATGCGGGGGCCCGCCTCCTGGTCCCTGGCGGAAAGGCGATCCGCCCAGACCCTCGGATGCTCGATGAGGTGGTCGTCGACGGAGATCAGTTTCATGTCGTCACGGAGCGGCATCGCTTCTCCCAGGTCAGATGCGTTGTGGTTGTCTTCAGACGGTCCATGTGTCGGCGCCGCGCAGCAGGTCACGCAGCGGTGTGCGCGGTCCGGCTCGTCTGAGCTGGTCGCGGACGAGGTCGTCGTAGGCGGGCCGGGACACGGACCGGAACACACCGGTGACCGTGTGCCCCACCCCGATGTCGCCCGGCCGATCCAGCCGGGACAGCGCAAATGCCTGCGCGGGGTCGGCGGCAGTTGCGTCGTGAACAATGACGTCCAGCTCGTTGTCCTCGCTGACCTCAGCGACGCGCAGCCCTCCATCCTGGCCGCGCACCACCCCGTAGGCGCCGTCGGCTCCGAAACGGATGGGTTCGCCGTGCCGGAGGGGGACGAAGCGGCGCTCACGCTCGCCCGGCTCCTTGAGTGCGTCGAAGGCCCCGTCGTTGAAGATGGGGCAGTTCTGGTAGATCTCGACGAGTGCGGTGCCCTGGTGCTCGGCGGCCGCCCGCAGCACCTCGGTGAGCTGCTTGCGGTCGGAGTCGAATGCCCGGGCGACGAACGTCGCCTCGGCCCCCAGAGCGAGCGAGACCGGATTGAAGGGATGGTCGAGCGAGCCCATCGGCGTCGACTTGGTGACCTTGCCGACTTCGGATGTGGGACTGTACTGCCCCTTCGTCAACCCGTAGATCTGGTTGTTGAACAGCAGGATCTTTAGGTTCACATTGCGCCGCAATGCGTGGATCAGGTGATTGCCGCCGATCGACAACGCGTCGCCGTCGCCGGTGACGACCCACACCGAGAGGTCGGAGCGACTCACTGCCAGACCCGTGGCGATCGCCGGAGCCCGGCCGTGAATGGAGTGCATCCCGTACGTGTTCATGTAGTAGGGGAAGCGGGACGAGCACCCGATGCCGGACACGAAGACGATGTCCTCCCGGGCCAGCCCTAGTTCGGGCATGAATCCCTGTACGGCGGCGAGGATCGCGTAGTCGCCGCACCCGGGGCACCAACGCACTTCCTGATCGGTCTTGAAGTCCTTGGCGGTCAGGCCGGGCAGGCCCAGATCGACACTGGTCACGCGGGCACCTCCTTGAAGTCCTCGAGCGCCGAAAGGAAGTGGTTCTCCAATTCCTCGGCTTTGAAGGGGAGCCCGGCGACCCTGTTGATACCGAGCGTGTCGACCAGATACCGGGCACGCAGCATCAAGGCGAGCTGCCCCAGGTTCAGTTCGGGCACCACGACCTTGCGGTAGCGGGCGAGGATCTCACCCAGGTTGGCGGGCAAGGGGTTGAGATGGCGCAGATGCACGTGCGCGATGTCCTCACCCCGATGCCGCACGCGACGACACGCGGCACCGATCGGCCCGTACGAGGAGCCCCAGCCGACGACCAGCACCTGCGCCGCGCCCGACGGGTCATCGACCTCGGCGTCGGGAACGGCGATACCGTCGACCTTCGCGGCCCTCAGCCGGACCATGCGGTCGTGGTTGTCCGGGTCGTACGAGATCTCGCCGGTGCCGTCGGCCTTCTCCAGACCGCCGATGCGGTGCTGCAGCCCGTGAGTTCCGGGTACGGCCCAGGGCCGGGCGAGCGTCTCGGGGTCACGCAAGTAGGGCCAGAAGGTGTCGCTGCCGTCCGGTGCGTTCGCTTCGGTCGCGAAGTCGACACGGAGGTCGGGCAGGTCCTCCGGCTCGGGGATCAGCCAGGGCTCCGAGCCATTGGCCAGTGAGCCGTCGGACAGCAGCAATACAGGAGTGCGGTAGGTGAGCGCCATCCGGGCCGCCTCCAGGGCACTGTCGAAGCAGTCTGCGGGCGAGCGCGGAGCCACCACAGGCAGCGGGGACTCACCGTTGCGGCCGAACATCGCCATCAGCAGGTCGGCCTGTTCGGTCTTGGTCGGCAGCCCGGTCGAGGGGCCGCCACGCTGGACATCAAGGACCACCAGCGGCAGTTCGAGGGAGACCGCAAGGCCGACCGTCTCCGCCTTCAACGCCACGCCCGGCCCTGATGTCGACGTGACGGCGAGCGCGCCGCCGAACGCCGCTCCCAGGGCCGCGCCCACCCCGGCGATCTCGTCCTCCGCCTGGAAGGTCGTCACACCGAGATTCTTGTGCCGCGCCAGTTCGTGCAGGATGTCGGAGGCCGGGGTGATCGGATAGGAGCCGAGGAACACCGGCAGACCGGAGCGCTCACCGGCGGCCACGATCCCGTACGCGAGTGCCGCGTTGCCGGTTATCTGGCGGTACGTGCCGCGAGGAAGGCTCGCGGCCGCGATCTCGTAGCTGACGGCGAACGCCTCAGTGGTCTCGCCGTAGTTCCAGCCGGCCCGGAAGACCAGCACGTTCGCGTCGGCCAGCTCCGGTCGGCGGGCGAACTTGTCACGCAAGGACTGCTCGGTGCCTTCCGTCGGGCGGTGATACATCCAGGACAGCAACCCCAGCGCGAACATGTTCTTGGCTCGCTCGGCATCCTTCTTCGTCAGCCCGGTGTCGGAAAGCGCCTGGCGGGTCAGCGTGGCCATGGGAACCAGGTGCACCTGGAAGGCGTCCAGCGATCCGTCGGCCAGCGGGTCGGTCGGGTACCCCGCCTTGGCCAGCGCCCGTTTCCCGAACTCGTCCGTGTTGACGATGACGGTGCCACCCCGCGCCAGGTCTTTGAGGTTGGCCCTGAGCGCCGCCGGGTTCATGGCGACCAGGACATCCGGCCGGTCACCCGGGGTCAGGATGTCGTAGTCCGCGAAGTGCAGCTGAAAGCTGGAGACTCCCGGCAGCGTCCCGGCAGGCGCCCGGATCTCCGCAGGGAAGTCCGGCAACGTCGCCAGATCGTTCCCGAAAGCCGCCGCCTGCGCGGTGAACCGGTCACCGGTCAACTGCATGCCGTCGCCGGAGTCCCCGGCGAACCGGACTACCACCCGGTCCAGCCGACGCACCTGGCCCGCCGGTTCGCTCATGTTCGTCTCCATTCATCCAGCACCTACTGAACAGAGTATACAGATTCAGTGCCTACTGTCATGCTCGCCTGCCCTCAGCTGCCCTGATCGAACAGGTGGTGCCCTTTCTGGTGGTACCGTCAACAGGTGACTGCGATCACCAAGACCACGGAGAAAATCGTCGAGGGCGCCATTCGCGCCGTTGGCCGCTACGGTGTGCGCAAGTTCTCGATGAGCGACGTCTACACGGAGACAGGCGTCTCCCGCGGGACGCTGTACCGATACTTCAAAAGCAAGGAACAAGTCCTCGAAGCGATCGGCGAGTACGTCGAACGCACCCTGCATGCCGCTCTCGACGACGCGGTCGCGGCTCGCCCCGAGCCCGAGGACCGCCTGGAAGTCGTCCTCCAGGCCCTGCTCGACTACCGCACGACACATGCTGACGTCATGCGGATCGTGGAGTTGGAGCCTTCGGTCGTGCTCGACCTGCTGTCCCGCGAGTTCAACCGGCTCCTCGCAGTCGTCTCCGACGCTCTGGACCCTGTCCTCCGGGACGCCCCCCCGGTGCGCGACGGCACGCTGACGAAGCGGCAGTTGGCCGAGATGTTCATCCGGCTGACGCTGTCGGTCTACCTCGTCCCCTCTGCGGGCTCCGACGCAACGGCCGCGCGAGTGGCCTCTCTGTGGAAATCCATGACGGCTACGTCGGCCAACAGCACCGGTCGGTCCAAGTCACGCGCGACCGGCTGAAGCCGACAGCCTCAGTCGGCGTCATCCCCGCAGGACCGAGTCCAATCCTCCGGACGATCTGGCGCAGATCTCCCGCGAAAGAACGCACTCCGCGCACCCTTTGGAACGTGTCGTGAGTGATCAGGGGCCATGGCCGCTCGCGAAGAGAAGCGATGCATTCACATTCAGAATACTGTCGCGGTCCTCGGCGGAGAGATCTGCGCGTGTGATGTCGTCCGCGCAACGCGCCGCCGGTCCACGGAATGGATAGTCAGAACCTAGGAGAAGGCGGGCGGGCCCCACCGTCTCGAGGGCGCACTTCAGAGCTGGCTCGTGGTATGAGCAGGTGTCCAGGTACACGCGATGGCGCAGGTAGTGCAGGACATCGTGCTCACCGTCACCGGACCCGCTCAAATCCACCAGGCGCTGGGCGAGATAGGGCAGGACGCCCCCCAGGTGCGGAATAATCAAGGTGAGCTGCGGTACACGGTCGAGCGTCCCCGCCAGCATCATCCTTGCGGCCTGGAGGCTCGTCGAGACGGGTGGGGCGAGGCTGTCGCTCAGACGCCAGCCGTCGATCTGCGGAAGGGGGTCGGCTTCGGGATGAAGAAAGATCGGGAGTCCAAGATCGGCAGCGGCAGCCCAGACGGATTCGTACCTCAGGTCGTCCAGGGGCCGGCGTGTGGGCGTCGCGTAGACCATGACTCCGCTGACAGCCGGATGGGAGCCTATGCGCCCCAATTCGGCCAGCGACTGTGCGACGTCGGGTAGTGGCAGCGCGATCATCGCCGAAATGAACGGCGCGCCGCTGCCGGCCGCATCGATCAACTCGTCGTTGCAGGACCGCAGGACGGCTGCCGCGTCCGGCCGGCCATCGAGGGCTCCACCGATCGGCGGCAGCGAAAGTACTGCCGTGCCCCCTGCCGCGGCGAGTTCTTCACGCTGCGCCCCAAGGTCGGCAAGGGACGGGAAGACCCGGGCCGCCGCCCGCACGGCAGCTGTCCCTCCTTGGTCCGCATCGGACGTCTCGGTGAGGGCGCGCTGCAAACTGGGCGAGATCCAGTGGTGATGGACGTCTGTCCATGCCTGCCCCATCAGCGCGACCCCACAGTGTTCGAGAGTGAACCGATTCGCTCGATACTGGCAACGACCTTTTGGCCCGGTTGTAGATAGCGGCCGTCTTCATGACCCACTCCCGCGGGCGTACCGGTGAAGAGAATGTCGCCTGGGCCCAGGCTGGTGCGGGCGTCGGCGTAGTTCAGCAAGTCGGCCACGTTCCGCGCCATGGAACTGGTGCGGTCGTTCTGACGCACCTCGCCGTCGACGGTCAGGGTCAGTTCGAGATCGGGCTGCCCGTCGCCGAACTCATCGCGGGTGACGATCCAGGGACCGAGGCCCGTGGCATGGTCGAGGACCTTGGCAGAGAACATGTCCACTTTGAGTACCCCACCGAGTGCAAGGTCGCGGGCAGTGACATCGTTGCCGACCGTATAGCCCAAGACACGCTCCCAGGCTGACGCGACTTGCTCCGACGGACCGGGGCGGGATGCGCCGATGACGGCCACGAGCTCGACTTCGTAGTCCAGTTGCTCGGTCAGGGAGGAAAAGGCGATCTCCTCATCGGTGCCGATGACGGCGTTGTACGGCTTGAGCAGCATGGCCGGGCGATCGGAGAGCTCGGAGCCCAACGCGGCAAGGTGCGAGCCGTAGTTGGCACCGGCGACAACGATGGTGCTGCCGCGTTCGACCGGTGGAAGCAGCCTCAGGTCGGACAACCGGAGGGTGTGCCCGGGGGTGGCGGTCGGAACTGCTCCCCCCAGCACCGTCGGCGCCCAGGAAGCGATGGGGCCCGGCAGCGGGGTCGCGGAGTCGGCGTCCGGATCGATAACGGCCCAGAACACCGCTTTGCCGTCCGTGCAGCGTCCGATTTTCACTGGTTCTGCCTCTCTTCCAGGCCGCCGACCCAGCGCCGGACCTGCGACCATAGGGGCCATCCGAGACTGGTCACCCCACTAAGGCGTTCGCGGCAACAGGTTGGGCAGGGCACGCCCCAACTGCCGACCGCTCGCGCCGCGGGACGACGCCTCCCACAGCAGCGAGGGACTTGACTGAGCGGACTTCTCGCTTCAGTTGAGAACAGATTAAACATGATCAGAACTATTCGTCTAGTCCTCCGGAGAGGTGGCGCCCCCGAGACGACGTCCACCTGACCGCCTCCGGTCCGGGTCGCACGGGAGACGCAGGCTCGCACGGTGCGGGGTCTCCGCCCGGTCCGCGAGCACGTAGCCCGCAAGGTCCCTACCGCCGGGCGGGAGGAGCTGTCCGAGGTGGACCAGCCGTTGGGCCACCAGTACCGTCCGCTGGAGAGGCCGGAAAGCGAGTTACATAGCAGCACGACCGTGGCGGCGCCGAGCAGAAGCCAGCCATGCCCAGGAGGAATTCAAGGCCGAGCACGGTCGTGACCAGTGCCGCCAGGCCCAGGGACATACCGAGGCTGGTGATGAGGTAGCCGCCGGCCAGGGAACCGATGCCGTCTTGAAGGACGGCGATGACAGCGAAGCCGGCTGCCAAGTCACGTTCTCCACGGGCGCGGGCGGTTCGCGCGGGCCTTTTGTCGACCTGCCTGGTGAGGGAGTTCTAGGTCTCAGTTCAATTGGCGCCGAGAGATACAGGAGGATCCCGTCTGCCTCGTCCAAGGCGACGCCACACCTGGTCGCGCGCGACAGCAGCAGCGAGACTTCCGGGAAGATGGTGACTCTCGTCGAGGGACACGCTCGCACTCACCATCTCTTCGATGCGTGTGGTGAACTCCCCGGCGAGGGTGCGGAACAGGTCCAGCTCGCTCGCCACCGTCAAGATCGCTCCAGCCCTGGCGGCAGGCAACACAGTTGTGCTCAAGCCCAGTGAACTCGCCTCGGCCTCCACGCTCGAGTTCGCCAGCCTCTGCCACGACGCTCGAGTCTCACCCAGGCAACCGTCTCCGGCAACTTGCGATACGTGCCATCGCGGGTGGGCCGCCACATCACGTTTCCTGGCTTGATAGTCACGACGGTGCAAGGGGCGATGCTGTACTGATGCAGGCTTATCCAGTACGCCACCCGCCGCCAAGCCTTGTCTTCGACGGCGAACTTAACGAAGGCGTCGGCGACGGGGTCAGGTGACCTGTTCATCACATATAAGGCGCGTAGTGTTCCGTCATCGGCTCTGTCCACCCACCAAGAGACTCGTCGCGCCTGAGCGCGCGCGGCCCGATCAGAGTCTTCCTTAGACTGTTGAAGCTGGTCCTGCGACACCATGGCGCCGAAGTACGTCGCCACACCAGTGAAGAGCAGGCTGCCGATGGCTGCCACAACCCCGACCACCGTTGCGGTTTTGCCCCAGTCCGCTCGGCGCCACCACCTCGCCGTGGACTCGGGTTGCAGCTCCGGTTCTGGTGTCTCGTCACGCACCCGAGGCCGGACGCGATTCGGCCTCGGGTGCAGCCGTGCGAGACGTAGCCGGACGGATCGCTGTGGTTCGTTAGTCACTATTCTCCCTGCCTCGTCATCAACCAGACGTTCGCACGTCTCATTTGCCCCACGCAGCTCACTCTCTGATCCTCCGCCTGAGGCGGACTCCGTCCGTACTCAAGACTGCGGCGCGTTGGTCGCGGCGTGTGCCTGGGCATGGGCAGGGCCGCCACGTCTTCTGTCGGTGGGTCTCGGCCCTGCTGATCACGTTGGTACGTCATCAGCGGCGCGGGAGGGGCGCCGGGGATGTGCTGATGACCGTGCTCAGCTCACAGCGGAGCCGCGCTGGAGCACGTCGTCCTTGGCTGCCAGGTCTGACAGCAGGAGCCGGTGCTGTTCCTTGAGCTGGTTGAACTCGGTTCGGGTACGGGCGAGTTTGCCCGTGAGCCGCTGGTTGCGCTCCCACAGCCGGGCGATGTGCGCTTCGCGCGGATCGGGCTGCCAGTCTGCGGCACAGGCGGCAGCCCGGCGCTTCGATCTCGTCCTTGAGGTGTAGGCCTCCGCGCCGCAGGGCTGGCACACGGTGAGCCGTCCAACCTCGGCTGACGCGGGCGGGCAGCTTCAAGACCCGATGGTGACGTCCCGACCAACCATTGCTCGAGCTCGATACGATGAGAACCAATTCAAGTGTCTCAACTGTCAGGAACAGGAGTCTAGTTGAGCGATGACCGGAGCGGCGAAAGCCCATCTCCCGATGCCGCCACCTCCCTGGAGCACCGGCTACGAGCAGCGACAGAGAGGGACGATCCAGCAGCGTGGATACAGTTGGGTTCTTGGCTGCTCAAGCACGGCAGAACCGCCCGGGAATACGGCCCCTGGCTGCGAAAAGCAAGAGGCCGAGGGCTCAACGGCCTGGACTACAACCTTGAGCTGCAGCTGGAGGATTCGGTTGCCGCCGGCTGGGCGCAGGAGGCGTTCGAATCCCTGTATCTGTCCGGGGCATCAACCGAGGTGGACGCCCTTTTGAGGGTGGCGTGGCGGGCTGAGCGGCACCGGCCTGAGGAAGCCGAAGGATGGTATCGCCGAGCGGCCGAGACCGGACAGCCAGCGGGACTACGCGCGTACGGGCAGTGGCTGGAGAAGGCGGGGCGCAGCACAGAAGCCGGTCCGCACTTCGCAGCGGCGGCAAGCTGCGGCGACCACAGCGCCCTTCTCGACCTGGCGCGCTGGCAGGCTCAGCACGGACAGTACGGCCAGGCGCTGAAGAGTGCCGGACGGGCCGTCCGGGCGGCCGAATCCCTCCCTGGGGAGCGCGGCGCGCTTCGCCCAGCCTTGTTCGACGCAGGCGATGTGGCCTTTTTCTGCGGTGACATGGAGGCCATGGCTGACCGGTACGGTCGCGCCGAGTCCATCGAGCACCCTTTGGTGCCACGAGCGGACGGCTGGGAAACCGCAATCATCGCTGCGACGGTTTCCACGGCCGTCGTTCCCTTCGTGCAGGCGCTCGCCGGGCTGGCAGCAAAAGGTGCTTACGAGACGGCCCGAACCGCACTTCGCCGCGTCTTCCGTCGGGGCATCGACCCACGTGACGAGCGCGCCCTGACAGAGCCCGGTCGTCGCTTACTCATCGCCGACGATCTGACGCGGCAGCTTCGGTTGCATATCCCCACCGAGGCGACAGACAAGGCGCTCGATGCCCTCGCGGGGCTCGATCTCACCCCCGATGCTCAGCAAGCGACCCGCGGCACATTGCGCTGGAACTCCGAGCTCGGCGAGTGGGAGCATCACCCTTGATCTTCTGCAGAAGGCCGTGCCCAGACAGCCTGAGCGGGCTGGTGGCGGAGCCGCCCGCAGTGGGTTCCGCCGGCCGAGCGGGCGCTGCCGGTGGCCGTCCGCTACCGCACGAACCCTGCGGAGCTGAGCCCCTGCGTCACATCCCATGTCGCCCAGGGCAGCCTTCGAAGCACTGCAGGCCAAGGCAGGAATTGTGCAGCGCCTCACGCAGCACCCGCGCACGAGCAGCCGCTGCCGCAGTGCGAAGGATGCACGCACGTCGGCCTCGTGTGCGAAGCGGCCGATCAGGGCGGGCAATCCGGTGTCGTCTCCCCCACGGGCGGCCGACACGATCTGCACCGTCGACCGCGCCATCAACCGGTTGAAGGGCTTCCGAGCCGTGGCCACCCGCTACGAGAAACGGGCCTACATCTACCTCGGCACCGTCACACTCGCAGCACTCCTGATCTGGCTCCGCACATGATCCGAGAAACAGTGCCTAAGTCGCGGCGCCCCGTCGGCGACAGCGCCATATCGCAGCGACGCTTACGTTTTGCGCCGCTATTGGACATGCCCTGCTGCGGCAGCAGAACGGTGCAGCGGAGGCAACCCGGCGGCACGGTTCGCCACGAGCAAACCGTCCGCATCCGGCCTGCCGCATCCTCATGGCCGATACCGCGCGCCACCGGTTGAACCGTGTCCTCCCGGTCTCGCCGGGACACCACTAACCGAGCACCATCGCGCGGGCCTCTCCCGTGCCCACACCATCACCGGCAGGCAACTCCGGCGGCTCGCGCGGTCACGGCCTGCCCGTCGCGATCGGCGTAGCGTTCGGGCTGCGTCACCAGACCCGACCCAAGGTGTTCCCCCTCATCTCCGACGGCGAGATCGACGAAGGCTCGACCTGGGAGGCAGCACATGACCTTGGCGCGCGGATGTCGTCGCGTGATCGCGCGCACTGTCTGGTGTCCGCTTCCTGTTCCTCCCACTGCCTACGGCCCTCGCGACACACGACTGCCTCGGCAAACCTCCACCGGTGCTGGTGTTTCAACCACAACGGCAGACAGCCACTACCTGACGCTCCGTCATCAAAATCGCCATGAGGTCAGCATCAGCCCCGCCAGAGACCGCCAAGATCAGGAATTGAGGGCACCCACTCAGGCCACGTGGCGAGTCACTACCAGGTCCTCCCCAGCCTGACCAAATCGCGCCTCGAACCGACACTCATCTCCCTGGCGACTCTGGAGGTTCGATGCGCCCGCAGTTCATGGATACCAAGCAAACCGCCGAGTATCTCAACATGTCCGTCACCTGGGTCTACCGCGACGCGCCCCGACTGGGCCTGCCCGCCTACAAGTTCGGTGCCGGACGGAACGCGAAGTTGCAGTTCAAGATCTCCGACGTGGACTCGTGGGCTCGACAGCAGCGCCTCGGCTGATACGGCGGCGGCTCCGGGACTTCGCGTTCCCGGAGCCGCCGCGTTTCACGCGGCCAATGCCACGTCAAACACCTGCGCCACCTTCCCAATCGATCCAGGCATCAGGGGCCGATAGATCTTGAAGGTGACGTCAGTGCTTTGATGTCCCATCCACTCCGCGACATCTGTGATCGCGAGGCCGTTGGCCAGGCAATTCGACGCGAAGAAGTGGCGGTATCCGTAGATCACCATGCCCTCCGGGATGTCTACGGCTCCCGCCTCCTTGAGCCGCTTCCACTGGTTCGCCCCCGTGCGGATACGGCTTCCCCGGGTCGGTCGGCCGGCGCAGCAGATATCCGTCGACGATGCCGTACTTCTCGCCGTACCAAGAGATCGTGTCCCGTACCCGGGCCGGAAGCGGAACGTCGCGGTACTCCACCGCCTTCCGGTGCTTCAACGGCCTGTACTTTCCCGTCGTCTGGACCACCTGCTCACTCACGTGGTCCACGTCGTCCGCGCCAAGGTGCTGAGGTTGACGGCAGCTGCTTCCCCGTCGCGCAGTCCGCAGCCACTCATCAGGTCGACGAGCAACATCCACGCGTCGTCCCCGGCCGTACGGTGCCCCCACAGCTGCTCGAGCGAGGGGATGACGGCGCACGCCGGGTCGTACTGCGACCCTTTCACCCCCTCCAGAGGATTTTCCGCGTAGAGGCCAAGCCGCTGGGCGTCGAGGATGATCGCGCGGACCTTGTCGAAGGCGTTGGACTGCGTCGCCAGGCCAGTCTGCGCCCGCTCCATGGTCCGGATGAAACCGTCGACCAGCTTGTGATCAAAGCTCATCATCTTGCGGCTACCGATGGCCGGGAAGATGTGGTGCTCAAACAGCAATTCGAGATGACGGACGGACGAGGCAGTAAGAACTGCTCTGCCATCCGTCACGGCAATCGCCAGTCCACCGGCTACCCGCCCTGCCGCTGGAGCAGCTCATTGTCCCAACTGAACGGCCGCGCCCCGAAGAGACTACGGTTCTCCGACATCAGCGACGGATGAGCAATTCCGATCCCCGGGTAAAGCCCCGGCGGCACTGCCCGCGCTCATGGCCTTCGTAGCGGGCGCCACGCTACTGGCAACTCTGCCCCGCCGCTTCGGGCGCGGCTCCTTGGAGCAACTGCTCCGCTCCGCCGCCCGGTCCGCACGGTCACTTGCCTCGCCACAGAACGCTCTACCCACACCATCACCTAACGGTGCGTCAGGAAAGTCAGCAAGTGGTCAGCACGCACCCTGATTCACCCGACAGCACATGGCCACACGTGCGGCTCGCCGAGTGCACCCCAACACAGCTCCGTCCAGCAAGAACACCGGCTATACGGGGCTGGTTGCCTGTCGCGCCCTTGACATGACGAAGAAGGTCATGAACGCGAACACGCCGAGCGAGTGCCCGCGCGGCCCCCACCGCCGCGCGTACACGCCGGCGCCCACGACCGCGAGGAACGCCAGGTCACGGGGGACGGGCAGGTCGTGCAGGGCGGCCGCGAGCCCGAGCACCGGGAGGCCGACGGCCGGAAGCAGCGCGGTCGTCACGGCCTGTCGGCGCACCGTCGCGTCGGTCACGGTGAACAGGGCGAGCAGCGCGGCCAGGCCACCGGTGATGGCCGCGACGAGCGAGTGTCCGGCGAGCCCGCACAGGGCCACCGCAAGGCTGATACCGAGGACGCCACGGGCCGCGAAGCGCAGCCGTAGCCGCCCCGGATCCGGAGCCACGAACACCCTCTTCAGCACAGCCACCCACCCTTTCCGCGTCACCGCGAAACTCCGCACGAAAAAGGCGCCGCGGAGATCCCGCAGCGCCATCGACGGGAACATCACAGCATCTCGAGGGCCTATGGATCAACAGCAGGAGAAATCCT
The DNA here is from genome assembly GCF_053644375.1 of Streptomyces sp. NPDC055400. NCBI lineage: Bacteria > Bacillati > Actinomycetota > Actinomycetes > Kitasatosporales > Streptomycetaceae > Streptomyces > Streptomyces sp. NPDC055400. The sequence continues at coordinate 13,337 of NZ_JBSHLM010000020.1, read as the reverse complement.
TGGGCCAATGGCTCAGTCAAACGCTCCGTACGTAAGCCGGGAGGGGACCAACGGACCACGCCGAGCGCGGCGCGCTGCTCCTGCGCGTGGCCGCCCTCATCGAGCGCGACAAGAACGCACTCGCCCGCGCCGGATCCATGGATACCGGGAAACGGCTCGTGGAGAGCGAGTACGACATGGACGACATCGCGAACTGCTTCCGCTACTTCGGCAATCTGGTGGCCTCCGGCGGCACCGGCCGGATCGCCGGCACCGGCAACCCCGGCGTGGACAGCCGAGTGGTGCACGTGCCGGTCGGCGTGTGCGCGCTGATCACTCCCTGGAACTGTCTGCTGCTGCAGACCGCCTGGAAGGTCGCCCCCGCGCCCGGCGCGGGCAACCCCTTCGTCCTCAAGCCCAGCGAGCTTACGGTGCGGCCCGCCCGCGCGGCCACGGCGCACGGTTCTGTGGTGATGGAATACAAGATCGCCTACGAGGGTTGCGGCAGACGTCGGACATTGATCCACCTGGCAGCGGGAGACAGCTCATGAGCTTCAGCGACAGCAGCACGCAGGCATCCGCGATCGGCAGGTACGGCCTGTGGAACACGGGGCTGCGCGACCCAGACCCTGCTCGGGCGGCCGAACTCTCCGAAACCGCAATGGAGTTGGAACAGCTCGGATACGGCGCGCTCTGGCTCGGCGGCAGCAGTGGCATCGAACACGCCGCCCCGCTGATCGAGGCCACCTCGAAGATCACGGTCGCGACCGGCATCCTCAGCATCTGGCAGCACGAGGCGCGGGAGACCGCCGACCGCTGGGCCGCCCTGGAGGCCGCCCACCCGGGCCGGTTCCTGCTCGGCCTCGGCGTGAGCCACGCGAAGCTCACGGCGCAGTACAAGCGTCCGTTCGCCGCCATGGTCGACTACCTCGACGCGCTGGACGCGGCGGGGATCCCGGCCGAACGCCGCGTGCTGGCCGCGCTCGGCCCGCGCATGCTGGAGCTCTCCCGGGACCGCGCCGCCGGTGCCCACCCGTATCTGGTCACGCCGGAGCACACCGCGCAGGCCCGTGAGGCGCTCGGCCAGGGGCCGCTGCTCGCGCCGGAGTTCACCGTGGTCCTGGAGGCCGACCCGGACCGCGCCCGGGCGACCGCCCGCGAGACGCTCGCGCTCTATCTGCAGCTGGCCAACTACACCAACAGCTGGCTGCGTCTTGGCTTCACCGAGGACGACTTCGCGGACGGCGGCAGCGACCGGCTCGTCGACGCCCTCTTCGGCTGGGGTGACGAGCAGCGGGTTCGCGAGCGGATCGACGCCTTCCTGGACGCGGGGGCGGACCACGTCGCCATCCAGGTGCTGGCCCCGGGCGAGGACCGGGCCGGCCTGCCCCGCGAGCAGTGGCGGCGGCTGGCGGCGGCACTGGAGCTCTGAGTCCCATGAACTGATGGTGTAGGTCTGGCCGACCGCCGGCGCCCACCCGGACTGCGGCGAGACGAGGGCCGAGTTCGCCGGGACCTGGCGGAACATGCCCAAGATCGTGTTCTCCAGATGCTGCGCTACCGGCGCGCGGCGGAGCCGGCGCCGTAAGCCACCCGTACCGCAGATACGGGACCGCCCCGGTCGGCATCAGCCGACCGGGGCGGAACACGTCAGACCGGGAGTGCTCAGGCGAGCGACGCGATGGCCTGGTTGAACGTGGCCGACGGGCGCATGATCGCCGCGGCCTTGGTGGCGTCGGGCTGGTAGTAGCCGCCGATGTCGGCCGGGTTGCCCTGGACCGCGATCAGCTCGTCGACGATCGTCTGCTCCTGCTCGCCGAGGGTCTTGGCGAGCGGCGCGAACGCCTCGGCGAGCTGGGCGTCGTCGGTCTGCTTGGCCAGCTCCTGCGCCCAGTACAGGGAGAGGTAGAAGTGGCTGCCGCGGTTGTCGATGCCGCCCAGCTTGCGGCTCGGCGACTTGTCCTCGTTGAGGAAGGTGCCGGTCGCGCGGTCGAGGGTCTCACCCAGGACCTTGGCGCGGGCGTTGCCCGTGGTGGTCGCGAGGTGCTCGAAGGAGACGGCGAGGGCGAGGAACTCACCGAGGCTGTCCCAGCGCAGGTAGTTCTCCTTGACGAGCTGCTGGACGTGCTTCGGGGCGGAGCCGCCGGCGCCCGTCTCGAACAGACCGCCGCCGTTCATCAGCGGGACGACGGAGAGCATCTTCGCGCTCGTGCCCAGCTCGAGGATCGGGAAGAGGTCGGTCAGGTAGTCGCGCAGCACGTTGCCGGTGACGGAGATGGTGTCCTCGCCGCGGCGGATGCGCTCCAGGGAGAAAGCGGTCGCCTCGACCGGCGACATGATCTCGATCTGCAGACCGTCCGTGTCGTGGTCGGCCAGGTACGTCTTGACCTTCTCGATGAGCGTCGCGTCGTGCGCGCGGCCCTCGTCGAGCCAGAACACGGCCGGGTTGCCGGTCGCGCGGGCGCGGGTGACGGCGAGCTTGACCCAGTCCTGGATCGGCAGGTCCTTGGTCTGGCAGGCACGGAAGATGTCGCCCTCGGCGACCTCCTGCTCCAGGACCACGTTGCCCGCGGCGTCCACGAGGCGGACGGTGCCCGCGGCCTGGATCTCGAAGGTCTTGTCGTGGCTGCCGTACTCCTCGGCCTTCTGCGCCATGAGGCCGACGTTCGGCACCGAGCCCATGGTGGACGGGTCGAAGGCGCCGTTGGCGCGGCAGTCGTCGAGGACGACCTGGTAGACGCCGGAGTAGCTGCTGTCGGGCAGCACCGCGAGGGTGTCGGCCTCCTCGCCGTCCGGGCCCCACATGTGGCCGGAGGTGCGGATCATGGCCGGCATGGACGCGTCGACGATGACGTCGGACGGTACGTGCAGGTTGGTGATGCCCTTGTCGGAGTCGACCATGGCGAGGGCGGGGCCCTCGGCGATCTCGGCCTCGAAGGACGCCTTGATCTCGGCGCCCAGGTGGGGCACGGAGTCCAGGCCCTTGAGGATGGTGCCGAGGCCGTCGTTCGGGGACAGGCCGGCGGCGACGAGCGCCTCGCCGTACTTCGCGAACGTCTTGGGGAAGAAGGCGCGCACGACGTGGCCGAAGATGATCGGGTCGGAGACCTTCATCATCGTGGCCTTGAGGTGCACGGAGAACAGGACGTCCTCGGCCTTGGCCTTGGCGATCTGCGCCGTGAGGAACTCGCGCAGCGCGGCGACGCGCATGACGGAGGCGTCGACGACCTCGCCGGCGAGGACCGGGACGGACTCGCGCAGGACGGTGGTGGTGCCGTCGGCCGCCGCCAGCTCGATGCGCAGGGTGCCGGGCTCGGCGATGACCGCGGACTTCTCGGTGGAGCGGAAGTCGTTGACGCCCATGGTGGCGACGTTGGTCTTCGACTCGGGCGTCCACTTGCCCATGCGGTGGGGGTGCGCCTTGGCGTAGTTCTTGACCGACGCGGGGGCGCGGCGGTCGGAGTTGCCCTCACGCAGGACCGGGTTGACGGCGCTGCCCTTGACCTTGTCGTAACGGGCGCGGACGTCCTTGTCCTCGTCGGTCTGCGGGTCGTCCGGGTAGTCCGGCAGCGCGTAGCCCTGACCCTGCAGCTCGGCGATGGCCGCCTTCAGCTGCGGGATGGAGGCCGAGATGTTCGGCAGCTTGATGATGTTCGCGCCGGGCGTCTTGGCCAGCTCGCCGAGCTCGGCGAGCGCGTCGTCGATGCGCTGGCTCTCCGCGAGGCGCTCCGGGAAGCTGGCGATGATCCGCCCGGCCAGCGAGATGTCGCGGCTCTCCACACGGACGCCGGCGGTCGAGGCGTAGGCCTCGACCACGGGCAGGAACGAATACGTCGCGAGGGCCGGGGCCTCGTCGGTGTGCGTATAGATGATGGTCGAGTCAGTCACCGGGTGCTCCGCTCCACAGTCTGCGTCTCTCGTCTGCAACATTGCTCGACATCAAGATATCTCCTGACCGACCCCCTCTCGACAGGACCCCGCACCGGATCCGCACCGGATCCTGGGCTGCCCCCCGGGTGCGCTCCACTGGCCCGCACAATCCCGGATCCACTGGACCATTGGTACAGTCGTCCGGCGATCACCGCCCCGCGAAGGAGGCCGCAGCCCATGGCCGTGGACGAGTTGGACACCCGTATCCTGCGTCTCCTCCTGGAGCAGCCGCGTACGAGTGTGCGTGAGTACGCCCGCATTCTCGGCGTGGCCCGCGGCACGCTCCAGGCGCGGCTCGACCGGCTGGAGCGCGACGGGGTGATCACCGGCACCGGCCCGGCCCTCTCCCCCACGGCCCTCGGCCACCCGGTCCTCGCGTTCGTTCACATCGAGGTCACGCAGGGTCATCTCGAAGACGTGGGCGACGCGCTCGCCGGCGTGCCGGAGATCATCGAGGCCTTCTCGATCACCGGCGGAGGAGACCTCCTGACCCGCGTCGCGGCTCGCGACAACGGCCATCTGGAGGACATCATCCAGCAGCTCAACCGGCTGCCCGGCGTGGTCCGCACCCGTACCGAGGTCGCGCTGCGCGAGCGCGTGCCGCACCGGGTCCTGCCGCTCGTCGAGGCGATCGGCCGGGCCGCCGCCGAGCGCAGGTGACCGCGGCCTTGGCATCCTGGAGCGCATGAGCACCCTGGGCAGCACTGCGGTCGTCCTCGACCTCGACGGAACCCTCGTGGACAGCGAGCCGAACTACTTCGAGGCGAGCCGGCACACCCTCGCCGAACACGGCGTCCCGGACTTCACCTGGCAGGAACACGAGTCCTACGTCGGCATCAGCACCCAGGAGACCATCGAGATCCTGCGCCAGAAGTACGGGATCCAGGCGCCGGTGGAAGCGCTGCTCACGGAGATGAACACCCGCTACCTCGCGCTCGCCCGCGCCGGCACACCCGTGTACCCGCAGATGCGGAAGCTCGTGGAGCGGCTGCACGAGGAGGGAGTCCCGATGGCCGTCGCGTCCGGATCGTCACCCGAGGCCATCGACGCGATCCTGTCGGGTACGGGCCTCGCCGCACAGCTGAGGATCTACGTCTCCGCGGACGAGGTCACCCACGGCAAGCCCGCGCCCGACGTGTTCCTGGAAGCGGCGCGCAGGCTCGGCGCGATGCCCGCGCACTGCACGGTGATGGAGGACGCGATCCCGGGAGCCGCGGCCGCGTATGCCGCGGGGATGCGCTGCATCGCGATCCCGTACGTGGCCGCGCAGGCCGACGATCCCGCGTTCGCCACGGCGGGGCTGCTGTTCCGGGGCGGGCAGCGGGAGTTCACGGCCGAGGCCGCGTACGGCTGGCTGGCGAGGACGGCGACCACGGGCATGTGACCGCCCGTGCGCAGGGGGCGGCACCTGAAGTCTCTGGACGAACAGTCCAGCTCTTTATAAACTGTCAACATGCCCGAACCCGGCCACACCCATCTCATGGAGCAGCTCCAGCAGGTCGCCAAGGGGCTCGCGGCCACGTTCGCACCGTTCTGCGAGGTCGTCGTGCACGATCTCGACGACCCGGACCACGCGATCGTCGCCATCGAGAACAACCTGTCGGGCCGTTCCGTGGGCGACCCCGCCACCGAACTCGGGCTCGCGCGGCTGGCCGACGACGGGTACCCGCAGGTCGTGGCGAACTATCCGAACCGGTTCGCGGACGGCCGCCGGGTCAAGAGCACGTCGATCGGCATCAAGGACGAGCGGGGGCACTACGCCGGCGCGCTCTGCCTGAACATCGACATGACCGTCTTCGACGGCATCAGCACCGTGCTCGACCACTTCGGGCGCTCCGACGGCGCCGCCGCCCCCACCGAGTCTCTCGACCCGGCGAACGGCGACGCCATCCGCGCCCGCATCGACGCGTTCGCCGCCGACCGCGCGACCACTCCGCGCGCCCTGCGGACGACCCAACGCCGGGAACTCGTACGGGAGTTGAAGGCCCAGGGCTTCATGGAGGTACGCCGGTCGGCAGGCATCGTCGCCGACCACCTGGGTGTGTCGAGGGCGACGGTGTACACGGACGCCAAATAGGCGGATGCCGTATGCCCGAATGCCCGGGTGCCCCGTCCGGATGCCCAGATCCCCAGATGCCACATGATCAGCTGCCGATTGAGAGGAAGCCCCCGATGGCCGACCTGACGCCGTCCGACCTGCCGACCTACGAGGACGTCGTGCGCGCGCACGAGCGCGTCGCCCCGCACGCCCACCGCACCCCCGTTCTCACCTCGCGCCTCACCGACGCCGAACTCGGCGCCTCGCTCCACTTCAAGTGCGAGAACTTCCAGCGCATGGGCGCCTTCAAGTTCCGCGGGGCGTTCAACGCGCTGTCCAGGTTCTCGCCGGAGCAGCGCCGCGCCGGCGTCGTCGCCTACTCGTCCGGCAACCACGCACAGGCCGTGGCCCTGTCCGCCGCCATCCTGGAAATGCCCGCGACCATCGTCATGCCGCACGACGCCCCCGCGGCCAAGCTGGCCGCCACCAAGGGGTACGGCGCGGAGGTCGTGATGTACGACCGCTACACGGAGAACGTCGAGGAGATCGGGCACCGGGTCGCCGCCGAGCGAGGTCTGACGCTGATCCCGCCCTACGACCACCCGGACGTGATGGCGGGTCAGGGCACCGCGGCCAAGGAACTGTTCGAGGAGGTCGGTGAACTCGACGCGCTGTTCGTGCCGTTGGGCGGCGGCGGGCTGCTCTCCGGGTCGATCCTCGCCGCCCGCGCCCTGTCCCCGGGCTGCGCCGTCTACGGCGTCGAGCCCGAGGCGGGCGACGACGGCAGGCAGTCGCTGCGCGAGGGCCGCATCATCGACATCGACACCCCGCAGACCATCGCGGACGGCGCGCAGACGCGACACCTGGGCAAGCACACCTTCGCCGTCATCAAGGACGGCGTCGACGACATCCTCACCGCCACGGACGACCAACTGGTCGAGTGCATGCGGATCTTCCACACCCGGATGAAGACCGTCGTCGAGCCGACGGGCTGCCTCGGCTTCGCCGCCGCGCGCGACCTTGCCGGGCAGCTGCCCGGCCGCCGCGTCGGTGTGATCGTCAGCGGCGGCAACGTCGACGTCGCACGCTTCACCGAGCTGCTCCGGCCCTGAGGCGCTTCTCGGTTGCGCTGCGTACTCAGCAGCACCGCGTCCTCGGTAACCCTGCGAACTCAGCAGCACCGCGCTCTCAGTACCGCTGCGCCTTGACGATCTTCGCGGTCAGCTTCAGCTCCGGGGGCTTGCGGCTGATGGCCAGGGGCTGGGCCCGCTCGCCGGGGTCGAGGTTCTCCGCGCCGACGTACCGGGTCTCGACGACCTTGCCGTCGGCGTCCTTGAAGTCGACCTGCACGGCGTAGGACGCCTTCTTGTCGGTGCGGTTGGTGATGTTGACGACGACGGCGAACACCCCGCCCGTCTGGGACCGCGGCTTCCCGGTGAGGGCGACATCGGCCATGGCGTTGCCCTGGCCCTTGACCTTCAGGAGTTCGCTGGCGGCCGCGGCGTTGGCCCGTTCCACCTCGGCCGACACGGACGCCTCGAACTCGGAGGCCCTGGCCGACGCGGAGCTCGCCGCCGCCGAGGCCTCCGCCTTCGCGGAGGCGACGGCCGACTCGGCGGCTGACGCCATCGCGGAGGGCGGGGTGCCCGAGAAGGAGGCCGTATTGGGGGGTGTGGGGCGCGGGCTCACGCTCGTCGAACTGCCGTTGCCGTTGTCCGTGCTGCACGACACGAGGGCCGCGGCGCTTGTCGTGGCGGCGAGCACGGCCAGGACGGCCGTCATGGACCGCCGCCGGCGCGACGCTGGCTTCTTCCCGGAGGGACCGGCACTCATTCAGACGTCTCCTTGCATCTATCCGAAAGCTCTGGCTCAGTAGCGCATGATTCCGACGATTCCCGACGCGTCCGGGAGGGTTCCGTCAGGGACGAAGCGCACCTCGGCGCCCGTCTCCAGGGCCCGTTCGACGATCTCGTCGACGATGTCGTCGTGGGCGTCCAGGTCACCGGGCGCGGCCGGGACCAGGTGGTCGCCGTCCTGCCGGACGGTGGTGCGGAAATGCTCTTCGACGACCAGTGCGCGAACCCGCCCGGCGGCGACGTGCTCCCACACCTCGTCCACGCCCGCGGCGAACTCCTTCCAGCCCCGCGCACGCTCGATGTCCGCCATGGTGGCGGCCACGCTCTGCTGCTCCTGAGCGGTGACGGCGGGCCGCACCGCCTCACGCACCGTCTCCGCATCGGCGTTCGCGAGTCCGCCGTGGGCCACGGGGACGGCGTGCCCGGTGGCCGTTCCGACCTCGTTCAGCAGGGTGACGGCCGCCTGCTCACCGGCGACGTACAGCCGCGCGGTGGGAGCGAGGGCTTCGTCGAGCGCCGTGTCGACCTGCCGGAGGAACCGGCGGGTCTGCTCGTCGCGGTAGGTGCTCGGCAGGTCCCCGACGCGCTCCTTGCGCTCGGCGTCGGGGTCGTCGAGGCTCCGGGTCAGCGGGAATCCTGCCGTGTGCTCCTCCACGAGGCGCCGCGCGTCGCCCTTCCACAGAGCGGCACGGTCCGCCGAGACCGCGAGCACCCAGTAGGGCTGTTCGGCGCTGTAGGCGGCGACGAGATTGCGGGTCAGATACGTGTCGGCGAGCACGACCCGTTCGGGGACGGTGCGCGGCAGCGACCACACGTGGTGCTCGCCCGGCGAGGCGAAGATCGCCAGACCGTCCTCGGCGTGGTCGAGGTCGATCTCCGCGAGCGCCAGATCCAGCTGCTCGACGACGTCCTGGCGGCGCTCCGGTGTCACCGCGGGATCGGCCTCCAGCTCGTTGGCCGCCTCGGCGAGGAGATTGCGCAGCCGGATGGGGTCCTGCGCGTTGTCCGGCTTCCGCCGGTGCGTGGGCATGAGGACCGACACCGCCGGATAGTGCCGGGGCCGGCGCAGCGACGCGAGCACGGCGGGGGTCAGTTCGGGCTGCATGGGAGCGCCTTTCCAAAGGCGTGAGGCTTCACAAGGCTTCCTCGATGCACGATATGCCCGAATTTCCGGTTCGGCGCGCGACACCACTCCCCTTGCCGCCCCCAACCCTCCAATGGGACATATCTGACATTTTGCGAATATGGTCGTCCTCTGTCGGTTCCAACGCCCCACGGCCAGAGGAAGACATGACGCAGGCAGAAGGCACCCTTTCCGCCGACCGGCCCGAGCAGTCGCCCACAGCCAAGCTGACCCTCCTCACGCTGACGACGATGGTCGTCGGATCCATGGTCGGCGCCGGCGTCTTCTCCCTGCCGAGCCGCTTCGCGCAGGAGACCGGCGTGGCCGGCGCCCTGATCGCATGGGCCATCGCCGGCACCGGCATGCTGATGCTCGCCTTCGTCTTCCAGACGCTCGCCGTCCGCAGGCCCGATCTGGACGCCGGCGTGTACGCGTACGCCAAGGCCGGGTTCGGCGAATATCTGGGCTTCTTCTCGGCCTTCGGCTACTGGGCCAGCGCGTGCGTCGGCAATGTGACGTACTGGGTGCTGATCATGTCGACCGTCGGCGCGATCGCCCCCGCCCTCGGCGACGGCGACACCGCCCTCGCGATCATCCTGTCCTCGGCAGGGCTGTGGGCGTTCTTCTTCCTGATCCGGCGGGGCGTCAAGGAAGCGGCCACGATCAACCGCGTCGTCACCGTCGCCAAGGTCGTGCCGATCCTCGTCTTCGTCGTGCTGGCCCTGTTCTGCCTCAAGCCGCACGTCTTCGCGGAGAACTTCGGCGGCGCCGACTATGCGGGCTCGCTGTTCTCCCAGGTCAGAGGGACGATGCTGGCCACGGTCTTCGTGTTCCTCGGTGTCGAGGGCGCGAGCGTCTACTCCCGCCACGCCAAACGCCGCGAGGACGTCGGCCGCGCGACCGTCCTGGGTTTCCTGAGCGTCTTCGCCGTCTTCGCCTCCGTCACGATCGTGTCGTACGGCATCCTGCCGATGAGCGAGATCGCCGAGCTGCGCCAGCCGTCCATGGCGGGCGTCCTCGAGGAGGCGGTCGGCACCTGGGGCAAGGTGTTCGTCAGCGTCGGCCTGATCATCTCCGTGCTCGGCGCCTATCTCGCGTGGACGCTGATGGCGGCCGAGGTCCTCCTCGTCGCCGCCAGGGACCAGGACATGCCGCGGTTCCTGGCCCGCACGAACCACGCCGACGTGCCCGTGCCCGCACTGGTGATGACCACGGCCCTCTCCCAGGCCGTCCTGGTCATCACCTCGTTCTCGGACGACGCGTTCAACTTCGCGCTCGATCTGACCAGCGCCCTGTCGCTGATCCCGTTCCTGCTGGCCGCCGCGTTCGCCGTGAAGATCGCGCTGCGGCCGGACGAACTGACCGTCGGGGCCCGCGACGTGCGCGGCGAACTCGTCGTGGCGGCCATCGCGACCGTCTACACGGCGTTCCTTCTGTACGCGGCCGGGGTGAAGTTCGTCCTGGTGTCCCTCATCATCTACGCGCCCGCCACCGTCCTCTTCGTGATGGCCCGCCGCGAACAGGGCAGACGCCTGTTCTCCCCCACCGAACTCGTCATCCTCGCGGTGTCCGTGGCCGGAGCGGTCCTCGGTGTCATCGCCCTGGCGGCCGGATGGATCAGCCTGTGACCGGCCCGCCCGTCGCACCGACTCCCTGGAAAGGCACATCGTGACCAGCAACGACACCACGGCCGAGCCGGCGCTCGGCGTCCACTCCGAGGTCGGCACGCTGCGCAAGGTCCTGGTCTGCGCGCCCGGCCTCGCCCACCGCAGGCTCACCCCGACCAACTCCGACGACCTCCTCTTCGACGACGTGATGTGGGTGGAGAACGCCCAGCGCGACCACGCCGACTTCGTCAACAAGCTGCGCGATCGCGGCGTCGACGTCGTGGAACTGCACGAAGTCCTCGCCGAGACCATGACGATCCCCGAGGCGAAGGCCTGGCTCCTGGACCGCAAGATCGTCGCGAACGAGGTCGGTCTCGGCCTCATGAACGACACCCGGACCTTCCTCGACGAGCTCAGCCCGCACCGTCTCACCGAGCATCTGATCGGCGGGCTCGCCACCACCGACCTGCCGGACGAGTTCCGCTCCGACTACGTCGCCCTGGTCCGCGAGTCGACAGGCGTACGCGAGTACCTCATGCCGCCCCTGCCCAACACCCTCTACACCCGCGACACGACGTGCTGGCTGTACGAGGGCGTCACCCTCAACCCGCTGTACTGGCCCGCGCGCCACGACGAGACCCTGCTCATGAAGGCGCTCTACGCGTTCCACCCCGACTTCACGGGCTCCACCGTGTGGTGGGGAGACCCCGAACGGGACTGGGGCCAGGCCACGTTCGAGGGCGGCGACATCATGCCCGTGGGCAACGGGGTCGTCCTGATGGGCATGAGCGAGCGCACCTCACGGCAGGCGATCACTCAGGTGGCCGCCGCACTCTTCAGGAACGGCGCCGCGGAGCAGGTCATCGTCGCCGGTATGCCGAAGCTGCGCTCCGCCATGCACCTGGACACCGTCTTCACCTTTGCCGACCGCGACATCGTCACGCTCTACCCGGCCATCATGGACGCCGTCCACACCTTCACGCTGCGCCCCGGCAGCGATCCGTCCGGCCTCCACATCACCGACGAGGGCTCGCGCCCGTTCGTCGACGTCGTGGCGAAGGCGCTCGGCCTCGGCGCACTGCACGTGATCGAGACCGGAGGCGACGTCTACGCCTCCGAGCGCCAGCAGTGGGACAGCGGCAACAACGCCGTCGCGGTCGAGCCGGGCGTCGTCATCACGTACGACCGCAACACCCAGACGAACACCCTGCTGCGCAAGGCGGGCGTCGAGGTCATCACCATCGTCGGCGCGGAGCTCGGCCGCGGCCGAGGCGGCGGACACTGCATGACGTGCCCGCTGATCCGGGACCCCGTCGCCTTCTGACCGGCGCCGTCCCGGCAGCGGGGACGAGAGCGGCAGGGTCACTGCCAGTCGGTGCGTCCGCCCGTGTCGCACAGCTCGAAGACCACTTCCCCGGCATCGGGGTCGCTGCCGGCCACGGGGCGCACGTGCGCGCCGATCCACACCAGGTTCGGGGCGGCGCCGACGACGCGGCACCGGAACACGAAGCCTTCGGGGAAGCGGACGAGGGACTCGTTGCGCGCCGTCCCCGTGTACCGGTTCACGACGCTGGACTGCACGACGACGCCAAGCCCGTCGCTGTGCTCGGGCTGCAGATCGCTCGACGCGCACACCGGACACAGGAGGCGCCGGAAGGAGGCGGTGCCGCACCAGCGACAGCGCTGGATCGTGAGGCCGGTCCCCTCGTGCCCGGTCGACGCGGTTCGGGACACCGCGTGCTCGATCGGCGCGGTGTGGGTTGCTGTCTCGGACACGGCTCGGCCCCCTGCGCTCGGCTCTGATGCGCCGCACCATCGCGTCGGCGCCTCCGCACCGTATGGCACTGAGTTCCCGGCTGTAAAGGTACTGAGTGCCAAATCCAGCCGGATCCGTCCGGGGACCGGGTCCTCAGCCCTGCCCGAAGGCCGACTCGATCCGCTGCACGACCTGCCACATCGGGGCACCCTTCGGGGCGACCATCACCACGACTTCATCCTCGGCGGCCGCCCCCGCCGCGCCGTCGCCCGCGCCACTCCACACCGCGCGCACCATCCCGAGAGCGTGGTCCACGGCCGCGTACGGGTCCCCCTCACCACCCGAACGGAGCCAGGTCCGGAGCACGTTGTTATGCGCGGCGACGACGGACGCCGCGATCACCTCGGCCCGCAGCGCGCCGTCCCGCTCCCCCTCGAAGCGCTCCCGCAGATAGCCCGCGAGGGTGCGCTCGTAGCGCCGCACCACCGACAGCTCGTACGTCCGAAGTCCCGGCACCTCGCGCGTGAGGCGGTAACGCTGCACGGAGAACTCGGGGTTGGCCGCGTACATGCGCAGCACGAGGCGCGCCCCGTCGGAGACGGTGCCCACCGGGTCGCGGCCGTCGGCCTCTTCGAGGAACGCGGTCATGTCGGCCAGGCAGCGCTCGTGGTCCGGGAAGACCGCGTCCTCCTTGGACGGGAAGTACCGGAAGAACGACCTGCGCCCGACGCCCGCCCGGGCGACGATGTCGTCGACCGTGGTCTGTTCGAAACCCCGGTCGAGGAAGAGCTGGAACGCCGCCTCGGCGAGCACCTCGCGCATCGGCGCCTTCTTGGCCGGTCTGGTCGCCTCAGTCATGCCGGGAACGTAACACCGAAGCGGCTCATCTGGCACCACGTACCTTGCAAGAGGGTACTGAGTGCCATAGTGTCGCTTTCAGGAACCACACCAGGGTAGGAGAGCCGGCGTGAGCTTGAGGATCGTTGTCACCGTGAAGTATGTGCCGGATGCGACGGGGGACCGGCATTTCGCTGAGGACCTGACGGTG